>NZ_CALPCN010000016.1 GCF_943193045.1 Pumilibacter muris | reverse complement strand
CATTCTTTTACCTCACGGGGGTATATAACGGGAACGGTTTTGTTGTCGTCGGTTGCGGCTATGCTCGGCATTACACGTTCTGTTCTATCAGCCGTATTGCCTCTTTGCATAATGCCATCTTGTCTTCGCCGAACAGCTCGTCTAAATATCCGCACACGCCGTCCGCCATTTGTTTTACGTACACCGGGTTTTTGGATTCGAGCTTTCGGAACACCTTGCGCGAAAGTATGTCGTCCAGCGCCTCGAGTTCGGTCCCTCCGCATGCCACCAAAACGGGAACGTAGGCGCGTATCTGCTTCATTATTCGGTTGCCGAACGTTATATGAAAAGTCTGTATCATGTATTCGTCCAGCTTTTTTATTCGGCGCATGTTGCGGTCGGAAAGAGCGTATTCGCGCCACGCGCGTTCGAACAGTTTTTCGAGGTGCGTTGCCGACAGTTTTATGCCGCGAGCGTCGGAAGCGTCGAAAGGCACCGCCTTTTTGTCTAAATTGAGCACCATTGCTCTGTCGTAAACCTTGTCGGAAATTGAGAACGTGGAATCGTCGTTGTTTGCCGTTCCCACAAACCACATATTTGTGGGCAGGCGAAGTTTGCCGTTGTGCTGCAAAAGCTTGGGGTCGTCGTCCCACTTATCCGCAACCACGTCTAAATTGCGGCCGTCGGGGTTGGGGATTTCGAGAAGCGACAAGAATTCGGCAAAGTAGTATTCAACGCGGGCAATGTTCATTTCGTCGAGAACGGTAACGTAAATTTCCTCGTTGCAGTTAGCCTCGTACATTTTGTATAAAAGGGTCGTTTCGTTGAACCTGCGAGTAAACTCGTTGTAATACCCAACAAGGTCGGTGCGTTCTTTCCACATGGGTTGTATGGGCACTACAACCGTTTTATTGTCTAAGAACTCGCCGAACGCGTAAGCGAGCGAAGTTTTACCCGTGCCCGACATACCCTGTAAAATTATTAGTTTGGTTACTGCGAGAGCGCCTATAAACCGTCGTATGTCGGCTATGTCGTAATACAATTTGAGTTTACCTGCGGAGAAGTTGCGAAATGCCTC
>NZ_CALPCN010000015.1 GCF_943193045.1 Pumilibacter muris | reverse complement strand
TACTCGCTCTTTGCGAGTTCCTTAAAAGGAGGTGATCCAGCCGCACCTTCCGATACGGCTACCTTGTTACGACTTCACCCCAGTCATCGGTTTTACCTTAGGCAGCTGCCCCCTTGCGGTTAGCCCACTGACTTCGGGTACCCCCGACTCCCATGGCGTGACGGGCGGTGTGTACAAGACCCGGGAACGCATTCACCCCGACATTCTGATTCGGGATTACTAGCAACTCCGACTTCATGAGGGCGGGTTGCAGCCCTCAATCCGAACTGAGAATGCTTTTTTGAGATTTGCTCGACCTTGCGGTTTTGCTGCTCTTTGTAGCACCCATTGTAGCACGTGTGTAGCCCAAGACGTAAGGGGCATGATGATTTGACGTCATCCCCACCTTCCTCCGTGTTGTCCACGGCAGTCACGGCAGAGTTGCTAACTTAATATTGCCAACTGCCGTTAAGGGTTGCGCTCGTTGCCGGACTTAACCGAACATCTCACGACACGAGCTGACGACAACCATGCACCACCTGTCTATCCGCCCCGAAGGGAAAACATGTTTCCATGTTCGTCGGACGATGTCAAGTCTTGGTAAGGTTCTTCGCGTTGCTTCGAATTAAACCACATGCTCCGCTGCTTGTGCGGGTCCCCGTCAATTTCTTTGAGTTTCAACCTTGCGGCCGTACTCCCCAGGCGGGATACTTATCGCGTTTGCTTCGAGACAGGAGGAGTTTATACCCCCTTCCTCTAGTATCCATCGTTTAGGGCGTGGACTACCAGGGTATCTAATCCTGTTTGCTCCCCACGCTTTCGAGCCTCAGCGTCAGTTACAGTCCAGTGAGTCGCCTTCGCCTCTGGTGTTCCTCCTAATATCTACGCATTCCACCGCTACACTAGGAATTCCACTCACCTCTCCTGCACTCCAGCCTCACAGTTTTAGATGCAGTTCTACGGTTAAGCCGTAGGATTTCACATCTAACTTACAAGGCCGCCTACACTCCCTTTACGCCCAGTCATTCCGGACAACGCTTGCCCCCTACGTATTACCGCGGCTGCTGGCACGTAGTTAGCCGGGGCTTTCTTACGAGGTACCGTCATTCTTCGTCCCTCGCGACAGAAGTTTACAATCCGAAAACCTTCATCCTTCACGCGGCGTTGCTGGGTCAGGCTTGCGCCCATTGCCCAATATTCCCCACTGCTGCCTCCCGTAGGAGTTTGGACCGTTTCTCAGTTCCAATGTGGCCGATCACCCTCTCAGGTCGGCTACCCATCGTCGCCTTGGTAGGCCGTTACCCTACCAACTAGCTAATGGGACGCGAGCTCATCTCTACCCGTCGGAGCTTTTACCACATGCCCATGCAGGCTCGTGGTCTTATACGGTATTAGCACCTATTTCTAAGTGTTATCCCGTTGGTAGAGGCAGATTGCTCACGCGTTACTCACCCGTCCGCCGCTGACGTATTGCTACGCCCGCTCGACTTGCATGTGTTAAGCACGCCGCCAGCGTTCGTCCTGAGCCAGAATCAAACTCTCAAGTTCTTTGTATATTCACGGCAAATTCCTCTGCCCTAAATACCTTGATTCACGCTCAAAACAATCATCTGACTGTTTTTCCGTTTTTTTAAATTGACTGTTTTTTGTTTTGTGTTTTTAATCTTTCTTGCTTATTTTCCGTTGTCAATGTGC
>NZ_CALPCN010000014.1 GCF_943193045.1 Pumilibacter muris | reverse complement strand
CCGTATTGCTACGGCACGGGATATCTTATCTTGAGGTGGGTTTCACGCTTAGATGCTTTCAGCGTTTATCCGCTCCGCACACCGCTACTCGGCCGTGCCGCTGGCGCGACAACCGATGCACAGTCGGTGCGTTCACCCCGGTCCTCTCGTACTAGGGGCAAATCCTCTCAAATATCCTACGCCCACGATGGATAGGGACCGAACTGTCTCACGACGTTCTGAACCCAGCTCGCGTGCCACTTTAATCGGCGAACAGCCGAACCCTTGGGACCTGCTACAGCCCCAGGATGTGACGAGCCGACATCGAGGTGCCAAACCTCCCCGTCGATGTGAACTCTTGGGGGAGATAAGCCTGTTATCCCCGAGGTAACTTTTATCCGTTAAGCGACGGCAATTCCATTCTCTACCGCCGGATCACTAAGTCCTACTTTCGTATCTGCTCGACTTGTTTGTCTTACAGTTAAGCTCCCTTTTGCCTTTACACTCTCCGAATGGTTTCCAACCATTCTGAGGGAACCTTTGAACGCCTCCGTTACTCTTTGGGAGGCGACCGCCCCAGTCAAACTGCCCACCTGACAATGTCCGCTGCCGCGTTAAGCGCACAGCGTTAGAACCTCAGCAAAAACAGGGTGGTATCCCAACGGTGACTCCACTCAGGCTGACGCCCAAGCTTCGCAGTCTCCCACCTATCCTGTACAATCTTTACCGAAATCCAATATCAAGCTACAGTAAAGCTCTACGGGGTCTTTCCGTCCAGTCGCGGGTAATATGCATCTTCACATATACTACAATTTCGCCGGGTCCGTTGTTGAGACAGTGCCCAAGTCGTTACGCCATTCATGCGGGTCAGAACTTACCTGACAAGGAATTTCGCTACCTTAGGACCGTTATAGTTACGGCCGCCGTTCACCGGGGCTTAAGTTCTGTGCTTCGGGTTACCCCTAACACTTCCCCTTGACCTTCCGGCACCGGGCAGGCGTCAGCCCCTATACGTCAGCTTGCGCTTTCGCAGAGACCTGTGTTTTAGATAAACAGTCGCTTGGGCCTTTTCACTGCGACCTCTTTCGAGGCTCCCCTTCTCCCTAAGTTACGGGGTCATTTTGCCGAGTTCCTTAACAACGGTTATCCCGTTCGTCTTGCAATTCTCTTGCCGCCTACCTGTGTCGGTTTGCGGTACGGGTACCTCACAGCACTCCTTAGCAGCTTTTCTCGCCAGCGTGAATTCGTCAGCTTCCACTCTTTCGTGTCCCATTCATCACCTAACCTTAATGAGTTGCGTACTTCACTACAACTCGGTCTCATGATTTAGCCGTAGTTTTCCATCTCCACGGTCTGACTATCCTTCTGTGTCCCTGCCTCGAACTGTGCGGTAGTACGGGAATATCTACCCGTTGTCCATCATCTACGCCTTTCGGCCTCGACTTAGGTCCCGACTTACCCTGGGCGGACGAACCTTCCCCAGGAAACCTTAGGCTTTCGACGGAAAAGTTTCTCACTTCTCTCTCGCTACTTATGCCGGCATTCTCTCTTGTATGCTGTCCACCGCTCCCTTTCGATACGGCTTCAGCCTGCATACATTGCTCCTCTACCAACTATGTTACCATAATTCCCAAGCTTCGGTGTTATGTTTTAGCCCCGGTAATCTTCGGCGCACCTTCACTCGACCAGTGAGCTATTACGCACTCTTTTAATGTGTGGCTGCTTCTAAGCCAACATCCTGGTTGTCTGTGCAACGGCACATCCTTTACCACTTAACATAAACTTTGGGACCTTAGCTGTGGGTCTGGGCTGTTTCCCTTTTGACCGCGAAACTTATCTCACGCAGTCTGACTCCCAACTATAAGTATTCGGTATTCGCAGTTTGATAAGGTTCGGTAACCCGTGAAGGCCCCTAGCCCATTCAGTGCTCTACCCCCGATACTCTCAACGTTGAGGCTAGCCCTAAAGCTATTTCGAGGAGAACCAGCTATATCCCGGTTCGATTGGAATTTCTCCGCTAACCACAAGTCATCGCCGACTATTTCAACAGGCGTGCGTTCGGACCTCCACAGAATTTTACTTCTGCTTCATCCTGCTCATGGTTAGGTCACCAGGTTTCGGGTCTACGTCATGCTACTAT
>NZ_CALPCN010000013.1 GCF_943193045.1 Pumilibacter muris | reverse complement strand
CGTTGTACGCAGGCCGACTGTATTTTTCGTATGCCTTGTCTATCTCCGTAAGCATGTAAAACCGCGAACCTTCGGCAGACGACAAAGCGTTCTCGGAAGTTTTCGCCCGCTCGGTTGCCGAAACCGAAACGCTCGCCGGCTCTCCGTTTTCTTCAAACTCAGAAGTTTTCGAATTTACCGCAGCAAGAGCGGTTTCCACCTTGTCGCTCGCCTCAACGCTTTTCAACTTTTCTTTTTCTTTCGCGTCCTTTTCGAAATCGACTCCGAAATATTCGGGAGTGGCAAGCTCGGTGCCGTTACTTGCGGCGTACGCCATGCACACGAAAAAGAACAGCATTATAATAAGCAACAGAGCAAATCCGACTACAAAATATTTGATATCCGAGCGGAACAGTTCGAAGTTCTTGTTTCCGTATTTGTTGTATTGTTTTATTACGGCGCAAAAAATCAACGCGAAAAGAACGGTTACGAGCGTAATCGCAAAAACTACTTTTCCTATTAAGCTTTTTGTTCCTTTCGCCTTTTTCATCGCGTTTTTTAGTTGCCTTCTCCCGCTACCGAATCGGGTTCGGTATTCGTCTCTTTCTTTCCGTACACTTCTCTTTTAATAGCCTTTTTCGTGAGCTTCCACTGCCCTTTAAAAAATTGTTTGAACGCCTCGAACTCTTCTTCAAGCTCAACGAACCGCTCGCGCGAAGTATAGTCGGTACTCGGCTTCATGTCGCCGTTCTTCATTCTCAAACCGTCGAGTTCGGTGCGTATATACAGATTTTCTCTGTCGCGCGCGGTAAACTCTTCGGCGTAATTTTTTTCGAGTTCTCGCAATTTGGCTTCGTACTCGTCCGCAAGTTTTTGTTGCTCGCCGTCGAAAACGGCGGCGCGAGCCTCAACGTCGGCAATGCCCTGTTCGTACTTGCTTTTGGTAAGATTCCATTGAGAGTTCAACTCTTCGAGTTCGGCTCTAAGCTCCTCTTCCTTTATATCGTGCTCCGAAATTCTTTCTCGAAGTTCGTTTGCAAACGCCGATTCCGCTGCGGCAAGTTCTTCGGCATGCGACGCTTTTAAAGCTTCTTCCCGATTTGCGTGCGCTTGCACGAGCTCGGATTTTTCACGCTCGTATTCTTTTTTCAGCGCCGACATATCTTCTATGTATTTTTGATTGAGCGCCGCAAGTTCGAGCTCTTTTTGTTCTATAACCGCTTTAAATTCGTTTATTCTGCGGTTAAGCTCCGACTTTTCGTTATTGAGTTCGTCTATACGCAGAGCGAGCGCGTCCATTTCCTGCCTAACGGTTTGCAAATCCTCGCTGTCCTTTTCGAGCATTCGCACTCTTTCTTCAAGCACGAGCATATATTCCTCGAAAGTTTTGTTCGATTCGTTGGCGCGCTTTTTAAGTCTTTTCAATCTCTCCGCGAGTTTCTCCGCTTCGGCGTTTTTGCGACGTCGCTCTTCCTTTTTATACTCGCTTTCCAAAACGTCGTTTATTCCGTTTCCGAATTTATAGGCAAGAAACGATATGAGCGAAAGCGATTCCGCAACTTCGTCGGCAATTTGGTCGGAAAACGGCGCAAAGTTGTAACGCACTTCTTCATAGGTGTAACCCGCGCCTTTATACGACGCTATATAGTCGTAAAGCGCGAGCGCCTTTTTAAAGTTATTGTTCATTTTAAGAACGTTTGTTTTAACTATGGGCGGTTTGAGCATAGGCGATTTCGCCACTTGCGTCATAAGGTCGGTTCCGAGCAAAGAATTAACTATGCTTTGGCAATCCTTTATTCGCTTTATAAGCAATTCGGTGTTTTCGTCGGCAACGGGATAGCGGTTGTCCGCCCTGCTCTCAACCACAGTAGACTGCACCAAAAGCTTGCGCTTTTTCGTTACCACTTCTTTCTGAACGTGCATATTCCCAACGTAGGTATGCCGTAGCGCTTCGATTTTTTCCAACCTGAAATTTATAAAGTCGCTTATGTACCTAAGCATCATATATAAAAATCTGTTTTCGTATACGGCATAGTCGCTGAGTTTTTCAACCATGTAAAGCTTGTCGGGCACAACGTCGGCGCCCTCTTCGGGCAAGCGCGTAATCATATCGCTGTGCTTGGCAAGGTGCTCCACCGAATCTTTGGAAATTTTCTTAACCTTTTCTATGGGCACAACTTCGCCGTCGGAACGAATAAACTGCCGTTCTTCCGCAACCGCCTTTTCGACAAAAGACAAGCCTTCCTCGATGGCTGTAATCCAGTCGTCTTGGATTGAAACAAGGTATTTGGTTGCTTCGAGCTTATCCGCTTCGGTGTTTGCCTGCGCAATAGCTTTGCGCTTTCTTACACACGACGCTTCGTCTAAGGTCTCTTTTCTCAATTCCTTAAACGCTCGGAAGTAAACGTCTAAATGGCTCATTCTTTTACCTCACGGGGGTATATAACGGGAACGGTTTTGTTGTCGTCGGTTGCGGCTATGCTCGGCATTACACG
>NZ_CALPCN010000012.1 GCF_943193045.1 Pumilibacter muris | reverse complement strand
TTCGACGGGCGCGTACTCTTTTGTACGCAACCGAGAAAACGCGATGCCTTGACGCCGCAGAGCGTGATGAGTGCGCCCTCAAAACCATTTGCGACGGCGCACAACCTTACTCCCCCGCCCCCTCGCTTCCTCTTCTACACACGCTACAAAGCGGCTGTCCCATAAAGCGGCGTCGTCGGTCATGCCGCTAATAAGGCAATATTCTCTGGCTATGCCGTATGCCGTAAGTCGCGCGCTCGGCTTGTTCCCGACGTAAGGCGAAACGCTTGAAAGAGTTACGGCTCGGGGCGCGAAAGAATACGTTACAACGCATTCGCCGCTGTAAGGCACGGTAACGCAATCGTAATACTCGGCAAAAGGCAAGCTTTTTCCGTTTGCGAGCACGCAATAAATATCGGTAATTTTTTCAGGCAACGACGAATATTCTATTCTGCCGCTTTTCGAAACCGTGTTCGCGCATTTTTTTAACGGAAACTCCGACGAACTCAATTCCCCGAGCACCAAATTGCAACACCTAACTAATATTTCGAGCTCGGCGGCATTTTCGGCGGATAACGAAGTTTTGTAATCCTCTCGATTAAAATCTTCGGCGTTCATTGCGTCGCACAAACCGTCGAGCTGCAAAAAAACGGCGGCAGTGTATACAGCGTCAAATATCTTCATTATTTTTCTCCCTATTTGTTCCTTTTTCTTCGTTTTTAACCGTTTATGCTCTTTTTTGTCGGTTTTTCTTCGCTTTTCTGATAAACAGTAAGTTTTTCAAACTTTTTATAGCTTTTTAACAATTTTACTGAGTTTATCCGAATTTTGCGCAAAACTTCTCAACTTTTTTCCGTTTTCAAACGGTTTAATTCTTTTTACTCACATATTCCGCTATTTTAAACGATTGCCTCGCATTTTCTTCGAAAACTTCAAAATTTCCCGCTTTTGCTCAATAAATCTTCGGCGGCAAAAAGAGCTTTGTTCAATGCGGCGGATTTTTGCTCTTTCGCCAACAAAGCGTTCTCGCGCTCCATATCATCGAACAGTTTTTTCGCGTTTTCCGCCCGCGTTTTTCTTACGAGCGTCACCGTTCGCGCGTCTAAGCACGGATACGGAATACGCAGCGAGAAGGTGTCTCCCCGCTGCTTTCCGTTATGCACCTCAAACGAATGAGTCCGTTTGTTGTACAGAACAAAATATCCGTCGTCTATGCTTTTGAGCCGCGCGGCAATATCGAACGTGTCGTTCTCTATAAGTACCGCGCATTTTTTCACGAGCGCGTAATTCCTTTAAGGCAAGCTTGTCCGTTCGGACGGTCGCACACAAGGTCGCAATACTTAACGAGAGTAGCGGTATAAGTGGGTTTGCCCTGAGTTTGGCGAAGAATTTTTCCGTTCTCCGTTTCAAGATACTGCCAGTCGCAAAGTTGATGCAATTTAAAAGCCTTAGTGTTTAATAAGTACATAGTGCCTTCTTCTATAAACCTATCATAAACAAGCGGTATGCCGTTGTACGAAAGAGTTTTAAAGCCGCCGTTTAATTCCATAACGTCTATGTTGCGTTTGTATTGCGCCATATACTCCTGATAAGCATATTTAACCGACGCCGACACCGCTATAAAGTCTACGGTGCTCCCCGCCGACATTTCGAGACGGTCGATTGCCTCTTGCATAACTATTTCGTCGAGCGCGCCCACGTCGGTTTTTATGTAAGGGCGCATACACGGGTGAGCCTCGCGCGACACTCCGTATAGCGAACCGTCGGTTTTGAATATCGCCCCAAGCCCCGTAATTTCTTTGTCTTTGCTTCCTTGCACATATAGTTTGCAATTTGCCGCGAGCGCCGACGGCGTTTCGGAAAGCTTTATCTTTTTATTGTCGCGGTCAACGTAAACTATGCACGCCGTTCCTATTTTCGCACTCGCGGCGGAATATATGTCAACCACAAGTCCTTCTATTAAGTTTTGCGGACTCCCCACAGGGCAAAAGCCGCCGTCCGCCGCGCCTACCGTGCTAAGTAAGCCCGTGCCGTCGCCGTAAAGCATGCGCCCCAAATTGAATTTCGACGCGTCCAAAAGTCCTTGAAGCTCGTTGTTGAGTAGGTCGGTGAACGCGCCCCTTCCGTCGGCGCTCGCGCGAATAGCTTTATCGGATATTTCTATCTGCCCGTAAAGATTTTTAAGCGCGGTTACAAACTGCAAGTAGTTCGTGCTTTTAGCCGACGGCAAAACTCCGTCTTCGTCGCCGGCGCCCACGCCGCCGTTAATTCCGTAGCTTGCCGCTTTTCGGATTTCTTTGCCCCATACGTCGCTACTCGTCTGTTCGATTTTTCCGAGCAACGGATTTGTTTTCGTATTGAGCAATTCCGTCACCGCTCCCAAATAAACCGACTTTAAAGCGTTTTCGGCATTAGTAAGTGTTACCATTATTTATTCTCCTTTTTTATTTTTTTACTTTTCTTTTTTTATCGCGGCGTTTAAAAACCGTCCACAATCTTTTTCGCCTCGCCCAAAGTTTTGGGCTTGGCTACGGGGCAAAGCGCCGAAAGACCGCGCACAACGGGCACGCTTTTAGCCCCGCTGAGCTCGTCAAGATACCGCTCTATAACGGCGTTCACAAGCGCGTCGTTGGAAAAAACCAACTTCTCGCGCCTCCCCTCGTCGGATAGCGCCGCCATAAGTTGTTCGTCGGTGGGTTCAACCGCTTGCGCGGCAGTAAGCGCTTGTTCTTCTCCGCTAATCTCCGAGTTTTGCATTTTCGACCTCCTTTTTAAGCTTTTTTTGCCTCTTGTGCTGTCGAACATGTTCGAGCATTTTTTCGCAAAGCGTAGGATTGCCGTCGCACATTCGGTTAAATTCCGAAGTCAGCATAAACCTTATGTGCTCGTCCTCATGAAGCGCGTCGTCGTCGATTTCGCTAACCGAAAGCTCCCGCTCCGCGCAACCCAAATTTTCACGTCGCGCGTTAGCGGTTTGGAGCGACGCGGTTTCGCGTGAGGCTTCCCAACCGCCGTAACCTACCGCGTCTAAAATCTTGTGCCGAACGGCGTCGCTCAATTTCCCGTTTTCGTCGCCGAGTAGCCCCATGTTCAAAAGGTCGAACAACATGCTCTTTCGCTGTGCGGGAGTGCTCGTCAGCTCGTTTTCCGTTTCGAACACAACGTCGTCGCACCCTATGTCCGACGCGGTAAAGCGCAAAAGTTCAACGTCGCCGTCGTCGCCAACAAACCGCGCAAGTCGCGGGCGGCGCGCGAATTGCTTATAAAGGCGCAACAGCATTTTAGCCACCGAGCGCACGGCGCCGCGCACATATTCCGCCGATACCGAAAGCCTCGTGTCGTCTTGCTCTATAAGGAGCTGCAACGCCACGCCGCTCGTCATTCCGCTCGGCACCGAGCTCGAACGCATTATCTCGCTAACTCCCGTAACCGACACGAATTCGCTTAGTAACCTATCCTCTTCGTACTGAAAGTCGGACGGCACCCGTCCGGGCTCCAAAAGCTTGGGCGGCGCGCTGCCCTGACGGTACACCAAAATTTTGCCCGGACTTAGCCCTTCGGTTTCGAGGTTGTCGGTATCAACGCTACCGTCCTCTACGGCGAGCACACCCATAGCTATGCGGTTCATAAATTCGTGTTTGCGGTTTTTTACCGCGTTGAACGCACGCTGAATGGGAATGCAGCGTTCCACCGTGCTCGTGCCGAAAAAGCAACCCGCCCGCATTATGCAATCTTGCTTAACGAACGGCAAGTCGGGCGTAAGCTCCGCGCCGCAACAATACGGCAACTCCCCGAACGCAAGAAGCTTTCCGCTTGCCACAGCCGCGTATTCGCCGCCTTCGTTGCACGCTGTGGGGCGAACGTAACGCTCAATCAGCAAACAGCAATTTTTTGCGCTCTCCCGCCCGAACAGCGGCGCCGAACTGCTTCCGTCTAAACCTCCGAGCATACATTTGCCAACGTCGCTCACAACGTCGGCGCACTCCGGCTCAACCTTAACGCCGTATATAAGCTCTATTTCGTCTACCGACACAGCCCTCGCGTGAATAATGCTTTCGCAATCCGCAACCGTTTGACGCCCGAGCGAATCGGGATATATTTCGAACGGCGGACAAACTCTTACGCTCACGTCGCCCTCGTACACCGCTCTTTTGTTGCGCGAGCCTATCTTTTTGCCGCCGCGAGCGTTCCACTCCACCTTATAAAATGCGCTTCCGCAAATTTCGCTCCATATAGTCGCCCTGCTTATAACGTTATCCATTTCCGCCGCCTCGCAAGCCGAATTTAGAATTTTCGCCGCCGCCTTCGCGCTGAGCCTGTCGTTCTCGTCGCCGCTCGCGGGGCGCACGCTCATGCGCGGACGCACCCGTTGCAACTTTGCCAAACGGGTTTCCACAAGCGGCGCAATATGGTTAAAGCACTCTCTTTCCTGCCAATAATAGTCGCGCTCTTCGGAAAAAACGCTTCCGTCCGCGCGCGAATAAACGTATTGATTGCCGAGCACGAAATTGCAATTAAGCTGCCATTGCGCTTCGAAAGCCCGCCGAGCCGCCACTCGCGCCGCAAAATCTTTTTTTATTTCGGCAACCTTTTCTTCTTCGAAAACGTATTTTTCTTTCAAATTTTCTTCGCCTCCTCGCGCCGAAACGCTTTACTGTTTGTTGTTTTTTCTGTTCGCCGTTTCTATGCTTTTGGGAACGTAACACGCCCCTATAAGCGAGTAAAGTTCTTTAAGGCAATCGTCGCAAACGTGAAGCCGACTCTTTATTCCCACTCTGCCGAACTTGATTGTTTTTGTGGCGCGATTTTTGCACGCCCCCATTTCGCAACCTATTTTGCACTTGTTTTCTATTAGTTCCATATTTTCTATATTCCTCCCTTACCTTTGTTTTTTTTGTGCGATTTCAATCGTTTCCCCGTAATTTTAAAATACTCTTCGGCAAGCTCTTTGCGCTCCCGTTCAAGCTCTTCGCGGCTCACGGCGGGCGGCTTTTCCTCGCCGAGCAAAAGCTTTAACGCCGATAAATCGGGCGGCACGTCTTTGCGAATTATCTTGCGTTTGGTAAGAGCAAGTTCGCCGTCCACCAACGAATATTCCTCCTGCGTTTCAACGGCTTCGTAGCCCGCAGCCTTTTTAAACATACTGTTTATAAGCCGCCGCTTTTCGTTCTCCTCCACCTTGCGTCCTCCGCGCTCATTTTCTCGCGCCCCGTCCTCTCGCGCTCATAAGCCGCTCTTTAAACCGCGCAAGCTCCCCTTTTTCGCGTGCGGGCGGCGCGTTTGCGGGCTTAGTCATAAGATAGTAACGAAGCTCGTCGAGCGCGTGGTCGTCGCGTTTTACGGGAGTGTCGTCAGGTCCGTATTTATAAGATTTGAACTCGCGTATAAGATTGCGGCAAGTTGAAAAAACGTAAAGTCGCGGCACTCCGTTTTCGCCAATAAGATAGCTTTTAACGCGGTTGATTCCCGCAAAAATATTTTTCTCCACTTTGGGGTTCGCGGCTATTCCGTTCTCGCAAAACAACTCGGTAACGCTTCGACTCGACGAAAGCGTGCGTTGATTCGCCGCGCTGTCGATAAGCGCGTAAAGCGCGCCCGAGCGCGTTTTCTTCCAACCGAGAGCGGCGCTTATGCTCTTTATTTTTTCGCAATGTTCTTTCACGTCGAGCCCCGCTTCGAAATGCTCCGCAACGGCATAAACGTTGCCGTCGTAGTCAACCGCATACCAATGGCATGAAAGCGGATTTTTAAGTCCCGGGTCTATCGACAAACAGTCTTGCCACTCGGCGGGCACATCGAACGGCTCTATAACGTGCACGCTCTCGTCAAATTCGCAATACACAACCTCGCCCGTGTCGGCAAAACAACCGTAGCGCCGCGATTTAAGCGCGTCGGGCGAGAGCACCGCGCTAAGCCTTTTTATTTCGTCGGGCGATAGATAGGGGTTGTCCGCCCATTCCATAAACACGCACCACGTTTCGTCGTCGTTTACGCTGTTTAAGTAAATTTTATCGTATACGAACGTCATGCCTTTTAGCGGCGTCATTGTTCCGAATATGTCGCCCTTGCGGTCGAAAACCCGCATTCTGCATTCCTCGTATATGTCTTCGGGCGGCTCTTCGTCGAACCACACGAAATCCAAACTGCTCCCCTGAAATTTTTCTCTGCCCGCTTCGCAGCTTTTAAAATATACATAGCTAAAAGTGCCGAAAACGTTTTTAACGGCTATGTAGTCAACTATTCCTCCGTCAGTTCCGCTCCGCGAACCTTTGAGCATTCCCACCGATGCCAGCCATTCGGAGTTAAGATAAGAAAGCAGTTTTTTCTGCGCGACTTCGCGCCCCGCGCCGTAGCTCACCGACACCGCCCACCCCACAACCGCGCCGCGCACTTTTCGGTAAGGATGATTCCCCCGCAAGAGCCAAGCCGCTTCCGCCGCGCCGCATTCCGTTTTCCCCGTGCGGTTGCCGCCGAACACCCAACGGTTGCGCTTTAAGCACTTATGAAATTCAAGCTGTTTCAAATGAACCTTTTCGCCCGCGTTGTAGCGCTCAAGCCTGTTGTTTCGTTCGTATTCCTCAATCTTTTTTCGGTTGAGCGCAAGTTTAACAAGAACAGCCTCTTCCTCTTTATTTTGAGGGTTTTCGTTTTTTTCTCTCAAAATCCTCACCTTGCTTTTTCGGTATAATTAGCGTATGAAAAAAGCCGCAATTATCGTTTATGCAGCAATCGTCGCTTTCTTCCCCCTCGCCGCCCAAAACGGCGGCTTCGTTACCTACGCTCTGCTTCCCTCGCCTGCATCTCTCTATAACGAAGCGAACGAAATTGTTTGCACTCTTCCCGCCACCTACTACACCGTTTTGTGCGGCGAAGAATCCGACGGAAAATACCCGGTTTCTTACCTCGACTTATCGGGATACGTTCGCGCCGCCGACATAACCGTTGTAGACTACGAGCCCGTAACCAAATTCGCTTCGCTCACGGCAAAGCCGAACAACGACGGCATGGCGGTGAATCTGCGCGACAAGCCGCACCCTCAAAACGGCAAAGTTTTGTGCTCGGTGCCGCCCGACGCCGCGCTAACGCTTTACGGCTCGCGCGAAGGCGGCGAACTGTTCGCGGGCGCGGGCAACGTTTGGCAGTATGTACGCTATAACCAACCCGACGGCGGAACGTTTTACGGCTACGTTTATTCCGCTCAGCTCGTTTGCGACGAAGTTGTTCCCAACTCAGGCGAAAAAGTTCCTCGCCCTTCTCCCTCAGCTCCCAAAGAAACTTCGCCCTCTCTGTCGCTCAGCCGCAACGGCGCGATAGCCCTCGCGGTAACTTTATGCGTGCCTGCGGGAATGATTATGCTCGTTCTTTTCTACCGCCCCGACTCCAAGCGCACCCCGCGCCACAGTAAGTAGAATAGTCGCCCAAGCGTAACACGGCACTGCGCAAAGCGCCTTGCGGCACTTGCTTGTTTAACCCGTGTTAGGCGAACTTAATTAGGCGTCCTTTCTCGGGCAACCCGAGAAAGTCGAGTTTGTTGTCATCGGATTGTCGCCCAAGCGTAACACGGCACTGTGCTTGCGTTGATGTCATCGCGAGCGTAGCGAAGCAATCCACTACAATAACAGTAATCACACAGCCGCTTTCGCTATTATGAGCGGCTCTCTTTTTTTTGCTTCAAGTCTTTTAAGGCGGTTGCATTCCGCTCGGTAAAGAGGCAACGCCTTATATTTTTCAAGCTCGGCGGCATACACTCCCAAATCTTCGAGAACTTTCCGCGCCTTTTTGTACGCTATCCTAACTCTTTTGTTGGCGTGTTCCAACCCGCATCTTCCGAGCGCCGCGCTTTTAATAAGCTCGGTGTTTTCGTCGCCGAGCGCAGAGCGCACGCGGTGCTCCATAACGCGGAGATTTGCCGCAAGACGCTTATATTCGCCAAGCCGATAAACTTTTTCGAGAAGAGGCAAAGCGGGGCTCGCCGTGTCGAGCGCCGCCCGCGTCATTCTGCGTTCAAGCAACTTATCGAGAATATCCAGCTTATTAGCTACCGTAATAACAGCGGCAATTTCGATATTCATTACAACAAAAACCTCCGTTCGTTTTAACGCTATAATAATATCACATAATTGTTGACAGCATTTGTCAACAATAGTGTTTTCACACAAATATTTTCATAATATGTAAAAAAATCTTTTTTCATAGTCGAAAAAAGATTTTTCATTACCATTCTATATTATTTTGCGTCGCCGCGTGCGAAATTATTTAAATAAACTCTTTTATTTTTTTCAGGAACGCCCGCGAGTCGAGAACTGTGGGCGCGTTTTTGCCCGCATACAACGCTTTAAGGTCGCCCGTAATAAAGCCGCAGTTTATCGCGCTTAAAACCGCTTTTTCAAGCTTTGAAGCAAAATCGCAAAGCGCTTGCACTCCGTCTTTTTCCCCGCGCTTACGGAGCGCACCCGTCCACGCGAAAATGGTGGCAACGGGATTTGTGGAAGTAGCTTCCCCGTCGCGGTAACGGTAGTAGTGGCGGGTAACGGTGCCGTGCGCCGCTTCGTATTCGTATGCGCCAAGCGGCGACACGAGCACGCTCGTCATCATGGCGAGCGACCCGAAAGCAGTTGCAACCATGTCGCTCATCACGTCGCCGTCGTAATTTTTGAGCGCCCAAATCATTCCGCCGTTCGAGCGGATAATGCGAGCAACGCTGTCGTCTATTAAAGAGTATTCGTATTTTATATTCGCCGCCTCGAATTTTTCGCGGTATTCGCCGAACACCTTTTCGAAAATTTCTTTAAATCTGCGGTCGTAAGTTTTTGAAATTGTGTCTTTGGTGGCAAACCACAAATCGCGCTTTAAATCAAGCGCGTATGTAAAGCACGAACGCGCAAAATTTTCTATGCTCGCGTCGGTGTTGTGAATGCCCTGCGCAACCCCGCCGCCCGAAAAGTCGGCAATTTTGTTGCGCACCGTTTTTCCGTTTTTGTACTTAACTTCGAGAACGGCTTCCGCCTCGCCCTCCACCGCTATTTCGGTGTTGCGGTACACGTCGCCGTAGGCATGGCGGGCAATAACTATAGGTTTAGTCCAGGTGGGAATATACGAGCGCACCGACTCGCACAAAACGGGTTCGCGGAAAACGGTGCCGTCAAGCCTCGCCCTAATCGTTCCGTTCGGCGATAGCCACATTTTCTTTAAGCCGTATTCCTCCACGCGCTGAGCGTTTGGCGTAATGGTGGCGCACTTCACGCCCACGCCATACTTTTTAATGGCGTCGGCAGCTCTTTCGGTAATTTCATCGTCGGTTTTATCGCGCTCGGGCAGCCCCAAATCGTAAAACTCGCAATTCAATTCCACATAAGGTTCGAGCAAAATTTCCTTAATCCAGTCCCATAAAATCCTCGTCATTTCGTCGCCTTGCATCTCCACTATGGGAACCGAATATTTAATACGCGCCACTTCTCGCACCTCCGAAAAAATTACGGGCGCTAAAACCTCGACGCCCGCCATGTGTTTATTATACTATGCTTCGCCCTCTCCCGTCAAGCGGTTTCGTTATTGCAACCACTCCGCCAACTTTGCAGCCGTTTAACAAAAAAGCGAAAAGGCGCTTAAATCGTTTGACACTCTCTGAGAATTACCTTAAAATAAAAATTGAAAAACAAACGCAAAGGAAGTAAGGAAAATGGCTATCGAATTACAATCGCTTATCTGCAAGTGTTGCGGCTCTACGCTCGACCCCCAAACCGCAAAAAACGGCGTAATAAAATGCCCCTATTGTACCGAAATTTTCACCCTTGCAAAGTCGGTAGAGCCCGAAGCCCTCGACGCAATAAGAATAGGCAACCACGAACTCGACATTTGCCGCTTCGACGACGCGTTCGCCTCATTTAATAAAGCCGCCCGCATAGACCCCGCCGAGCCCGAAGCTTACATAGGCATGGCGTACGCAACCCACAAAGTGCAGCACATACGCGACGCCGTGAGCAACCGATTGCAACCCATTTGCCACGAAGTTTCAAACAAGGTTTTCGCGCAAGACAAAAACTACCTGCGCGCCCTCGCGCTTGCCACCCAAGAACAGCGCGCCCAATATGCGCGGCAATGCGAAGAAATAGACTACATACGCAAAGAATTTTTCAAATTCCAACAATCGGGGCTTAACTACGATTGCTTTATTTGCGTTAAAGTAACCGACGACGAGCGCACCACAACCGACGGACAAAAGATTTACACCGCCGACTACAAAACGGCTGACGAACTCTATTTTCACCTTAGCGGCAAAGGCTACAAACCCTTTTTCTCCGAGCGAGAAATAGGCAACCGCACGGGCGCCGACTACGAAGCGCTTATTCTTTACGCCCTATATTCGAGCGAGTGCATGCTCGTTGTGTGCGGCAACGAAAGCTACTTGCAAACCGCATGGGTTAAAAACGAATACACCCGCTTTTTAAAAATGGTTGCCGACGACGAAAAAGAGAGCGACAGCGTTGCAATAGTGTTCTCGGGCTCTCCCATTGAGCGCTTGCCAGGTCGCAAAGGCAAGCTTCAGGGCATAGACATGCGAGGGGTTGACCCCTACGGCAAAATAACTTCGTTCGTTGAAAACCATACCCCCGAAGCAAAATTAAAACGCGAAGAAGCGGCAAAAAGAAAGCAACGCGAATTAGAGGAACAGCGAAAACTTTTGGAAGAACTGCGAAGCGCCCGCAATAACGAGTCGCACCGCGCCGTTAAATTTTGCGCTTTGTGCGGCGCCGAAAATTCCGACACGGTAAAGTTTTGCGGCGAATGCGGCGGCAAAGAATTTGTCTCGTCGGTTAAAGAGTATGCCGAGCTTGTGCGCAAAAACGCGGAAGAAAAAGCCCGCGCCGAATACGAAAAACGAGTAGCCGCAAGCAAAAACACCGCCCAAACCACCGTCGTGCAAAAAGAAAGCGCCAAACCGCCCATTCCCTCAAACCCTGATTTCGACATAGAAAACGGCGTATTAAAAAAGTACAACGGTAACGGCGGAAATGTTACTATTCCCGATAACGTAACAAGTATCGGGTATAAAGCGTTCTATAAATGCGATAGTTTAACAAACATAATAATACCAAATAGCGTAACGACTATCGAAAAATGGGCTTTTTCCGGTTGCAACAGCCTAACAAGTATTGTAATACCTAACAGCGTGACAAGTATCGAAAGTCATGTATTCTATAAATGCAGTAATCTAACAAACATTACAATACCGAATAGCGTAACAACTATCGGACCTTGTGCGTTCTATGAGTGCAGTCTAACAAGCATTACAATACCAAATAGTGTAACAAGTATCCGTGATGGTGCGTTCTCTTATTGCAGTAGCTTAACAAGTATTGTAATACCCAACAGCGTGACAAGTATCCGTGATAATGCATTCTCTTATTGCAGTAGCTTAACAAGCATAACGATACCCGATAGTGTAATGACTATCGGGTACAATGCTTTTGCTGGATGCAGCAACCTATCAACCATTACAATGCCGAATAGTGTAACAAATATCGGGTATGGCGCGTTCTCTAATTGCAGTAGCCTAACAAGCATTATAATACCGAATAGCGTTATTACTATCGATGAGATAGTATTCTCTTATTGCGGTAGTCTAACAAACGTGACGATACCCGATAGCGTAACAAGTATCCGTGATGGTGCGTTCTCAGATTGCAGTAGCCTAACAAGCATTACAATACCGAATAGTGTAACGACTATCGGAGATAATGCATTTTATAATTGCAACAAGCTAACAAGCATAACCATACCAGATAGCGTAACTTATATCTGGGAATGCGCGTTCTCCAAATGCAGTAGCCTAACAAGCGTAACAATGCCCAAAACATTAAAAAAGTATATAAAAACGGCTTTCGGAGACGAACATAAGCATATTGAATTTACCTTCACAAAATAGGCGGTTACTTTTTCCGTCCCTCTCCTCTAAACGGCTTATATGCGTATTTAAGCCGTTTTTTCACGCCGAAAACGGAAAGAGCGCGTTCGGTTAATTTTCGCACCACATATTCGGTTCCTCCCTCGAAAAAGTACGACGAAAGCGAACCGGGCACGGTGTTAATCTCGTTAACGTAAAGTTCGCCATCGGCATATAAAAAGTCTACCCGCGCAACGCCGTCGGCTCCCACCGCGTTATACGCCGAAACGGCAAGCGAACGGATTTTAGAGCGCAACCCCTCGTCGATTTTCGCGGGGAACTCGCGCCCCACGCTATCCGACTTGCTCAAATACTTATCTTCGTAGGTTAAAAAATCTTTCCACCCCACAGGTTTTTCAACTTCGCTCGGCTCGCCGCAAAGCACCGCGCAGTTAAACTCCTCAAAGTTTTCGAGCGCCGATTCTATAACAACCGAAGTATCCCATTCGAGCGCCACGCGCACGGCGGTGAACAGTTCGTGAAAATCGTGCGCAAGTCCTATTCCTATGCTGCTGCCCAAATTGCTCGGCTTAACAATTAAAGGGAATTTTAGCTCGCGCTTAACCTTTTCAACGGTGCCGTAAGAATCGTTCACGTAGTTTTCGCCGCTCACCGTTATGTGCGGCACAATAGGCAATCCCGCTTCTTTAAACAGCCGTTTCATTAAAGCTTTATCCATGCCCGCCGAGCTTGCCGCCACTCCGCTCCCCGTATACGGAAGTCCGCAAAGTTGCAATAGCCCTTGCAAACTGCCGTCTTCGCCGTTCACGCCGTGATTGCAAATAAGGCAACAGTCGAGTTTAATAAGCTTTTTGCCGTTTTTTGCATACAGCCAATTAGAGGACGGGCGCAAGTGCACTTCTTTTCCGGGCGCCGCGCTCGCTTTTTTCTTATAGGTGTTTATGTCGGCATACTCTTTCCCCGTATGCCAAATTCCCTTTTCGTCTATGTATACGGGCACAGCTTTGTGCTCTTTGGGAAATTCCGCAAGAGCCTGCAACCCCGTTACTATGCTCACGTTATGTTCGCAACTTTTGCCGCCGAAAAAAACCGCAATATTCATTATAACCTCCCGTTTTAAAAGCACAACCGCATTAAAAACGCACAAAGTGCGGCAAGCGCCTTCAAAATTATATATGCGCATATTCGCATAGGCGTGAAAAAAAGCCGTCGCGTAGCCCGCAACGGCATTTATGCGCATATTCGCAAACATTCTTTCGGCTTTTTAGTTGCAATGACGCCTCTTGTCATTGCGAGCGAGTGAAACGAGCGCGGCAATCTCCCCAGCCTTTTGGTCGCAAAAGGCTTCGGCGAAAACGATAAGAGGGAGGGACACTTTTCGATTGTGTCCCTCCCCTCTTAACACCCCACCCCGCAACGAAAAAGGCTGCGCCTTTTATGGCTCTTTATAGGTTGGAGCTAAAAATTATAGTTACGAATTCGAAAATCGATTGCGTTTAATTCCCGTTGCCGTTAAGAGGGGTTAAGGGGCGGAGTCCTTTATCGTTGCGAGGATTGGGGCGCGACGCGGCGGCACAGTGTGCCGTAAAAACAGCACAGTGTGCTGTCGTTAGCCAAAGCGGGGAGCGGCTACGCCCGCGACCCGAGCTCACAGCCGAAAGTGTCCCCGACGTGCTTTTGCCGCACTTTTGGCACGCCTCCAAAAGTGCCACCATGCAAAGCGAATAGTCGCTTCAAGACACGATAAAAATACAACTTAATACAGCGCCTTATATCCCCTTTTGTTGCGTCTCATATACGCGAAAGGCAAAGTCGCGTTAAGGTCGTGCTCGGCAAACACGATTGCAAAATTCAAAAACAGTTGGCTGCCCAAATACATAACGAAATTATCGAGTAGCGAAATGCACAGTATGCCGCCCGCGAGAACTCCCAAAAAAAGCCTTTCGAGCGTTAATTTTTGCGTAAACAGCGCGTAAGTGTGCATACGGAAAAACAAATACGTTCCTATGCCCACAACGCCGCCCGTAACGGTAAATTGAATTAAAGTGTTATGATAATAAGAAAAATTGTGAAATAGTTCTTTAAATCTGTGCCTAAGCCCCACGCCGAAAACGGGATGTTCTTTAAAAAAGTTTATACCGTCGTTCCAAAGCTCGAACCTGCCCCTGTCTTTAAACCCGTTGTCGGTAAAAAATTTGAGCATTTGGGCAATTTCGTCTTTCATCACAACGAGCGCCGCTATTCCCGCAACGAACGCCGCCGCGCCGCATATCAACGTTTGCGCCCTCTTTTTTCCGAATATCAAGCAAAGAACATAACACAAGCAAAACAGCGGCAACGTGAACAAGAGCGACGCACGGGCGTAAGTGAAAACTTGCGCAATAACAATCATGCAAGCGGCAACGAAATAATACCAATTATTCTTTTTTTCGGTACACATAAGATAAAAGCAAAGCGGCATGTCGCGGAAAAGCACCTCGCCCGCCGTGTTGCTTATTCCCCACCCGAAAATAAGATTGTCTTTCGAAAAGCCGCCGTCTATAAACGGTTTGTTAATAAAATACGTTGCTAAAACCTGCGCTCCCACCGTAAGCCCGTGAACGAGGCACACAAAAGCGAAATACCGCAAAGAGTCGCGCGTGGGGCGCACGCACCCTCTAAGTAAAAAATATACCCCCACCATATATACCAAAAGTTTCAGAGCGTCGGGAATGTTTCTAAACGTGTACCCCGAAAAAAAGAAGCCGTTTGTAATAAGCCCGAAACCGAGCACCGCAAAAGCCAAATTAAATCTGCTTGACCGCAAACGCCTAAACGAAAAATTCATTAAAAGGTGAAACAAAAAAGCAAGCCCCGCAACGGCGCCGAATATACCCAAAACAACATACGAAGCCGAATTGAACTTTTCGAAATCGCGGTTTCCCACAGAGCGCGCCACAGTAAAAAACGTCAGCACTCCGAACGCGGGCAACGCGTCGGAACAAACAACGAGCGAAGACGTGCCGGCAACAGCCAAAAATGCGTATGTAAGCTCGTCTATGCCTAAAATATTCAAGCCCAAGCTTATAACGCCCACTGCGTAAATAAAAAACGGCGAATAAAAAAAGTCGGATATTTTCCGCATTATTCCGCTCTCTCGCCATTTTCCGAACTTAGCCCTAAACAACGCAAGCTTATACGCAAGCTCCCGCATTCGCGTAGTTCTTCCGTATGTTCCGCCGTTTGCAATCGCCATGTTATTCGTTTCCTTCCTTTGCGTAGCCGTTTTTTCTTACCTATTTAACCGTAACCGCAAGCTTTTCTACGCTTTCGGCGTTTTGTTCATCTCTGTGCGAGGTTCGCGCCGCTATTTCGGCGTTTTGAGTAGCGAGCAATTCAGCCGCAACCTTATCGCGGAAGTCGCTCGGAACAATTTCGAATATCGTTTTTTCGGTGACGCGCTCGTCTTCTTTGAACGCCGCTTTTCTGAGTTTTTCAAGTTGCACGTCAAACGTTTTGCCGTCGATTTTTTCGAGGCGGGTAACGAAAATCCCCTCGTGCATAGTTTTGTCTACTGTCTCTTTATCGTAGCGAAGCTCTTCGAACAGCTTTTCGCCGGGTCGCAGCCCCGTAACTTTAATGGGAATATCCTGCTCGGGAATAAGTCCGTTTATGCGAATAAGGTCGCACGCAAGGTCGTATATATACACCGGCTCGCCCATATCGAGCACAAACACTTCGCCGCCTGAGGCAAGCGCCGCCGTTTGCATAACGAGCCTTACCGCTTCGGGTATAGTCATAAAATACCGTTTTATATTTCTATCCGTGAGCGTAATCGGTCCGCCCTCTTTTATTTGCTTTAAGAAAATGGGAATAACACTGCCGTTGCTTCCGAGCACGTTTCCGAACCGCACCGCCGCCATCTGCATGTTAAACACTTTGCCGCGCGTTTGAATGAGCATTTCGGCAAGCCGTTTGCTCGCGCCCATAACATTGGCGGGATTAACCGCTTTATCGGTAGACACAAGCACAAAGCGCTTAACGCCCGCGTTTTCGCACTCTTCTATTGTGTTCAAAGTGCCGAACACGTTGTTTTTTATAGCTTCGGTAGGCGCGATTTCCATCATGGGCACATGTTTATATGCCGCCGCGTGGAAAACGATTTCGGGGTTATACAGCCCAAGCGTTTCGCGCAGTTTGTCGCGCTCGCGCACAGTGCCTATAACAAGCGAATATCTGCCCGCAAACTGCGATTTGAATTCCTCGTTCAAAAAGAACATTCCGTTCTCGTGCATGTCGAACACAACAAGATGACGGCAACCGTACCTAAGCGCTTGGCGGCAAAGCTCGCTTCCTATGCTTCCCGCGCCGCCCGTAACCATAACCACTTTGTCTTTAACTGCGGAATTCATAAGCTCGTCGCACACTCTGAATTCGTCGCGTCCCAAAAGCTCTTCTATTTTTAGGTCGCGTAGCGAAAGAGTCTGCTTAGACATATCGCTTGCGTTCGTCATTTCCGGCATTACTTTAATGGGAACGTTAAACTTCGAGCAACGCTCGTAAATGCTTCTGAGCTGAGTTTTGGAAAGCTTCATAATTGCTATAACAATAGCCTGCGCGCGGTATTTGGCAACCGTTTCGCCGAGCCTGTCCATTCCGCCTTCCACTTTTATGCCGTATATTTTCTTGTCTTGCTTGTCGGGGTCGTCGTCTATAAACGCGACGGGAAAATATCCGTCTTGCGGATTGTTTATAAACCTGTTTATAATAAGCGAGCCCATGTAGCCCGCGCCGATTACAACCGTTCTACGCGCGGCATAATCCGCTTTTCCGCCCACAAGACGGCGAACGTACACAATGTAGTTCATAATGCCGTTTATAAAGCGCGTAACGCCCGAGCATATCGCCGAAAACAGCAAATACATTAAAGCAAGCGGCGACCAAAGCTGAAAATCGAACGCAACGTTCATTATAACTTTAAACAGCATTATAATGCCGAACGAAGTGAAATATGCCAAAATAAATTTGAAAAACTCCACCCTGCCCGCATATTTCCAAACCGAATTGTAGCAATCGAAAAACACAAGCATCGATATGGTTATAATCACCATTGCGAGCATGGCAAGCCACTCGAAGCTTGTGTAACCTTCGGGCACGGGAGCGCGGTAAAACATTATCGCGCGGGCAGCCCAATACGAGCCGAAAGCGAAAACCACGTCTAAAATTATAACCGTGATAACCGACCTCAGCTTATTAGAAGCGTGCTTCGCTTTTTCTTTCTTTCGTTTCATTCCGTTAAATCCCCGCAGCCTGATTTTTAAGCGCTAACGTATTTTTTTTATTAAACTTTTTTCCTTGGTTATTCTTCTTCGTCGGCGATAAAATAAACGTTTCCGCCCACAAAACTTCTTCCCGTTTTTTCTATAACGGTTCCTATAGCTTTTTCGCCCGCGTCCGCCTCTTGCACAAGCCCGAGCATGTCGGGCATTCTCATTTTGCTTTGATTAACCGCGAAAACGGTTTTATCGCTTATTTTCGAGAGAACTCCCACAGAGCCGTCGTCGCGGTACGGCGCGCATATAACCACTCTGCCGTATTGCTTTTTAAGCTCCTCTATTTTGTCGCCGTTTCCGAGCGCGAGCGCCCACGAGCGGGTGCCGTTCATCACGAACACGCCGTTTTCCTCTTTTAAACATTCCGAAAGTTTCGCGCCGCCCACATACGCGCCGAACGTGTCGGGCTCACTGCCGTCGCCGCACGAAAAGTCTATTCTTAAAGTTTTGTGCCCCGCGCTTGCCGCGTATTCTCCGCACAGCTCCGAAAGCCTGCGGCAAGTTTCCTCATTTCCGCAAACGGCAAGCACCTGCGCGCCCGACATCTCGCAGTCTATACGCGGGCACACCTTGTTCGAAACGGAGCCTTTGCTCACGCCCAAAAGTTTGCGTCCCGTAACTTCCGCAATATCGCCGTATGAAGTAATACGCTTGTCTATATAATATGCAATAAGCATTGCAATCATAGCCGCAACGAATCCGCCTACAACGCCTATAACCGCGCCTTTCAAAAGTCCCAAACCGTCGAGCGTGTTTTCAACTCGCTCTTCCGCCAAAGATATGGTAAGTTTGGAATCAATCGTTTCGGGGCTGTCGCCCACTCTGTCGGCAAGCATCGGTTCGCGCCTAACGGCTTCCGCCTTTGCAAGTTCAAGATAGGTATTAACCGCCTTTGCGGGAAAACCGTCGTTCGTCTTTTTATCCTGCACAAAACTGACGCTAATATAATAGCTCGAATCCACCACCTGCAACCGCTCGTAAAATTTGTCTTTCGCCTCGTTTACGGTAAGCTTTTTGTTGATTTCGAGTTCGCGCCACTCTTTTCCCAAATGTTGATACGTTTTGTCCGCGACCAACTGCGAACGCATCACCGAGAGAGCTTCCGATTTTATTGTGTTGTATAAATTAGCGGGAATTTCCGCTTTGTCGCTCAAATCTTCAAAAAATGAGCTTACGCCGCTTATCGCAACGTTCCCCTCGTATTTAACATACTCTTTGTCGCGCAGCATAATGCCGGACACAAGCCCCGCTCCCAAACCGAGCACCGCGCATATAGCCACGATAAGCCAGTAGCGGAACGCATAAATAAAATAGTTTTTAAACGAAAACTCTTTTCTCATTATATTTCGTCTCTCTTTTTTATTGCCGACAGCGGCGCCGACTTAGCCCGCGCGTTGCGTCCGCAAAAAAGTATGCGAAAACCACGCCTCAATCGGACAATTTCAATTATACTATTTTCACGGCTCGGGTGTCAATCTTTTTGTACCTTTGCAATCACAAAAAACGCCCCCAAACACTATTTTCGGCAACTGCGACGCAAAATAAACGCCGCAAGCGGGATAAGAGTTTAAAATATAAATTGACAAACCGAAGCATATACTATAAAATAGTATATAAATCAAACGCGGGCTTGCCGCGTTTAAATGTCATTGCGAGCGAGTGCAACGAGCGAAGCAATCCCATGCAACAATGTCATTGCGAGCGATAGCGAAGCAATCCCGTGTATGGAGCGAAAAACGCAACAAAGATTGCCGCGTCACTCACTGCGTTCGTTCCTCGCAATGACAAGGAATGATAACGTCATTGCGAGCGCAGCGAAGCAATCCCCCGCACAGAACGAAAACCGTTAAAATTTAGGAGGCAGTTTGAACGAAATCATACAAATTATAACTCAGGCAATGCTCAAAGTGTTTCGGTTCCCCGAGCTTGTAACGGTTTTTATATCCATTCTGCCCATTGTGGAAGCGCGCGGAGCAATACCCATAGCTTTCGGCTACGGAATAAAACCGCCGTTAGCTCTTTTATACGCTTTTTTGGGCTCGTCTTTAATGGCGCCCGTTTTAATAGCCGCTTTGCTTCCGTTCGTAAAATGGCTTTCTCGCACAAAGCTGTTTAAAAAAGTAGGGCAAACCATATACGAAAAATTCGAGAAAAAATCGCAAAATATCTTAAAAGACGATTCCCTTCCATCGCCCGACGGCGAACAAATCAAAAAAAAGAGCGACTTCCGAAAAATGCTCGGCGTGTTCGCTTTCGTGGCTATCCCCCTCCCTCTTACCGGAGTTTGGACGGGCAGCGCGGTTGCGGCGCTCACAAAGCTGCCGTATCCGAAAGCTCTCGTGTCGGTTGTGGCGGGAAACCTCGTTGCAACTTCAATAATAACACTGCTGTGTTTTTTCTTCTCGGCGGTAATCGACTACATTATTCTCGCAATAGGAATTATAGCAATCGCGGTAGTTATCGCCCTTATAATAAAAATAATTCTTCACAAACCGCGCCAAACCGAACAGGAAACCGAAACAGAAAAAAAGGAGAACAACGACTGATATGTGCGGAATAGTAGGCTACACGGGGAAAAAACAGGCGACTCCCATTCTTTTGGACGGGCTCGGACGGCTCGAATACAGAGGATACGACAGTAGCGGAGTGGCGGTTGCAAGCGGCGACGAAATTCAAATCGTTAAAGCCAAAGGGCGGCTGTTCGAACTCGAAAAACTCACCGAAGGAGTAAATCCCGCAGGCACTACCGGCATAGGGCACACGCGGTGGGCAACTCACGGCGGCCCGAGCGACGAAAACGCTCATCCGCATTTCAGCCGCGACAAAAGCTTTGCGGTTGTGCACAACGGCATAATAGAGAACTACCTCGAACTGCGAGCATTTCTTTCGGAACGCGGCTTTACTTTCCGTTCCGAAACCGACACCGAACTAATATCGCTTTTGCTCGAATATTACTACGGCGGCGACATGCTCGACACCATAATAAAAGTGCGCAACAAAATTAAAGGTTCTTACGCGCTCGGCATACTTCACGCGGGCGACGGCGACACATTCTACGCTCTAAGAAAAGATTCCCCTCTTGTTCTCGGCGTGGGCGACGACGAAAACTTTATAGCGTCCGACATTCCTGCCGTGCTCCCCTACACCCGTAAATTTATAATACCCGACGAAAAAGAAATCGCCGTTTTAACGCCTAACGGCATAACCGTTTTTAACACAAACAAAGAAAAAATAGAAAAAACGCCGATAGTTTCCGACCTGAGCGCCGCCGACGCCGAAAAAGACGGCTATCCGCATTTTATGCTCAAAGAAATTTTCGAGCAACCGGGCGCGGTTAAAAAAACGGTGCACGACCGCATTACTCCCGACGGCATACGGCTCGACAGAATAAAACTTAACGGCAAAGATTTTCGCAAAATTTGCGTCGCGGCATGCGGCAGCGCATATCACGCGGGCGTCGTAGGCAAATATTTTATAGAAAAGTTCGCCCGCATAGAGGTGGAAACCGACCTTGCAAGCGAGTTCAGATATCGCAACCCCATTCTCGGCTCCGACTGCCTCACCGTTATAATAAGCCAGTCGGGCGAAACCGCAGATTCTCTCGCCGCACTGCGCGAAGCCAAACGGCACGGCAGCCGAGTGCTCGCAATAGTGAACGTTGTGGATTCGAGCATAGCGCGCGAAGCGGACGACGTATTATACACCCGCGCAGGTCCCGAAATTGCCGTAGCCACAACAAAAGGCTACACCACGCAAGTCGCAACGCTGTGCTTATTAGGCTTAAAATTCGCGCACGATTGCGGCACCATTTCGCACGACGAATATCTGTCGCTCACGCGCGAACTAAAAGCGGTGCCCGACTTGCTCGGAAAATACATCGACGAAGTAAACGGAAAAGCGCAATATCTTGCGGGCAAATACTACCCCGCTTCCGACGCTTATTTTATAGGTCGGGGCTACGACTGGGCGGCGGCGCTCGAAGGCGCTTTAAAACTTAAAGAAATATCGTATATTCACGCCGAAGCTTACGCGGCGGGCGAATTAAAGCACGGAACCATTTCGTTGATAGAAAAAAATTCGCTCGTAATAGGAATTGCCGCCGAACCCGAACTGCGCGAAAAAACGCTTTCGAACATTAAAGAAGTGCGCTCGCGCGGCGCTGCGGTTATAGGAGTTACCGACGCGCCGCAAACGATTGCCGCCGAATGCGACGACATTCTCGAATTGCCCGAAACGAACAGCGCGTTTTCGCCTTTGTTCACGGCGGCGGCGCTTCAACTTTTTGCATACTACGTTGCGGCGGCTCGCGGCGGCGACATAGACAAACCGAGAAATTTGGCAAAATCCGTTACAGTGGAATAATTTTCAACGCGCAACCGCGAATAACGCAAGGAGAAAACAAAATGAAATACGTTACGATACTTTTCGACGGAATGGCAGACTATCCCGACGAAAACGGCGAAACTCCAATGAGCCTTTCGCATAAACCTACGGTAGACGCGCTTGCGAAAGTCTCGGAAGTAGGCTTATGCGGCACAGTGCCAGAAGGCATGAAACCGGGCTCCGACGTGGCAAACCTCTCGGTTATGGGTTACGACCCGCGCAAATGCTATACCGGGCGTTCTCCGCTCGAAGCTTTGAGCATAGGGGTGCCTCTCGGCGAAAACGGCGTAACTTACCGTTGCAACCTTGTAACGCTTTCGAACGAAAGCGACTTCTCCGAAAAAACAATGCTCGATTATTCCGCAGGCGAAATTTCAACAAACGAAGCTGCCGAACTTATTTCTTTTCTCGACGAAAATCTTTCGGGCGACGGACTTAAATTCTATGCGGGAGTATCGTACCGCCACTGCTTAAAACGCGAAAGCGGCGCGCTCGGCGCAATACTCACTCCCCCGCACGACATATCCGACCGCAAAATAGCCGACTATCTTCCGCGCGGAATGTATTCGGCGCAGTTACGCTCTTTAACGGAACGCGCGCACGAACTCTTAAAAGAACACCCCGTAAATTTAAAACGAACGGAGCGCCGACAAAATCCCGCGAACTCGATTTGGCTTTGGGGCGAGGGCACAAAACCCAAGCTCGAAAATTTTACGACGCTTACGGGGCTTAAAGGAGCCGCCATAAGCGCGGTAGACTTAATAAAGGGCATAGCGCTCGGCGCGGGCATGACGAGCATAAACGTGGAAGGCGCAACAGGCAACTTGCACACCAACTTCGAGGGCAAAGCCCAAGCCGCAATAAACGCTCTTAAAAGCCACGACTATGTGTACGTTCACCTCGAAGCTCCCGACGAATGCGGGCATCAAGGCGACAAAAAAGGGAAAATTCGAGCAATAGAACTCATAGACGAAAAAATAGTCGCTCCCGTTCTTGCGGCTCTGCAAAACGGCAACGACGACTTTAAAATACTTGTGCTTCCCGACCACGCCACTCCCGTATCGCTAAAAACTCACACGGGCGAGCCTGTGCCCTATATGCTTTACGACTCGCGCAAAAAGCAAAACGGCGTAAATTCCCTCACCGAAAAATCGGCGGCGAAAACGGGCAAAACGATTAGCTACGGTTTCGAACTCATACATAAACTAACCGAAAAATAAGTGCTTTCAATTCCCGCCGCAATTTTTTTGCCGCCCGCATTCTCGCGCACGCTCGGCGGCTTCGAGAACCTGAACAATAAACTCTTCGGCGTCGCCGTCGGATATTCCCGGCGACGCTATTTTCATTTTTCCGCCGTAATAATAAACCGTTACCGTTTTTATTTTAAATTTGAAATACGCAACCGTGCACAAAATCATTGCCGCCGCGCCGAGCGCAAGAAAAACTATGCCGAGCACAAAACGCAAAGTTTTTCCGTCAGGCAAAAAATAGGCGCTCAAAACGCAACAAAGCGCAAAGAACGAAAAACCGAGCGCAAGATACCTTTCGAACCTTTCTTCGCACCATTCGGCGCAAGTCACCGCGTCGATACTCACAACTTTTTTGTGCTCTCGCCCGAAGCGGTTGATTCCCGTTTTATAAACGCGTTTTTCGGTAACCGTAACCCTATCGCCGCGAATCTTTTTATGACCTGAGTCGCAATCTATTTTGCACAGCACTTTTTCATCTTTTTCCGCCACGCTTATTCACCTTTCCCGCAAAAAATTTTTCTTCCGTTTTTTGCCCGTGTAAACTACTTAAACTGTTTTTTTCGTTCTCATGCCGCAAATCCGCGATTCCACATTTGTTCACGTCCAAAACCGAATAATCGCGCGCGTTTGCTTCCGCTTCCGAATCGCTCAAACTTTTCTCCGCATTTAAACGCGCTGCAAAACTTTTCATAGCGGCGTTTTTCTCCGCATTTTTAAATTCGTTCGCATTGTCGAATACGTTCGGCGCCGACGCGCTCTTTCTCAACTTTTCGGAAAATTCAGCCTTTAAAACGCCGTTTGCAATTTCGGCAGCCGAACCACGCGACGCCGCAACTTCCGCGCCGCTCGCCTTCGCCGCTTTAAGCGCCGCAATTTTTTCATCCGTTTGTTTCAGCCATTGCGCGAACGGAACGGGCGAAACAAATTTCACAGCTTCCGAACTCGGCGGAGTCCATAAAAAGTCTTTAACGGCGTTGCCGAAAATTTCGTCCGCAAAAATCGTTCCCGTATTTCCCGTTTGAAACTTATAGGTAATTTTATATTTGCCGGGAATTTTGGCGTTGAAAATTTTAATAGGCGAAACGCTGTCAAACAAATAGTAGCCGTTGCCCGCATACCGTATTTCGGATATTTTCCCCGCCGAGTCGCAAACAAACTCCACTCTTATTCCGCGCCCTACTCCCGCTATTCCGTTTTCCGTAACAAAACAGCTCATGTCGCACAAAATCCCGAACCAAAAACTCGGCGTCATTGTGGAATAAAGCGAACTGCGCCTTTGAAGCGCTTTGTTGTATCTTCCCGCAAACGGCGAATAGTTCGCCTTGTCTTCGAATCTGTCGTAACCGCCGTTTCCCGCCTCTATGCCTCCGCTCTCGTATTCGAGCTTTGAAACGTATCTGCCGCGAGAATAATACAGCCTGTCGTCTCCTCTTTTCCAAAACAGCGTGCGTTCGGCAAATTTTTGACTTTTAAAATCGAGAGCGAACGCAAACCACAGCCTTATTTCGAAATATATTAAAGCCGCCGTAAGCAAACAAAATACAAACCAATAAAGGCTCCCGTAAAGCCTGTTGAGAAACAAAACGAGAACGGCATATATTGCCGCGAAAAAAAGCGACATTCCAAGCGTGAAACCCCACCTGCCCGCAGGGCAATATTGAGTTTTGGTAATCACGCCGCCATCAACGTCGAACATAGCGTTCAATTTGTCTTTTATTTTTTCTATTCCGATTTCCGCCATTTTTCTCAATCTTCCGTTTATATATTGCCGTACACCCTAATTGTTTTCATCTTCGAACGCAAATTCCCGCCGTCGCCAAATACTGTTTAAGTTCGCCTATGGGAATTTTGTTGTAGTGAAACACCGAAGCCGCAAGAGCCGCGTCGGCATGCGCAAACTCGAACGCGTCGGCAAAATGTTTCATGCCGCCCGCCCCGCCCGACGCTATAACGGGAATACGCGCACTATCCGACACCGCGCGGGTAAGCTCGCACTCGTATCCTATGTTGGTGCCGTCGCGGTCTATGCTTGTGAGCAAAATTTCTCCCGCGCCCAAACGTTCCGCTTTCGCCGCCCACTCGAACGCGTCGAGCGCTTCCTTTTTTCTGCCGCCCTGCGAATGCACAACGTAATGCCCGTCCTCTTTTTTCGCGTCGATTGCCACAACCACGCACTGTCTGCCGAATTTATCGGCAAGCCGCGAAATAAATTCGGGCTCGCGTATCGCCGAAGTGTTCACCGACACTTTGTCGGCGCCCGCCCGCAAAATAGCGGTGGCGTCCGCCACAGTGCGTATTCCGCCGCCCACTCCGAGCGGAATTGCCAAGCGTTCGGCAACCTTAGTCACGGTTTCGGCAACGGTTTCCGCTCCGCGCACCGACGCGGTAATATCCAAAAACACAATTTCATCGGCGCCCGCGCGTTCGTAAGCTTCCGCCACTTCGGCGGGGTCGCCCGCGTCGGTAAGATTTGTAAAATTAACCCCTTTCACAACTCTGCCGTCTTTCACGTCGAGGCACGGAATAATGCGTTTCGCAGTCATGCTTCCGCCCTCCCGTAGCAATAATTCAAAAAGTTTACAAGTATAGTATGCCCAACCGACGAACTTTTTTCGGGGTGGAATTGAGTGGCGAACACGTTGCCGCGCTCCACAGCCGCGTCGAAAGTTTCGCCGTATTTTGCGCGCGCGCAAGCGCACCCCTCGCTAAACACCGCATACGAATGAACAAAATACACAAAGTCGCCGTCTTTTACGCCGCGCATAAGCTCGCCCTTGCAATCGGTTAAACTCGTCCAACCCATGTGCGGCGATTTGAGCGAACCCGTTTTAAGCTTTAAAACCTTACCCGGCAATATTCCCAGCCCCGTAGCGCCTACGCTCTCTTCGCTCGAAGAAAACAAAAGCTGCATTCCCAAACAAATTCCTAAAATAGGCGTTCCGCCCGATACTTTTTCTTTAACGCTCGCGTAAAAGCCCGATTCTTTAAGCGACTCCGCCGCATAACCGAACGCTCCCACTCCCGGCAAAACCACGCCCGCGCAGCCGCTCAACTCGCTCGGAGTTTTTGCGACGTAAACAGGCGCGGCGGCGCGTTTTAACGCGCACAACACGGAATAAAGGTTCCCCGCCCCGTAGTCTATAACAGCTATTTTTCCGTTTTCTGCGCTCAAATATATACCGTCCTTACGCCGTAACGCGCGGCTTTCTTTTCATTATACATAGTTTTGCGCCCCGCGTCAATTTTTTCGACGCACTTTTGAAAGCCTCCGTATTGACAAACGGTATTTCGTATGATATAATACGGGTATGTATCCATATTTGTTCGGAGTGGAAAGACTTCCTATGTACGGCATATTGCTCGCCGTAGGGCTTCTTTCGGCGGTGCTCCTGTTTAAAATAATATGTAACGTAAAAAAAGTGGACGACAAAACGTACACTTTTTACTCGTTGCTCGCAATAGTGAGCATAGCAATAGGAATTTTGGGTGCGGCAATCTTTCAGGCGTTCTACGATATGATTGAGCTTTACCGCACGCAAAAGATACTCAAATTCGAATTTACGGGTCTTACCTTTATGGGCGGGCTCATACCCGGCGTGCTCGCGTTTGTGCTCGGAACTGTTATATTTGCGAAAGGACAAGTTAAACGCAACTTTTTCGAATGTGCGTCTTACGCCGCGCCGTGCATAGTTTTAGGGCACATGTTCGGGCGGCTCGGCTGTTTTTGCGCGGGTTGTTGCTACGGCAAACGCACCGACGGTATTTTCGGCGTGCGTTTTCCGGGCGACGCTTACAACGTGTATCCCACCCAACTTTTCGAAGTGGCGTTTTTGGCGGTTTTGCTCGCGGTTATGCTCGTGCTCCTCTTCAAATTCAAAATGTATAAACCCCTTCTTCCCATATACGGAATTTCTTATGCGGTTTACAGATTTTTAATAGAGTTCATACGCGACGATTCTCGCGGCGCGCTTATTCCCGGACTTACCCCCAGCCAGTTTCAAGTTATAATCCTCGCGCTCGCGGCAATAGCGCTTGCCGTGCTCGTGTTCGGTTATAATATTATTCCGTTCGCCAAAGCCATAGACCCCGCGCCGAGAGCTAAAAAGAACGCGGTAGCCGCCGAAGCATCGGCAACCGAAACGGGCGAGCCCGACGAGCCAAATCAAAATCTTTCTAACGCAGTCGCTCCCACAGCGGAAGAAAACGAACCGACGGAAAAAGAAAACGAATAATAAACGAACAGCCGCATTTAATAGTGCGGCTGTTTTCTCTATATTCTTACGAAAAACAATTCGCTTGCTCTTTGGCGACATATCCGCAGAAAACAAATCCGACTTTCTCGGGTTTCCCGAGAAAGGACGCCTTTTTAAGTTCGCCTAACACGGGTTAAGCAAGCAAGTGCCGCAAGGCACGCAGCGTAGCGCCGTGTTACGCTTGGGCGACATATCCGCAGAAAACAAATCCGACTTTCTCGGGTTTCCCGAGAAAGGACGCCTAATTAAGTTCGCCTAACACGGGTTAAGCAAGCAAGTGCCGCAAGGCACGCAGCGTAGCGCCGTGTTACGCTTGGGCGAC
>NZ_CALPCN010000011.1 GCF_943193045.1 Pumilibacter muris | reverse complement strand
GCGCCTATAAACCGTCGTATGTCGGCTATGTCGTAATACAATTTGAGTTTACCTGCGGAGAAGTTGCGAAATGCCTCACACAGCTCTCTCAGCCCGATTTCGTCGTTGTACGCAGGCCGACTGTATTTTTCGTATGCCTTGTCTATCTCCGTAAGCATGTAAAACCGCGAACCTTCGGCATCGCTAACAGGCACAACGTCCGACTTGTTTTTTGCAGTTCCCTTAGTGGGCATAAAGCCGCCGCCGTTCGCTACGATAACGCCGGGATTCGCGCTCATTGTGCCGGCTATTGTATCGCGCACCGCTTTCACGGTTTCTTCCCTTTCGGCAATCTTTCCCGCCGCCGTTCTGTAAGCAATTTCTTTCGCGCGGCGGTGCTCGACGTATATAATCCTAACAACCAAAAGCACCACGAGCGCAAAAGCTACCGACGCATATAATAACAGCGCCGTTTTGCCCGTCATAACGTTCCATAATTTTTCGAATGCGTCGCTTATTCGAGACGCGCCAAACGTTTGCATTTATACGCCTCCCGTAGAGTTTGCCGACGCTGTTTTTATAAGCGCCTTTTGAATTTTGCTCAAATTTTCGTCGCCGAACAATTTTTCGAGCATTCCGAACAAAACCCGTTCGCCGCCGTCCCGCTTATATAATTTAAGCGTTTTAAGCAGACCGACTATTTTATTCGTAAACGCCGCAGAAAAGGTTTCGCCGTCGTCGGCGCCGCAAGCTAAGAGCACGGACGTAAGGCGTTCGGTTTGCAACACGCTTTTATTGCCGAGCGCAAATCTTTCGCTCGCGTTTATCGCTTCGGTTAAATCGTCTATTTTTTTCCACACTACCTCTTTCATAAAGTGTTCTTCGCGCGCCTCTTTAACAAGCTCTTCGAAAGCGGCGTAAGACACAGACTTTACTTCTACGGCAGCGGAAGGTTCGGCTTTGCTTATCAGCAATTCCGCCTGCACGCTCGCCGCCGCAAGTTCGGGCGGAAGCTCGCCGAAACCGTTTTCTGTTATAAGAACGTATCTTATGTTGTGCGGAAGAGTTAGTTGCGTTTCGTCGTTTAATTTTAAAACGTGTTCCTCGCTCGGGAAAAGAGCATATTTTATTATGTCGCCGAAATAGTCTTTGAGCGTTTCGGGCTGAACCCGACTTATAACGGCGAGAGCGTTTTTATCCGGATTGCCGACAGCCGAATACATAGCGTTTACAAAACCCGATGCAACGTACTTCCCGTTTTCGAGCGTCCAATAAAGATTTTCGGGCTTAGACCACGCCCAGCCTGCCTCCACAGCTTGAACCCCGCCGAAATATCCGCAAAGAGCTTGGGTGAAAAGCGGCAAAACCTCTTTGTTTTTCACGTCTAACAGCACAAGTTTGCTTGCCGCAAGCGACGCGAACAGCGAACGCGCCGACGAAGCTTCCACGTCTACGCCGTAGCTCATTGCATATTCGTGAAAATTAGTGCAAAGTTCGGCAAAAGACGCGTTTTCGCGAAATTTTATATCCTCTTGCCTCAATTCCGTAAAACCGGTGTCATATTCGTACACGGGAGTTTCTTCAACTTTTTTCTCCTCGTCCGCCGAAGCGTTTTCTTCTTGCGCAAGCTCCGTTTCTTCTGACGAAAGCGGCTTTTCATACGACACCGTTGCAAGCTCTTTAAAAGTGCCGAGCTTTTCCACAACGTCGCCTATGTAAACGGGAGAATTTGTTAGAGCGTTTCGCTTTTTGGCAAGAGCAATGCAAAACGCAACAACGCCCACATTCACCGCCGCCGCAACAACGCCAACGCACGCGTAGCCGAACGCTCCGTTTATAAGCCCGCCTACAATAAGCAAAATCGTCGCCGCGTCGCAATATACCGCAAGCATTAGAGCGAGAGCAAGTTTTAATCCGAAGCCGCCGAACTTGCGGCGGGTGTAAAACGCTTTTTCGTTTGGCGACGCAAACTCTTTAACCGCCCGCTCGCCGTCGGCATACTCGCTTTTGCGCGCCGAACGCTCTTTTTCGTCGTCGTATACATAAGGCGCGAGGGTAAGCTCACCGTCAAGAACACCGTTAGGCGAGCCGTCGTAAATTCTTACCGTATATTCGCCTCCCTCGTTACGGTATTTTTTCTTTTCGGAATCGTAAGTGCGGAAAGTTTCTTCTCCAAAAGGTATCTCTATTTTCGCCGTATCGTTTTTCTTCACGAAAACCTTTTTAAAACCGCGCAAACGCGTAGGCTCCTCAGAACCTTTCTCTTTGTTCTTTTTGCCTATTCGCATGGTAACAACGGCATAACCGTCGTATTCGCCCACGTTAGAAACGGTTAAAGCGACTCCTCTCTCCGTTACCGAAAGTTTAGAATATGCGAATTTTGTATACGAAAGTCCGTAGCCTAACGGATAGCGGATTTTTTCGTCTTCCGCAATCGGACGCGACAGCTTGCCCGACGGATTAACCAAACCGGTAATTATTTCGAACACGGCGTTCGCAAGTTTCTGCCCGCCGCGAGCCGAAAACAGCACCGCGCAACACTTCTCCGCAAACGACAAATCGGTTACGTTTTCGGCATCGAGCACCGCGATAATTTTAACGCCTCGCCCTTTAAGCGCGTCTATAAGTTCGATTTGTTCTGCGGGCAAAGCGGTTTCGCCTTTATCCGCGCATAAAAACGCAATCGCAACGTCGGCGCCCGCAGCGAGTTTAACTGCGGTTTTAAGCAAATCTTGCCTGCCCGTTTCGCCTTTACGGTAGCCGTAAGCAAAACCTACGGTTTGAATTTCGTAATCGTTTATAACCTCGAACGGCAATCCGTTTTCGGTTCTTAAATTGCCGTCGTCCGTATATTGCGCGGATTTGGCGTATTCGCCGAGCACAGCAACGCGCAACTCGTGCCTAAGCGGCAATATTCCGTCGTTTTTTATCAGAACCACCGATTCGCGCGCGGCTTCTAACGCAACGTCGGAATGCAGCCGCTCGTCAAACTGCGCACTTTCGCCTTCGCGCAAAGCCGTTTTACGCTCAACAACAGAATCGGCGTTGCAGTTTCCGAGATTTATAAGCGTTTCTATTACTCTTCCGCACGCCTCGTCGATTGCCGCCATAGGCAACATTTTAAGTTCTTTGCAACATTCTTCGAGCTGTTCGGGCGAAATCTTGCCGCGTTTGCAAGCGTCTAACGCTTTGTCGTACCTTACCGTAAGTTCCAACAAATACGGCACAAGTTCTTCGGTGAAATCCGTTTTCAAAAAAACGAACGAATAACCTTCGGTTAAAAATGCGGCAACCTGTTCTTTGGTTTCGGCTATGCCGTATTTAAGCCCGTTAAATCTGTATTCGGCATACGAATTGATTTTTTCGGAATGGGAGCAAATAACCGAATCGGGTTCGCCCGCTCCGAAAACAGCGTCGGAAATCAATTTGCCCGCAACCATTTCTTCAGCCGACAAATCGGAGCGCAACTTATCTTCGAAATTAACGAACGCGCCGCTGCGGTTGAGCCCGGCGATTTTTCCCGACAACAGTTTGCCCACCGCAAATTCTTCGGACGATGCGCTTTCGTCGCACGTTAAATTGGTTATATTGTAATATGCGTTGGCGACGGCGGCTTTCGCCTCGTTGCCCGCGCATTTATAAACTCTTTCAACAAGAGCCGAGTTCCATGCGCACGCAAGCGCCGCGTCGGACGGAAACGACGTGAGGCGAACGTTTTTTGATGCCAACGGATTTTCGCAAATATCGAACACGGGAAAAGCGTAGCCGTCGAGACTGCGGTTTTTATAAAATTCCACTCCCGTTATGGTTTTTATTCGCTGTTCGGGCGTCATCGCATGTACGAGTCGTTCGTTCTTTATCATATCTTCCTTACCACTCCCAAAGCCGTAATCGCGCTTTCGGGTTGATTTTCGCTGTCGGCTTGCCTATATATGCAAATGTTCGTTAAACTTTGAGTTATTTAATATTATATCACACAATCCACACAAATGCAAGGACTTATCCTCTTAAAAACATTAGATTTTCCTTAGGAAAAATTTGCGCGCAAAAAAAAGACTCACGAAAACAGCGTCCGTGAGTTTTTTTACGTTTTTTTATTACTTTTTGCCGCGCTCGCACGACAAAGCGAATTCTTTAATCATATCGGCTGTACCGTCTATTCCGAGAGCGTCCGAATTTAAACAGAGGTCGTAATTTTGCGCGTCGCCCCATGTTTTCGACGTGTAAAAATTATAATAGTTGGCGCGCTTTTTATCGGTTTTTTTAATAAGCGTTGTCGCCGCTTTTTCGTTAAGGTCGTAAAGCTTGCATATTCTTTCAACCCTGCTCTTCATGTCGGCGTAAACGTATACTCTTATTATAGCTCTGTCGCTCAAAATATCGTCGGCGCAACGCCCAACTATCACGCAAGGTTCCCCCGCAAGGCGTTTTATCGCGTCGGCGGTGTGAATAAAAAGTTTGTCGTCGGTTATTATGTCGCTGAGTTGAATGGGCGCCGCCGTGCCGCCGTAATGCGCGGTTGCAAGCGAATACAAAAAGCTGTTCGTGCGCCTCTCGTCCGCCTTTTCGAAATGCTCTTTGGCAATTCCGCTTCCCGAAGCCGCTTCGGCGAGAATTGATTTGTCAACGTATTTGATATTAAGCTTTTCAGCCACCTTTTTGGCGATTTCGCCGCCGCCGCTTCCGAACTGTCTGCTAAGAGTTATAACTCTCATTGCCGTACCTCCTAATAATCGGTTATTTCCCTTTCTATTTGTTTTATACTCGCGTCGTCCGCACCGTCGAGAGCGCACATCTTTGCAAGTTCGCGAACCGAAACCGCATCTTTCTTATTCATTTGCGCCGAAACCGCAAGCCGCAAAAACGCCGCTTCGAATATCACCGAACGTTTCGGATTATAAACGCCGCTTCCCGTTCCTATTCGTAACTTTACGCCTGCGTTCAAAGCCGCGCAAACGGGCGCGACGCCGTTCCCTTCGCCCGCGTCGGTGCTCGGCAATACGGCGAGAGAAACTCCCTCTTGCGCCATAAGCGACAAATCGTCTTTATCGAGGCACACTCCGCTAATTATGCGCGACTGTTGCAAAAGCCCGAATTCGTATAACAACATAACCGGACTTTTTCCGAAACGCGCGTCTATAATGCCCGTATCTGTAAGGGTACAGCCGCATTTAACCGCAAGCTCTGCACCGGTATCGAGCGCATATTCTATAAGCGAATCAAGCGTTTTATCGGGCAAATCGAGTGTGGGCAAATATATTCCCGTTGCGCCGCCGAGCGTCGCCTCTTTGCAGAAAGGAACGAACAGCCTCTCGTTTTCAGGCTTTAAAAGGGCAACCGCGCCGCAATCGGCGCACGCGAGCGTTCTTTCGCAACTTTGCGAATTCGTTTCCGAACAGCCCTCTCCAACAAGCGCGAACGCGTCTGTAAGCAAGGTTTTCACTTTGTCTCCAACAACTCTTTAAGGTAGTTTTTAAGCCGAACTCCGAACACTGGCGAGCGCAATCCGTATTCCAAAGCAGCTACGGTAGCGCCGAATTTATCTCCCATATCGTAGCGCCGACCTATAAAATCGTAGGCGCAAACTTTGCCTTTTTCGCACATCGAATTCAGCGCGTCGGTAAATTGAATTTCTCCGTTTGCGCTCGGTTTGACTTTTAGAATTTCGTCGTATATTTCGGAAGTAAGCACATATCTGCCGAGTGCCGCAAGCCTGCTCGGAAGCTCGCTAAGCGGCGGTTTTTCCACCACCGACAAACAGTCGTATGTTCTGCCGTCGGAAGCGCCCACCCGCGCAACTCCGTATTTAACTATGTCGTCGGTGTTCACCGTTTGCACGCCGAGCACCGATTTTCCCGTTTTTTCGTAGGCGTCGGCAAGTTGTTTCATTACGGGAATTTCGGAATACACAAGGTCGTCGCCCCATGCGAGAGCGAACGGAGCGTCGCCCGTGAAAGAGCGCGCACGCATAACCGCGTCGCCGCTACCGAGCGGACGGGGTTGCTCCGCAAACACAATATTCGCACGCGAATAAGTGCGTTTCACCGTTTGCAAAAATTCTATTTTTCCCGCTTTTTCAAGCGCGTCTTCAAGCTCGGGATTAGGCGAAAAATATTCCCTTATAGCCTCTTTTCCGCGTCCCAAAACTATCATTATGTCGGTTATGCCGCTATCGATTGCCTCGTTTACGATATACGCGAGAACGGGGGTATCCACAACGGGCAAAATTTCTTTGGGAACCGCTTTGGTTACGGGAAGAAAACGGGTTCCCATTCCGCCGCAAGGTATTACAGCCTTAGTGATTTCAGTCATTATATTCTCCTATGCCGACCGCATTAAACCCAACCCGAAAGTTGCCGCTTAACCGCTTACTAATATTATATAGTATATTCCGCAAGAATTCAAGCGATTTTCCAAATTTTTTCGCAAACGGCGGCACAGAACGCTTTTGTTTTTTACTAAAATATGCTACAATAGTTGCAATTATCGAATTTTTAACGGAGAGACCTTTCGCATGAACCTTATATCCGACTTTTTGCCCGTTACCGAATTTACTTCTTACGAACAGTTGATGCGCGATTTTAAAGTGAACGTGAAACCCGATTTCAATTTCGCCTTCGACGTTGTTGATAAGTACGCCGAGCTCGAACCCGAAAAACTTGCGCTCGTTTGGCGCAACGACAGCGGCGAAGAAAAGTTCATAACTTTTAAAGAAGTTTCGAACGAAAGCAACCGCATTGCCAACATGCTTTATTCTAAGGGCGTGCGCAAAGGCGAGCATGTTTTGATAATGCTTATGTCGCGCTATGAATATTGGTTCACCGTAGTGGCTTGCCACAAGCTCGGCGCCATTGCCATTCCCGCAACGAGCCAACTCACAAGCAAAGATATTGCCTACCGTTGCAACTACGCGAACGTTAAGTGCATAATATCCGTTAATACCTCTTCGGTTACGGGGTACGTTAAAAACGCTTTGCCCGACTGCAAATCGGTGAAACATGCGTTTACGGTGGGCGGCGCCGACGGCTTCGAAGATTTTCACAAAGAATATTCTCGTTTCGACGGCGATAAACTTGATTTCGAGCACAAAAACACGGCAAGCGAGCCAATGCTCGCCTATTTTACTTCTGGCACTACGGGAATGCCCAAAATGGTGACGCATAACTACGCATACGCGGCGGCTCACATTGCCACCGCATATTTATGGCATTGTTGCCGCGACGGCGGGCTTCACTTCACCGCAGCCGACACCGGCTGGGCTAAGGCAAGTTGGGGCAAAATATACGGTCAGTGGATTTGCGGTTCGGCAAACTTTATATACGACTATTACGGCAAATATACTCCTCTCGACGTTTTGCCTCTTCTCGAAAAATACAAAGTTACAACGTTTTGCGCCCCTCCCACTATGTATCGCTTCTTAATCAAAGAGGACCTTTCGAAATACGATTTGAGTTCGATTGAGCACTATTGCACTGCGGGCGAACCGCTTAACCCCGTAGTGTACGAACAAATAAAATCAAAAATAGGAAAATCCATTTACGAAGGCTACGGGCAAACCGAAACGGTTTTGGCGCTCGGAACATTTCCGTGCATGGAGCCCCGTCCCGCAAGCATGGGCAAGCCCTGCCCCCTTTACGCAATCGAACTTTTGGACGACAACGGAAAACCCGTGCCCGACGGAGTGGAAGGCGAAATTTGCATAAAGTATAACCCCGAGCAAATAGGTTTGTTCATGGGCTACAACACGTTCGAGAAAATGCGTAGCGTGTGGAACGACGGCTACTACCACACAGGCGACGTTGCAACAAGAGACTCCGACGGCTATTTTTGGTTTGTGGGGCGCGACGACGACATAATTAAGAGCAGCGGCTACCGCATAGGACCTTTCGAGGTTGAAAGCGCGCTACTCGAACATCCGTCGGTTATGGAATGCGCAATCACAGCAGTGCCCGACGACGTTCGCGGGCAAATTATAAAAGCCACAGTCGTGCTCGCGCGAAACTTCTTTCCGAGCGACGAACTTATAAAAGAACTGCAAGACCACGTTAAACACACCACCGCGCCGTATAAATACCCGCGCGTTATCGAATTTGTAGACAGGCTTCCCAAAACGATTTCCGAAAAAATCCGACGGGTGGAAATACGCGAAAACGACAAAAAGAATTGACGTTTTAAAAAGCGCCGCTATAACAGAGCGACGCTTTTTAATTATGGTATAAACTTAATTTAAAACTTTTCGGTTGAATCCACTTCCTTATATTGTTTTTCGGGCAAAGATTTTCCGAACAGTTTAATCGCTTTTTGCGGGCAAAGATTTACGCACCTGTAACACAGTACGCATTTTCCGAGAGGAACGGCTATCCCGTTTGAAAGCTCTATGTTTTTTACGGGGCAAGCCCGCACGCAAGCACCGCACCCTACGCAAGCGGCTTTTTTCACCTTTAAAAGTATGCGTTTCTCTTTTTCCCCTTTTCTGAAAAGCGCTCTCTGGCTGAAAAATCCCACAGCCCGCGAAATAGGATTGAATCCCCTTTTCAGCGGAGAACCGCAACAAATTTTTCGCGCAAAACGCTCTATGCGGCGTTCCGTTTTTTCAAGCATTCCGCTAAGTTCTGAACCGTTTTTTATCGCCAAAATTTTGCAATCCGAAATGTTGTTCGGCATACGGAAATGCTCGGCATGAGTAACTTTTGCTCCGAGTTTTTCCACCGCGCGACCAAGCGACGCCGCGCCGTCGCCCGAAAACATGTATTGCGTAGCAACTATTATAGCTTGCTTCCCTTTTAAACTTTGCGCGTTAGCAAACACAAATTCTCTCATGGGTACGGGAGGAGCCGAACCGTATACGGGAAAAGCCAAAATCACCGTTTCAGAACTTTTCAGTTCGTCCGCAGCGTCGGGAGCGCATATATCTTTTACGGTAACTTCGAAGTTGTTTTTAAGCAATCCGCACAACTTTTCGGTTACATATCTTGTGTTGCCCGTGCCCGAAAAATAAAACGCTCCGAGTTTTCGCATAATTTCCTCGCATAAAAATTTTTTCAAGTATATATATATTCCCAAAAACTCAAAACGGTTCGCCTAAGCAAACCGTTAATCGTTATTAAAAACAAATTCTATTTATATATAAGTCGGCGGCAATTTTCGCATCTGCATTGCCCTTTGTCGAGCAACTCGCTTTGCGCCTTTTGCGACAGCGTTATACCGCAAAAACAACGGTAATGCTTTTTGTCGCCAGCATCGATTGCAGCCACGAAAGCGGGATATTTGCGCTCCGCCGTAAGCGCCTTGTATACTTCGAACACGTCGGCGGGAATATCGGGTTTCAAAGCGTCCAACTTTTTCATAAGTTCGGCTATTTTGGGCTCTTTCTCTTTTTTGAATTTATCGAGACGTTCTTTAACGTTATTATAAACCGCGCGCATTTTTTTGCCGCGCTCCTGCCCGTCGCGGTATGCCGCAATCGCTTTGTCGGCCCGCTCGCTACGCTCCGAAAGCTTACGTTCAAGCTCGGAAAGCTTATCCCGAATTTTTTCTATTTGCGCCGCAAGCTCGCGCTGAGCCTCGATATCTTCGGTTTTTTCCATTTTATCGGCAAGCTCGTTCGTGCGCTTGTCGCATTCTTCCATAAACGAAAGCGCGCTGTTATAAAACGAAATTATATTTTCCGCCGCCTTTTCGGTTTCGGTAACCGTAGCTTTCGCATTGTTGAATTCCGTTTTCGCCTGCTCGAGCTTTTTGCTGTCGTCGCTGCGCTCGATTTCGTCGAGCACTTTTCTAAGCTCTATATCCACTTTTTGATATTCCAACAGCTTATTCAAATTTTCCATTTATATCACCTCTCGATTTTTTTTACTTTCAGTTCCGCTGCTCCCGCAAATCAAAAGCGCGGATTATGCTCAACCTGCGACTGCAAGATTTCTATTTCGGCATGTCGCGCTTTCGCTTCTATTTTGAGAATTTGCACCAAACGCGAAATGTAACAATGCTCCATAGTGAAGTGTTGCGGCTCTATTATTGTGAGCCCGCTCTCGTAAGCGTATACCGCAACATGATGCCTAACGTCGGCGGTTATAAGACAATCGGCTCCCGCTTTGAGCGCCGCGTCAACCCATTTTGTGTCGCCGCCTCCGCCGCCGTTTATCACAGCCACCCGTTTAACCTGAGCATACGGTTCGCCTATTGTGCGCACATAAGAATCGTGCAACACCGATTCCACTTCGCCTTTTAGCACCGAGCAATAAACTTTATTGCCGAGTTCGCCAACTCTGCCGAAACCTATTTCCCCGTCTATGTACGGCTCCAAACTTGTAACGTTATGCAATCCGAGAAGTTGAGCCACATAATCGTTTATTCCGTCGCGCACGAAATCAAGGTTGGTGTGCGCAGCGTAAATAGCTATTCCGTTCGCAGCCGCTTTAAGAAGCTTTCTGCCGAGAACGGTTTCGGCACTTATGTTCTTTACGGGATAAAACAACATAGGATGATGGCTTATTATAAGCTCGGCGCCCAAATTCAAAGCCTCGTCTATAACGTTCATTGTAACGTCTAAACAGCACACAACGCGCGACACAGGCATGTTTTCATCGCCGAGAATCAGCCCTATATTGTCGTACTCTTTTTTGTATTCGCACTCTTCGGGCGCAAAATCCCTTATCAGTTTTACAGCCTCGCCTACCGTAATTGCCACGATAACGCCTCCTTTATATTTTCAAGCTTTTGTAAATTCGCCGCTGTGGGCGGATACGACGCAACCGCTTTTTCAAGCGAACGCAACTTGTTTACGAGCGCGTCGTTTTTAACGTTTAAGAACATTCCGTATTTCAAACGCGACGCGCTCGCGCCTTTTAGCATATCGGTTCCGCCGCCCAAAGTCGCTTTAATAACGTCGTAATATTTGCCGTCGTAAACAACTCTGTCGAACTCAATGCGGTAATTTTTTTCAAGCAAAGTTTTTCTCACGTCGCGTGCATGCGACTGCGGCGAGAGAATAAAAGTTTTAGGATTGCACCCGCCTATTATTTCTACAATTTCAATGCCGCCCATTCCGCTTATAAGCACTGTTTCGTGCCCCGACGCGGCATGTTTGCCGTCGGCGCATACAAACCTAACGCCGCAATTCTCGCCGAGCAACGCCCTCGCTTTATCAAGCGACGGAGCGGATATATCGCAAGCCGTAATCGAGGCGGCAAGTTTATTATCCGAAACGTATTTAACAACGTATCCGTGGTCGCAACCCACGTCTATAAAACTTTTCGTCTTTTCTATTAGCGCGCATAACGCGCAAAGTCGAACCGTCAATCTATATAGTCCTTCAACTTTTTGCTGCGCGACGGATGGCGGAGCTTGCGAAGCGCTTTGGCTTCTATTTGCCTAATACGTTCGCGGGTTACGCCGAATTCCTTTCCCACCTCTTCAAGCGTGCGGGAATGCCCGTCGTCTATTCCGTAACGAAGCCGCAAAACCATTTCTTCGCGCGGCGTGAGCGTGTCGAGTATGCCCAAAAGCTGTTCTTTCAAAAGAGTAAACGCCGCCATATCCTGAGGCGCGGTAGCGTTGTTGTCCTCTATAAAATCGCCCAGATGACTGTCTTCCTCTTCGCCTATGGGAGTTTCGAGCGACACGGGGTCGAGCGCTATGCGCTGAATTTCTCGCACTCTGTCTTCGGAAATTCCCATTTCGCGGCTTATTTCTTCGGGGGTGGGGTCGCGTCCTAATTCCTGAACGAGCACTCGCGTTGTGCGAATTAGCTTGTTTATGGTTTCAACCATGTGCACGGGTATTCTTATTGTGCGGGCTTGGTCGGCGATTGCGCGCGTAATAGCCTGACGAATCCACCACGTTGCGTAAGTTGAAAAACGAAAGCCTTTTGTATAGTCGAATTTGTCTACCGCTTTCATAAGACCCAAATTGCCTTCTTGAATTAAATCTAAAAACAACATGCCGCGCCCAACGTAACGCTTGGCTATGCTCACAACAAGCCGTAGGTTGGATTCGCTGAGCCTCGCTTTCGCGTCCTCGTCGCCCTTTGCCATGCGCTGAGCAAGTTCGAGTTCTTCTTCCACCGATAGCAAAGGAACTCTGCCTATGTCTTTAAGATAAACCTTAACGGGGTCGTCTATGTTTACTTCGCCCGCTATAAGCTGCTCGATTGAATCGTCGTTTTTAAGGTCTATTTGCGTGTTTATGATTTCAACGCCCGTTTGCGCGAGAATACGGAAAACCTCTTCCATCTGCTCGGCGTTGGCTTCGCATTCAACAACAAGTTTTTCGCCCACTTCGTCGTAGGTTAAATGACCTCTGCGCTTGCCCGCTTCGATTAGCCGCTTAACCTCTCGGTTGATTTTATCGGTGAGTTGAATTTGCGGAACAACCTTAACAACTTCAACCTTGCGTTCCGAAAGAATTCTCAAAACTTCTTCCATCTGCTCGGCGCTCGCTTTGCAGTCGGCAAGCTTTTCGCCCACTTCGTCGTAGGTCAGCTTGCCGCCGCATCTCGCGCCCGCTTCCGCAAGAGCTTCTATAACATCGCTTAATTGTTCGTTTAATTGAACTTCGGACATCTTACACTCCTTAAATCGTCTATGCGGCACAGCCGCTTTGTACTGCCTTTGTAATATCCTTTTTTCCGCAACGGTTTTTAAACCGTTGAACAAAGTCTTTTATATCGCGCTCGTTAAATTTTTAAGCGTCGTCGCCCTGCCTAATCGTTTTAAGCTTTTTGTCGAGCTCGCTTATTTCACGCAAAAGCTTCATGTCTTTCGTTTCGTCGAAGCGTTTTGCAAGCGCCGCCTTTCTCGCGTTTAAATTGCTTATTGAAAGAGCTCTAACGCACTCTCGGTATTTGTCGGAACCGTCTCCGTCCAAAAACGGATACCCCACAAGTTCGTTTAAAAGCTGTTTATCTTCTTCGGGCGTCTCTTCGAAAAACTCGGCAAGACCGCGTTTTTGCCCCGACTTAAAACCGCTAAGCCCCCACTCGTAAATACGTCGGGGCAATTCGCCGTCAAGATACGGGAACACGTCCAGCGTGTAGTCGCAATACGGTTTTTGGGCAAGCACCGATGCAAGAACAAACCTAAGCGACGGGTCTATGTTCTGCGCGGGGCGCGATTGCGGTTTTTCGGGTTCGCTCTTTTCGGGCAACGGCGTTAGCTCGGTTTGCCTGTATAGCGACTCCATTGTGTAGCCCGTAAGTTTATGCACAAGCGTCAAATATTCCTCGTGTTCTACGGGGTTAGGCAGCGCCTTTATTATTTTAGACGCCTCCACCGCAAATTTCGCCTTTTCGTCCGACTGCGCTAAGTCGTACTTTTTGGCAAGATTGTTTATTTTAAACCTTGTGAGCGTAACGGCTTCGTTAAGCAATTTTTTGTAAAACTCCGCGCCGTGTTTTTTTATTACGTCGTCGGGGTCGAGCCCGTCGGGAAGCTGCACAACCTTAACGTTAAGCCCCGCCTCCGAAAGAATGTCGAGCCCCCTTAAAGTAGCTTTCTGACCTGCGCCGTCTCCGTCATAGCTTATGTAGATACGCTCGCAATAATTCTTTAAAAGCTTTGCCTGCACAGAGGTGAGAGAAGTTCCCATAGACGCCACAGCCATATCGAAGCCCGCTTTGTGCAAAGATATAACGTCCATATAGCCTTCCGTCATGATTATATAGCTAAGTCCCGAAGTCTGCTTTTTCTTTTTAAGCAAGTTCACCGCGTATATATTGCGCGACTTATCGAATATAATGGTTTGACTTCCGTTGCGGTATTTGGCAAAATCGGGGTTATTAACGAGCACCCGCCCGCCGAAAGACACTACTTCGCCCATGTTGTTGATAATCGGGAAAATCAGTCTGCCGTAAAAAACGTCGTAATATTCGTCGGCGCGCTGAGCCGCAATGCCCGCGTCTTTCATTTCCGACACGGTATATCCGAGCCCTTTAAGATACAAAATCATTTCGTTGCCCGAAACGCTGTATCCGAGCCCGAACCTTTTAACAAGGTTTTCGCCCACCTCGCGCCGTTTAAGATAGTCGCGCGCGCCGCTTGCCGCAGGCAAATACAAGTTTTCGTGATAGTGCCGCGCCGCGTCGCGCATGAGTTTATACAACCGTTCGCGCTTTTTAGCTTCAAGCGCGTAATCTTTGTTTCCCGCCTTAAACTGCGGAACTTCGAGCCCCGCTTCTTTGGCAAGTATCCTAATAGCCTCGCTCTTGTCTACCGACTCGATTTCGCTTACAAAGTTAATTACGTTACCGCCCGCCTTGCAACCGAAACAGTGGTAAAGCCCTCTGTCTTCCGACACTGTGAACGACGGAGTTTTTTCGTGATGAAACGGACAACACCCCCAGTATGTGCCGCCCTTTTTCGTAAGAGGCGTATAGCGCGATATGAGTTTTATTATATCGCTACGCTTCAATAATTCGTTTATAAACTCTCCGTAATCCATTTATTCTATTTATTCCAATTTTTCGGCACCGTAATGTCGGTAAAACACCTCACTGCATAATTGTCGCTCATCATGGAAATGTAATCCACCGTTTTCTGTTCAACGGTGCTGTCCATTTTTCCGAACTCTTCGGGAATTTTGTTCGGATTTTCGGTATAGTACCGATACAAAAAGCTTATCATGTCTACCGCTTTGTATTCTTCGGCTTTCGCTACGGGCGACGAATAAACGTTGTCGAACATAAACTTTCTCAGACGCATAATTTCACGCTCGAAAACTTCGCTCGGGCGGGCATACGGCTTATCGAAGCTGTTTTTAATTATATCCAAAATCATGCTGTTAAGACGTGCGGCATGACGTTGACCGAACAGTTCTCGAAATTCGCTCGGAATATCCGTTTCTTTAATCACTCCCGCGCGAACAGCGTCGTCTATATCGTGATTTATGTATGCGATTCGGTCGCTCCATGCCACAACCTGCCCTTCCAAAGTGGCGGGTTTGCCCCTACTTGTGTGGTTTAAAATGCCGTCGCGCACCTCGAAACACAAGTTCATTCCGTCTCCGTCGTATTCAAGCTTATCCACCATGCGGAGCGATTGCTCGTTGTGTTCGAAATGTATGAACTTGTTCAAAGCTTTTTCGCCCGCATGACCGTAAGGCGTGTGTCCCAAGTCGTGCCCGAGCGCGATTGCTTCGGTTAAATCTTCGTTAAGCCTTAAAGCCCTTGAAATTGTTCTGGCTATTTGGCTTACTTCGAGAGTGTGCGTTAGCCTTGTGCGGTAGTGGTCGCCTTCGGGCGAAAGAAAAACTTGCGTTTTGTGTTTTAAACGCCGAAACGCCTTGCAATGCAAAATACGGTCGCGGTCGCGCTGAAAATCGGTGCGAAGTCCGTCGGGTTCGAGCGGACTCACGCGCCCTTTGGTTTCGGCGGCGCGCGTAGCGTACTTGCTCAAATATTTACTTTCGATTTCGTGCGTTACGTCGGAATAACGCTTATTGCTTCCGTCTATAATAACTCCTCCGCACCGCGAAAAAAGCGCCGTGCCCGAATACCACGTTAAGGACGGCGCCTTTTTCGCACCGTCCTTAGCGGATTCAACGTGTGGTTCTTATAATCCCGTCCGTTTTCTTACTTGCGGGGATTTTTTATGTTTGCCTGCGCCGCAGCCAAGCGCGCAATAGGCACGCGGTAAGGCGAGCAGGAAACGTAAGACAGCCCTATATTGTGGCAAAATTCCACGCTCGAAGGGTCGCCGCCGTGTTCGCCGCATATTCCGCAATGCATATTCGGACGGGTTTTTCTTCCGAGTTCGACAGCGGTTTTCATGAGGCTGCCAACGCCCTTTTGGTCAAGGCGTGCAAACGGGTCGCTCTCGTAAATCTTAGCGCCGTAGTATGCGCCCAAGAATTTGCCCGCGTCGTCGCGGCTGAATCCGAACGTCATTTGCGTAAGGTCGTTGGTTCCGAAGCAGAAGAATTCGGCTTCGGTAGCGATTTCGTCGGCGGTGATTGCCGCGCGCGGAATCTCTATCATAGTGCCTACTTCGTATTTAAGCTTTACTCCCGCAGCCTTGATTTCAGCGTCTGCGGTTTTCACAACTATGTCTTTAACGAACTTCATTTCCTTAACTTCGCCCGTTAAAGGAATCATGATTTCGGGAACGATATTCCAAGCCGAATGCTTTTTCTTAACATTGATTGCCGCTTTTATAATAGCTTTGGTTTGCATTACCGCAATTTCGGGATAAGTTACGGTAAGGCGGCAACCTCTGTGTCCCATCATGGGGTTGAACTCGTGGAGCGAATCTATAATCTCGTGTATTCTCTTAACGCTCTTGTTCTGCGCCTTAGCGAGAGCCTTTATATCGGCTTCTTCGGTGGGAACGAATTCGTGAAGAGGCGGGTCGAGGAAACGGATAGTAACGGGATAGCCGCCGAGAGCTTCGAACAGCCCCTCGAAGTCGGCTTGTTGCATAGGCTCGATTTTGGCGAGCGCGGCTTCTCTCTCTTCAACCGTATCCGAACAAATCATTTCGCGGAACGCGCCTATTCTGTCGGCGTCGAAGAACATGTGCTCGGTGCGGCAAAGCCCTATGCCCTGCGCTCCGAACGCGGCGGCTTGCTTAGCGTCCGAAGGAGTGTCGGCGTTGGTGCGCACTCCGAGAGCTTTGTATTTGTCGGCAAGGCTCATTATTCTGCCGAAGTAACCGGAGTTGGGGTCGGCGGGAACGGTTTTTATAGCGCAATCGTAAATATTGCCTGTGGAACCGTCGAGGCTGAGCGCGTCGCCCTCGCGGAACGTTTTGCCAGCAAGTTCGAAGTATTTTTCTTCCTCGTGCATTTTAATGTCGCCGCAGCCCGACACACAGCAGGTGCCCATGCCGCGAGCAACAACCGCAGCATGCGAAGTTTGTCCGCCGCGAACGGTAAGAATGCCTTGCGCGTATTTCATACCCTCGATGTCTTCGGGAGAGGTTTCGAGACGCACAAGAATAACCTTTTTGCCTTTCTTTCCTTCTTCAACGGCGTCTTCGGCTGTGAACACGATTGTGCCGGTTGCGGCGCCGGGAGAAGCGGCTATGCCCTTGCCAACAACGTTGTTCTTATCGGCGTCTTTAAGCGCTTTCGTGTCGAACGTGGGGTGAAGCAACATGTCGAGCGATTTCGCGTCTATTTGCATAAGCGCTTCTTGCTCGCTAATCATTTTTTCGTCTATAAGGTCGCATGCGATTTTAATTGCGGCGGCTGCGGTGCGCTTGCCGTTACGCGTTTGAAGCATGTAGAGCTTTTTGTTCTCTATGGTGAATTCCATATCCTGCATGTCGCGGTAATGGTTTTCAAGAGTTTTACAAACGTTTTCAAACTGCGCGAACGCTTCGGGGAACACCTCTTTCATTTGCGCAATGGGCATGGGAGTGCGAACGCCCGCAACAACGTCTTCGCCCTGAGCGTTCACAAGGAATTCGCCCATAAGTCCTTTTTCGCCGGTAGCGGGATTACGCGTAAACGCAACGCCGGTACCCGAATCGTTGCCCATGTTGCCGAAAGCCATCATTTGAACGTTTACGGCAGTACCCCAGCTGTACGGAATGTCGTGGTCCATGCGGTAAATGTTCGCGCGGGGGTTGTCCCAACTGCGGAACACCGCTTTTATAGCGCCGAAAAGCTGTTCTTTGGGGTCGGTCGGGAAATCCTTTCCGATTTTGGCTTTGTATTCGGCTTTGAACTGCGAAGCGAGTTCTTTAAGGTCGTCGGCAGTAAGTTCAACGTCTTGCGTAACCTTTTTCTTTTCTTTCATTTTGTCGATGAGCTGTTCGAAGTATTTCTTGCCCACCTCCATAACTACGTCGGAATACATTTGAATGAATCTGCGGTAGCAGTCCCACGCCCAACGGGGATTACCGGATTTTGCGGCGATTACTTCTACCACTTCTTCGTTAAGTCCGAGATTCAAAATAGTGTCCATCATGCCGGGCATGGAAGCGCGCGCGCCGCTGCGAACGGAAACCAACAACGGGTTTTGCTTGTCTCCGAATTTTTTGCCGACGAGCTTTTCGAGCTTGTCTATGTTTTCCATGATTTCGGCTTGAATGTCTTTATTTATCTGCTTGCCGTCCTCATAATACTGAGTGCAAGCTTCGGTTGAAATTGTGAATCCTTGCGGCACGGGCAATCCGAGATTTGTCATTTCCGCAAGGTTGGCGCCTTTTCCGCCGAGCAACTCGCGCATTTTGCCGTTGCCCTCTTTAAACATATAAACGTACTTTTTGGACATGTTGTTTATCCACTCCTTGTAATGATTTTTTTACCAAAATTTATTATAACACAATACGACGTTCGAAAGCAACTGTTTGAATAAAGGTTTTTGCGCGTTTAAAACATAAACTCGCCGCATTGCGCACACTTATTCGCCTAAAAACTAAAAACTCAAAGCCGTGCTCAAACTGTTGAGTTTTCCGAAATGCGCCGTAAAACGCGAAGCGTATTGCCTTATAAGTTGAAAAGTCACCGACTTTTCGGGCGCAATCAAAGACACCGAGCCTAGCTCGGCGCCGAGAAGTTTTTCGCAAACCGCTCCCTTTTCACCCGCAGGTATTTGCGCGCCCAATCCGCAAGACACGAAAGCCGCAAGCAAAATTCTTAAACAAACCGCATGGGCGCAAACGTCTTCGAACGACGCAAGTTCGCCGAGCGCCGCCACAGTTTCGGCATACATACGCTTGTTTTCCACCTTAACGCACTTGTTAGCCACTTCGCAAACAAAGCATGCGGCGGCGAAAGCTTGAGGTTCGTTCGATATTCTCAAAAACGACAGTTCGCCGAAATCGGCGCCGCCGAGTATGTAATAGCCCGCTTTCGACGGGCAAAGATAATAATTGCACGCCGAAAAGAGCTGTGTTGCGAATTTGAGTTTGTATTTGGGCTTTAAAGCGCCTCTCGCCAAAACGCCGTACACGTTGCCGTCGTCGCAAAACACGTCGAGCATTTTGTCGTTGTCGCCGCGCGGGCGGCTACCTATGCAAACGCCGCACGCCTTAACGTCGGTCATAAAAAGTCCGACCTCCTTTGTATTTAAAGCTCCCGCCCGTCAGTCTAAAATGGAACGCTCGCGCTCTCCGTTGTTGTTCAAATCGCTGTATAGCATATACAATCCCGGCATACCCGTTTGAGCGAACATCAGCCACACAAGCTCGGCTGCGGGCAACGAAGCACCCGTTCCCAAAGCGTTTCCCATTCCGTCGTCGTAAATTCCGTTAATCATCGGCAATAAAACCTCCGATTTTAGCATACCCAAACGAGAGCGAAAGATTTAACCGCAAGGCTATTTTACAAATTTTTCTTTTTGTCGTAACCTATGTCGCGGAGCACGTTGTGCTTGTTGCGCCAGTCCTCGCGCACTTTAACAAAAAGTTTTAAATACACTTTCGTTCCGAGCAATTTTTCTATGTCGGCGCGGGCGCGCTCGCCTATTGTTTTAAGCTTACTTCCCTTTTCGCCTATTATAATCGATTTGTGGCTTTCTTTCTCGCAGATAATGTCAACGTCTATGTTGGCAAGTCCGCCGTCGTACACCATTGTTTGAATATAAACGCCTATTCCGTGCGGAATTTCGTCTTGCAAAAACAACAAAGCTTTTTCGCGGATTATTTCGCAAATCATGTAGCGTTCGCTCTTATCGGTTATGTCGTCGGGGTCGAAATAACAGTCGCCCTCCACGAGTTCGCCTTTAAGATAGCTTCTCAGCAGTTCTATGTTGTCGCCCTTGTAGCAAGACGTGGGAATAATTTCTTTAATCGCGCCGCGCTTGCCGTCTTCGCGCGTAAGATACGCAAGACGGGAAAGCATGGGATAAATTTTTTCGTAAGACACAAGGTCGGTTTTGTTTATAACCACATACACCGACGCCCCCGTGTGCAAGTGCTTTTCTATAAAAGCGATTTCCGAATCGGTAAGCTTTTTAGACGCGTCGAGAACTATAACTACGGCGTCCACACCGTCGGCGGCGGACGACACGCATTTGTTCATATATTCGCCGAGTTTCGATTGCGGTTTATGAACGCCCGGTGTGTCTACGAACACCATTTGAGAATTTTCGTCGGTTACGATTCCCAAAATTTTATCGCGCGTAGTCTGAGCCTTAGGCGTTACGATAGACACCTTTTCGCCTACCAACGCGTTCATAAGGCTCGACTTCCCCACATTAGGTTTGCCGAGTATTGCAATAAATCCGCTCAACATAATTTTTACCTCTTCGGTCTACGAGTTGTTCGCGCCATTCCCGCACTGCGGCACTATCGGCGCTCGAGCCCGACCTTTATTAAAATTTCTTCTTCCGCTTTTCTCATTTTCTTTTTGTCGGCTTCTTCAATGTGGTCGAACCCCAACAAATGCAAAAGACCGTGCAAAAAAAGATAACCCTTTTCTCGTTCCGCCCCGTGCCCGTATTCCGCCGCCTGCCTTTCGGCTATTTGGGGGCACACTACTATGCTGCCAAGCTCCACGCGCCCGCTTTCCGGCTCGAATTCGAAAGGAAAGTTTTCCTTTGTAAAAGGCGGATAATTTCCCGCTTCGAGCGAAAGCGCGGGAAAACTGAGCACGTCCGTCTCAACGTCGGTGTTGCGGGTTTCGCGGTTAAGTTCTCGTATTTCTTCGGGCGACGCGAACACGAGCTCCGCTTCCGCATTTCCTTTAAGCGAAAAATATTCGCTTGCCGCATCCGCTATTTTTCCGTAGTCGCCGCTCTCTTTCAACGCAACCGCAATCGCGCTCACAGGTTTGAACCTCCGTCGGGATAGCGAAGCCTTTTGTGGAACTGCCCGCCGTAAGCGTTTATAATAGTCTGTCTTATTGTGTCGAGGTCGCGGAGCGATATTGAACAATTATCGAACTGCCCCGCCTGAATTCTGTCGTGAATGAGCTTTCGCAAAAGAGCGTCCACGCGCTCGGCGTCGGGGTTGTCCATAGCGCGTATTGCCGCCTCGCCGCTGTCGCACAGCATTATTATAGCCGCGATTTTCGAAACGGGAGTTCTGCCGTGATAGCTGTACCAATCCATGTCAACTTCGCCGTCGGTAAGCTGTTTGGCTTTTGCGTAAAACACATAAATGGGCAAAGTGCCGTGATGCTCTACCGTTATATCCGAAACCTCGCTCGGAATTCTGTATTCGTCGCAAAGCTTTTTGCCTTCCGTTGCATGATTGCGGATTATTTCGGCGCTAACTTCGGGCAAAAGTCCGTCGTGCGGGTTCATGTCGCCTTGATTTTCTTTAAAATACTGCGGGTTCGCAAGTTTTCCGACGTCGTGATAATATGCGCACGCGCGCGCAAGATAAGGATTTTCGCCTATCGCGCTCGCGCAAATTTCCGCAAAGTTGGCAACGGCAAGGCTGTGGTTGAACGTGCCGGGAGCCTCCTCTTTAAGGCGCTTTATAAGCGGGGCGTTGTGGTCGGTAAGTTCCACAAGACGGGTGTTGGTTACAAGATTAAACACCGTTTCGAAAATGGGCTGCAACACAACCGCAACTATTACCTGCCCCAAAGTTCCGCCCGCAAGAAATCCGATTTCAACAAGATTGAGAACCTGACCGTTAAACGCCGTAACAACCGCGAACACCGCGAGCACCGAAAGCGACGCCACGAACAAACCTTTAAGCAAAAAGTTCAACCGCTTAACGCTGTTTTTAATCCAGTATGCCACAATCGAACCGCCGGTAAGACCCTGCGCGAATTTCGAAACCACAGCGTAGTAGTGCGTGCTTTGCGTCAGGTGGTTTTGAGTAAGCAATATAAACAGTATTAAAATATTAGTGAAAATGTTGGCGCAAAACGCGTCGCGCCCGTTTGCAAGCGTGGCAACTATAAACGCCGCAAGCATTGCGGGCATAAGAAACGAATTTATTTTTTCAAGCCACACGTTTGCAACAACCGTAAAGCCGATTGCGGTATAAACGGCGGAAAACAGCCTTATGTTTTTTAATACCTCAGTTCTGCTGCTTGCCACATAAACGAAGTGCCCCGATAATATAACGATTATCACTATGGCGAACAGAATGTAAGACACAACCGTAAATCGTGCCTTAACGTCTTCCACCAAAACGAATTTAAGCACTGAAGCGCAAACTATTACCACCGCAGTAGCAAAAAACACGAAAAAAGCACGCGCGACTTCCCGCGCGGATGCTTTATGTCCTTTAACCGTTGACGCTTTTTCCATCGTTTTTCGGTTCTCCTTTGCTTGCTTTTTCATACGCCGACACGATTTGTTGCACAAGCTCGTGGCGCACTACGTCAGTTTCTTTAAGTCTTATAACGCTTATTTTATCTATACCGCTCAAAACTTCGGCGGCGTCGGCGAGCCCGCTTTTTCTGCCCTGCGGCAAATCTATTTGCGTTAAGTCGCCCTCAACCACCATTTTACTGCCTTCGCCCAAACGGGTTAGAAACATTTTCATTTGCTCGCATGTTGTATTCTGGGCTTCGTCGAGAATCACGAACGACGATTTAAGCGTTCTGCCTCTCATATACGCGAGCGGCGCAATTTCGAGAACTCCTCTTTCAATCAGCCGCAAATAGCTTTCGCCCATCAACTCTTCGAGAGCGTCGTACAGCGGGCGCAAATACGGGTCTACCTTCATTTGCAAATCGCCGGGCAAATATCCGAGTTTTTCTCCCGCCTCGATTGCTGGTCGCGTAAGAATTATTTTCTGAACCTCGCCCGCTCTTAAAGCGCTTACCGCGCGCGCAACCGCCAAAAAGGTTTTTCCGGTGCCTGCGGGTCCTATTCCTATTACAACGGTATTCTTCTTTATTGCGTTTATATACTCGAGCTGACCCGACGACTTAACCCTTAGCTTTTTACCTTTGTGAGTAACCGCAGCCACAGAACCGTATATTTCCGACAGGTTGTCCGCCTCGCCGTTTTCTATAAGGCGCGCCGTGTGCGAAACCACTCTGCGGTTAAGTTCTTCGCCGAGCTCCGACAGTTCTTCGAGCGCTTCTATAAGTTTCGCCGCTTTCGCCACTCCGTCGTCCGTTCCGCGAACCGACAACCCGCCGTCCGAAAGCGACACGCTCACGCCGAACGTCTTTTCTATGAGCTTAACGTTTTCATCGAGCTCGCCGAAAAGTCCCGCCATATCCGCGCCGAATTTTATAGTTTTGGTTGTTGTAGATTTTGCCGTAAGAACTTACTCTCCGTAATTGATTTTTTCCGTTTCACGCTCCGCCGATAACCATTTCGGCTTCTATAAAAACGTTAACTCGCCACAAACCGCCGCCGAGTTCACGCACCGTTCTGCTTGCGGTGAAACCGTTTGTAACGGCTTCGTGCACAAACTCCGACACAATCCTTTCCTCTGTGAGCGCGGCAAGCTCTTCGATGTCGGCGGTCTTTTTTACCCTTTTTGTTTCGGTAACGCGCGAACGAATTACCTTTACGGGCAAAAACGCGTTGAACTTGGAATAGCTTTCCACAATTTCCACGCCGTCGGCGCTTTTCGGCTTTTTGCCAAGCGTCAGTCCGAATAGCTTTAAACGCGTTCGGCTATACGTTTTTTCCGCAACGGTTTCGTACCATTCGGTGGCTACGGTAACGCTTTTAGTGAAAGCCACTTTGCCGTAAACTATTCCGCTTGCCCGAGTATGCGTAGGTTCTGCTCCCTCTTCGGTTACTCGATACGCGCCTATCAGCGGGGCTCCCTTAAACACGTTTTGACCGGGTTTTACGAGAACGGTTCCTTCGCGCGCCACAATACGCGTTACGGTGGCGTCGTAGTCAGAAAGAATATCGGTATCCGAAAAAGCCAAAGGCGGGGCAATTTCGTCGCTCTCGAAAACCTCGATTGCTATCGTGGTGCCTACTCTTTTAGCGGTGGCAAGTTTTATGCCGTCGATACCGCGTAGCACAGCCGCCACAGCTTCGGAATCGAATCCCGAAAGCTTTTTGCCAACGGCTATATGATTTGCGGTTAAGGCTTTTTCTATTACCTTATCCGGCACAGTCTCGTTGCCCGAAACGTCTATCCGCCAAATGTATCCGCGCGATAGAGCCACAAGCACCGAAAAAACAAAGACTCCCGCCATAAGCCCCGCGCGTTTCAACACTCCGCGAACCCGTTTTCCTAAGCTCGAAAAAGACTCCGCAGTGTAATTATAACACATTCCGTCCAAAATAGCAAAAGTTTTGCGCAGTTCTTTTTTTTCAACATAAAAGCCGAATTCGCGCGAGGAATAGCGAACCACGTCGAAAACCGCAACATTCTCTTTCGCAAGCGCGTTTACCACGCCCGCACGGTTAAAGCTTTCCACCCGCAAAGCTACGCGCGACGTCCTCATTTCGCGTCACCGCCCTCTTTCTCGCGTTTGGCTTTGGCGTTTCGGCTTTCGCCAGTTTCCACCGCCGCAATTTTACCGCGAACCAAAACGCTCGCGCCGCAAAGGTCGGAAACCGTAAGTTCCTCGCCCGTAACGTAAAGCACGCCGCGCTTCAAACGAAAAGCGATTTCTTCGCCGTCTATTCTGAGAACGCTTTGTATGCCCTCTAAATACACAGCTTCGCCGTTGTAGTTCACATAGTTGTAGCCGAGCGCCAAGCGCGCTTCGTCCATGCCTAACACTCGCGCAAATTCACCGAAAAAACTCATACTATATAGTATTTAACAAGCGGTGAGAATATGCCGCGAGCAAAGCCCGAAAAGGCTACACTTCGTCGTATACGGGTACCACCCTTATACTGTCGCCGAAAACGTGCACAACGCGCACCGTGCTGCCTTTTGCTATAAACTCTTCGCTACTCACAAAAAAATTCACGTTGTCGAGCGACATGTGCCCGTTGCCTGAAATGTCGGTTGTGGCAACTCCTTCACGCCCCAAAATGTAAGAATAGCCGTCGGCTTCCTCTTGCACCGAGCGTTCGAGTTTAAGCGCGAGCGAAGTTGCGAGCCACGCTTTTTTTTGCGTGAACAATTTTAATATGTGCGCCGCAAGCAACACGACCGCACAAAAAAACACCATAAAAAACAGCATAACAAGCGTGCCGCCCGAAAGCATTCGCACGGCTATGCCGCAAAACGTTAAAGCCGCACCGCAATATGCCGAAATTCTGTGCGCGGGCTGAAAAAACTCGATAACTATAAGCATCAGTCCGAGCGCAACGAGAATAAAAGTTACCACACTCATTCCCGAAAATAATTCAATTAAATTATGTTGCAAGCCTGCCGCAATCATTTAAGTCCCGCCTTGCGCGCAAAATCGACGCCCGCATGCAAACAACCGAGATTCGCGTCTATAAACTGCGGTTTATTTTTAAACACCTGCCGCACGGCGTATTCGGCGGATTCGAGCTTAATCCCCGTAAAGCCGAGCATAGCGCCGAACATCGCTATATTGTGCCCCTTTTTATTGTTTCCGCATAGCTCGTTCAAAGGAACGGCTACCGCGTTACTCTTTGTAAGGTATTCTTTTTTCGCAGTTTCGGAATCAACGAAAAATCTGCCGCCTTCGTTTAAAGCGGGAACAAAACGAGCAAGGCTCGGTTCGTTGAACGCAACGAGTAAGTCGGGGCGGCTTATAACGGGAGAAGCCACTTCTTTCTCGGAAATCACAACGCTGCAATTAGCGGTGCCGCCGCGCATTTCGGGCCCGTAAGACGGCAAAAAGGAAGTGTTTTTGTTTTCTTTCATTGCGGCATACGACAACATTAGCCCGAGCGAAAGCACGCCCTGTCCGCCGAAGCCGCTTACTATGATTTGTTTCATTTTCCTTTCACCTCGTTACTTTGCTCAACGTCTTTATAAACTCCCAAAGGATAAGCCTCACACCCCGCAGTTTTCGCGTATTCGAGCGCAGCCACAGGGCTCATGTGAAAGTTCGTGGGGCAAGTTGACAAAATTTCAATAAGCGAAAAACCTTTCTTTTCGCGTTGCATCTTAAAGCCTTTTTTAATTGCCTCGCGGGTTGCGCGAACCGCCTTAACGTCGTGAACAGAAGTGCGCGCTATATATGCGGGACCTGTGAGCGTTGAAAGCATTTCGCATATTTTAATGGGATTGCCGTGCTCTAATGGATTTCTGCCGCTCTGAGAAGTGGTTGTTTTCTGACCGGGAAGAGTGGTGGGCGCCATCTGCCCGCCCGTCATACCGTATATTCCGTTGTTTATGAATATAACCGTAATGTTTTCCCCGCGAGTGGCGGCGTGAACTATCTCCGCCATGCCTATACTCGCAAGGTCGCCGTCGCCTTGATACACGAACACCGTGCTGTTCGGATTAGCTCTTTTAACTCCGGTAGCAACGCTCGGCGCTCTGCCGTGAGCCGCCTGAAACATGTCGCATGTAAAATAATTATACGCGAACACGGCGCAACCTACGGGCGCAATTCCTATAACGTTGTCGGTGTCGCCGAGTTCTTCGAGCGCTTCGGCAATCAAGCGGTGAACAATACCGTGAGTGCAACCCGGACAGTAGTGCATAGGAGTATCGTTTAATAGTTTCGGCTTTCTAAATACTATTTTATCCATGACTGCGTAATCCTCCCCGCCTTTATATATTCGGCAACGTCTTCGGGCTTCATAACGTTTCCTCCCACGCGAGCGAAAACGCCTACCTGCGGACGGTTTTTGCTGTCGAACAAACCAAGCTTTACGTCCTCTATAAGTTGCCCGCAGCTAAGCTCCACCGAAACGAACGTTTCAGCACCGTTATCCGAGAGCTTAGCGAGCTCGCCGTAAGGGAACGGGAACAAAGTTATAGGACGGAAGAGCCCCGCTTTTATTCCGCCGTCTCGAAGCATATCCACAGCCGCTTTGCAGATGCGCGCCACAATGCCGTATGCCACCAACACCACTTCGGCATCGTCGGTGCGGTAGTGCTCGAACATTGTGTCGAGCTTTTTCATTTCCTCGTATTTTTTCGTTAGGTGAGCGTTGTGAGCTTCCAACGTGTCGGGATTCATAAAAATAGAATTTATCACTCTTTGTTTGCCGCCGTTATTTCCGCTTGCCGCCCAACTTTTTTTAGGAAGCTTGTTCACGTCTACGGCTACGGGAATTTGCGCGGGTTCCATCATTTGCCCAAGCATACCGTCTCCGAGAATCATAACGGGATTGCGGTAGTAGTCGGCGCGAAAGAAAGCTTTGTACGTTAAATCCGCAGCTTCCTGCACCGACGACGGCGCATACACGAGCATGCGGTAGTCGCCGTGTCCGCCGCCTTTCGTAGCCTGAAAATAGTCGCTTTGGCTCGGCTGTATGCCTCCGAGACCGGGTCCCGCGCGCATCATGTTAACTATAACGCAAGGCACTTCGGCGCCCGCTATGTAGCTTATTCCCTCTTGCTTTAAACTTACGCCCGGACTGGACGAACTCGTCATTGCCCGCGCGCCCGCGCCGCCCGCGCCGTATACCATATTTATTGCCGACACTTCGGATTCGGCTTGCACAAAATGCCCGCCCACCTCTTTCATGCGCCACGACATATATTCGGGAATTTCGTTTTGCGGAGTTATGGGATATCCGAAAAAGCAACGGCAACCCGCCGCTATTGCGGCTTCGGCAACAGCCTCGTTCCCTTTTAAAAGTTGTTTCATTTTTTAACGTCTCCTAATAAAAAATGCGGTTTTAATAACGTAAAGTACCGTAGGCGCGAAAAAGGCTTTAAACCTCTTTATGCACCTCTATTACGCAATCGGGGCACATTGTGGCGCAAAACGCGCAACTTATGCAACTGTCTTCGTCGGTACATTCCGCAACCGCATAGCCCATAGCGTTTATTTTGTTTCCGAGTTTAAGAATTTTTTTCGGGCACGCCGAAACGCACAGTCCGCACCCCTTGCATAAACTTTCGTTAAACAATAATTTTTTCATTTAAACTACCTCCGATTAGCTTTTCAGCCGCCGATTCGTTTATTACAAACTTTTAATAGAATAAACAACTTTTTGAATAAAAGTGTCGTAATCATTATAAACTACGCTATTTCCAAAATCAAATTGTAATTTCGATTTAGTCATTTCAAACTCATTATTTAAATAAAACTCCTTGTATTCTTTTCTGTCAATAAACTTATGACTTTCATCGTTATTTTCAATATGAACTATAAAAACAAGTGTTTTAAGTGGAGTATGTAAAAAATCTGCAGCATTATCTTTTGACAAAACGATATATTTTTTTAAATTATGCTCGTTAATCTTTTCAGGTTTTGATATTTCGCCGTCCTTTTTAAAATACGGAACACTATCGGGTATAACAAAAATCTGAAAATACGGAATTTGAGCAGAACGGATATTTGCAGTCTCACCAAGCATGTTCTCAAAGTAGTTATTAGAATTTTGTTGATAATTACTCATTACATATTTAACCGCAATACCCGCGATAGGCTTATCGTTTTCAGCCACAGTAATGTCAACAGTTTTATCTACATACCGTCCTTTAATTTTACGTTCTTTGTTGTCTTTAAAGCCTAAAGAATAAACCGAATACTTTTTATCACCCAACCGTTCGTTTAAATCTTCGGAAATTGCACCATGTAAAATTTCAAGTTTTTTATTGCTCCTTGCTCCCGTATGCAAATAATTTATAAAAGACTTTTTAAGCACCGCCAAAAATTGAGAATTGTTCATTTTGAAAACCTCTCCTTTGTGAATATTTGTATTCAAGAAATCTTTTTAAATCTTTTGATGAAAAAGTATAATATCCCCCACTTTTATATTTACCAAGTAACGAAATATATGACATAAACTCTTCACAATACATAATTTTTCGCAACTCGCTTTCCTCAATTTCCGTCAAAATATACAAACCACTGTAAACACCTACACCTTTACCGCATTTAATAAGTTTTATATCAAACGGTGACCTAATTAAAGCGTTTACCGAATATTTGTTTTTTTCAACATCGTTAATACCTTGAGTTCTGCCGAACCCGTACCAACCACTCTCGCTTTCCAAACTTCGCTTCAACAATAACTCCTTAGAAGTTTCAAAATATTTTTTAATGCGTTTATTGCGAGTTAAAATATTATACGGAATCAATTTGCCTTTCGAATACGGAAAAATACATTTGGCGTGCGCTCCCGTCGAAGCTTTTACAACGGGAATGGTAAATTCATTAAAATCAAATTCCCCGATAAAAAAGCCGTCCGCAAGAGTAGCAAAACCGTTTTTAACCGCGAAGCATTCTTTTATAGTCGTAAAGGACAAAATACTTTTTAATTCGTGCAAATTCTCTCTATTAGAAAAATAAAAATTGCCGCAAATAAAGTAATCTTCCACACTTAAAGTATCGACATAATATGGAATATTGTTATTAGCTTCGAATTGATAATACTCTGTCGTTTTCTTTTTGCGGTTATTTTTTAAAATTGCTATAGTTGTGTACGTTGTGGCGGAGAACGCCTGAAAATGCCTCAAATCAACAATTTTGTCGATTAAATTATTGTTTATTAAATGCGAGCGCATATATTTTCCCGCTATACTGTTAAAAAACGAACTCGGGGTTATATAGCCCAAAACTCCGCCGGCATTAAGCATTTTTAAACCGATTTCATAAAAGACAATATATAAATCGGTCATACCGTTTTGCGTAAAAGAAAATTTCTTTATATTGGAAAAATTATCTCCTAAATTATGAACTCTTATATACGGTGGATTTCCCAAAACGAAGTCCATTTTTCCATCGTATTTATCAACCGACAAAGCGTCGGCGCACATTATATCCCAAACGATAGAATCTAACCCGTAATTTTTAATTTTGGAGTTAAGCTTCTCAACGCATTTACGACATTCGTTCTCATCTATTTCCACACCGTGAATATATGCAGATAGCTCCTCGCTAAGAGAGCATAAATCTCTACTTGTTTTTAAAAACTCGTCGCAATATCTACCTACAATCGCAACCAAAAACGCGCCGTCACCGCAACTGTTGTCAATAACATGCTTTCTTAATATCGTATTTCCGTAATAACTTGACAAATCAAGTATGTTGTTTACGATATATTCGGGCGTATAGAACCGTCCGCTTAACTTTTCGGTTGATTTTGTAACTTCTGTTTTCATAAATACAAATTATTATATCATATTAAAACAATTTCCGCAATAGTTTCAGCCGCCGATTCGTTGTTGGTTATAGTAGAACACATATTGTTGCGCGTAGCCCGCGTTTTCGCCGTAGCGGCGCGAATAATATTCGTGCACCTTTTCGGGTGTGTCGAGTTCCGCCGTTTTGCCCGCCTTGAATATCCAAGTGTCAACAGGATAGCTCGCCGTTTTCTTGTATGCGAACAGCAAAATGCACTCCGCAACTTTCGGACCTATTCCCATGAGCTTGCAAAGTTCTTTTTTTGCGAACTCTTGCGGCATATTTTCTATTGCGTCAAGATATTCGCGCGTTAAAAGCGGAACCGTGTTATAAAGGTATCTGTCGCGGAAACCGCAGCCGAGAGCCGAAAAATCTTCTACGGAAAGCGTGGATAGCTCTTCGCGCGAAGGAAACGGCGCAATGCCGCTTTCGCCGCCAAAGCGCGCGCATATTCTTTCTATAATGCCTTGAATACGCTTAATGTTGTTGTTCGCCGATATTATAAAGCTAACCGTAGCTTCAAACGGTTGCTGACGCAAAATTCTTAGTCCGCCGCCGCACGCAAGGGCTTCGCGCAATTCGCCGAACTCCGAAAGTTCCGCCATAATGCGCGAATAGTCGGTTTCGAAATCGAAATAACGCGCAAAATATTCGGGCTCGTCCGTTTCTATAACGGTGTTGTCGCCGTCGTAATATAGCTTGCAGGTTTTATTTCCGCTCGCAACCGAATATGTTCCGTCGGCATTGTTGAAAAAACGAAAAAGCTGTCCGCATTTAAGCGTGCGCTCTATGTTAAGTTCTTCGCGCGGGCAAACTATGCCCCGTTCCGTTATTCTTTCGTTCATATATTCTACCGTTTTTTTATGTACGTTTAAACACGCTTTTTATTTTGCAAAAGCCGCAAAAAACCGTCCGCTTATAAAAATCGAATTTTTTACAACAAAAGGGTCGCCTTTGCAACCCTTTTCTTTAACAATTACGCCATAAAAGCTTAGGCAGGATAAACGCTGACCTGCTTTTTATCGCCTTTCTTTTCAAACTTAACCTTGCCGTCGGCAAGAGCGAACAGCGTGTCGTCGCTGCCGATTCCCACGTTTTTGCCGGGATGAACCGCAGTGCCGCGCTGACGCACAAGAATATTGCCCGCAAGCACGAACTGACCGTCGCTGCGTTTTACGCCGAGACGCTGTGCCGCAGAATCGCGCCCGTTTTTGGACGAGCCCATTCCTTTCTTATGCGCGAAAAGCTGAATATTTATAAACATTTCACTTAACCTCCAATTCAATAAAGTCCGAATAGCCCTCGTATAAATCGGCTATTCCCGCAAACATTGTTTCAAGTATCACGTCGGCGTCATGGCGCTCTTTTTCCGAAAGCTCTTTGGGAAGCTCCGCATAAAGATAGCCGTCGTCGGTTTTAAAAGCAACCGCTATTCCCGCCACGCGCATAAGTCCGAGAACCGCCGTTTGCACAACGCTCGAAAGCGCCGCGCACACAATGTCCTCTCCCTCAGCTCCGTAGCAAGTGTGTCCGTCGCACTCTACCGAAACTATTTTGCCGCCTTTCTTCTTAACGACTACGTTCGTCACGCTATTTTAACTATCTTAACGCGAGTGTAGCTTTGTCTGTGTCCGTTCTTTTTGCGCTCGTTTTTCTTAGCCTTATACTTGAACACAACGATTTTCTTGGTGCGCACATTACCCACGATTTCGGCGGTTACAACCGCTTTAACGTCGGCTCCCGCAACAACCGTTCCGTTGTCGGACGTCATGAGCACGGGAAATTCGACCTTGTCGCCCGGATTGCCGTCAAGCTTTTCCACCTCGATGGTGTCGCCCTCTTGCACGCGGTATTGCTTACCTCCGGTTAAAATCACAGCATACATTTTTTCGGTACCTCCTCAAGTTAGTATCCGTTATAGAAGGCAGACAACCGAAATTGCCGTTTAGGCGCCTTCTCTATACGACTCCACATATAATAGTAACACATAAGCGCAACTCAGGTCAAGCAAAATAAGCACGCTTTTTCGTTTGCGCGCTATTTTTTAGGACGCGGACGTATTTTGTTGTATATCAAAAACGCTATGCTTCCCGCAAAAAACACAAGCAATATAACAATATTCCATATAACGTAGCTTTTTTTTGCAAGTTCGCGGCGTGAAAGTGCTATGAGTCCGACAACTGCCAAAATATATTGCGCGGCAATAAGAGGCGCTACAATAACCCAAACGCCCACGCTCAACATTCTTCGCTCAATCCTTTTTTCAGCGCGCCGACAAGAGTTTCGGCGTCGGAAATGGCGTTAATTTGCATTCTCAGTTCTTTCGTGCCTCGCACACCCGCCAGATATTTGCAAAGATGTTTTCTCATTGTGCGAACCGCCACCGCTTCGGGAAAATATTCGAGCGCGTAGCCCAAGTGCTTTAATATCACATTCAAAAGAGGTCCTTTTTTCTCCCCTGCAAAAACATACGGTTTTCCGAGAGCGCCTCGCCCGAGTGCCACGCCCGAACAACCCGCTTTAACAGCGCGCTCTATTCCGCATAAATCGGTAACGTCGCCGTTGCCTATAACGGGAATACTTACCGCCCGCGCAACGTCGGCTATTTTGTCCCAATCGGCAACTCCGCTATAACCTTGCGCTGTAGTTCTGCCGTGCACTGTGATTGCCGCCGCGCCCGCCTCCTGCATTTTCTCCGCAAAGCTAACGGCGTTTATACTGCGTTCCGAAATTCCCAACCTATGCTTAACCGTAACAGGTCTGCCTTTTGCGCAAGCTACGCAAGCCGCTACGATTTCGGAGGCGCGCCCTTCGTCGCGCATAAGCGCGCTGCCCTCTCCGCATTTTGTAACTTTGGGAACGGGACAACCCATGTTTATATCTATAATATCGAATTTATCGAGTTCGGGCAAAGCGAGCGCCTTGCCGAAATATTCGGGTTCGCTTCCGAATAACTGAACGCAACTCGGCGTCTCGTTGGGCGCAAGCCTTAAAAGACATTCCGTTTTTTCGTTGCCGTAAACAAGCCCTTTAACCGAAACCATTTCGGTAACGGTGAGCGACGCGCCGTAATCGCGGCATATTCGGCGAAAAGCAACATCGCCGTAACCGGCAAGAGGCGCAAGCGACACGAACGGTTGGGCAAAGTTTATGTTGCCTATCTTCATATTGTTTTCAAAAAGTTTTCGGTGTCACTCAATTTTTCGGCTTCCGCAAACTTCTTTTTTACCGAGCTTACATACGCGCCGAGAGCCGTTTCGGCGTCTATTCCCAAATCCGCCATAACTGCGGCGAGAGCAAACAAACGCTTTCCGAAAGCTTGTTCCGAATTTTCTTTTCGCTCGGCGAACGCTTCTTTTCTTAGTTCGTCGGCGCCGCCGACACCCGCCTTAACGAGTTTTTTATACACCTTTTCGGCGGCAAGCAACGACGGGAAATTCTCGGGCAGACGGTTGAGCTTATCGGAGGTTGAAACGTAGCTCTTTTCCACCGACTTCGCCTGCTCCCAAAATCCGAGCGCTTCGTCGGCGTCTTGCGCTCTGTTTTCTCCGAATATATGCGTATGGCGAGTAACAAGCTTGTTGCACAGTCCCGTTATAACGTCAGAACGGTCGAATTCGCCAAAACGTTCCGCCATGTCGCAATGAAAAACCGCTTGCAAAAGAACGTCGCCGAGTTCTTCCGTCATTGCAGCTATGTCGCCGCCGTTTATCGCGTCTACAGCCTCGTATGCCTCTTCAAGCATATTTATGCGTATGCTTTCGTGCGTTTGAGCCTTATCCCACGGGCAACCGTCAGCCGCCGTAAGTCTGCCCATTATTCTGAGCAAATCGCCGAAGCAATATTTTTCTTTATAAAAGCCGTCTTGCGCCTCAACGTAAAGTTCGCACGAATAATCGTAAGAGCGCAGTCGGTCGAGTTCGTAAAGAGGTATTTTGCTAACCTTGTTCTTAACGCAAACGGTAACTTCCGTTTCGTCGCCGTAATACCCCATAAGCCAAAGCTTTAAATCGCCCGCAAGTTCCGCGTCGTCTATTTCCACAACGTGCAAAGCAAGCGAAGTGTCGAGTTCGGGCTTTTTTCTAACTGCGTCAAGCGCAGATATGCGCAACTCGCAGGGAGACGCGCCCCTCGCTTTGTTTTGCGCCACGCCGTAAATAAATTCAACCTTTTCGGCGCGAGCGCAAAGAGCGGCGGCGTATTCGTCAACTCCGTCGCCGTCGGTAAGATACGCAACGCTTCCGCTCTCGCGCTCCGCTTCCAAAACAGCGTCGCAAACCGCCGCCGCGAGCGCGTCGAAATTCTCGGCGGTATCAAAAAGATTGTCGAGCGGCACAACGTGCGGAAACTCTTTCAGCACACTGCCGCCCGCCGCAGTTTTAGCCGAACGCAAAAAAACGCGTTTCGATTCGGCGATTTTTTTCGCCGCTTTAAAAGTAAGTTCGCCTTTGTCGGCGCCTATTCCTATAACGGTAATCATACCACATATTGTAGCAAACGGCTAAAATAATGTCAACCGCCTTTCGGCGTTTAAACGCAAAGCGCTTACAATATTTTAAGCAAATCGCTCAGCGTATCTAAAGCGTAAGTAGCCTTGCCGCACTTTAAGGCGTCGCCGAGCGCCGCCACGCGAAAGCCGCCCGCAAGCCCCGCGTCCACGCCGCTCTCGGCGTCTTCCACCACAATGCAGTCGGCGGGTAATAGCGAAAGTCTGCTTGCCGCCAACAAAAAAACTTCGGGGTCGGGCTTAGAGCGGGTTATGTCGTTGCCGTCGGCAACCGCATCGAAAAAGTTCGACAGCCCCAAACGCGCCAAAATTGCGGGAGTGTTTTTGCTCGACGAACCGACCGCCGTTTTTATTCCTTTTGCGCTAAGCGTTTCGAGCGTATGCCTAACGTCTGTCGATAAATCGGAGGGAGACATGTTTTGCAACATTTCTTTGTAAATCTCGTTTTTATAATCGGCAAAACGCAACTTCTCTTCGCTTGAATATGCTTTACCGCTCTTTTCGAGCACCACTTCCAAACTTTCCATGCGGCTCACTCCGCGTTGCCGAGCGTTGTCGGCGCGCGTAAAGTTTTCTATGCCGAGTTTTTCCGCCAAAGTTTTCCAGGCAAGATAATGATATTCGTCGGTAGAACAAAGCACCCCGTCCAAATCGAAAATAACACCTTTCGTTTTCATTTTCAGTTCCTCTCTAAGCGATAAACTCGTAACTTTTTTTAAGCGTTATTAAATTCGCTTTGCCGCCGCTCTCCACCGTTACCGCAAGCGCGTCGCCTTTTAAAAGCGTAAGCTTAATATTGTTGCCGATTGCTCGCAATTCGATTTCTCGGTTGCGGTATTTTATTTTTGCGGTAATCTTTTTAAACAGCGGCATGGGGTTTGGCGCAAAACTCAACCCGCTTTTGTTTGCGCGCATTCCGAAAAGCCCGTGTATAACCGCAAGATAGCCGCCCGCCAAACAACCGCTGTGCACGCCTTGCCACCCTACGCCGTGCAGGTCGCTAACGTCTATTTTCAGAGCGTCCATAAAGTAATTATAAAACGACAACATTCTGCGGTTGTGCGCGCTTGCAATGGCGTGCACGGGGAAAGTAAGCGACGAACTCGTTTCGCACATTTGTTCGTAATAATCCCAATTTTCGGCGTAGGAAGAGCGAGGCAATCCTACGTCTGCCAAAGTATAGAGCAAAACAACGTCAGGCTGTTTTATAACCTGACTCTTATGGTAAAGCCCGCTCTTTTTCATTTGAAACTGTTTCAGAGTTCCCTTGCCCGCTTCTTCGAGCGAACGCGAAAGCGAGAAATAGCCGTCGAATTGCGGAATAAGCCCGCTTGCCGTTTTAGGCAAATAAAGCCTGCTTGCAACGTCCGAAAGCTCCCTCCTTTCTTCTCCGCTTATGTCGAAGTTAAATTCGTCGCACAACTCTATAAACCGTTTGAGCACAAAAGCCACGCAGTAATTCGTGTAGGCGTCGTTATTAACATAAGGGTGGTGTTCGTCGGTGCCCGTAACTTGAAGTATCTCGTATCTGCCGTTCGTTTCGGTTACGCGGCTAAGCCAAAACAGCGAGCATTCTTTCAGCATTTCCATGCCGTATTCGAGCATGAACGCGGCGTCGCCCGTACATTCGTAATAATTTATTATCCCCATAGGAATATCCGAATTTATGTGCGCTTGCATAAACGGATGTCGAACGTAATTCCACACTTTTTCTTCGCCCGTAACCGACGAACAGAAAGCGTATTTCGCGCCTTTATAGCCCAACTGCTCGGCGTTCTTTTTAGACTGCGCAAGCATACGGTAGCGATATAAAAGAAGCTGTTTCGCAGTTTCGGGCGCGGTGAAAATAAAATACGGCAGTTGATGAATTTCGCAATCCCACCAAACGAATTGATTGTAGCGCTCCCCCGTCAGACCTTTCGCGGCAACGCCGTGAACGCAGTCGTGGCGCGACGCAGAAATAGCGGTGTGATAGCTCGCAAACCTAAGCCATCCGTCGGCTTCGCCGTCGCCCTCGATTTGCACGTCCATAGGCTTAAAATATTCGCCGTAAGCTTTTATATGCGCCGCTCTGCGCTCCGCGTAATCGCAACCGTAGCGCAAACTTTCCTCTTTAACCCACTCGCAAACTTCGCGCTCGGTGTCGCGCTCGGTGCCTACATACGTAGTTTTTTCGAGAACGTATTCGGCGGCGGGAGCGCAAAGCACGCTCGCCCCTATTCTGCCGTTTTCGAAATACGTTTGTTCGAGTTCGCCTGCGGGAAAGCGGTTGCGCACCGCATAAGCCGCTTTAAAACGAAATTTATTGTTCGCATGGAACGACACGAACAAATCGCAACCGTCGGCGCGCGCCTCGTCCGTTCGGGTTATAATCTGCCCGCCCGTTTTTACGGCGGTATCCACGCCCGATATTATACGCACCGGAAGCGAGTGGTTCACGGGTCGAACGCTAACGCGTTGGCAATACAGATTGTCGCGCTCGAACGACGCGAAACGCGAAAAAGTCAGCTCGGTTTTGTTGCCGTCGCCGTCGTCCCAAAGCACTTTGCGGCGCAGTTCGGCGGCGCGGGTGTCGAGTTCGCGCTCCCATTTAAGAATTTTCCCCTCGTGCGGAAAAAACGTTTTACTTCCTATCTGAACGCGAACAAGCAAAAAGTCGGGCATGTTTACGCAACTTTCCTGTTTTTCGAACGTTTTTAACCCTTCCTCGTTCAAATAGTATTTTTTCATATACTCGTTGTCGGCAAAGGGTTCGCACACTTCGGTTATTTCGTCTATGTAGCCGCGCACAAACGCGCCCTGAACGCGCAACGACGCGTATTCTTCAAAACTGCCGCGCACACCCATGTAGCCGTTTCCCGTAGTTAAAAGCGCCGCCAAAAGCGGCTCGTCGGAAACGTCGTATTTGCTCTCGCATATAAATCCTTTCTTATTCAGTCCGTACATATTTAAGCTCCTGTTTGTTGCCGCAAAAAGGGCGCTCCGCGTCGGAACGCCTCTTTTTAGGCTGAAATTCTAATTTGTTTTTATCTGTTTTCGACGCCGCGCTTTTTTATTAAGCACGCGGCAAGCGCCAAACCGAGAGAGAGCGTTCCGAAAAGCGCTCCGCCCGCCGTAGCAACCGAGCCGCAACCTTTCTTTTTTCCGTTGTCGCCGTTAGAGGGTTTTTCCGGCTCTTCGGGGTTCTCGGGCGGATTTTCGGACGCATACTGCTCGCAGTTTTCTTTTCCGCCGTGAATCGCAGCTACGTCGAACGAACCCGTAGTGCGCCGTTCCCAAGTGCTGAACGAAACGTAACAAGCGGATAAATCGGTTAAATTTGCAAGCCCGCTAAGGTGTTCTTTCGCAATGTCCACAGTATCGGAATTCGAAAAAGTTTTCACCGAGAGCTTTAAGGTTCCGTCGTCGTCGATGGTAAAACTCAAATCGAACGGAGCCGCGCCGAGCGCGGAATATTTAAGGCAGTCGCTTTGCGCAATCAAAGTTTCGTTGGCAAAAACGTCGCCGTATTCGAAGTCTATTCCGAGCAGAAAAGAAGAACCTTTCGCCCACTTTTCTTTATGCTTGTTAGAAATGATTACGCCGTATAGCTTGCTTTCGGAAGTAAGCGAAAGATTCGCCAACGATATGTGCAAGCCGTCAAGCTCGAAAGTTCGGTTAAAGCCCAACGAATTGTTAAGCGTCGCCGCGTTCCAATTCAGCGACACTCCCGTGTATTCGCTGTTTTGCGCCCAACCTTTCGAAGCCGTTGTTGCGGTGCTGAACATATCGTCGGCACTCGGCGCATAATCTTCGGCATCGGCGGTAAGGTGGAAAGAGTTATAATAGCGAGCCTCTATTTTTTCGAAGTCGGCAAGTTTTTTCAAGTAGCCTTTGCTTTTAAACGACATTGCCGTGATTTGCGCGCGAATGGCTTTTATTTCTTCGCCGTCAGTTTCGGCGGGAGTGGAATTAAGCGCCGCAACGCGGGCGTCGATAGCCGCAGCCGCCGCCATATCCTCTTCGGTTGTGTCGCGCATTTCAACAGAAAGCGGCTTGCTTGACGCGCCGAAACTGTCGTGCGCAACAATCTTAACGGTGTAAGGGTATGCGACCGTATAATCAAGATTCAACTTTCGCTCTTCCGAAAGATTGCTCAAATTCGGGGTAATGTAAAACGGAGAATAGCTTTTAACTTCGGTTACGGTTTTTCCGTCTTTGTATACGCCGATTGTGTAGCTATACACCATGTCGTCGTCGGTTGCCGCCGAATAGGTTATTTGAGCGCCCGTAGGCAATTCGTCTACAACGAGTTTCGCGCGTTCCCCGAAAACGGGCGGCTTGTTGCTGCGGTTGCGCGCCACTTCTGTGTAGCGGTTAATATGAGAACCGTCGGCTTTGCACGCGTCGAGATACCAATAGTTTTTGATTTGCATGTTGCGCCTAAAATCGTAGCGCATTATGCGCATTCTTCCCTGAGTATCAACCTCGCACAGCATACCTTGCGATTCCGAACGCCTGTCGGGCACATGCGATTCCACATAGCCGTCTACGTCTACAACGGAGTCAGAAAGACTACCCGACTGAATCTGCGTGTAAGTGGTTTGCGTTATGTTTCGCTCGTCGTTTATCGCATAATGAGTGTGCCCCGAAAACAGTATAACCTGCTTATAACCGTCTAAAATTGCGGCAAGCTCTTTCGACGCGCCCCAAGCTCCGTCTTTAAACTCCGCCGACGAACCGTAGCAAGTGTCTTTCGCGGGAGAATGGCTTGAAACGAAAATATATTGGTTCGGATTTTCGGCAACAAGTTTGTCGAGCATTCCTCTTAGCCATGTTTCGGTTTCTCTCGAAACGGGATTCACAAAATCTTTCCCCGTGTAAGACGCGATTTGCACCGAAAGAAAATGATAGCCTTTAACCACCACATGGCGGTTGCCGGTAGTGTAGTCGGTGTCGGGTTGGTCGAAAGTATAAACCTTTTCGCCGTAAGCTTCGGCAAACTGCTTAGTGGTCATGCAGCCCGACCAATAGGTGTCGTGATTGCCGTGAGTAATTACCGCCGCAGTCTCGGTTAAATCGAATTCGGATTCGAGCGTTTCGCGAAACAAAACCGCTTGCTCGCGCTTTCCGTCTTGCGTGTTGTCGCCGCAAAACTGCAACGCGTCTATCTTATTTTTAGTTAAAGTTTTAGACGTTCGGAGCGCTCTCAGCAACGACTGCTCGTTCGATTGAAAACCGACGTGAGCGTCCGAAAAGTTGGTAAAAGTGAGCGCTATATTGTTTTCGTCGAACTCTATAGGGTAATCCGCCGCGTTAGCTTGCGCTTTTTTTGCGAAAAACGGAGTGCCCGCGCAAACGCCGAGCGCCAAAACGCCGCACAGAAGCAAAGGTAAAACTATTTTCTTTTTCATGGCTCTTCTTCCTCTTTTTTGTTTTATTTGTAGTAAACGTTCACGGTGTCGATTTGCACTGCGGAATTATAAGTGCCCGTGTTTTCGAAACCGAAATTCATACCTCCGACATAAAGGTCTTCCCATGCTGTGTTTTTAAGATAGCCGCGCTCTTGCGCCAACTCGAACGAACGGCGCGCCGATTGTAGAACGGCGAAAGTAACTTCCGTTTTCTGCCCCACCGACGGGCACAGCCCGTTCGGCAAAAATTTGTCGCTTGCGGGGTGATATATGAATTTTCCCGTAGCGTCGTCTTTGCCCGCGTCTTGCGCTCCCCATTCCGCCGACGGCTTACCCTCGTTTCGGTTATCCCAAAGATTAAGCCCGAACCAAACGTATTCGCCGAAATCGGGGTGCCCCGCCGTTCTGTTTTGAAGAGTGATATACCACACGAATTGCGCGCAGTGAAGCCCCGCGTTTGCCGAACCGTTCATTTTATCTTCGCACTTTGTTATTGTGTAGTCCATTCGCATAATAAGCTCTTTACATTCCGAAACATGCACAAGATTGTTCGAAAAGTCTTGCGAAAGTAAAGTGTGCGGCCACCCTTCGCCGTCTTTACGCGGCTCGTCGTATTCCGCTTCGGCGTTAAGTTCCATATAAACGGTAGCTTTGGCGCTGTTCACCGCGAGCACTTTCGCGGGAACGTAGGCGCCGTTCACCGTTTTGCCTTTCGACTTATAAGTAAAAGTCGCGCCGCCGTCGGAATACGAACGTTTGTAGTAGTCGGAAATGTCGTATTTGGTGAACCACTGCGCAAAACTCCACTCGGGAACGCCGGAAGAATCGGGAAACACCAAAGAATTTTGCGCGTTGCCGTCGGCGTCGGTTACCGCGATTCCCTTTTTCATGTAAGGGTCGGCAAAAAGCGCGTTGTAGCCACGCTTTTTGTACGATTCGAGCACGGCGTTGCCTTGCGTCTGCTCTGCGGGAGGCGCCGCCTCGCCGTCGGCGTATTCTATAAGCGACGATAAAAGCGTCATAGCGTATAGCCTTGCGGTGAAGTCGTTGGGGTGATTCACGTTATTGCTCGAAATTTCGGTGTAATGTTTTCCCGCGTCGAGCACTCCTTTATGCACCGCGCCCACGTCTACAACGCATACTCCCGAAGAATACATATCCGCAACTTTTTTAAGATTAGCCGAGTATTCCGCTTGATTTTTGGATTGATTTTTAGCTTTGGGATTTGCAAGCATTGTGCCGATTAGCACTATTTCGCAGTTCGGGTTGCGTCCGCGAATCAAATCAATCATTTCTTTTGTGTTGGTAAGATAGTTGTTAAGCGCAAGACCCATTGTTGCGTCGTTCATTCCGAAACCTATAAACGCTATATCGGGGCTGTAATCTTTAAGCTCGCCTTTCAAGAGAGCGTCGAGCCCCGCTTGGTTTATTTGCTGACCGCCTACCCAACCTATTCCGCCCGCCAAACCGTTGGCGCTCGTCCAACCGCCCACCGCGCGGTTAGTAAGCTTAACTTCGCCGCCGTAGTAGCGCGAAAGATTATCGGCAACGAGTTGCGGCCAAGTGGGCAAATGCGGCTCTATGTTCAAATAGCCCGAAGTGTTGGCGCCTGTGGAAATGGAATCGCCGTATACGAACAACTCCACCTTTTCTTTGGCTTTCAGCTTTTGAACGGTTTTCGAGAGCGACGCCCCCTCGTATTTGGGAGTGGCGCCCGCATAGCCTCCGTTATGCTTATAGGTTACGCTAACCTGCATTTGCACAATTTGATAGCTTTCGGTAAACGGAAGGTAAAGCCCCGCGTCGGTAGACGGAATGTCGGTGCTCTGCCCAAGTCCGGGAAACGGCTGTTCTCCCGTAAGCGCCTTGTCGGTTACATACGGCATAACGGTGTTAAATTCTTTAAGACCCGTTATGGGATTGTCTTGTATATTTCCGCGAGCGGATAAAACGCCGTCGCGGTAACGATAATCCTGTTCGTTTTCAAACTCTTTTATTTTTCCGCCGTTGTTCTCGTGAAAATACTGTTTAACCGAAATAATTTCGGTTGCGTCGAACATGAGTTTTGCCTGCGGCGCCGAAAGCACGTTGCCGTTTGCATCGGTAGCGGCAACCAACAAAACGGTTTCGTCGGTCATAACGCTTTCCGACCAAAAATTTTTAACTAAGTCGTCCACAGTTCCTTCCTTGTTATCTTCGCCCGGTTTTTCGGGCTCGTTAGGATTATTAGGATTTTCGGGTTCTTCGTCGGTTTTCGGAGGTTCGTTAGAATCTTGATTGTTCGAGCTATTGCCGCACCCCGCAAAACATAAGCACATAAAAACCGATAGAATCAAAGCTAAAATCTTTTTTCTCATACCTACCTCTTTAATAACGCAAATAAAGTCGCGTTTTTTAAAGCTTTGGGAGCGCCTTTATTCGCGGCGCTCCTTTCGCTTTAACAATCACAGAAATCCTACGCTTTTACGCGCGTCTTGAATTTTTCGATAATTTTTATTTAACGGCTCTTTTTCTGCGAGCGACCAAAACCGCCGCGCCGAGCAAGAGAGCAGCGGACGCCGCCACCGCAACGGGACCGCCAACCGCAGAACCGCAACCGCATTTTTTCTTTTCGGGCGTAGGCTCGGCGGGCTTTTCGGGCTCCTCAGTTCCCGGCTTTTCGGGTTCGTTATCGTCGGGTTCTTCGGGTTTTTCGGGCGCCACATAAGCAAGGCTCTTTCCGTTTACCGAAACCAAAGTAAGGCAGTTGGGGTTGGTTCTGTCGTCGGCGAACGAACCCATAGAGAAATAGCAATCTTTATAAACCGACTGCCCCGTTTTAGTGAGCTGAGCTTCGGTAAGAACGAAACGCGCCGAATTAACGGTGATTTGATAAGCGTCGTATGTCTCGCCCGCAATAATATCGGTATACGGTCCGTATTTGATGCCGAACGTAATATTATCGCCGTCCATAGGAGTGGCTATGCTCTGCTGCTCTATAACTGTATCGGTGCGGTTCATTATTTGAACGTTACTTTCGGTGGGATAAAGCCAAATCATAACGGTTATACCGTCGAAAGCGTCGGCGCCGCCTTTATACGAGTTGGGCGCTCCCAAGAAGTTGAAGCAAAGATTGTTCGCTTTCGTATTGTCGTTATAATAAGCCGCTTCGGTGAGTTCCACAACAACAGTCAATCCGTCGGTCATGCTAAGCTTTTCGTTGTAGTTCAATCGAGTGGGATGCGTGGGGCTCTGCTCGGTGTAAAGCCCTTTTTCGCCCTGCTCCACTTCGGCTATGTTGGTTGCGCTAACGTAGTAGAACGCGTGTTTCGTAATCTTTTCGGTAAGTTCGTCGTAAGCCGCTTTAACGGTTGCGTTCTCTTCCAAAAGATAAGCCATATCTATTTTAGCATAACGGTCGCGCACAGGTCTGAACAAGCTATACTTTGTGTATTCGGTTTTAAGAAGCTCGTTCACCGCGTTGATTTCGGCGGTTTCGTAATCTTCGCACGCCTTTTTAAGCTCGGCATAAGCCGCAGTAAACCGAGTGTAAAGCTCGCCGTCGGCATCGGTGATTTCAACTTTGCTCAAAAGATTTTCGTAAGCTTTTTTAGCGTCGTCTATGTTGAATTTAACCGTTAAATCTTCTTTGAGCAAATCTTCGAACGTAGAAAGGTAACTGTCTTTAACGGCGGAACCGTTTGCCTCTTCGATTTCAGCCAAAGACGTGTCGGCGGCGGCTATGCGCGCTTCGAGAGCCGTTCTGTCGGTTTGGGTGAGAGTTTGGGTTATAATCTTTTCGGCGTCGCTTCCCGTATAGCCCGCGCGCAAAGTTTTTATAGCCACGATTTCGTCCACTATTTGAGAAGCGGACATATTTTCGAGCGCGGCTACTTTCGTTTCGAAATCTATTATCCAAAGTTTCGCTTTCGCAAGTTCCACCGCGTAAACATGCGCGTCGTATGCCGAAGTAAATTCGGTTTGATTTTGTTCGGTGAGCATGTTCTTAACGTTTTCGAACGCTTGTTTTTCGGCGGCGTAAGCATCGCTCGCTTCTTTTATAGTTGCGTCGGTAATAGCGGACTCGGTGCCTAACACAGCGATTTTTGCGTCGGTCGCGTTAAAATATTCCTGCACAACCGCTTTAACGTTTGATTGAATTGTTTCGTCTTGAGTATACTTTTTGTCGAGCTCGGCAAGGCGCGCGTTATAAGAATAAGTGTCGTTGCCGCGCAACGTTCCTATTGCCGCAACGAAAGCGTCGCGTTTTTCGATAGACGCGTTGAAAGTCTCCAAATCGGAAACGGCGTCTATCGAGTTTTCGTATTCGCTCGCGGCTTCGTTTACCGTAGCGACAACGGTTTCGCGATAGTTGCGAACGTTGTCGTCCTCGATTTTATAAGCGCAGTCGGGTTTGAGGTCGAGATTGCCGAAACCGGTAGCAACTATATAGCAATTTCCGTCGGCGTCGAGAACGCTGTTTGCCCAAACGTTGTTAAAGTATACCGTTGTGGGAGAAGTTTGTTGCGCATGACGCTCTCCCGCTGTAATGGTGATTTTAACGCTCCAACAATCTGGCTCGGCTACATGCGCAAATTCGAGTTTCGCTCCGAGTTCGCCCTCTATATTCGCATACACTATCGACGAAACGAAAGTAGTTGTGCCCCCTCCGTCGCCCGCATTAGCGGCCTCTTCGGGCGTTTTGAAACAAATTGTCGGGTTGAAATTATTATCACCGGGATTATGACTGCGCGATAAATTGAGCCGAGTTTGCCCCACCACCGCATTATTCGGCCAAAAAGAACCGCAAAATGCGTTCGCCTTGTCGAACGGCGAATCGGATATTTCTTTCGCCAAACCGAAGCCGAAAACTTGATTTGCGTTTCCGTCGAAAGTGTTGTTGTAGAGCTCCAAAGTTAAGCCGTCGAGCTTAACCTTGTGATTATAAGCCATTCTGTATCCCCACCCTTCGAAATTGTGAACGGTGGAAAAGCCCGTTTCCAAATTATAAGTAGCCGTGCAGTTGCCGCCTTGCAAGCTCCAATCCTTATCCGCAACTTCGGTAGCGGCGGGCGGTTCGGTTTGCTCGGCGGCAAACGCGACTATGCCCGTTAATGCGCATGTGAACAGCATTATAATGCCGAGCAATGCGGCAAGCGCGCATTTTTTAGTTCTTACTTTCATCAGTTATACCTCCTAAGGTTTTAAAATGTTTTATATAAACGGCGCAACCGCGTCGATTTTGCAATCGCGCCGCATACACCGAGAATTATTTTGCGTTCTTTTTCTTGCCGCGAACAACAAGCGTAGCCGCGCCGAGAAGCATAATCGCCGCCGTAAACGCCGCCGCAGTTCCCGAAATCTGCGAACCGCATTTCTTCTTTTTGGGAGCGGGCTCGCTCGGATTTTCAGGTTCGCTCGGCTCTTCGGGCTTGTTCGGGTTATCGGGATTTTCGGGTTCGCTCGGCTCTTCGGGATTTTCGGGCGGAGTAGGCTCGGAATAAGCCAAACTCTTGCCGTTCACCGACACAAGCGTGAAGCAATTCGGGAAAGAATCGTCGTTGGAAATTGTGCCGAACGAGAACGTAACGTTTGTTAAATCGGCGTCGCCGCCCAACTGCTCCGCGCTAAGTTCGAATTGCAAACCGTTCATCGATACTTTACAACCGTTAGCGTAAACAAACTTAAATTCGAGAGCGGTTCCGTTTTCGGGAGTGTCAAGCTCTTTAACGTCGGCGATAGTATTGCCGCAATACGCTTGTAGCGTTGAAAACGTAGGGTTCAACACAAGTTTTAAAGTTACCGAGCGCTCGCCGTCAGCCTCCGAGAACTTAAACCAAATTGCGTTTTCAAGAGTTCCCGCAGTATAGAAAGCCGCTTCGTCGAGGCTCACCACAACGCTGATTTCTTTGTTTGCGGCAAGCTTTTCAAGCCAGCCGAAACTGCCGTTTTCGGTTTGTTCCGTGTACAGCCCGCGTTCGGTTTGCTCGGCGTCCGAATTTTCCACCGCCACCGCAGAGAAAACGTTCTTTTTCAATTTTAACGTAAGCGCTTCGTGCGCGGCGTTCACTCTTTCGCTATCGGCTACAACGTATTGCAAATCGAGCGCCGCGTATTTTTCGTTTATCGGGGCGAACTCCGAATATTTTTCGAACGAACCGTTAAGCAAAGCGTCAACCTTTTCTATGTTTGCAAGCACTATGTTTTCGCAAGCCGTTTTAAGCGAGTTGTACGCCGCAGAATAACGCTCGAACAAAGCGCCGTCCGATTCGGCAACCGCAACTTTATTCAGCAAATCTTCGTAAGCCGTTTTCGCCGCGTCAACATTGTTCTTATCGAGCATATCTTTGCTTACCGCAGTTTCAAACAACGATATATAGTAGCTCTTAACCGCTTTTTCGTTTTCGCGCTCGGTTGCGGCAACAAGTTCGTCTGCCGCCGTTATTCTGTCGTTCAGCGCAATTTTGTCGGATTCTTTAAGCGCGGCTATTATTTGCGCCGCGTCGCTGCTTTCGAATTCCGCGCGTTGCGCTTTAACGCTTACAATCGCGGCTACCAACTCGGATTCGGTTTTATCCGCCAACGCCGCAACCGCAGTTTCGTAGGCTATAATCCATTGTTTGGCGGCGGCAACCGAAATAGCGTAGGAGTAATCTTCTCCGAGTCCGTTAAAATACTGTTGATTTTCAGTTGTAAGTCTGCCCTGCGCGTTTTCGAAAGCGCTCACCGCCACGCCGAGCGCAGTTTCCGCCGTCTGCAAATTTTCGGCGTTTATATCCGCTTCGGTAGCGAGAACGTCTATTTTTTCGGCAGCTTCGGTATACGAGGCTTGAACAGCCGCGCGTACTTTTGCCTGAATGTCGGTGCTCTGAGTGTATTTCCCGTCGAGTTCCGAAAGGCGAGCTTCGTAAGAATATTTGTCGTTGCCGCGCAGGGCGTTTATTGCCTCTACAAGTTCTTCGCGTTTTAAAACCGAAGCATTATACGAAGCCATATCCGACACCGCTTCTATCGCCGTATCGTAGGCGGTAACGGCTTCGTCGGCGGCAACGACGGCGGAGGCTTTATAAGCGCGAATATTGTCGTCCTCTATTTTAAAGTAGCCGTCCATCGCCTTTAAATATGTGTCGTTCGTTGCGGCATCGCCCGAAGGGAATCCGCACACGGTTATATACGTTTCGCCTTTTTCGTCCAAAACGTTGCGCACATAATCGTCGTGGAAATACACGGTTGTGGCTTGCCCGCCCCAAGCGTCGAAATCTTCGGCGGAGCACTCGATAGTCCACACCTTAATGTCTTCTTCATACGAAAAATTCATTACCATGCGGTTACGCCCCGCGTGCGAGAAGATATACGAGTCGGCGCGTTTAAAGCCGTTCCCCTCTTTGTCGGCACCCTTTCGGTTATTGATTGCGTCGTCTTTAATATGGCTTACTATGCTGTGTAACGCGCTGTTATTGCTGATGCCGATATAAAACCGCGTTTGGTCTACATTGCCCGAACCCGCATATAGCTTCGTGAGGTAGCTCGCGCAAAAATCGGGAGTTCTATACGGATATTCGGCGGCGGGAACGCTCGCTTTATCGGTAAAGCCGAAGCCTATCGTGCCCACCATTTCGAGCACGCCTCTCTTGCCCGTGTCGATTAAAAAGTCAATCGTTAAACCGTCGAGCTTAACTTTGTGCTGGTAGGTTGTATTCGCACCGTTTACATTCACGTTTTGAATGTGCGAATAGCCCGTTTCGGTGTCGTATTCGGTAAAAATTGTACCCGCGCCCGTCTTCCAATCTCTATCCGCTACTACGGTAGTGGAGTCGGGCTCGCCCGAATCGGTTTGGGCGAATAACAGAGTTCCCCCACCGAGTGTTGCGGCAAGTAATGCAAGCGCCACCACGAGCGACGCAAACGCGCTTTTCTTAGTTCTTGTTTTCATTCATTCTTCCTCCTTACGGAATTTTTTTATATTATCTTTCGCGCGGCAAATATTCGCCGAAAGCCTAATACACTTCGTACATGTTCATTTCGTAAATTTCGGCTTCAACGTCGTAATTGCCGGGAAGCTCCCAACCTATGTTCGTGGAGCCTATTCTCAGGTTATCCACCGTAGCGCCCGTAAGCGCGCCCTGTTGCCTCGCTATTTTCAGTCCGCTCTTTATAAACGGAAGAATATCGAACCGCACTTTGCAACGCTTGTTCACCACCGACGAAGGAATAGTCGCCTCGCTCGACGCATTGTTAGCCACCTGTTCGAGCGACGGCATATAAATGAACAGTCCTGTGGAATCCTCTTTTCCGCCGTCGTAAGCCGCCATCCCCGCAGGAGTTTTTCCGAGCGCGCGGGTATCGAACATAGAGAACCCGAACCACATAGAATCGTTGTAACTTTCGCTTTGGGGGTTTATGTCGGTTAAAGTTATAAACCACTGGAACTGCGCGGCGTTAAGCTCGGCGTTTATGGGATATTTCTCGCGGTTTACCAAGCTAACGCACTTTGTGATTTCGTAGTCGATTTCCATATAAAGATTTTGCGCCGAAGCCGAAATGGTGTGCCCCACGCTTTGTTCCGCCAAAATGTGCGGCCAGTTTTCGGTTATGTCGGTGCGTTCGCGCACGTCGCCGTCGGCGTCGCGGGTGTATTCCTCGCTGCCCGCAATAGCCATAGTAAGGCGTCCCGTTTTGTTGGAGTCTACAACAAGTTTTTTGCCGCCGTCGTCGTAAGAAAGCACGCCGCCGTCGCGGTTGAAAATTCCGTCTTCAACCATGTCGTGCGTGCAGCCCCACTGCGCCATTGTCCACACCGAATCGCCTTCGGCTTTGTCGCCGTTGTAAGTGAGCTGACCCGCTTTCTGACCGTTCGAAGAATTTGCATGAAAAAGCGTAACGTTAAACCCTTGCGAAAAGTTGAGGTCGCGCAACAGTTCTTTCACGCTCTCGTTTTTCACCTGCGGGCGAGTGAGCACTCTGCCTTCCGTTTTCGTATCCCATGTTTCAGTAGGTATTATAATGCTCGGTCCTCCCGGATTCGGGTCGAGCGCTCCGTTGTTGTCCATGTTACCTCCTTGATTATCGCACGCGAAGCACGAAAGCGCCGCAATTAGCCCCATAGCCGCGCACGCGATTTTTTTAGCCGTTTTTTTACCCATATATTTCCCCTCCGCTCATGCCGCAGTTTTTGCGGTAAGCGACATATTTTCTATCGTAACGCCCGCCTGAGAAACGTTGGAAACTTCCCAACCTATGTTAAAGTTTTTAACCGTAAGGTCTTCCCATTTGGAATTTTTTAACGCGCCTTTGCTTTGCGCGATTTCAAAAGCCTTTTTCATGTGCTCTTTAAGGTTTAGCGACACGCTGTATTTTTTGCCTACCTCCACTTTGCCGCCCGTCTCCCCGAAAAGCTCGGTGCCGGTAGGCGCATACATAAATTGCCCCGTAGCGTCGTCTTTTCCGCTGTCGAACGCTTGCGTGCCCGGAAAAATTTCGTAGCGGTTGTCGAATAGAGTTACCAAAAACCAAAAATATTCGCCTATTTCGCTCTTTTCATCGTGCACCGTGAAAATCCATTGAAATTGGTCGGCGCCGATAGACGAATCGAAAACGTTGCAAGCGTCGAGCGTAAAATCGAGGCTCAAAGCGAACGATTCCGTTTTGCTCAGCCACACAACGTCTTTAATTCCCTGCGCGGGCTGCAAAATCATGTGCACCCAGTCTTCGCCGTTTTTTCTCGGCACAATTTCGCCGGTGCTTTGCTCGCAATATTCTTTTCTCGTGTCTACGTTAAGCTTAACCGCGCCCGTTAAAGGATTAACCTTTATTTCCTTACTGCCCGAAACGTTGGTAAGGGTAAAAAAGTCGCCGTCGGTGCCCGTTATGCCTTTCGGGTCTTCGAAAATCGTTCCAAGCGACAAATCGTTGCGCGAAGAGTCGTAGCCCGCGCGCGTGGCGGAAAGGTCGCAATATTGCCCGAGCGTCCAAAAAGGCTCTTGCGCCGCGTTCGAGTCGCCGTATTTCCATGTGGTGCGCGTAACTTCTTGCGAATTAAGCCCGGTAACCGATACTCCTTCCGAAAAGCTCGTGTCGAACAACAGCTCTTTCGCTTCGCTCGGCTCGGGAGTAGTGCCCGAATTGTCGGGCGGTTCTTTGGTTCCCGCGCCGCTGTCGCAACCGAACAGCGAGAGCGCCAAGCTCAGCAACACGCAAATAAAAACCGTTCTTTTTTTCATACTTATTGCCGTGACCTCCTTATTACAAAACATTTCGGAAAGCGCAAATCACATTTTAATCGCGCCGCTCGTAAGACCTTTAATAAACTGCTTGCTGGTGAGCGCAAACACGAGCACAAGCGGCAAACTCGCAATGCAATACCCCGCATACACAACCGTGTCGGTAATAGATTTGTTCACGCTCGAATTAAACGACACAAACACGCCGACGCTTATGGTGTAAAGATTTTCTTTGCCGTATAAAATGAGCCGCGCCCATATAATGTCGTTCCACGCGCCGAGCAAAGTTGAAAGCCCGATTGTGAAAAGAATGGGCATACTTAGAGGCAAAGCGAGCGTAAGGTATCTGCGTATATGCCCCGCGCCGTCAAGCTCCGCCGCCTCGAACACGCTGTCGGGCACGCCAGAAAAAAACGTGCGAATCAAAAATACGCCGGTTGGCATTCCGCCCGCAATCGCAGGCAATATTACGCCCGCCATCGTTTGCCCTAACCTTAAATTGTTGTAAACGAGCGCGTATTGCGGCGCAAGCGTGAGAATACCCGGAATCATCATAAACGCCAAAAACACCGTGAACACAATATTTTTGCCCGCAAACTTAAAGCGTGAAAACCCGTAAGCCGCCATACTCGCAAAAAGCAAAGTGCCCGCAATTTCGAGAACGGCTATAATAACCGTGTTCAAAAGATAGTTTTTTATATATCCCCACGCGGTTCCGAATGCCGTAAGCACGAGCGGCGCCTGCGGCGTTCCGGGAAATGAAAACGGATTCACGAATATGTCTTTGGGCAACTTAAAGCTGTTCACAATAAGGATATAAAACGGAAACAACACCAAAAAAAGCAACACGATAATAACCGCGTGCACGGCGATTTGCGACGCCCTTACGCGGCGTCTTGTTTTCGTTTTTGCGGAAAGCATGTTTCCCGATTTTACTGCCGTTTGCACTCTTTTCAGTCCTCGTTCGATTTAACAACTTTGTTGTTCACAACCGTTATAGCCATTATTATAACGAACATAATCATGCCCATTGCGCAAGCGTAGCCGTAGGAGCCTACGCCCTCTTTTTGAGTGCCGCAAATAAGCTGGTAAATATAGTAGCCCGGCACCATAGTTCCCGACTGCATGTCGCCTATAACCTTGCCCGGTCCGCCGTTTGTTATAGCGTATTGCATGGTGTAGTTTTGCAAGCCGCCTATAAAACCCATAACGAGGAAATATTTTATTTGCCCCATTATCATCGGCATGTCTATTAAAAACACCCTTCGGAACGTGCCGAGCTTATCGAGCTTAGACGCCTCTATAATCGACTGGTCTATTCCGTTCAGCCCCGCCAAATAAATTAAAAACGAAGTGCCGCCCATCCAAGGGAATCCGTAAAGAAATATAGACACGAACACAACGAAAGTGTTTTTGCTCGCAAACCATTCGGTAGACTTTAAGCCGAACGCGCGCAAAACGGTGTTCATAACGCCCGCCGACGAACCCGACAATATGAGCTTTTGCCAAAGTAAAAGCACAACTATGCTCGGCACCATTGCGGGCAATACGAACAAAAACCGATAAGCGCCCGCCGCCTTGCTTTTAAGATTGAACATGAGTTCCGCCAAAAACAGCGACGCCGCGTTGCCTATAACCATTCCCACAACGGTTAGAATAGTTACGTTCATAAGCGAAAGCCAAAACAAATTGTCTTTAAACAACACGCCGTAATTCTTAAAGCCGACGAACGACGCCGTAAGCCCGCCGCTCCAATCCGTGAAAGAATGGGTAAACGCGCTAATCACGGGATAAAGGCAAAACACGCACATCAAAGCGAACGCAGGCAAAATCCACAATAGTCCCGCGTTTTCCCGCGACGTTATTATTTTTTTGAAGCTTTTAGTCACGTTCCCGTTCCTCTTTCTCGGTAAATCGAAATAGCCGTTCTTTTAATTTTTGTTGCTTGTGCCCCAGCTCGGCCACGCGCTCATATTCCAACCGTTTTGTTGATACAGAAGGTTAGCCGCCGAAGTAAACGACGACACGAGCGTGCCGAGCGATTCTTTTATGGAAGCGGACGAATCGAGCGTGTTCTGACGGAATAAATACGTCGCGTCGTAGTAGTTCTTGTTCATTGCGCCGCCCGCCGTAGCCGCCGACCAAGCGAGAGCCTTTTCGTTTTCGCAGTCGGATTTAAACAGCTCCGCAAGCGGCTTAAAATATTCGTAGGTGGTGTTGCCCGAAAGCGGAATCGCAAATCCGAGCTCGTTCACCATTTTTTCGTTGTTTTCAAAACAACTCAACCACATCAAAAGGTCTATGCACGCGTTCACGCATTTGTCGTTGCCCGCAGCTTTGTCTTTATTCATAGCCGAATTGCTGATTGCCCAACCTGTGGAATAACCGCTCAATCCGCGTTGCACATAATAGTTGCCTTCGTTAAACGTTGTGTAATAGTCGTTTTGCGGTTCGTTTTGGGGCTGCGTTTCAAGTTTGGGATACGCGAACACGCCCACCTCGAAATCGCCGTCTACGGTGTCTATAAGCTCGCGTATGTCGCCGCCCGTAACTTCGAGCATAGCAAGGTTGCCCACAGTGAACTGTTGTGTGGAATAGTAGCTGCGCCAATTCGTGGGATAATATTTGCACATTTGTTTTATGAGCCTGTAAAGTTCCGCTATACGGTCGTGGTCGGGGCTGTATAGGCGGCTCTTATTCTTATCGGAAGCGTCGGGTTCGGCATTCGGGTCGCGCGTCATGAAAGCGCGAACGTATTCCTCCGCATTTATAAAGCCGTCCACTTCGATTACGTCCATATATTCCATAACGTCGCCCATAATGGAAGTTTCAAGGAAAGAATCATACCACGGATAAACCACGTTATACGGGCAGATATATTTCGAATCGTCGTTCTTATCGCCGCGCCCCACGCTCACGGCGTAGGCGTTGAGTTTATCTTGCGCTTCCATAAACTCTTTGTAAGTTTGGGGTTCTTTCGTTATTCCCGCCGCCTCGAAAAGAGTTTTGTTGTATAAAATTCCTATCGGGTTTTGCTCCAAAGCAACGGTAAACATTTGCCCGTTGGGCGAAAAGAACGAACGGTATTGCTCGTCGGTGTATAAGTCGCGCCAACGCACGCTTCCGTCCTCGCCCGATTTGCTGTATTTGTTGGGCTGTTCCATAACATTTTTAAGGTCGTAGAACCAACCTTTGTTTTGGTCTTCGGCTATTGTAGTTTGCAAATAGTAAATAATTTCGGGCGCGGTGCCGCCGTTTAACATGGGCACCATAGTTTCGCGGTCGTTGTTTATAGACGAAGAGGCTACGTCGAAATAATAGCCGTATTCCGCCGCGTGCGCCTTGTTCCACTCCTCTACCAAACGTTCGAGAGTGTTATAAGGATAAGGGTTTGTATACTTATCGTAAATGAGCGACGACGTTGTGTTATACGCCACGTTTTGACCGCCGCCGTCTATGGTGAGTTTGGTGTATTGCGAATAGTCGCCCTTATCCACCGCGTCAACGTCTTTGTCTTTATCTTTTCCGCTTCCCGCAACGGTGCACCCGCAAAAAGCGAAACACAGCACTATTGCAAGCAGAACGCTTAACTTCCGACACAGACCTTTCATACATTTTCTCCTTTACCGTCGAAGCGACGATTCTTTTATTTTTTCTTTTTTTATTTATTAAGGTTTTTTATTACTGTCTATTGAATAATAGACAGTACAAACGGGGTACCCCGTTTGAGCCGCTGCGGGCGGCTTCCGCATGAATTTGTTATGTTGTGATATATTTGTATTACTTATATAACATTTAATACATACATAGTATAACATAAAAATGTACTGTTGTCAATACCCTTTTTAAAAAAAGATTGTGAAATTTTACAAAAAATTCAGAAATAGGTTGCTTTTTCGCCATATATGTATTATAATTTGTATCATATATAACATATTATAAGTAAAACACGCGATTAGTAATACATTTAAAACTATACCCAAAATAATTTAAGGGAGAAAACCAGCATTATGGCAAACCATCTTTCGCTTTACCGCAAAACAACTCTTTATTTGGCAAACTTAATTCTCGGCAATCTTAACGAGCCGAATTACAGGTTGCCCACCGAGAGCGAACTTGCCGCATCGCAAAACATTAGCAGAATAACCGCTCGCAAAGCGTATAAAGAAATAGAAGATTTGCACGTTATAACGCGCGTTAAAGGAAAAGGAACATTTATTGCGCCCGGCGTAACGTTCGCCGACCTCGAACCCATTTTAAAAGAAACCCGCGAGCGCACTTTCAGGCAAGTGGGAGCAATACTCCCTCTTTACGACAGCCCGCATATAATGGAAATAAACGCGGCGCTTTCTAAGGGCGCGCAAGATTTAAAACTTATTGCGGCTTACTCCAATATGTCGCAAGAAGAAGAACAACGGCTTATAAACGAATATATAGAAATGGGCGTGAGCGGCTTGATTATTTACCCCGTAGACAACGAAATTTACAATTCCTCGCTTGTGAACCTTTCCATTTCCAACTTCCCCGTTGTGATGATAGACCGCTACTTGCCGGGATTACCGTTTCCGCGCGTTTCGTCCGACCACAAAGATATGATACGCAAAGCGGTTACTCACCTGACCGAGCGCGACAACAAGCATATACTGTTTTTCAATTCCAACATAAAAACCAACAGTTCGCTAAGCGACCGCCGCGACGAATATATTCAGGCGCTTTACGAACTCGGCAATTACAACAACTACTTTTTCAACTTCGACGGCGATTCCGACAACACTTCGCAAAGCTTTGCGCAGTCGTTCGGCGATTATCTTAAAAGCAACCCGAACATAACCGCGATTATAGCGTCCGACTACGCAAGCGGAACCCACCTTTTGCAACTGAGCAAAATTCTCGGCATAACTTTTCCTACCGACTACGAAGCCGTGTTTCTCGATTTTAAAACGCCGAGCAACTTCATTAAAACCGACATGCCCACCTATTTGGAGCAAGACAGCTTTTTACTCGGTTTCGAGGCGATAAATATGGTGCGCGAGTATATAGACCGCCCCGACTGCAAGCACGAATCGAAAACAATTCCGGTGCGTCTTGTGCAAGGTTATTCCACAAGAAAAAAGTAAGTTAAAAAACCCGCTATGTCTAACGAACGACCCCCACCGCAGCTTTCCTAAATAAGGAAAGCTTTTTCTTTCGCCGCTTGCCCCGCCCATCTCAAACTTTTTCTTGACAAACACGCATAAAGCGAATTATACTGAAAATATTCCAACGTATTAGGAGGCACGGATATGTACAGAATTTTGGTGGCGGAAGACGACGAAAGCATTCGGGAAGAACTTTGCACTTTGCTGAGCGCCAACGGCTACCGCCCGGTTAGCGAGCCGCCTTGCGAGCTTGCCCTGCTCGACGTGAACATGCCGAAAGAAAGCGGGTTCGAAATGTGCCGAAAGCTCAGAATGCAATCTGCGGTTCCAGTTATTTTTTTAACCGCGCGCGATTCAGCCGAAGACGAACTGCTCGGCTTTGGAATGGGAGCCGACGATTATATAAGAAAACCTTACAATTCGTCGGTGTTGCTTGCAAGAATAGCTCGGCTGTTAAAAAGACAAACCGCCGCCGAGTCGAGTGTGCGCGGACTTACTCTCGACCTTTCCGATATGAAAGCCCACTACGGCGACAAAAGCGTTGAGCTTACCAAAAACGAAACGCGTATTTTGCATTGCCTCATGCAAAAAGACCTTTGCACCAAAGAAAACATATTCGAGGAGCTTTGGGAAAACAGCTTGTATGTAGACGAAAACACCCTTTATGTGAACATTAACCGACTGCGCGAAAAACTGCGCGACATAGGCGCCGTCGATTTTATACGCACGGTGCGCGGAGTGGGATACCGACTATGAAATTTACCGACTATATTTCATCTAAGGCAATTTCGCTGTGCGGAATGGGCATAGCCGCGATTTGTTGGGGCGTGTTCGCGCACTTTGCGGGAGCGAGCGCTCTTCTTTTGTGGGTTAGCGAAGCCGCGTTCGTATTCACCGTTTTGTTGCGCTATGCGGCGGGCTACGCGCTTACCAACGCCAAACTCAAAAAACTGCAAAAGAACAAAGAAGGGCTTTCAAAAAAATATCTTCTCGGAGAATTGCTCGAAAAGCCGCACGACGCCGTTGCGAGAGAATATTACGAAGTTATGAAAGAGGTTTCCCGCTCGGCAATAGGAGAAACGGAACGGGCGGCGCGCGAAAAGGAAGAATACTTCGATTCCGTCGAAAAATGGATTCACGAAATCAAAACTCCCCTTACCGCCTGCTCGCTGATTTGCGACAACGGAGCCGACGAAGCTAAACTCAGGCGAGAACTCAAACGTGCCGACAACCTTACCGACACCGTTTTGCAATACGCGCGTTTTCGGAGCGCCGAGCAAGACACCGTTATAACGAAAGCAAGCGTGGCAAACATGATAGCCGAAGCGGTAAAGAGCCAACGCGAATTGCTTGTAGCGGCTAAAATAGGCGTTGAAACGAGCGGCGATTTTTCGGTTTACACCGACGCTAAGTCTTTTTCGTTTATAATAAAACAGTTGCTTGTGAACTGCGCAAAGTATTGCGAAGGGTGCAAAGTGCGCATAACCGCTCAAAACGGGATTGTAACAGTAGCCGACAACGGACCCGGCATTGCGGCGCACGAGTTGCCGAGAATATTCAATCGCGGTTTCACAGGTTCGAACGGTCGCAACGCGGGCACCGGAATGGGACTGTATATTGTTTCGGAGCTATGCAAGCGGCTCGATATAACGCTTAAAGCCGATTCCGAACCGAATAAGGGCACGACGTTTTCATTTGAATTTAACAGCATTACCGCAAGCGAGTGAAAAAGCGTTGCAGCATTATCGCCGCAAGAAAGTGATAAAGCGTTGTAGCATTGTCATTGCGAGCGAAGCGAAGCAATCCCAAACATAGAGCGAAAACAGTCGCTTGGGCGACAAATCGACTTTCGCGGGCGTGTACCGCGAAAGGACGCCTTTGTAAGTTCGCCCAAGTCGGGTTAAGCAAGGAAGTGTGCGTT
>NZ_CALPCN010000010.1 GCF_943193045.1 Pumilibacter muris | reverse complement strand
TTTTCCGTTTTTTTAAATTGACTGTTTTTTGTTTTGTGTTTTTAATCTTTCTTGCTTATTTTCCGTTGTCAATGTGCGCTTTTAATGCCGCCCTCAAACAGACAGCTTACTAAGAATATCATATCTATATGTTTTTGTCAACCGTTTTTTAAAATGTTTTCAAACTATTTTTCGTTTTTTTGTCTTTTTTTGCATTTTCCGCGCTCGGAACCGAACGCTATTATGCGAACTGAGTTTAAAACGGCTATAACGGTTACGCCCACGTCGGCAAATATGGCGAGCCACATGCTTGTTATGCCGAGCGCCGAGAGCACGAGCACAACGGCTTTAACGAGCAAAGCGAATACGATGTTTTCGAAAGCTATTCTCATTGTTTTTTTCGCAACCTCTTTCGCTTTCGCAATGGAGCCCAAATTATCGTGCATAAGCACCACGTCGGCGGCTTCGATTGCCGAATCGCTTCCGAGCGCGCCCATTGCAATGCCTACGTCGGCGCGGGAAAGCACGGGAGCGTCGTTTATTCCGTCGCCGACGAACGCGACAACAGATTTTTTACTTTTGCCCGCAATGATGGTTTCCAGCTTTTCCACTTTGTCGGCGGGCAAAAGAGACGCGGCGTATTCGCCTACCCCCGTTTGTTCGGCAACCGCTTTCGCGGCGCGCTCATTGTCGCCCGTAAGCATTACGGTGCGCACGTTGTCGCGTCGGAAAGAGTCTATCACGCTCTTTGCATCTTCTTTAACGGTGTCGGATATAACGACCGTTCCGAGAAATTTTCCGTTTTCGGCAACGTATACATGCGTGCCGAACAGCTCGCACGGAACGTATTCCACACAAAATTCCCGCATAAGTTCGGCGTTGCCCGCAAGCACAACCGTATTGCCGCGAGTAGCCTCAACTCCTTTTCCCGCTATTTCGCGGATTGACGCGCCGCTTACTTCGGCTATTCCTTCGGCTTTCGCCGCCGCAAGCACCGACTGCGCTACGGGGTGATTGCTTCCGCTCTCGGCAAGCGCCGCCGCGTTTAAGATATGCTCGCGCTCACTTTCGGGCACAACGTCTGTAACCGAGAATTTGCCGTAAGTTAAAGTTCCCGTTTTATCGAAAACCACAGTATCGAGACGTGCGAGAAGTTCAAGGTAATTACCGCCCTTAACAAGCACGCCGCGAGCCGAAGCCGCCCCTATCCCGCCGAAAAACGCAAGCGGAACGCTTATAACGAGCGCGCAAGGGCAAGACACAACCAAGAACATAAGCGCACGATGCACCCATTCTTGCCACTCGCCTGTGATAATCGACGGCACTACGGCAAGAATAACGGCAAACCCTACAACTGCGGGAGTATAGAACTTTGCGAACCTCGTAATAAAATTTTCCGCCTTAGCCTTTTTGGAAGAAGCGTTTTCCACAAGGTCAAGAATTTTGCTCGCTGTAGACTCGGAAAACGGCTTTGTTGCCGTAATTTCCATAACGCTGTTTGTGTTTATGCTTCCGCTTTTAACCTCGTCGCCTTCTTTAACGAATACGGGTGCGGATTCACCTGTGAGCGCCGCCGTATTGAGCATTCCCGAGCCGCGCGAAACAATTCCGTCGAGCGCTATTTTCTCTCCCGCGCGAACTTCCATAACTTCGCCCACTTCCACTTCGTCGGGCGACACGGTTAAGCGTTCGCCGCCTCTCAGCACGGTGGCAGTATCGGGGCGAATATCCATGAGCGACGAAATAGACTTGCGCGATTTCCCTACGGCAATCGACTGAAACAGTTCGCCCACTTGATAGAACAGCATAACCGCCGCCGCTTCGGGATATTCGCGCACGCAAAACGCGCCCACCGTTGCAACAGTCATCAAAAAATTCTCGTCGAAAACTTGCCCGCCGAAAATACCACGCGCCGCTTTAACGATTACGTCGTATGCCGCAACAAGGTAAATAGCGATATAAACGCTAAGCTCTATGTACCACAGCTTTTCGGGCACGTCTACCGTTGCGAAAACCGCATAAGCCGCAGCGAACAAAGCCGCCGCAATTATAATCCTTGCAAGTCTGCTCTTTTGCCGCGCGTTCATAATTTTATACGGCAGTCCGGCTCTATTTTGCGGCAAACTTTAACCATTTGTTTCTCTATGCCGCTCAAAGCGCTTTCCTCCGCCTCCAACACTATCTTTTGCGCCACAAAACTTACCGACGCCGATTGCACGCCGTTTATTTTTTGAATTGCGCTTTCCATTTTCGCCGCGCAGTTGGCGCAGTCGAGGTCTTCCACTTTATATACTTTTTTCATGATTTTTTCTCCTTTTAAGCGGCAATTTATTTTTCTTTTTCGCAAAGATGTTCGAGCGCTATTTTATACAGCTCGGAAATATGTTCGTCGTCGAGCGAGTAAAGTATTTCTTTTCCGCTTCTGCGCGATTTAACAATCTTCGTTTGGCGCAAAATGCGCAGTTGGTGCGACACAGCCGACATAGACATATTTAAAAGCGCGGATATATCGCACACGCAAAGTTCCTCTATGCTGAGCGCGCTCAAAATTCTTGTTCGAGTGGAATCGCCGAATACTTTGAAAAGTTCGGCAACGTTCAATAAAGTGTCTTCGTCGGGCATTTTCCCGCGCACATTATCGAGCACGTCGAGGTGCACCACTCTCGATTCGCAACCGTTTTCAACCGTGCGTTCGTCGTCCATATTATGTAGTCTCCTTAGTTTTATTTTCTTGAACACTTGAATAATTGTTCAACTGTAATATTATTATATACCGCTTTTTTAAGTTTGTCAACGGTTTTTTATAAATTTTTCGCAATAAAAAAGCTTGCCGCAAAAGCAAGCTTTCTTCCGTTTCCCCATTTATAAATGTCGTAAAACCGAAGCGCAGTTCCGTGTTGCGTTTGGGCGACAGTTCCGCCGAAATACAAACCCGACTTTCTCGGGTTGCCCGAGAAAGGACGCCGAATTAAGTTCGCCCAACACGGATTAAGCAAGGAAGCGGGCGCTTACGCACGCGCGCCGTAGCGCCGTGTTGCGTTTGGGCGACAGTTCCGCCGAAATACAAACCCGACTTTCTCGGGTTGCCCGAGAAAGGACTCCCAATTAAGTTCGCCCAAGTCGGATTAAGCAAGGAAGTGTGCGTTTTCGCACACGCGCCGTAGCGCCGACTTGCGTTTGGGCGACAATTTATGTTTGTATTATAACCTTAGTTTCTATGTTTACAATAACCGAGCTAAGGTCGAAGTTCTCCGCTCCTTTGCGGCAAAATTTATGGAACCACTCGCGTATTCCCAAAAAGTCGATACCCGTTTCTTTCGAAGTTTGAACCGCAAAAGCAAGATTGTTGCGTATCACGCTTTCGAACTCGTCTTCGAGTTTATCTTTAAGCAAGCCGAAAAATCCGGGATTTGCGCATATATGCGAATCGTCGAGTTTGAGTTTTACTTTAATTTTATAGGTGAGAACGTTTTCACCTTTAACAATTTTCGCACTCTTTTTCACGCTTTTGCCCGATAATCGAGCCGCAACCGACGGCACCGTTTGCCCGTCTATAAGCACGTTTCGCAGTTCCACAAGCCCGTAATTAGAGTGAGTGTCTTGCCACACTACGCCGCGCGTCGCAAGAGCGTTGAGCACAGTGGGTTCTTCTCTGTCGCCGCCGTATACGGCAATAGAATCGGCGGCTACGAGTTTTTTCTTTTCCGCAGTTCCCGTTTCTTTCCCCGACTTTTTTCCGTCCGACGATTTGCCGCTTCCGCCGCTCTCTTGTTGCGAACCGTTTTCGGAATTACCGCCGCTTTCCGACTTTGCCTGCGACTCGTTTTCAGATTCCCCTTTGCTTCCGTCGCTCTTTTCCGCCTCTTCGCTTTTTTGCTCTTCCTGCTTTTTTTCGGACTCGGTAGGCAAACCGCCCGCTCCGCTTTGCGACTTTTCGGACGCGGCGCCGCCTCGCCCTTCGCCCACGCTCGAATCGCCCGGATTAGACTCGCTGTTTTCGTCTTCGAGTTGGACGCAAGGCAAACACGCGGCTCCCGAAGTGGAATGAAGCGTTTGCAAAAATTTAAGCGCGGTAGCGGTTGTCACATGATTTCCGCTCTTGTTATATGCAATAAAATTGCCGAGCTCGGCATCCGAACTTTCGCCCATTTTTTGAGCCTGTTCTATAAATTCGGAGGCGGTGGAATGCGAACAGTACACAAGGTAGGCGCCGGGTCCAACCTTTCCCGACGACATAAGATAACTTACAAATTCCTTTATGTCGGAAAGCAGCATGCCCTTTCCCGCCGCGACTGTGGATAGGTGTCCGAAATTAACTCTTCGCCCCATGCCTATTTCAAGGTTTTCGAGCGCTTCGCTTATGCTTCCGCCCGTAGCTTTCGCAACGGTGCTCGCTTTGCCGTCGCCGCTTTGAGCCACAGGCACGGCAAGTTGCGCCGCGACCGTAACGTTGCCGCCCGTGCCGTCTATTCCGAGCACTGTTGCAAGCACTTGAATGTCTGACTGCGGCAAGGCGCGTTGAGGCAACAGCAACAAAACTATTGCGAACAGAAAACAACTCAATTTATAAATGAGAATTTTTTTACTCCGCTTCACATTCCGCTCCTTCACTCTTTACGTCGCACTGCGTATTTGCCGTTTCGGTTTGTAAAGTTCGGTATTCGCCGCATGTTTTACCGCGTTTTTTCTTTTCGCGCCTGCGCGCCACAGCGGTAACGATAATCGCGAAAACGGGCACCGCTATTTGAAACACTGCGGCGGGCACCGAAAAATAATTTATCGCAAACGCTTGCAAATCGCTTGTGGATTGCCAAAGCAGCAAAACCGCAAACAGCAAAACGCCCGCCGACAACGACAGCAACTCTTTTTTTACGGGTATAACTTTTTCAAGACAGCTTACTGTGGTAAACGAATAGAACCCCGCTTCCACCAAAACCGAAACAATCCACATGCAAAACAACATAACGTCGAGCCGCCCTTGCATTACGTCGCCGAGCGCATAGTGAGACATTCCCGTAACGTTTTGCCCGAAACGCAACAAATAGCAAACGTTCGAAAACGAAGCCGTTAGCCCGAGCATATAAAATATAACGGTAAGCGACGCAATAATTCCCGCGATAACTCCCGCAGTAGCGGTGTGTTTTGTGCGCCTAACCGAACCTATAACCGCCACGAGCGAAGAATAATCGCCGAACCACATGGAGTGCTTGAAAGAATTCGTAAACGTGCTTTTAAAGCCGTAATCGCCGAGCGGAAAAATTTCGGAATAATCGACGCCCATGCCTATAAACACAAACAGACACAACATTGCAACCGCGATAAACGGAAAAAGAAACTGCGAAGTTCTTCCTATGGCTCTCAGCGTTCCCATACCCATAACCACGCAAAGCCCGCATAGCGGCAACGAATAAACTGTGCTCGAAAAGTTTTGCAACAGGTTTTCGCTGAAAAACACCCGCACTTCGCCAACCAAAAGCAACAACTTAAAAAAGAAGAACGCGGATAAAAAAGCGAATATAATTTTCGCCGCCGCTTTGCCCACAAGCTCAACCGTCATATCGAAAAAGCTCTTTTCGGGACTTAGCATAACGGCTGCAAGCATTGCCCCCAAACACAAAAGCTCGAGAACGCCCATTCCCGCCAACCCGAGCACCGAATCGCGCCCCACAACTTTAAGCATGAGCACCGGTAGCATGAGTATTTTAAGCCCCATGCCCAAAATAAATATAACTGTAAAAAGCTGAGCGGTGCTTATCCGTTTTTCCGTTTCTACCACCGTAACCTCCTTTTATTCGGCGAACCGAGCGCTTCCGGTCTTGTGCCGAGCGACAAAAGTTGCCGACGAACAATTCCGTCTTTTAAATCGTTTTTAATTAGAGGCGCAAACGGTGCAAGGCAAGGCGCGCCCATGCTGTTTAACGAGCTCAAATAGAATATTAAAACAGTAACGCCTAAAATAAGCCCGTAAAGTCCGCCGAGCCCGCCTATAAGCGTGAACAGCACCCGCAAAAGGCTGCTCGTTCCCACAAGCGCGGGCGCGGTGTACAGCGCTATGGAAGATAGCGCTATAATCATAACGCCGGGCGACGATATAATCCCCGCCTTAACCGCAGTGTCGCCGAGCACGAGCGCCCCCACTATGCTCATTGCCGTACCCAAACTTTTGGGCATTCGTATGCTTGCCTCGCGTATTATTTCGAACAACAAAAGTATGAACAGTATTTCCCACATGGGCGGCAAAGGTATTCCTTTTAGAGCGTTTAAAACGGTAATCAAAAGTTTTAAAGGCACAACCTCGTAATGATAAGTTAAATCCGCCACATATAAACCGGGCAAAAATATAGCGAGCGAAATAGCTATAATACGCAACACGCGCAAAAAAGTGGCGAAGCTCGCGCGTTCGTAGTAGTCCTCGCCCGAATGAAAATTTTCTATCAAAAGAAAAGGCACGGTAAGCGCAATGGGCGAACCGTCAACAATCACAGCCACACGTCCCTCTAAAAGTTTAGACGCCACAACGTCGGGCTTTTCGGCGGTGCCCACTTGCGGAAATATAGAATTAGGGCGCCCTTCGAGGCATGGCACAAGATAGTGGCTGTCGGAAATCGCGTCTATATCGAGCGCTTTTATTTTGCTTATAACGTCTTTAACAAGCTCTTTTTTCGCAATGCCGCCCACATATAGAACGGCAACCGCCGTATTGCCCTCGCGCCCTATATTCAATTTTTCAACCGCAAGCTTTCTTGTGCGCAAACGTTTTTCTATTAAAGTAACGTTCGTTTTGAAATCTTCCACAAAGCCTTCGCGCGGACCGCGCACAACAGTTTCGGTAGGCGGCTCCATAACCGCGCGCTTATCCCACTTTTTGGCGTTCACAACAATGCAGCCGCTCGCGCCGTCTAAAAATATAACCGCGTCGCCCGAAAGAATCTTTTGCGCGGCTTTGGAATCGTCCGAAATTTCGGCTTCCGACACCGCGAGTATTTCGCGCAAAAGTTCTTCGTACCCCGAACACTTATTCGCCGCGACGCACGCTCTCAGCACAGAACGCAAAATAAGCTCGTCGGTCATGTCGGGATGAAACAGCATTGCCGCTTTTTTCTTTCCGACGCCGAACTCCCTCGCTACAAGTGTGCTCGGAAGTTCGAAAGATTCGGTTATGGCTTTTACTCTATCCATAAGTTTTAGTGTGCGGAAAAGGCGTAAAAAAATACCGAAAACACAGCTATCGCATAAAAGCTTTTTTAGCCGCTCGGAATGCCCCGCAATAAAAACTTTGCAATTTAGTGTAGAACGGCGCAAAGTATTCGCTAATTTCGCAAACGTGTCGAAACACTCGCAATACTCGCGTTTTCTTTCAAAAACCGACAAAATAAAAGCAAGCGCCTATTTCGACAAAAACGCTTGCCTTAAAATAAAGTTATTCTCTCGATTTTTTTATTCCACCGAAGTGGAATCTTTCCAAAACACGGGGGCGCCCATGTTGCCCGTATGGTACCCTACGGTAAGCCTAACCATGAGGTCGCTTAAATATTCCACCGTATAGCCGCCCACAACAGGCTCTTCGTGGGAATCGCCTATTCCCGAATCGTCGGTTAAAAAGGCATAAGTGCCGCCCGTTAAAATCGCCGCGCTACGCATAATATACTGCCCGAGAAAATCGAGCCCGCTTGCCGCCACAGGAATTATCCGTATTCCTTTTTGAGCCGCCGAAAGAACCGCAGTTGCAAACCGCTTTTGATATTCCGATTCGTCGTGATACGACGCGTCGAGCACATGAAACAGTATTTTGGTAGAGTCTTGACTCCACTGCAATTTAAGAGCGGCTTCGAGCCCCGCTTCCACCGCTTCGGGAATGTCGCCGCCACCGCCTGCCGATTGGGCGTTTATGTTAGAAAGCGCTGAGAGCATTCCCGCGTCGGAGGTAACTTCGGTAAAGTCGAACGAACGCACAAGGTAAGCCTCTTCTTGATTTATGTTGTAATCGCGGTAAAACACAGTTCCCAAACGCAAAGAATCCGCAAGCGTCGCGTTCGCTACTCGGCGAACAACTCCGCTTATTTCTTTTTTAAGAAATTTGAGTTCGTCGCCCATAGAACCTGTGGTGTCGGTAACAACGGCAAGTTCTATGCGGTTAGGTTGCGGAGCGAAGCCGTCGAGCTGAATTTCGATTTTGCCGCTTTCGGCGGGAACTTCGGCGAAAAACTCGCCGCTTTTCGCCGTAATGCGCGTACCGTCTTGCCCGAACACATAAGCTTTGCCCGCGCCGTCGGTTACCGCAGAATATATAACGGTTTTTCCAAAATACAGTTTTACCGTTGCTCCCGCAACTGCCGACGAACCGCTTTTAACCGTTATTTCGCGCATATAGCGGGTGTCGAGCCCTCTGTTGTCGCGCGCGTATTCTTCGAAAATTCCCGCCTCTCCTTGCTCGGAAGAACTTTGAAAAAGGCTGTTCCAAAATTCGTAGTTCGAAATGTCGTTCCATTCCGCCGCAGTAAGCTGTTTTTTAATAGACTCTTGCAACATTCCGTCGGGCGACGCGCTCGCGTCGGAATCGGATTCGTCGGAATCTCCGCCCGTCGGCGGTCCCATATAGTCGCCGCTCGGCGATTCGCCGTCGTAAGCGGCGCAAGCGGCAACAGAAAAAGCCATAAAAAGCGCAAAAAGTAATAGCAATAAGTTCGCAAATTTTTTCATGAGTTTTCGCCTCCTTTTGCTTATATAACAATCTTCGCCGCGTCGCCGTCCCACAAAATTGTAAAAATTCAGTATTTTTTTTTGTATTTAGTTTACAGCAACGAAAAAAAAATGTATACTGTTAATCAAAAGGCAATATTTTTTAGGGGAATCTTAAAGTGGAAAAAGGCACCGTATACTGCGTTGAATTTGCCATAGCTGACGGAAAAGCGTTCGATAAAATTACCGAACTTCTTTTTTCCGTATCGGACACGGTGTGTCTGCATTCCGAGCCGAGCGAATTAGACGACAAAACGGGCGGATTTGCCGATTTGTCGGGCGTGGTAAACGAAGCCGTAAAGTCGGAAGAACTCTCTATAAAAGGAAAAAAAACGCTTCGACTGTATTTTAATCCGACAGATTCGCTGAAAGATTATTTCCTTTCGCTGAGAACGTTTTGCGCCAACTTAAAAGATTCGTCGCTTACTTACGCGCCGTATATTTATTTTACGGACACGCTTTTTTTGAAAGACGGCAACCCCGTAGTAACATTCAATCTTCGCAACAACACGATAGACACCGACCCCGAAGTGGCGGAAAAAGTCGCGGCAATTTACAGCGACTGTATGTACGACGACCCCAGATATATAAAGATAAAAGAAAACTTTATAGCTATGCCCGAATCGCGCAAACGCTATTTTATAAACACCGGCATTCGTTTGATTAAAAATCTTTACATTTATTTAGAGCGCGAGAAAATAGCGAGCCGCAACACGCGCGACGACGAAAAACTGAAAGCGATTAGCGCCTTTCTTCCCAAAAGAGAATGGCTGAACGCCGCCGCCTACAAAAGTCTTATAAACGAGCTGTTCCCCAACGAATTTACCGACGAACTCGCGTTCGCCGAAGATTTTCTCGACGTGTTCAAACTTCAAATCCGCATAGAAAGGCTTATGCGCAAACTTGAATTTTATCTTGTGAACGAAGCGGGCACACCGCCGAAAGAGCGAAGCTACGTCAGCTGAAAACGCAAATAGCCAAACAAAACGCAACTAAACGCATTTATATCGTTTTTCCTTTTCCGCTTTCTATTTTTGAACCGCACGAAGCGCGAAGTCGCGCACAATTTCGTAAATTTCAAGCTTGTTGGTTTCGTTCACAAGCTCGTGGCGCGCTCCCTCTATTAGCTTTAATTCGGGTTTTAATCCGAAACCCTCGTAGCGCTTACACAGCTTTTTAACAAGCTTGCCGTAGCCGCCCACGCCGTCGCGGTTGCCGGATATTATAAGAAGGGGCAAATCTTTGCGAATATTTTCCCCTTTGTTTGCCGCAATAGACTGCATACCGCCGAAAAAGTAGTAGTAAAAACCGTTGCTGCAAGTAAAATTACACTGCGGGTCAACGTTGAACTTTCCCACTTCGGCACGGTCGCGGCACAGCCAACCGTTTATTCCGTCTTTTATTTTTTTATCGTATTTAACAAAAGTTTGAGCCGCAAAAAAATTGCCGCGAGCGTCTTTTTCGCCCTTTTTCAATTTTTTGGCGGCTATTTTTCTGCCCATGTTCACAACAAAACCTTCCATTGCCGCCGAGCCCATTAAAACGCAACCCGCAATGTCGGAAGTGCCGAGAGTTAAGTAGCGCTGCGTTAAAAAAGAACCGTAGCTGTGCCCGAGCACAACGACGGGCAGATTATAGCGCTCTTTAACAAGCGCCGTTATTCCCTTTTCGTCGGCAACCGTGTTTTCGAACAAGTCGCCCTCGCCCGCAAGCCCGAGCGCGTCGGGGTCGGTGTCGCCGTGAGCGCGGTGGTCGTCGCCCACAACTATAAAACCTTTGGCGTTGAGCCATTCGGCAAACTCGTTGTAGCGCGAAATATGCTCCGCCATGCCGTGAATAAGCTGTATTACTCCTATGGGCGACTCTACCGAATCCCACACTTTGAGCGAAATTTGCTTTCCGTCGTGCGCCGTAAACTGTTCGATTTTCATGATTAAACCCCTCCCGTCGGTTTTATTTTTAAACGCTATTTTATAATTTTCGCAGTTTGGCAAACATATACATATAAAATGATTGCCGCAACGAAAACATTATAATGCAAATCGCGGAGTTTGTCAACCGCGTTTGATTGCAGCCTCTACGATTTGAGCGCGCAATTTATGCGCCGTTGCGGCGAGGAGGTTACACACACAGCCATGACTAACACTATTATTCTTACGGGAGGCGGCACGGCGGGACACATTGCCCCCAACATTGCCCTTCTGCCGTTTTTAAAAAATTATAAAGTGCACTATTGCGGAGAAGCGGGCGGCATGGAAGAAAAAATGCTCGCTCCGTTTAAAGACGTAACGTTTCACGCTTTGCCCTGCATAAAATTCAGGCGTTCGCTTTCGCCCAAAAACTTTAAAGTTCCGTTCGTTTTGGCGAGCGGAATAAGAGAAGCGAAAAAGCTTTTACGCGAGCTTGAACCGCGCGTCGTGTTTTCAAAAGGCGGCTATGCGGCTCTTCCCGTAGCGCTTGCGGCAAACAAGCTTAAAGTGCCGCTCGTTATACACGAATCGGATACCGGAATGGGGCTCAGCAACCGCCTTGTGGCAAAAAAGTGCCGCCACGTTTGCGCGTCGTTCCCGTCGGTTGCCGACAAATACGAAAACGGATTTTTAACAGGCGCTCCCATACGTCAAGAACTTTACGACGGAAAAAAAGAGAACATACAACTGAGGCACAATTTTGCGCCCAACGGAAAACCCAACTTGCTTGTTTTCGGCGGAAGTCAGGGCGCGCTCACAGTGAACAAAACGCTCGAAGGAACTTTGAAAGAACTTTGCGTATATTTCAACGTTTTGCACATAGCCGGCAAACACCCGTTCGACGGCGGCGCCGAAAATTACCGCCGACTTGAATTTTGCGATTATATGGCGGACTGTTACGCATGGGCAGACTACGTTGTGTGCCGCGCGGGAGCGGGCACGCTCGCCGAAATAACCGCCCTGAAAAAGCCCGCGCTCGTAATTCCCCTCCCCAAAAGCGACACGAGCAGAGGCGACCAACAGCAAAACGCCGAATACTACCGCAGTTTGGGCACAATCGAAGTTTTGGAGCAAGAAAATTTAACTTGCGGCACTCTTATGTCCGAAACGTTAGGGCTTTTTAAAAAACGCGACGCGCTTGTTGCCGCAATGAAAGCCGCGCCGTGCTCCGACGGAACGCGGCGCATAGCCGACTTACTCAATTCGTTCGCTTTAAAAGCTTAGCCTGCGGGTGTAGCTTTTCGGGATTAAAAAACGAATTTTGTCTTTATTTGCTCGCGCGTTCAAAACGCGGGTATGCCGTGTTATACTCTTTTATATGAAAAAGATATTACAAAAACGGCAACTTCAAACGGTGATGCTGCTTTTTGCAGTTATATTCATACTGCTGTGCGGCGTTGCCTACACTATTTCAACCCGCGATTCGGGCTCGGCGAGTATTCCCACAGTTTCGGAAAAACCTCCGCACGAAATTTTAAGAGAAGCGCGGGCAAGCGCCAACGAGCGCATAATGTGGGAAACCAACTTGGGCGGCACCGAAAACGAGTCGCCAGTGTCGGTATTTACCAAAAACAACGAAATTTACATATTCGGCAACACAAATTCGAGCGACCTCGATTTTGCCGCAAACTCGCAAGGTAAAACTCGCGGTTTCGGCGCACGGCTGAGCGCGAGCGGACGCACTCTCGGCTTTACGGTGTTCGATTTTACTGTGGCGAAAGCGATTCCCACCCTTTCGGGGTTTGCGGTTGCGGGCAACGAGGGTTCGGTTGCGGGGCTGTATCTTTTATCCGACACACTGTCGGTAACCGCTAAGGTTATGATGCCTCCCACCCACGCGCTGACGGCGTGCGGGCTTTACGTTTTCGACAACAGATATTTTTTGGTTGCGGAGTCGTTCAACGAAATAACTCAAAAGAAAACCCTATTGTTGCACGTTTACACAACGGGGCTGTCGCTCGAGCGCGAAAAAGTTTTTTCGCACACTTACAGCCTTGAACTGCTCGATATTTTGCCGTATAAAGACGGCTATATTCTTGCCGCCGCCGCAGACTTTCAAGAGCTCGGCTACCTTACGCTCGCGCGGTTCACAACAATAAGCGAACCTGCGTATACCGACTTGAATTTAGGCTACGCCTACACCCCCGCCGCGTTTTTGCCGCTCGGCGCCGGCTACGCCTCGATTAGCGACAGAGACGGAAACTGCGAGCTTCTGCTTTTAGACGAAAATCTTACAAAAACGGACGTTAAATTTTTAACCAAAACGCCGAACGCAAATAAAAAGACTTTATTTTACGCCGCAGGAACATTCGCCTACACCGGCGAAAAGCTAATCGAACTTTCAGCCGACGGCAGAAGCGTGGGTTCCGTAGAGTTCGCACCCAAAGAAATCGCCGCATTCGCGAGCAACGGAACGGCGGCGTTCGTAGCGGGAATAGGTAGCGGAAAACTCGATATTGCGTATATAGGAAAACAGTCTACCGAGTTATACTCGCTAAGCGTGGAATCCCCCTCTTGCGGCGCGATTTGCGCCGGCGGAACATCTCTTTTAATAGCTGCCGACACCCGCGCGAAAACCGACGACTGCGCCGACTTTTTCGGCGAAAGCGACGTTTGGCTTGCAAAACTTCCGCTCTTGTAAACGGTGCGGTTTAACCCGCTCGGCAGGGGTATATTCGCACTGTTATCGCGGCAGCGTTCACTATTACGAAACGCCTTTAAGCTTAAAATCGGTAATTAGTGCAATAATTCAGCGGTTTTGTGTATTGAATTCCGTATTATATTATACTATACTGTATGAGTATACGGTATAATTAAAAACTAAATTCGGAGAAAATACATGAAACGAAAATTGCTCACCTCTTTTCTTGTAATGGTTATGTCTTTGCTTACCCCGCTTTCGGTGGGCGCCTGTAACAAACAAACCGAATCTCCCGCTTCGAGTTCAAAAGAAAAAGAGCGTTTTCTTATCGGTTCTTGGGTATCGTATTACGACACAAAGCAAGAAGGCTGTCCGTCTATGAGCGAACAAACAAAAGCGCTTTCGAAAGCGGGAATCAATTTTATTCCGGTAGGAAGTTGGATTCTCGACGTGGGAGAACCGATTAAGCACGACGTAACATCGGCGGAATGGTGGAAACATGTTGACGACGTTATGGCGGAAAACGGAATATATTATAATTTTTCGCAAAATTTCGACCCGAACGGCAACGGCAATTCCCACGACGAACTCGTTCGCGCCGTCGAACTGTCCAACGGCAGCGTCAGTAGAGCCAAAACTATTGTGCCGCAATTAAAAAACTGCATCGGCTGTATGCTGAAAGACGAACCCACCTATGGCGCTATGTTAGACGTAGGATTCTGGGGCGAAAAATATCTCAAAGTCGTGCCCGACACAAAAATATACGTTAATATGAATCCCGGATTGATAATAACGGCTTACGGCGACGTATTCGACATTAAAGGTCCAGGCGGCTACAAAGAATTTTTACAGCATTGGGTGGATTGCGGCGGCGCCGAGAATTTGGAATTTTTAAGCCACGACTTTTATCCTTTCAACGCGTCCGACACCATGATGAGCTACTTCAACGACTTGGAAGATATGCGTTATATCGGCTTAAAAAATAACGTTAAAACACATTCTTTCCTGCAAAGTTGCAGTTGGGCGGGCAAACGCATGCCGAATATACATGAACTGCGTTGGAACGCCAACACCTATCTTGCTTACGGATTTAAAGGATTTTCATATTTCAACTGGGTAATGTGGGACGGCGAAGGCTGCAACGACGGCATAATAGACATGAACGGCAATATTCGAAACGAAGCCCTATATAAAGAACTCATAAACATGAACTGGGAAATCCGCGATATGGAAGACATTATTATGAATCTCGACTGCCTGCACGCGTACCACACTTTAAACCACGCCGATTTCAACTCGGTGGAATTGTTGCCGCAAGGTTGGGTGTTGCAACCTAACGATAGCTCCGCCGACTTGATAATATCGCATATGCAAACCAAAGACACAAAAGAGCCGTACCTCGTAATCACCAACAAGTCTTTTACCGAAGCTCAAACGGTAACTTTCAAAATCAGTCCCGACAGCGGTATACAATCGCTTGCGCGCTACAACGCGAAAACTAAGGAATATGACGAGGTTCAGATTATAAACGACTGCTTCACCCTATCGCTCGATATCAGCGAAGCCGCTTGGCTCAAAATAACGGGAACTAATGTGGCGTTTCCCGACTGAGAACGTAGCGCTACACGTCGACTGAATTTATTTTCTACTACTTTAAAAACAAAAAACTTCCCTTTCGTATTTAAAGAGAAGTTTTTTTATTTATTTTTTCGATTTGGGCGGAGCTAAACGCTCTTGCTCGCGTTGCCCCATGTCGCGCAAAACTTTGCTGCAACGCCTCAAATCCACTTCGGGCGGAGTGCGCCACGCGAACGGCAACAAATCTTCGCAGTCGCACACAAAATGCGGCTCGACTATTTTACGAGTTTTTCTCGGTCTTGTCTTTTTGACTTCTTGCATTTTTTATTCGCTCCAAGAGGTTTGCGGATTTAACTTTACAAAGAGAACTTATTTTTGTTTTTGTTGAGAATAAACTTTAATTTGGGAATATCGTTTTTAGCCACTTTAAGCGGCGGAGTGGTGCCCCTAAGCGTAAAAAACGTGTAGCGGTCGGATGAGAGGATAACGTGCCCGCGTTCCTCGTCTATAATGTAATCGTGAACGTGATACCAGTCGAGATACCGCATACCCGAATATATTCCCCTATCCACAACCGCGCTACGGCTTTTCATGAGAACCACCAAAAAAAACTCCACGCAAAGCAACAGCCCCGAAAGCGCGCCGAGCATAACGTTTGTTTGCCAACGCTTCATGCCCATAACCTCGCGCATTAAAACAGCTTCGGGACCTTGCGGGTCTGCCATTTGCGTTACGGCGTAAAAAATGAAAAACGCGATTATGCCCGCAAACACCAAATAATGCCATTTAAAATTTTTGAGTTCCACAAGAGTAATCGAATTATAAAGTTTTATTTGCCGCCGAATTTGACGCACCGCCGCCGTAACCAAAACGGCGCCTACGGCAACGCAAACTATTCCCACGAGCGTAGGAAGCAAAAACGGCTTTATAGAATTTATTACCTTGTTAGCGCACTCCAACATTAAAATTAGTATACCACATAATTTATATAAAGTCAATCCGTTTTTGTTCGACTACTTTTTACGCGCGCAAAGTTAGGCGAAAAAACAAAAAGAGGCGGCAATACGAACCGTCTCTTTTTGCAATAAAAAGTAAGGATGTATGTATGGGCAATTTTATTTGCGGCGGATACTTTTTTCGTTTTCTCCGCCGTTTGCGGGAACGCGGCTCGAACAGCATCCGCCGCACTGCGAGCACTCACCGCCGCAATCGCACCCGCCTTTATGCTTCACTTTCGAATATATCGCAATCGCCAACGCGCACACGAACGCCGCGCAAACAACTGCAAGAATAACTATTTCCCACCAAGTCATGCCGTAACCTCCGAATGTTTCTTGTTCTTGCGCAATTTAAGTTTGCCCTTGTTGTTCAGCACAATAAGCGTTACCGCCAAAGCCGTAGCCGCAACCCAAACGAACGAAGTCCACCACCAACTTCCGATTGTGTAGACGGCGGCGCCCACAATGTAGCTTGCCGCAACCCAGAACAGAACCGTCCATATAAATTTTCCTTTGGGAAGTTCCGCTCTTGCCGTAGCGCAAGCCGCGAAGCAAGGAATAGTAGTCATGTTAAACGCGATAAACGATATAAGCGCGGGAATAGTTATGCCCGTTGCCTGCATCATAGCAATAGCCGAAGTTATGCCCTCTTCGTCGGCAAGAAGCGCGCCCGACGTTACGCCGCCCACGTTCGCGCCCATAGCTATAAGGCAGGCGCCGAGCGTTCCGAAAGTTGCAATAACGTTTTCCTTAGCGACAAGTCCCGTAACGGCGGCAACGGCAAACACCCAACCGAATGCCCCTATTTGCGAACCGAAGCCAAGCGGCGTGAAAAGCGGCTGAATGAACATGCCGAGTTGCGCGAGAATGGATTCGTTCATGCGCGAATCGTCAAGGTAATGCCAACTCGGGCTTAGGTGCGAGAACAGCCAAATTATAACCGTAGACGCGAATATTATTGTGAAAGCCTTTTTAACGAAGTGCTTCGTTTTATCCCACAAATGAAGCGTAAGGTTTTTAAAGCGCGGCCAATGATACGCGGGAAGCTCCATAATAAACGGCGGAACCTCTCCTTTCATTGTGGTGTTTCGCATTATAAGCACGCTTACAACCGCCGCCACTATCCCGAGCAAATACATTCCGTAGGTTATGAGGTCGGCGTTGCCCACTCCGAAGTGTTGAACTATGCCGCCCGCAATCGCGGTGAGAATGGGAAGTTTTGCCCCGCAAGAAAAGAACGGAATAACGCGAACGGTAGCCACCCTCTCGTTTTCGTCGGCAAGCGTGCGCGTGTTTACCATTGCGGGAACGGAACAGCCGAAGCCCATAATCATAGGCATAAACGAACGCCCCGAAAGCCCGAAACGGCGAAAAATTCTATCGAGCACAAACGCTATACGCGCCATGTAGCCGCTGTCTTCCAAAACGGAAAACCACATAAACAGCATAAGAATTTGCGGCAAGAAGCCGAGAACGGCGAACAATCCGCCCAAAACGCCGTCGGCAACAAGCCCCGAAAGCCATTCGGTGCCGATTGCACCGCCGACCGCGTCGATAATAGTGCCGAAAAGAGTGTCGAACGCGTTAAACAGAATCACACCCGGCGAAAACACCGCGCCGTCGTAAAAAATCCCCACGAACGTTTTCATTCCGTCCGAAATATTAAGGTCGTCGAGCGCGGGAAGCCCTTTTCCTAAGCCCGCCCATGCGCCTATGTAAAGAAAATCTTCCGAAAAGGTGACGTGAAACACCGCGAACAAAATCGCTATAAATATGGGAATCGCAAACACGCGGTGTGTAAGCACTCTGTCGATTTTATCCGACTTTGTAAGCTTTTCTTTTTTTGTTTTGGTTTTTGCAACCGATAAGTTTTGCGATATGTATTTGTATCGTTCGTCGGCTATAACCGCTTCAAAATCTTCGCCGCCCGATAGCTTTTCAAACGTTTCTTTCGCACCTTTGCGCCCGAGTTCGAGCTCGTCGTTTTCAAGCAATTTTATTGCATGGAATAAAGGCGACGAAACTTCTTCGGCTTCGAAAAACTTTTTCGCGCCGTCTATTTTAGCTCCGAGCGCTTGTTCGAGCACGGTTTTGCCTTTGCGCTCGCGCGGCATAGCGGCGGCGCGCCGAACAAGTTCTTTTATTCCCGTTCCATTAATCGCCGACACGGGCACAACGGGAACCCCGAGCGCAAGCTCTATTGCTTTCGCGTCAACCTTATCGCCCGCTTTTTCCACCTCGTCCATCATGTTGAGCGCCACTATAACGGGAACGTCCATTTCGAGCAGTTGCGTAGTTAAATACAAGTTGCGCTCTAAGTTGGTTGCGTCTATTATGTTTATTACGCCGTAAGGATTGCCGTCTAAAATATAGTTGCGCGAAATCACCTCTTCGGGCGTGTAAGGCGACAGCGAATATATTCCCGGCAAGTCCACAATATTTATATGTTCGCTTCCCTTTTTGCAAACGCCCTCGCGCTTATCCACCGTAACGCCCGGCCAGTTGCCGACGTGCGCGGCGCTTCCCGTAAGAGCGTTGAAAAGCGTGGTTTTTCCGCAGTTGGGATTTCCGATTAAAGCAAACGTTTTCATTCTTTTTTAACCTCCGTATTTTTTTAAACCGACTAATTCAGCTATTCAACTTCTACGCATGCCGCTTCCGCTTTTCTCAACGTAAGCTCGTAGCCTCTGAGCGTTATTTCCATAGGGTCGCCGAGCGGCGCTTTTTTTCGCATTGTAAGTTCCGCGCCGGGAGTCACGCCCATATCGAAAAGCCGACGACGTATTCGCCCCTCGCCAGTAACGGCTTTAATTTTGCCGCTCTCGCCCGCAACAAAATCGCTTAGTAGTTTGCTCATGTTTTTTCTCCTTTCTTTGTTTTATTTTTATCTACAATATTTTTTCTACGTTATGGCAAATTTGCAAAACGACAAATCATGATACTAAAATTTTTCCCGCAAGCGTTTTATCAAGGCACAGCCTGCCCTCTTTAACAACTAAAATCACATTGCCGCCCGTCTGCGACAAAAGCGTTACTTTACTGCCCTCGCTAATTCCGAGCTCGCGCAAATGTTTTTTTGTTTGCCCGTCGGCTCCCACCTTTCGCACTTCAAGCTCGCATCCGCGAGGCGCAACAGTTATAGGCATAATTTTAACCTCCGCTAACATTTTTAACTTCGATTAACATTATACTCCCAAAAACCGCTTCCGTCAAGCAAATGTTAACCGAAGTTAAAATATTTTTTAAAAATTTTTGTGGCTTTTCCCGAAAATATATGTTATAATGCTTGTATGAACAAATTCGAACAAAAGCTCACCATTTCGGCTGAGGATTATTTGGAAGCGGCTCTCATACTAACGCTTAACGGAGAGCGTATTAAAGTTACGAGCGTTGCCGAGCGTTTGGGAGTATCGAAGCCCGCCGTTACCAACGCACTCAGTGAACTTGCCGAAAAAGGACTGCTTATTAAGCAGCCCTACGGCGACATAAGCCTTACGGAGCAAGGCAAAAAAGAAGCGGAGCGCATATACGGAAAACACAGGCTTTTGCACGACTTTTTGTTGCGTCTCGGAGTTAGCGAGCAAACTGCGGGAATAGACTGTTGCAAAATAGAGCACGACCTCAGCGATGAGACTGTGGAGTGCATAAAAAAGTTTATGGGAATATAACTGCGGCAGGCGCAACGCGAGCCCCGCAATTTAAATCGCAATTATTTTCATTTTAATAAGCGTTATTCGGAGCGGAAAGTCTTTGTTAAAAAATTCCGACCTTTTGCAATCAAAAGGTCGGAAACTTTTTATTTCGTGCCGAAAAGTCTGTCGCCCGCGTCGCCGAGACCGGGAAGAATATAGCCGTTTTCGTTTAAGCAACGGTCGAGCGTGGCGATATATACGTTCACGTCGGGGTGAGCTTCCGCTACTTTTTTCACCCCTTCGGGCGCCCCTATAACGTTCATAAGTTTAATGGATTTACAGCCGCGCTTTTTCAAAAGAGCGATTGCGTCGCATGCGCTGCCGCCCGTTGCAAGCATGGGGTCTAAAAGCACGACTTGCATTTTTTCGATACCGTCGGGAAGTTTGCAATAGTATTCCTGCGGTTCGAGCGTTTCTTCGTTGCGGTACATTCCTATATGCCCCACTTTCGCTGTGGGAAACAGCGTGTGAACGCCGCTCACCATGCCGAGTCCCGCCCGAAGTATGGGAACGATTGCAACGCTCCCCTCCACAACCATTTCCTGCTCGCATTTTTCGAGCGGAGTGGTAACGTTAACCGTTTTGGTGGGAACTTCCTTAAAACTTTCGAAAGCCATTAAAGTGGTTATTTCTTCAACGAGTTCTCTAAATTGTTTCGTGCCTGTGTTTTTATCGCGCAGTATGGCGATTTTGTGCCTTATAAGCGGGTGGTCGAGCACAGTGACGTTTTTATAGTTCTTCATTCCTTTTCTCCTCAGTATTCAATTTATTTATCGTGTGTTCGCTTTCAGCCGCACCCATAAGCGCGGTAGCCGCAGCTTCGGTAGTGGGCGCTTCCCCGTTCGCGCTCTCCTCGCCGTCCGACGAGTCGGCAACCGTTTGCGTTTGCGCACCGTCGGCGCTTGCGGTTTTTTTATTGCCTATATTCACCAAAAGGTTTGTAAGTATGCCCAAAATAAGCGAGCACGCAACCGACGTTATAACGACCTTGCCTATGTTAAGCACCATTCCGCCTACGCCCGCAATGAGAATAACCGACACGGTGAAAAGATTTCTGTTGTCGCCCAAATCTACCTTTTGAATCATCTTTAAGCCAGACACCGCTATAAAGCCGTAGAGAGCTATACAAACGCCGCCCATTACGCATTTGGGAATAGTTGAAAGAAACGTTACGAACGGCGCGACAAACGCCGACACAATAGCCATTATAGCCGTTACGAGAATTGTGCGCACCGACGCGTTGCCCGATATTGCCACACACCCCACCGACTCGCCGTATGTAGTGTTCGGGCAGCCGCCGAAGAACGCGCCCGCAACCGAACCGACGCCGTCGCCCAAAAGAGTGCGGCTAAGACCCGGCTCTTTAAGCAGGTCGTGCTCTATGATAGACGAAATATTCTTGTGGTCGGCAAGGTGTTCGGCAAACACGACGAACGCAACGGGCACATACGCCACCGCGATTGTGCCTATGTACGCGCCCATGCCGCTTCCCGTGTATCCGCCCTTAAACGCGGTTAAGAACGCGAAATCGGGATACCATTGCATATTCTTGAACAGCCCGAAGTTTATTATTTTAAGCGCGTCTATTTTCGCGCCGTAGCCTATTGCCGTAAAAATCGAGGCAAGCCCGTAGCCCGCGAGTATGCCGATAATAAACGGTATCATTTTCAGCATTTTTTTGCCGAAAACAGAGCACACGATTGTAACCGCCAAAGTAACAAGCCCGCAAAGCAGAGCCAAATACGGCGAGCAAATCATAACCTGAACTTCTTTTTGAACGGGAGAGCCGTTTTCGATTAGCCATTGCAAAACAGGCGTAGTAACGCTTCCTTGCATAAGGTCGCCTATCGCGTTGCCGGCAAGCGAAAGCCCTATAATAGCAACTGTGGGTCCTATTACAACCGCAGGCATAATCTTATCTATCCATTTTACGCCCGCAAATTTAACTATAAGCGCAATCACCACATAAACAAGCCCCGCAAAGCCCGCGCCTATCAGTAGCCCCAAGTATCCGAGCGACATCGAAACTCCGCCCGCGAAAGCCGCGCTCATAGAGCCGAGAAACGCGAACGAACTTCCTAAGAACACCGGACTTTTGAATTTTGTGAAGAGCAAATACACAAGCGTGCCCACGCCGGCGCCGAAAAGCGCCGCGCTCGGCGACATTCCGTTGCCGATAATCATAGGCACCGCGATTGTCGCCGCCAAAATCGCCAAAAGCTGTTGAAGCGAAAACAACAGCAGTTTTCCGAAGGGCGGTTTCCCGTCCACACCGTACACCATTTTCATATAGAATTTTCTCCTTTGAGTCGCGTAAGAGCTTTCCGTAAAAAGCGACATGTACGCGCCGCTTTTTGCGCGCTCCCCAAAGAATAATTATATCAAATAAACTCTCGGTTAGTCAAACGGATTGCGCCCGCAAATCAAAGTATGCGCATATTTTCTTATTGTCATATTTTGGAAAGCCTGTCATTGCGAGCGAGTGCAACGAGCGCGGCAATCACTTATGCCGAACGATAAAAGTTGCAACTTTTTCTCCATGCACGGGATTGCTTCGCCTTGCTCGCAAAGACACTACAACGCAGGAACAACGCGGCAATAACCCTACGCCAACTTATACGCGTAGTTCAGCCGTCCCGCAGGGGCGACATCGCCGTAAAGGTAAAAATCCCATGCGTTGCCATAGAGCTCGCTTCTAAACGGCGTGCCGCTTCCGCCCGCAAGCGAACCGCCAACGTTATCGGTAGCTTTAATTTGAATTTGCTTTCCTTCCGCTTGCCCTATTGCCGAAAGCGGAATTTCGAAAGCGATTGCATTGCCGAAAACACAATAGCGCGCGGTTGCAGAGGCGTCACGCACGGGCTTGCCGCTTTTATCGGCGCTAAGCTTTTCCACCGACGTGGTGCCGTCGGCGTTGGGAGCGCCGTTAATAACGTAATTGTAATTTTCCCAACCGTTTTCGTCGCCCGTAGAAATATACAAGTTCATCCAACTTTTGTCGCCCGACTTATATTCGGATATTTTTTCCTTGCAAACAACTTGCACATATAAATTTTCTCCGTCGTTCACAATCTTTAAATACGAAATATCGTTGCGCGCGGTTGTGTCGGTGTAAGTCAAATCGCAACCCGACGCATAAGTTCGCATGTTGCGTTCCCCTATTTCTCCCACCGCGTCAAGATATTTGCGGCTAAACGAATCCCAAGCCGCGCCGTCGGAAATATTAGGCGACGCGCGAAACCCTACCGCCTCCGACTCCGTCAGTCCTTTAAACGCGCGAATATTCATTGCGGTTTGAAAAGCGTAGTTGTCGCCGTAGACACCCGCTACGGGTTCGAGTTCGCGCGAATACGTTAAGTCGAATTCGTCAACAAACGGCGCGTAAAGAGAGTTCGGCTCTTCAGTTTTGTCTATCTTGCGCATAGCCCATTCGTTCCAACCCGTTACGGTGGCTATTTTTACGTCGCCGCCTTTGCCGCTTATGGCATAGTTCCACTGCTGAGCGTAGTTCGCCCCCGCCGCCACCTTTTCGGGCTCGTAGCCCGTAGTCGTGTCGCCGTAAGTCCAACCGCGAGCGCGATAGACAGGGCTGTCGTATTCCAAATACGCTCTGCTCGACCAGCACGCGTCCAAATGTTGCGACGGCGAAATATTCATTATTCCGTTATGGTTATATTGATATTCGTTCCAATCAATCCACGGCATGGCGTCGGGTTCGGGTTCGTCGGTGGGCCATTGCATTTGTTTTAAAAACAGTTTGTCGTCCCACAGTTCGCGCTCCACCTCTTTAAAGTTCCCTACAACCCACGCTTTGCCCGACGGATTAACGGATTCGTCGCCAACGAACCAAACCTTGCGGTATTTTCTTTCGCCGTAGTAACGGGTGTAGCAACCGTTAAGCATAGTTTTTGCGTATTGCGGGAACGTGGGAAGCACAAGCATGGCTTGCGGCACCGTTACGCCTTCGTCGAGCATTTCCACGAGAACGTCGAGCACCGCCGTAACGCTATCTTGAAAATAATACGGATAGTTCGTTAGGTCAATCATTATAAAGTCTACGCCCATTAAGCCGAGAAGCTCCATTTGCTTGCGTATTACCCACTTGTCGCGGTTTGCATAGTAGCCGAACAGCGGTTCGGCATACCAGTGAGTTTTGCCGTTGGGACTAATTTCGTTATCGTCGGCGCGACTGAAAACGGGATTGTACTCGAAGTATTCTTCAAGCGTCTTTCCCTTTGCGAGCCACTCTTGAATAGAATCGTAGCCTTGCATTATTTTGGTAATATCGTAAATTTCGGGCGTTGTCGAATCGGCTTCGGAATTGTTCACGTTGTAGAACATGCCCACATATTTGCCGTTGCTCTTTTTGTTCGTTGGCATAATCACGCGCCCGAGCGCGTCGGTTCCCGCAAGTTGCGACACCGTGAATTCGTAGTCGTTCATGTCGGGATAAGGGTCGGTATAAACTGCGGAGTTATTGCCGTCTCCTTTATTGCCTCCGTCGCCGTTTTCAGAGCCTTTACCGCACGCGAACGCGCCGAAAGCCATTACCGCCGCCATGAGCGCGACGCAAATCTTTTTTAACGCTCCCATCTTTTTAACGCCCTCCTTTTTAAATGCAGTTTTCGTGCAGTCATTCAAACTGTTTAATCCGCCATAACCTCGTTACGGCGCGCTAAAAAACCGAGCGCCGCCACGAGCAAACAGAAACGGAAAAAGCGTCAGTCTTTGAGACCGCCTATTTTTATGCCGCCTATCATGCGTTGCTGGAACACTAAGAATAAAGCTACGGGCGGCAACGACATGCACACCACCATAGCCATCATTTCGTTGTAATGGTCGGAAAGATATGTGCTGTTCGTGTAATCCACATAGAATTTGAGCGCGAGCGTGTAGCTTTTTTCGCTACCCGACGACAAATACATCAAAGGTCCCTGAAAGTCCATCCACTGCGCTATAACGGTGTTTATGCAGATATAAACGAACACGTTGAACACGAGCGGCATAATTATAACCGCGAAAATTCTGAACAGGCTCGCGCCGTCTATAAGAGCGGCTTCGTCGAGTTCTTTCGGAAGAGTGCGCATAAACTGAATAACCAAAAAGATATTTAAAGCGCCGCCGCCGAAAAACGCCTGAATCCACAAAGACGCAAGTTTACCCGTAAGCCCCACAGTTGCATACAAAGTGTAAGTCGGAATTTGCAGAACGCTTGCGGGCACCATAACGGTTGCGAGAATAACTGCGAACGCAATTTTCTTGCCTATGAATTTTGCGCGCGCGAACGGGAAAGCGGTTATGCAAGCAGTAAGCGGAATAAAAAACGCGTTGATTGCCACAACCAAAAGAGTGTTTCCGAGTTGCGAAAGATACCCCGTTATAATCTTGTAGTTAGAGGGCTGAAAGCTGTGCGGAAACAGGTGCATTTCAAGCCCGCTCGACTCCGTATAGGTCATAACGCTTTGAAAAAGCATGAACACCACAGGCAAAAGCACAATGCACAACAAAAGCACGGCGACCGAGTATTTAACAATATAGTCTACCGCAGTTTTGCGCGCTTTGCGGCGAGCGGAAAGCAAAAGTTGCTCGTTGGAATTATATAAAAGCTTAGTCGTCACCGTAATGCACCCACCCGCTGAATTTAAACATGATTATCGATAAAAGTCCCACTATAACGAACAGCAAATACGCTTCGGCGCACGCCAAGCCGTAGTTGTGGTACGAAAAAGCCATGCGGTATATTTCAACAGCCATAAAGTTGAATTCCTCTTCGGGTCCCGTTCCGTATGCCGCGTAAGTTCCGAACGTCTGCAACCCCGCTATAAGCGAAGTTACAAGGTTATAGAAAACTATAGGAGTGGAAAGCGGAATAGTTATGTGGAAAAGCTGTTTAAAGTAGCCCGCGCCGTCAAGCCGCGCCGCCTCGTAAAGAGTGGGCGGAATGTTGGAAAACGCGGCAAGTAGCATAATCATGCCGCCGCCAAGCCCGAACACGCTCGTGAACACAAGCGTCGGAATAGCGGTGCTCTTTGCCGAAAAGAACGTTAGTTGCGGAAGCCCCAAATTGAGCAACCATGTGTTAATGAGTCCCGTAGTGCCCGACGCGCTGTAACGGAATATTGCCATGTAGATAAAGCCCGAAATAAAACCGGGAATCAAACAGGGCAAATAAAACAGCAAACGCACAACCCCTATGCCTTTCATTTTGCGGTGCAGGAAAAGCGCGAGCGCGTAGCTTAGCACCGTGCAAAAAGCCATGTTCGCAATAACGTATATAAACGTTACGCGCATGGAATTTAAAAACCTTTCGCCCGCCACCGAAGAAAAATCGAAAAGGCGTTTAAAATTGAACGCTCCTATTTGCGAAATAAAAGCGCCGTTGTAGTTGGTGAAGCTGAAAAACAGCGACATAAGAATGGGCGTTGCCGCAAACACGACCATTCCCACAGACACGGGAATTAAAAACACCCAACACTGCAAACTTGTGCGCAACATTCTTTTGCTGTATTTGCGCCTCTTTATTTTGCAAGGAAGCGACGACGAAAGAACACCGACGCTTCCCTTGCTCGAATTGTGTTTTATGCCTATACTCAAATTGCGAAATCCTTTAATTTAGGTTAATTGCCCGAAGCTATCTTGATTGCGTTGTTTATGTCTCTGTGATAAGACCTTAAAAATTTGGGAATACCGTTTTTCTCGTCGAGGTAGTCGGACGAAGTGGTGTTTTGAAGCACATACTTAATGCTGTCTTCGAACGCTTTTGAAACCTCTTTTATTGCGGTAATCGGTTTAATAAGCTCGCGGTAGCCCGTTTGAGCGGTAAGCGAAGCGGTGTCGTATTCGTAAATATACGCGTCGTGGTTAAAACTCGCGTCGCCGTTCACGGTAACGTTGCGCCAAACGGCGTTTTCGTCGTCGAACAGTTTTTTGAGCACGGGAATGTTGTTGCCCGTTGCCGAAATAGCGTTTTGCCCTTCCTCGCTCGCAACGTATTTTTGGAACAGCCACGCCGCAGTGGGATTAGCCGCATGACGGTACATAGCGTAGCCGCTGCACCCCGTTCCCACAAAGTAACGGCTTTCGTCGTCGTGCAGGTTAGGCATGGGAACAACGCCTATGTTAGAAACGTTTGCCGCAAGGTCGGTAAGCGTAGCTCTTACGCCGAACAGGAACACCGAAAGCTTGTTTTTAAAACGCCAATAGTTGCCCGTGCCGCCTTCGGTCATGTAGCCTTTATTGTTGAGCTCTTTAATAAACTTATAGGTTTCGAGCGTTTCGGGGCTGTTGAGCGCGCTCGTGGTTACGCCGTTTTCCTCTTTAACCACCGCGCCGCCGTATGCGTGTAGCAACGGCCACAAAAGCGACTCCCAATTCCAAAACGCGTCGAGCGCGCTAACGTCTTTTCCGTCGTCGTTTTTAACGTTTTTGCATTTTTCCATAAGCGCCAAAAATTCGGACTTTGTGAGAGCGCGGTCGGGATGAAGTTCTTCTTCGCTCACTCCCGCCTTTGCAAGGAAATCCTTGTTGTAATACATAACCATGCGGTCGCTGTCGCGCGGCATCAAATAAACGTGCTCGCCCACCTTGCAATCGTCCACCATTATTTTCACCAAATCGGCGAAATCGAACGATTCGTCGCGCCCGTCGAAATAGTCTACGGGCATGAGCATATCGAGCGACTGATATTCGGTTACGTCGGTGTTGCTCGCCCAGAACACGTCGGGGAACGTATCGTACTTGCCGTTAAGCGTGCAAGCCGAATTCATGTTGGTGAGCGTGTCTTTGTAGCCCGCCGACGGATAGTTTTTGTAGTCTACCGTAATCGAGGGATACTTCTTTTTGAACCCGCCCAAAAGCGCGTTCATAATAGTTATTTGGTCGGGCTCTTGGTTGGTTACTATTCTGAGCGTTCCCGCATACGATTCGTCGGCGGTAAAGTCTACCGTATTGAGCACCTCGTTCATAACCTTATCGAGTTCTTCCTCGTCGAACCTGAAAACGTTACTGTTGCACGCTACCGCCGAAAAGCACATAAGAGCGCAACACAACGCGCACAACACTGTGCGAAACGTTTTTTTAATGCCTTGTTTCATATTCGTTCTCCTTCTTTTTTTAGCCTGCGTGGGGAATTTGCTTTTTATAACGTTATTGCTACGGATTGCTTCGCTTGCGCTCGCAATGACAATCAAAACGAATACAGCCGCACGTTGTCCTTAGCCGAGCGCGCGAAGCGTGCGAACGCCACGAGCCGTAGGCGAGTATTGCGAGCGAGTGTAACGAGCGCGGCAATCCCGAACACAGTTTTACGCTTTTACGGCTTCCGCAACGAATTTTCCGAACGGAACCGTTGCTGTTAAAAATTCGCCCTCGCGCGACGCTTCGACTTTTTCGCCGTCAACAAGAATTTCGTACCCCTCGCCCACTCTGAATTTGATTTTCACTTTTTCGTTTTGCACGGTGCCGCGAACTGAGGATATGCCCACCGAATAGCGCGAAGCAACCATGTCGTATTTAATTCCCGCGAACATAAGGTTTTCCACTTCGAAGTACGACATTTGCGACGGAACGTTAGGCGAAACGGTAAGAACGCCGTCGGCGGAGCCGTTAAGCCCCATAAAACCGAGAGGCAACGCGGCAAATAAAATCGCGCTTTCTATGAATTCTTCGTCGAGCCCAAGTCCGCCGTCTTTGCCGCCGCCCTGCAACGCAAAGTCTTTGTCTTCGAACCAAAGTTCGTCGTAGTAGTCGCGGTAAAAGCTTCTTCCGCTTCCGCCCGCCGCCTTAACTTTTTTGTACCACTCGTTTATTTCTTTAAAGCGCGCCCACGCGTCGTTAGCGCCGTACACTTTTAAGCGCGCGGCAATATCGTAATACGACGCCCAAAGCACGCTGCCGCCGTCTTGCACTTGCCGCCCGAACGGTTGGTTACTCGCTATCCACGGCCAAACGTATTGCATGTTGTTCCGAACGGTGGAAGTTCTCGGAGCGAACTCGAATTTGTAAATATCCGCGCCCTTAGAGGTGTCGCTCTCCACAATCCGCTTGCCGCTAATCCAATCCATAACGCTCTTGGCTTTATCGCCCGTTAAAATGTCTTCGGCAATCGCTTCGAGGTTGAACACAACGTAGCCGAAGTCTACGGGGTTATCGTCGCCCATGTTGTAGCCTATGTGAAGTCTGCCCGTTTTTTCGTTCCAAAAATATTCGTTTATTCTGCTTTTAACGAGCTCGGCAAGAGAAGTCAGCGAAGCGGAATCGTGCGTATATTTAACGTCGGCGCTCCAATCGTCCGCCCCTTTAACTTGCGGCTTTTCAATCTTGATATTTTCGCGCTCCGCCATTATTTCGAGGTCGCGCATTGCGCAAACCGCTTTATAAAAATAAATGTTGGAACTCAAATTTATTTGCGGCAACGAAAGAATATCCCAGTAGTTGTCGCCTATGCCGTGCCCGAGCTTGCGTTGGTAATTTTCGTCGAGCACAAGCCCGTCGTGCCCCGCAAAGTAGCCTAAATCGAGCAAACCGCTCTCACCCTTTAAATGGGTAAGCATGAATTGCAACGCGCTACGGTAGCGGTTTAAATTAGTTTTAAGGTCGTCGTAGTCGTGCGTAAAGCCGTAGTAGTTACGCGCCGCAGTAAGAAGCAAAGCCGCGTTGGCGGACTGCCGCGTGTCGTAATTAAACCGCAGATAATTGAGACGCGAACGGATTTTCATCGTTTTGCCCTCTTGCGGACGGAGCACGATTTTTATTGCCGTTATATCGGTGTCGTTGCCCCACATAGGGTGCAAATACATGGGCAAAAACAAAGTGCGCGAAAAGCTTTCTCCGATAGGCTCGCATATTGTGGCGAACTCGCTTTGCTTAACCATTCGCTCTTCCGAATAGTCGGCGTCGCCCTTACGCTTCCAATAAACGTACAAATCGTCTACGTTCGCGGCGTCGGCGCCGCTGCGCTTATTCACCGCTATGGCAAGTTCCAAAAACGGCGAATGCACTGTGTTCACATTTAGCGTCGTGTTCTCGTAAACCGCGTCTTGCGTGAGCTTATTGCTACTGAACGTGTAAACTCCGTTTTGAACGGTAGCTCCCTCCACGTTGCAAGTAAAGCCTTGTAAATCCGAATCGTTAAATTCGAATCCGGGCGCGTTTTCGAGACTTTCTTTATAGGTGGGAAACGGCCAGCCCTGCCTGAAAAACACGGGTCCCGCCGTAAGGTCGCCCACGTTCACGTTGTCGGACGACCACACATATCCGAATTTATCCACAACAACGCGACTGAACCACTGCTTTAACAGGTTCAAATTATTTTTGGGAAGCGATGCGCTGTCGAACCAACTGAGCGCCAACGAATCCCATTCGCGTTCGAACATTACCGAAGCCGCATCGGCAACCGTGAGGTTGCCGACGCTTTCTTCGTCGTAGCGCAAATGTCTGTGCGCAAAATCGTTCAAAAAGTCGTTAAATTCGTTGTCCGAACTGCCGAAATACACAAGCGAGTCGGATTTCTTCGTGGAAAGTAATTCGTTCATCTTCTCAGACTCAAGCACGAGAGCGGGCGGTTCTTCTTCCTTTTTATTAGGCTCCGAACACCCCGCGACGGCTACCGCGCATACGATAGCCGACAGCAACACGGTTAAAACTTGCGAAAGCCTTTTCATTCGGCTTTCTTCCCGCGTTTGCGCGATAAGCTAAGAACGCCCGCCGCCGTGAGCATGAGCATTGCGCCGGCAACCGACACAGCGCCTACGCTCGACTTGCAGCCTTTTTTCTTTCCCTCTTCGGTTGTGTTGTTATTGTCGCCGCTATTGTCGCCGTCGTCGGGCTTGTCGGTTCCGCCGCCCGCTTTGAGTTCGGCTATTTTCTTTTCGGCAGCCGTAAGTTTATCGAGGTTTGTTACAAGAGCTTTAAGTTCGTCGTCGAGTTCTTCGTAGAAATCGCGAGCATCGTTCACGTCGTATTCGTCGTCAAGCGTGAGCGAATCGACTGCGGGCAAAGCGTCGATTGCCTCTATTACGGGGCGCACTCTTTCCGCCTTGATGTCGTCTACGCTCGTGCCTTTATACCATTTGACCGACTCGTAGTCGTAAATAAAGTTCGCGTCTTCTTTAAGCTCGTAGCCTGCGGGAGTACGGAAGCCCGCTTTGATTGTGAGCGTAAAATTCTGCTTTAAGTTTTTAACGCGGAACGGCCAGTTCACTTCTTTCTTTTCGGTTAAGGGGTTGCCCTCTTCGTCTAACACGGGGTTGCCGTTTTCGTCCGTAACGTTAACGATTTTATCTTCGCGGAAGCCGCCGATTGCAATGCGGTTGTCGCCCTTAACAAGGTGAAGAGCTGCAGCATAGGGTCTTTCGAGAATACCCAAATTCGATTCCGTCATCATTTCGGCGATAGACATTGTGCGGAACTCGGTGCTGTCGCCGAACACGCCGCCTAAAATTATGCTGTTGCGGGCAATATCGAACAAGCCGTTTTGCACAAATTTTTCTATTTCTTCGGAAGTATATGCACTATGATGAACAGCATTGCTCGGAAGACTTCTCATATAATTGTTCTGTCCCGTAAAATAAACCCTGTTACCGTCCGACGGGTCTTTATCGAATTGAAGTCTGAAAATAAGCTCGGTGTTTTCAAGCACGGGAGCGTCTATTCCGAGCAACTTGATTTCTTCGAATTCCATTTCTTCGCGCGCGCTGTCGTATTCGCCGTTTTTGGTGTTCAAAGTAAGTTCGTCGCCGTCGGTGAGCTTAATGAGTTTGCCTACAAAGCCGGGAAGAATTTTAACGTTTAAGCTCTCGCTAAGGTCGGGCAATTCCCAACTTATTGTCTTAGTTGCGGGTTGTTCGTTTTCGTCGGTGTAATTATACACAAAGGAATTAGTCTTATTTAAATAAATCTTTATTTTATCGCCTTGAATATAAACGTCGTTGCGTCCGTCGAAATCTTTTAAGGCTGTTGCAAAACCGTGAAGTTGTGCGTCGGTAGTAAGTCCCGCTTCGTAAGCCGCTTGAAGCGGAAGAGTCATCCAATCGGACAGTGCCATACCGTTTATCGTGATAAGCTTGCCGACCGAGTAACGCAATCCCAATTTAGTAATTACTTCAAACAGTGATTGTTCGTTAAATCCTTGCGCCTTTTTATATTCCGGTTCTCCCGTATACACAGTTGAGTCATACCAAGTATTGTTGTCTTTAATCGTAGACTTAGAACGACGCATCATATACTTTAATTCGTTCGTTTCATCAAAAATGTATCCGGTTTCGCCGTCTTGCGTTTGAAGTTCGATTGTTATTTCATGTTTGTTTATATCTTCGGGACCGTTTTCATAATACACGCGGGAAATTTTGCCTTCGGGTGCGCTGTCAGCCCATTTGCGAACACCCAAATGCAATCTGTTTTGCCCCGCATATACATATGTGTCCTTCGAAAGCGTCTTTTCGGTGGAAGGCGCATTGTCGCCCCACAAAGGGAGCCCTTCTTTAATTACTATTTCGCTTATCCAAGTCGTTTTTGAATCGGTGACCTTATTCGGGCGAGTCCAATCGAGGTCAAGCTTATTGAGCACAATTTCAAGCACATATTTGGTTTGATATTTAACCGTTTTGTCGGTGTTGCCACTAACCGCAACTTTCTTTTGAACAAAATTCAAACTGAATTCGGAAAGCTGTTCTATCGGTTTCCCGTTTACGGTAATTTTATTTTTATAAGCCTCATACTGTTGCAAATTTTCAACAGGTGCGGCAGAAGCATCGATATAACTGACGGCAGTGCCATTATCTTCGGCAAAAAGCACATGTGCTTTAACCTTAGAGGCATCGTCCATATCCTCTCTTACCGTTTTTACGATTACCGCCACCGCAGGCGTTTCCTCTGCGGGCGGCGTCGTTTCATCGGCGCGGGCGGCTAAAAGGCTCCCCCCCCCGCACACTACTGCGGTTGCAAGCGCCAACACAAGCATGCACACAAGCGCGAACGCCGATATGCTTTTTTTGGTTGTTGTTCTCATTACATTTACTCCTCCTGAAAAGTTTTTTCGGAAATTATATATATTATACGCAAGTCGCTTTTTCGGTAAGTTCGGAGCGTTTACGCGCGTTACGGTTTGCGCGCGGACTCCTTAACACGAAAAAGAATATTGCGGGAATTTTTATGTTTTGGCTTTGCCCAAACTGTTTCTGAAAACGGGCGACGCCTGAACCTTTTGCACAAACCGCTCCATGTCGGGATTTTTGATTTTGTCTATAATCGTTTTGGCAATCTGCCTGCCGTAAGCAAATTTGTCGAATCCCAGAGTTGTAAGCGACGGATGCACATATTTGCATATAGAAATGTCGTCGCACCCAACAACCGAAATATCGTCGGGCACTCTTATTCCGCTTTCGTGCAAGGCGGTTATGGCTCCGAGCGCCGACATATCGTTTATGCAAAACAGCACCGTGAACTTTTTGCCCGACGCAAGCAATTTTTTGGTGAGCAAATAGCCCATTTCTTCGCTTGTGCGCTTGCCGCCCAAATCGTTGCCCACAAGCAAACCGTCGTCGGTGTTAAAACCGCACTGTTCGCGCAGTTCTATAAATTTGGCGGCGCGGGAATCGAGAAGCATATATTGCGGTTCGAGAGTTGAAAGAATCGCGGCGTTTTTGTGCCCGAGCTCCGCCGCTTTGCGAACGAGCGCGTCCATACCGTCGGAATAAACGGCGTCTATTCTGAAACTCTGCTCGCACTCGAAATTCACCATTACAACGTTGTCTTGAATAAAGTAGCGCACATATTCGTCGGGGTAGGTATCGGACACGAAGTTCACCACTCCGCCGAGCCTGCGCGACGCGATAAGTTTGAATTTGTTTTGCGCGTTGTTATCGAGGTCGAAAACCGAAACGGCAAAATCCTGTTCGGCGGCATACGAGTCTATTCCCTTGATAACCTCGATATGATACGGGTTTGTAAGCTCCGACACCGCCACGCCTATGTGCTTATTTATACCCGACGCGAGCCGTTGAGCCGACGAATCGGGAATATATTTAAGCGTTTGAGCCGCCGCAAGCACGCGCTCGCGCAAATCGGCGCCAACCGGTTTTCTTCCGGTAAGCGCGTTAGTGACGGTTGCCACCGACACGTTCGCAAGTTTTGCCACGTCTGCCCTATTTGCCATTTTACCTCCCTGCCCCTTATTATTTGCGCGCGCATTTTTTAAGAGTTACGCGCGTAAAACCTTGATATAATCATAACACACATTTTTGGCTTTGTCAATACCTTTTGGAAAAAAAATTCAACTTTTTACTGTGCGACACATATCAAACAAAAAAATTCCCGACAAGGAAAAAACCTTATCGGGAATTTGAATTTTAAAATTTTTCGAGCACTAAAAAAAGTTAAACTTTGGCGTGGTTTCAGTTTGTAGCCAAATCTTCGTCTTTAAGGCAAAGAACAAGTATTCCGCCTATAAGACTGCAGAAAAAGATATCTAAGATGCCCCAAACCATAAGGTCGGATTTCGAAGTCGCCTTTTTCATTTTCGAAAGAGTGAGTCCTCCGAAGATGAGCGGCAAAATCGCAATACATCCGAATATCATTCCCAAAATGATAAACACTTTAGCTGCCGTTTTCACTTTCTCTCTCCTTTAAATTTTTTTCGAACTTATGTTCGTCGTATATATTATAAAACGAACCCCCCCCCGCTTGTCAAGCGAAAAACACGCCTTTTTTACCTATATTTCTACACACGTGCACTCGTAAAACACAATACGAGAAACGAAAAGCCGCCGCCCGTATACTTTATTCGCGCAATGGGAAAAATATGCTTATCTTAAAAAAAGGAGAAAATTATATGTCTTTTAACCCGTTCGGCATAAAGCCTATGCCCATTAACAAGTGTTTTGCGGATTGGAACAAACTCTACCCCAAATCCTACGACAAAAACGAAGTTGACCCCTACACTAAGGTACGCATTATTCTAATGAACGGCACCGAGTTCGAAGCGCAGTGGTTTTTGCACAATTTTTCGCGCCACTGCAACAACAACGATATTCGCCGCGAGCTTGCGCTCACCCGCAGAATAGAACAACAGCAACAGAAAAAAATAAGCATGTTAAAGCCTATTAACGAAAGCACGCTCGAAACTACAATATCTTACGAGCAGCTCGCGGTAGACCTTACGGCGATTATGGCGCAGAACGAGCCCGACCCGTATGTTAAGGCGGCGCTCGACTTTGCGCTACTCGAAGACTTCGACCACCTCTACCGTTACAGCGACTTGCTCGAAATGGAGCAAGGGGTTCGCGGCGAGCGTCTTGTTGGCAGCTACACCGAAATTATGCCGGGCAGACCCACCATATCGGAACACCGCTATCCGTTCGACGACGTGCGCAGATTCGCCCCGCGCGGCAGTAGCGACATGCTCACCAACCTGCACACTATGATAATAACCGCCGCCGAACAGCAAACCATGAACTACTATATGAACATAGGGCAAACTCACACCTCAGAGCTTGGGCGCAGACTTTACAGCGAAATCGCCATGATAGAAGAACAGCACGTTACGCAGTATGAAAGCCTTATCGACCCTAACGCAACTTGGTTAGAGTCGGCGCTGTGCCACGAATACGCCGAATGCTATCTTTACTACTCTATGATGGAAGACGAAACCGACCGCTATGTGCGCGACGTATGGGAAGAACACCTCAATATGGAAATAGCGCATTTGCACGCCGCCGCCAACATGCTCAAAAAGTATGAGAAAAAGGAATGGCAACAAGTTATTCCCGTAGGCGAATTCCCCATGCTGTTGTCGTTTAACAAAAACATTGCGAACAACAAAAAGTATGTGCGCGACGTGCTCAAAAACACGGTGAACAATACGTCGGTGCTCGAAGAATACACCGAAGTGTGCTCCGTTCCAGAAAATTACGAGTTCTTTAAGTATAACGACGCCGTGAACGGTTCGAGCGGCAACGTTGCCAGCCATAACGTTATCGAACAGTATATTACCGAAGCGGGCGAAGATTACCGCTTTGAAGAAAGCAAACACCCCGTTAAAGAATTGCAATGCCGCACCTGCGACAACACCGACGTGGGCAGAAGCTGCTAAAACGTTCGCGCTCGCTTCGCTCGCAAAGATACAGCAACAAAAAAGAGACTTATTCAAGTCTCTTTTTTGTTACGCGTTTTTATGTGTTTTCTGCGGATTCTAAACGCTTCGCTTGGCGTCAAACGCCCTTATCCGCAATCGTTTATTTAAAGTATTTTACGCCGCTTTCGAAAATTTTCATGTCGGCGTCGCCGGGAACGTTTTTCATAAGGAATTCGCCTATGCGCTCGCTATGCCCCATTTTGCCGAATATTCTGCCGTCGCGGCTTGTGATTCCCTCTATTGCCATAACCGAGCCGTTGGGATTAAACGGACTTTGCATTGTCGCGTTGCCGTGCTCGTCGCAATATTGCGTAGCAATCTGCCCGTTTGCGATAAGTTCCGCGATTTTGTTTTCGGGCGCTATGAATTTGCCCTCGCCGTGACTCACCGCAACTTTGAACACGTCGCCCGTTTTAACGCCCGCAAGCCAAGGCGAAAGATTGCTCGCCACGCGCACGTTCACAGCTGTGGAAACGTGGCGGGATATGTTGTTGAAAGTAAGCGTGGGCGAACACGAATCGAGCTCGCAGATTTTTCCGTTCGGCAAAAGTCCGAGTTTTACGAGAGCCTGAAAACCGTTGCAAATTCCCAAAATCAAGCCGTCGCGCTTATACAAAAGCGAATCGATTGCGTCCGCGATTTTTCCGCAACGGAAAGCGGTTGCAATAAACTTGCCGCTTCCGTCTGGCTCGTCGCCGCCCGAAAATCCGCCGGGAAAAGCTATTATGCGGCTGCTCTCAATGCACTTTGCCGCCTCGTCGAGCGAAGCCGAAAGCTCCTCTTGCGTGCGGTTGCGTATTACGCAAATCACGGGTTCGGCGCCTGCAAGAGCGAAACGCTTGGCTGTGTCGAACTCGCAGTTCGTGCCCGGAAATACGGGTATGAAAACTTTAACTTTCTTGCTCTTTTTCGCGGGGAACGCGGTTATGCCGCCCGTATAGCTAAGATTTTCGGCTTTGCCGCTCGCCGCCGCCGTAGTTGGATAAACGTTTTCGAGCTTACCCACAAAAGCCGCTTCCGCTTCGTTAACGCTTACGCTTGCGTTGCCCGCGCCCGCGAACGTGAATTTGCCGTCTTGCGTCGTTTCGCCTATATAGTCGAGCTCATAGCCCACAAAGTCGTCGGGCGATTCGAGCGCCACCAAAATATCGCCCAAATAAGGCAGGAACAAATTTTTAACGTCTTTATATTCGAATTTGAAGCCGAGTTTGTTGCCGAGCGCGCTCTTGATTACAGCCGCCGCAGAGCCGCCCTCTTCTACAACCGTTGCGAACTTAACTCTGCCGCGAGCAATCTCGCCCGACAAAAGCTTTAACAGCTCAACCGCGTAGTTAAAGTCGGGCATTCCGAAAGCGTCGGTTTTGAGTTTTAGCCGATAAACCTTTTCGCCGCCGCGCAAAACGTTGTCTATAACGCCGCTTGCGCGCGTGACGCCGAGAGCAAACGATATGAGCGTGGGCGGAACGTCTATTTTCTCGAAGCTTCCGCTCATGGAGTCTTTGCCGCCTATTGCGCCGAGCCCGAGTTCGAGCTGCGCGGTGAGAGCGCCCAAAAGAGCCGCCGTAGGTTTTCCCCAGCGCGAGGGTTCTCCGTTCATTCTCTCGAAAAATTCTTGCAAAGTCAGCCGAACGCTGCCGAGCGGCGCGCCCGCGCTAACAGTTTTTATAACCGAAAGGAGCACCGAATAAATCGCTCCCACAAACGGCGATTCGCTCATAAGCGAGGGGTTAAACCCGTAGGCGCACACGGTTGCGGTGTCGGTTATGCCGCTTGTGGGCAACAGCGCCGCCATTGCTATGCTCGGAGTGAGTTGGTATTTGCCGCCGAACGGCATTAAAACCGAGCCCGCGCCTATCGTTGAGTCGAACGTTTCGCCGAGCCCTTTTTGCGAGCAAACGTTGAGTTGCGAAAGAGTTGCGCGCACAGCCGAAGCCATATCGCCTTTTTTAATTGCCGAATCGGTTTCTTTGGGCAAAGTTCCGAAGAATTTAACTTCGCCGTCGCGTATTACAACGTCGGTGTGTTGGCGAACGCCGTTGCTATCGAGGAATTTTCTCGGAAGGTCCACAACAAGCTTGCCGCCGTAGAACATCCGCATACTCGCGCGGTCGGTAACGGTGGCAACTTTGGTTGCCGACAGATTTTCTTCGGCGCACAGCGCGAGCATTTTTTCTTCGTCTTGCGCGCGCACCACAACCGCCATACGCTCCTGACTTTCGCTGATGGCAAGTTCGGTTGCGTTCAAGCCGTAATACTTTTTGGGAACGGCGTCGAGGTTTATATCGAGTCCCGGACTGAGCTCGCCTATCGCAACGCTGACGCCGCCCGCTCCGAAGTCGTTGCAACGCTTAATAAGGCGTGTAACTTCTCTCTTTCGGAAAAGTCTCTGAATTTTGCGTTCGGTGAGTGGGTTGCCCTTTTGCACTTCGGCTCCGCAGGTGTCTAAGCTCTTTTCGGTGTGAGCTTTGCTCGAACCCGTCGCCCCTCCGCAACCGTCGCGCCCCGTAGCACCGCCTATAAGAAGCACAATGTCGCCGCTCTCGGGAACGGAACGCACCACGTTTTCGGCGGGAGCCGCGCCCACAACAAAGCCCGTTTCAAGGCGTTTAGCAACATAGCCCGAATGGAAAACCTCGTGAACGCCGCCCGTAGCAAGCCCTATCTGGTTGCCGTAGCTCGAAAAACCCGCAGCGGCGGTTTTGGATATAACGCGCTGAGGCAGTTTTCCTTTGAGCGTTTTTTCGTACGGCTCGGTTATATCCGCCGCGCCCGTAACGCGCATAGCCTGATAAACGTATACTCTGCCCGAAAGAGGGTCGCGGATAGCCCCGCCCAAGCAGGTGGCGGCGCCGCCGAACGGCTCTATTTCGGTGGGATGATTGTGCGTTTCGTTTTTGAACATAACGAGCCATTGCTCCGGCTTGCCGTCTACTTCGGCGGTAACTTTAATCGAGCACGCGTTTATTTCGTCGGACGCGTCGAGGTTATCGAGCTTGCCTTGCTTTTTAAGCTCACGCACCCCTATCGTTGCAATATCCATAAGGCACGGATATTTGTCGGGACGACCTTTGTGATGCTCGTTGAAAAGTCGCAAATAGCGTTCGTATGCCGCTTGCAGAGCGGGGTTGTCGCTCTTTATTTTAACCGATTGCAAATGCGTTAAAAAGGTGGTGTGGCGGCAATGGTCCGACCAATAAGTGTCTATAACTTTAAGTTCGGTTTCGGTGGGTTCGCGCAACTCCGAACGGAAATGAGCCTGCACAAACATGAGGTCTTCCACGCTCATGGCAAATCCCATGCGCGCATGGTAATCTTTTAAATTCGACTCGGAAAACTCCAAAAATCCGCTAACCATTTTCGCGGGACCGGGTTCGTCGTAGGTCTCTTTGAGCGTTGCGGGCTTTGCTTCGCTCGCCGCTCTCGCCTCTACGGGGTTTATTAGGTAAGACGCTATTTTCTCCTTTTGAGCCGCGTTTATGCCGCCGAAAGCGTATACCGTTGCGCAACGAATCAAAGGGCGCGCCGCAAAAGTGAGCATTTGCACGCATTGAGCCGCGCTGTCGGCGCGTTGGTCGTACTGTCCGGGAAGATACTCCGAAAGTATAAGCTCGCCGTCCGTTTTCGGGAGTTCTTCGAAATATACGTCGTCTACGGGCGGTTCGGAAAATACCGAAGTTACGGCGCGGTCAAAATCGGCGCCCTCTAACCCCTCTACGTCGTAGCGAAGAAACACGCGCACCCATTCGGCGCGGATTCCGAGCACTCCTTCAACGTCCGACTTGATTTTGTCGGCGCTGTGCCGCAATCCTTCTTTCTTTTCAACAAACAGTCTTTTAATCATACTCACGTTTCCTTAAAATATTTATTGTTGCGACGCGCCGCAACTTACGGCGCAAAAAAACCTTTACAAAACTATTTACCGGCATTTTGAGCGCCAATTTAGGACTGCCGCGCTTCGCTCGCAGTGACACCCCGACCGCTTAAAAGCCGTCAAGGGCGCAGCCTTTGTCGTTGCGGGGTAGGGTTTCAAAAGGGAAGGGACACAGTCGAAAGTGTCCCGCCCTTTTGTCGTTTTCGCCTAAGCCTTTTGCGACCAAAAGGCTGGCTCTACTTATGCCTCTTTGCAAATATCGTTGCGGTAGAACATGCCCTCGAACGATATTTTCTTTATGTTGTCGTAAGCTTTCTTTTTAGCCTCGCTCAAATCTTTGCCGAGCGCGGTAACTCCGAGCACTCGCCCGCCGCTCGTAACGATTTCGCCGCATTCGGGGCAAATCGCGGTGCCCGCATGATACACGGTAACGTCTTCGTCTATATCGCCGAAAGTTATTTTTTTGCCCTTTTCGTATTTGAGCGGATAACCGCCCGACGCCGCCACAACGCACACTGCGGCGCGTTCGTCCCATTCGAGCGCGATTCTGTTCAGCGTGCCGTCTATGCACGCGTTGAAAACGTCGAACACGTCGGTTTTGAGTCGGGGCAAAATAACCTGCGCTTCGGGGTCGCCGAAACGGGCGTTGTATTCGAGAACTTTAATGTCGCCCGCAGAGGTAATCATAAGCCCGAAATACAACACGCCTTTAAACGGTCTGCCCTCTTTTTCGAGAGCGCGAACGGTGGGCAAAAACACCGTTTTCATCGCGCGTTCCGCCATTTCGGGAGTGTATTTGTTTTGCGGGCTGAACGTGCCCATGCCGCCCGTGTTCAGTCCCGTGTCGCCGTCGTGAGCGCGCTTGTGGTCTTGGCTCGACGCCATAGGCACAACGGTTTTACCGTCGCAAAAAGCGAGCACGCTAACCTCGAAGCCCGTTAAAAATTCCTCTATAACCACTTCGCTTCCCGCAGAGCCGAAAGCTTTATCGAGCATGATTTCGCGCAGTCCCGCTTCCGCCTCTTCGCGCGTGTTCGCAATAATAACGCCTTTGCCGAGCGCAAGCCCGTCGGCTTTTATAACGGTGGGAATCGGGCAGGTTTGAACGTATTCGAGTGCTTTTTCATACGACGAAAAAGTTTCGTACTTTGCGGTAGGAATGTCGTATTTGCGCATAAGATTTTTGGAAAAGACTTTGCTCGCCTCTATTATCGCGGCGTTCGCTCGCGGTCCGAAAGCGCGGTGCCCCGCCTTTTCGAGCTTATCCACAAGTCCCATTGCAAGGGGATCGTCGGGCGCCACTACGGTTAGTTCTATGTCGGGGTGCGAATTTACGAACTCGACTATTTTTTCAAGTTCGGTAGCTTTAACGCTCGGCACGCATTCGGCAATCTGCGCAATGCCGGCGTTGCCCGGAATGCAATACAGCTTTCCAACTTTGTCGCTTTTTTTGAGAGCGCACGCGATTGCGTGTTCTCTTCCGCCGCCGCCCACTATAAGCACGTTACTTTTTTTCATATTTTTTAATTAGGGGTTGCCCCTCTCCCATCCTCAGTGTTTAAAATGCCTTTGCCCAACGAAAATCATGGCAATGCCGTACTTGTCGCAAGCGTCGATACTCTCTTGGTCGCGCACCGAGCCGCCCGGCTGAATTATTGCGGTTATGCCCGCCTTAGCCGCCGCCTCCACGCAGTCGGAGAACGGGAAGAACGCGTCGGAGCCGAGCACCGCGCCTTTCGCGCGTTCGCCCGCGTGTTCGATAGCCTGTTGAGCCGCCCAAATGCGGTTAGTCTGTCCGCCGCCAACGCCGATTGCCGCGTTGTTTTTCGCAAGAGCAATGGCGTTGCTCTTTGCGTGCTTAACCACTTTATACGCAAATTCGAGCTGTTTCATTTCCTCTTTTGTGGGCGCGCGCTTTGTAACGACTTTCACGTCTTCGCTATTAAACAGCGTGGCGTCTTTATCTTGCACAAGCAAGCCGCCGTACACCTTTTTCATATCGTAAGCGTTTGCGGCGTAAGGAGCGCTAATATCTTTAAGGCGAAGCACGCGAAGATTGGGCTTTTTCTTAAAGAGTTCGAGAGCTTCGGGCGTAAAGTCGGGCGCAATAACGATTTCAAGGAATATTTTTATCATCTCTTCCGCCGTCGCGCCGTCTACCGTGCGGTTCACCGCAACTATGCCGCCGAAAATACTGACGGGGTCGCACTCGTAAGCCGTTTTATATGCCTCGCACACCGTTTTGCCGAGCCCTACTCCGCACGGGTTGGCGTGTTTGCACGCGACAACCGCCGTTTCGCCGAACTCGCGCAAAAGTTCGAGAGCGCCGTTGGTGTCGTTTATATTATTGTAGCTAAGCTCTTTGCCTTGCAACTGCTCGGCAAGAGGCAACGAGCCCGCAACGGGAAGAGCCTCGCCGTAGAAAGCCGCATTCTGCTGAGGGTTTTCGCCGTAGCGCATGTCTTGCTTTTTCTCGTAGGCGAAAGTGATTTGTTCGGGAAAACGTATGCCGAGTTTTTCGCGCATATAGGTGGAAATCATGGTGTCGTATACTGCGGTATGCTGAAACACCTTATACATGAGTCCGAATTTGAACTCCACGCTCAAATCGTTCGCTTTAAGGCGCGACACAACTTCCGTATAGTCGGCGGGGTCTACAACCACGCAAACGTCGCGGTAGTTTTTTGCAGCGCTTCTCAGCATTGTGGGACCGCCTATGTCTATGTTCTCGATAGCTTCTTCGAGCGTTGTGCCCTCTTTTAAAATCGTTTGCTTAAACGGATAAAGATTGACGACAACAATATCTATGGTGTTTATTTTGAGCTTTTTAAGTTGCTCCATGTGCTCGGGCAAATCACGGCGAGCCAAAAGCCCTGCGTGCACCGCAGGGTGCAACGTTTTCACTCTTCCGTCGAGGCACTCCGGAAAGCCCGTTACGTCGCTGATGCCTATGTTCTTCACGCCCGCGTCCGAAAGCGCTTTCGCAGTGCCGCCTGTGGAAATGATTTCGTAGCCGAGCGAGCTAAGCTCGCGGGCAAATTCCACCACTCCCGTCTTGTCGCTTACGCTGATTAGTGCTCTTTTTTTCATATCTTCTCCTTATGCGCCCGCACAAACGGCGGCGCTTTTACGTTTTTTTGCTCATATGTATGTTCTTCGCACCTATGTATGCGAAACATAACAACCGAATACCTTATGCGAAAGCCTATTTAAAGTTTCCATCTTTAAAAATAACTTTGCCGTTTTCCACCTTTATTTCGTTGTTGCACAGAGCGCGCACCACTTCGGGGAACAGCTTGTGTTCTATATTGCTCAATATGCGCTGTTGAAGCGAATGCGGAGTGTCTTCTTCCAAAACCTTTAAACTCCGTTGCGCGATAATAAGCCCCGTGTCGGTGCCGCTATCCACAAAATGGACGGTTGCGCCGCTTTCCTTTTCGCCCGCCGCTATAACCGCCTCGTGAACGTGAATGCCGAAAAAGCCTTTGCCTCCGAATTTGGGCAAAAGCGCGGGATGAATATTCACGATTTTATACGGATACGCGTCTATTAAAAACGGCGATATTATTCCCAAATAACCCGCGAGCAATATGTAGTCGGCGTTATGCTCGCGCACAATGCGCAAAATTTCGCGGTCGCGCGCCTCGTTGTTTTCATAATCTTTTCGGGCGCAAACGTAGGCGGGTATGCCGCGCTCGCGCGCACGGGTTAAAGCGAAAGCTTCGGCGTTCGACGAAATGACGGCAACGACTTCGCCGTTAATGTCGCCGCCGTCTATGCGCTCCGTAATCGCGGCGAGGTTGCTCCCCCCGCCCGACACAAGCGCTACTAATTTTTTCTTGTCGGAATTTTGAGTCATGCAGTCGCTCTCGTTATTTCGCGCCCAAAAGGGTAACGCCCTCGCCCGCAACGGTTTTGCCTATAACGTAAGCTTTGTCGCCGAGAGCTTCGGCGGCTTGCATAACGTCGCGTTCCGTTCCTTTGGGCACGCAAAGCACAAGCCCTATGCCCATGTTAAACGTGTTGTAAAGCTTTGAATCGGGCAACTCCGATTTTTCTTTGAGCATGTCGAACACGGGAAGTCTATCATACGAATTTATATCGATTTCGGCGCCCACCCCTTTGGGGAATATGCGGGGAATATTTTCTATAAAGCCGCCGCCCGTTATGTGAGCCACGCCTTTAACGGTATGGTTTTTTATAAGTTCGAGAACTGTTTTCACATATATGCGAGTGGGAGTGAGCACCTCTTCGAGAAGCGTTTTGCCGAGTTTGGGTTGGAAAACGCTTAAAGCGGTTTTGTCCTCTCCGAACAGCTTGCGCACAAGCGAAAAACCGTTGCTGTGTATGCCGCTGCTGCGGAGCCCAACGAGCACGTCGCCCGCCTTTATGTCGGCGCCCGTAATCGCTTTTTTCTTATCCACTATGCCAACCGAGAAACCCGCGAGGTCGTATTCGCCCACGCTGTAAAATCCCGGCATTTCGGCGGTTTCGCCGCCTATGAGCGCGCATTCCGATTGTCTGCAACCTTCCGCCACGCCCGACACTATTTTTTCGGCTTGCTCGGGGAACAGCTTGCCAACCGCCATGTAGTCGAGGAACAAAAGAGGCTTCGCCCCCTGACACACAACGTCGTTTACGCACATTGCAACGCAGTCTATTCCGACGGTGTCGTGCTTGTCGGCAATAAACGCGTATTTCAGCTTAGTGCCAACGCCGTCCGTTCCCGCAACGAGCACGGGCTCGCCGCCAACATAGTCGGCAATGGAATAGAACCCGCCGAACGAGCCGAGCCCTCCGAGCACGTTTTTATCGAACGTGGATTTAACGTGCTTTTTCATAAGCTCAACCGCTTTGTAGCCTGCGGTAACGTCTACGCCCGCTTCTTTATAATCCATAATTTTTCTCCTTTTGTTGCCGTTGAGCAACGGTTCGCTTTTTGTTGCCTCTTGAAGCAACAAGTTCGCTTTTAATATTATCAGCCTTTTTGAGCGCCAAAAGCGTGGCGGCTTTTTGGTCACAAAAAGCCTTGCAAAAACATTTACCAGCCTTTTTGAACGCCAAAAAGGCTTAGGCGAAAAAGCGTGCAGGGGGAACACTTTCGGCTGTGGCGCTCAGGTCGCGGGCATAGCCGCTCCCCGCTTAGGCTAACAACAGCACACTGTGCTGTTGTTACGGCTTCGCCGCCGCGCCGCGCCCCTATCTAAGCCCCCCTCGCAACGATAAGGGGCTTCGCCCCTTAACCCCTCTTTACGGTTGGGGAATAAAACACAATCGACTTATTAACTATGTTACGGATTTAAAATGCCTAAGGCGGCGAAGAAGGGTTGCAGATTTTCGCAACAGTCGGCACGCCGATGAGGGCGCGTATTCACACATACGCAACCGAGTCGGCGTGCCGAGCGTAGCGGAAAGATGCGCCCTTATTCGCCGTCGTTAAATACCTAAGCGGCGCATCATTTCGGCATACGCCTCTTCCACTCCGCCCATATCGCGGCGGAAACGGTCTTTATCAAGTTTTTCTTTTGTGGTGCTATCCCAAAAACGGCAGGTGTCGGGGCTTATTTCATCGGCAAGAATAATTTTACCGTGATACTTGCCGAATTCTAATTTAAAATCGACCAAATCAATATTCAGCTTTTTAAAATAGTCGAGCATGAAAGCGTTCACTTTAAACGCAAGTTCGGCTATTGTGTCGATTTCTTCGCGGGTGGCTATTCCCATGCCCATAGCGTGGTAATCGTTTATCATGGGGTCGCCGAGTTCGTCGTTTTTATACGAAAATTCGAGCACAGGGCATTTGAGCGCCGTTCCCTCTTCTATGCCCAAACGCTTGCTCATACTGCCCGCCGCAATATTGCGAATAATAACTTCGAGCGGCACGATAGAAACTTTTTTAACAAGCGTTTCGCGGTCGGAAAGTTCCTCAACGTAATGAGTGGGCACGCCCGCCTTTTCGAGCTGACGGAACATGTGGTTGCTCATGCGGTTGTTCACAACGCCTTTACCTATAATAGTTCCTTTTTTAAGTCCGTTGAACGCTGTGGCGTCGTCTTTATAACTCACCAACACGATGTCGGGGTCGCTCGTTGCGAAAACCTTCTTCGCCTTGCCCTCGTAGAGCTGTTCGCCTTTTGTTACTTTCATACCTCTTATATTCTCCTTTCGGCGCTTTCTCGCCGTAGTCTACTTATATTCTTCCGCGAGCTTCTTTTGAAGTTCTTCGTCGTCATGCCCTATTTTTTTGCGCATTTCCTCTTTGTAGTCGGCAAGCTTTTTGGATAGCGCGGGATATTTAAGCGCCAACATTTGCACGGCGAGAAGCCCCGCGTTTTCGCCCGCGTTCACCCCCACCGTAGCTACGGGAATGCCTGACGGCATTTGCACCATACTCAAAAGGCTGTCGAGCCCGCCCATCATAGAAGTTTGAACGGGAAGCGCTATAACGGGAAGCGTCGTGCTTGCCGCAAGCACTCCCGCAAGGTGGGCGGCTTTTCCCGCCACCCCGACTATAACCTCTACGCCGCGCGAACTTGCGCAAGTTGCGAATTCGTGAGCCTCTTCGGGCGTGCGGTGCGCGCTAATCACCCGAACTTCGGTTTCCACCCCGAATTTTTTAAGCGCCGAAATACAAGGCTTAACCACTTCGAAATCGGACTTGCTACCCATTACAACCGCTACTTTCATTCGTGCATTCTCCTAATAAACAAATACGTCAATATTGTATCAAATTCAGCGCGAAAGGTCAATTAAAATAACGCCGCCTAAGCTTCTTTTTACAAAACCCGCACGGCGTTTTTCGTTGGAATTATTTAGTTGCTTTTTATGCGGATTTATAGTAAAATATATTATTATAGAAAACTGCAAACGGAGTTATAAATGAAAATTACGTTAGCAAGTATTTGCAAACAGGGCGGCAGAGAATACAACCAAGATTTTCTTGCAAGCAAGACGAACGGAAAAGAAGCCTGCCTTGTGGTGTGCGACGGGCTCGGCTCGTATGTGGGAAGCGAGGTTGCGAGCAGACTGTGCGCCACGAAAATAGTGGAGCTTTTCGAAAAGGTGTATAACGCCGACCGCGAAAAGGCGTTTTTGCCCGAAACGGTTCAAGCTTACGTTCAGAACTCGCACAACTTTGTTTCGGCATACAAGGAGCAGAATCCCGTATTGCATTCGAGTTGCACAACTGTGGCGTGTTTCGTAACCGACGGCAACGCTTCGGTAATGAGCCACATAGGCGACACCCGCATATATTTGTTTAAGCAAGGGAAACTCGCGTATCAGAGCAAAGACCATTCTTTAAGCCAGCTCGCGGTTGAACGCGGCGAAATAGCGTTGCGCGACATTCGCACGCACAAAGACCAAAATAAACTTACGCGCGTGCTCGGAAACGACTACTATATTCCGCCCGACTGCGAAATAACCCGCACGCCGTTAGTGCCGGGCGACTACGTTATTCTTTGCACCGACGGCTTTTGGGAATACGTTTACGAGGAAGAAATGGAGCACGACCTCGTTACTTCCCCCACGCCGCAAGACGCGCTTGCGAAAATGGAGCAAAGGCTACTTATGCGTGTGAACAAATTCAACGACAATTATTCGGCTATTGTGGCTTTCGCCACAGAAGACGGGGAGGCGATTTAAGTGGAAGCGAACAAAGTTAGAACAAGCAGAAACATTTGCTTGAACTGCTTCGGCACGCTCGACGCGCAACGCGTGTGCACTACGTGCCGCAAAAAAGCGGAGGAGCTCCAAGCCCCGCCTCACCACCTTGCGCAACGCACGGTGCTCGCCAACAAATATCTTATCCACCGCGCGCTCGGCGAAGGCGGTTTCGGCATAACGTATTTGGCGTGGGACATGAGTTGCGGCGTTAAGGTTGCAATTAAAGAATACTACCCGTCGGGCTACGTTAACCGTATGCCCAAAAGCAACCAGGTTATAATAAACTCCAAGCAAAACCAAGCGGCGAGCAACAGAGGGTTAAAACGGTTTATCGACGAAGCCAAAACCCTCGCCAAAATAAAAAATCTGCCCGGCATAGTTTCGGTGCGCGATTTCTTTTCGGCGAACGGCACCGCGTATATAGTAATGGAATACCTCGACGGCATTTCGCTTAAAAAATATTTGCAAAGAAAGGGCGGCAAAGTGCCTTGCGACGAAATCTTAACTATTTTGCGCCCCATAATGGATTCGCTCGTGTCGGTGCACAAACTCGGGCTAATTCACCGCGACATTTCGCCCGACAATATTCTTTTAACCAAAACCAACGAAGTTAAGCTAATCGACTTCGGCGCGGCAAAACAATCAAACCTCGACGGCAAAAGTCTTTCGATAGTGTTAAAGCAAGGGTTTGCGCCCGAAGAGCAATATCGCACGCACGGCGAACAAGGCGCTTGGACGGATATTTACGCGCTCGGCGTTACGATTTATTATTCCATAACGGGTTCGCTTCCGCCCGAAAGCATTCAACGGCTTCACAAAGACACCATTGTGCGCCCCAGCGAAAAAGGCGCTATAATATCGCCGACGCAAGAGAGCGCGCTCATGAAATCGCTTGCGGTATATGCTCAACACCGCTACCGCGACGTTACGCAAATGATAGCGGGGCTATACGGCTCGCGCAGAACGGAAGCGGTGCGCGCCGCAGTTATGGCGCGGCAAGCACGCATAAGCGACGACGGCGCGGCGTACTCTTCTTCAACGGCGAAACAAACGGCGCAACGCCCTACGTCTCCCGCTTCGCGCCAAACGCTCGGACACACGGGAACGGGCGCGCAGTCCGTTTCGGAAGCTCGCCGACAGTCTCTTGCGGAACGGGTTGAGGCGCAAAGGCAATCTCAAACGCACGGCGCCGCGCAAATGTCGCGCCCCTCCGTTTCGCAAAGCGCCAACGAAACGAACGAGCAAAAAGAACATGAGTTTAAGCCGAGCACAATAGGTCGCACAATCACGTTCACCCGCGAACGCAAACCCACCTTTATGGAACGACTTTTCGGCAAAAGAAAAAAATAGACGAGCACATAAAAACACCGCTTGCGGATTATGCAAGCGGTGTTTTTTAGCGCGTTATTTATTGCCCTTTGCCCTATTGTGCGTTTTACACAGCATTTGACAGTTGGCTATATCGGTTGCGCCGCCCTTACTCCACGCTGTGATATGGTCGGCGTCCATTTCATTGAGCTTCCATATACGCGTTTTGTTCGCGTCCGAGCCGAGCGCGCACAGCGGACAGTTGGAAACATTATGCGCCGTAGCGTCCGCAGTTTGCTTACGATACACCGATTGTTTTGTAGCCTCGTCGAACACGCGAACGTCCAACAGTTTTCCGTCCACACAACCGCCCAATATATACTCGAATATGCCTTTACGGTTTTTAACGTAGGGGTCGGAATACAACTTCTTTACTTGCTCGGACACGGTTTGCGGATTATACGCCGTAGTGTGATATTGTTCGTAAAGTCTGCCCCACTCCAAGCCGCGCATTTCTTTTTCGTCAGACACAAAGACGCTTTCTATCCAATCAATAACCGTATTAAAATAGGTTTGCAATTCGCTTATGTCTGTATCGTAGCGGTGCAAACTCATATATTCGTCTATATGCCCTTTACTCACCCATTCGAGCGCGGTACGCAAATAGTCTTGACGGTTTACCGAACCCGACACATAAGCGCTCCATTTTTGAATATTCGAGTTTTGAGTGTTACTAAATACTTCTTTTGCTTTCGTAACAAAAGGTCCGCTGTGTATTGCATTCGACAGTTCCTGTTCGTTAAGCGGAACACCCGCTATATTTATAGTTTTGAACCATTCTTTTATTTCGCTTTCCGTTCCTTCGCACTCATATATTAAAAGTTTCGTTTGCAAAATCTTATTTTGCAAATCGGCGGCAAGACCGCTAAAATATATATCGCGCTCTATATCTTTCATATAAATAGAAAATTTATTTGTTAAAAATCTGCCCAAACTTGTAATACGCTGTTGCCCGTCCAAAACTTCGAACTTCTCTTCAGCTACTTGGGTAAAATAAAAAAGCCCAAGCGGATAGCCTTTTAATACCGACTCTATAACGGCAACGTCGCGCTTACCGTCGGCATATATGTAGTTACGTTGGTATTCGGGCTGTATAGTGAGTTTGCCCGAAAGTCCGAACAAGCCTTTGCCCTCGTACTCGTTATATACGAACCCTTTGCAAATTTCTTCTACCGTTATATCCGTTTTAAGCGTGGTTTTCATTTTTCTATCCTCTCTTAAATCTTATAAATATGCGTTTATATTGCCGCTCTCCATTTACAAGAGGTTGCGTAACCTTACTTTCTTCATTCCACAGCCCAACCGAAAAGCCCCTTCCTTCGCTTTCCGTTGCCCCTAATATTTCAAATTGTTCGGGGTTATATTTATCCAAAAAACTTATAGGCACACCCATTATACCATCATAATCACTCGGTATGGCATCTGTAAAAGGAACCTCTATCGCGTCGTAATTATCAAAGTTTTTATATCCTATTCCTTTTATTTCCTTATGCTTACTATGTCGTATATTCTCAGCCATAGTCATTAACATTAACGGTTGGTGGCGGCGTCCGTGTTCAATATTACTAAACCACACCACGCCGGATACTCGTATCATGCCCTCCTTATGGTCTGACGCAGTTGCATAATCCTCATAATACTTGTTTATAAAATGCCCGGCGCCGCCTTTAAATCCATTACCAAGCCATATTTTATTTCCCTTGATAAGAGGAAAAATTTCTTTATATGTAATTGCATTTTGATTGCCTACAACTATAAATTTCTTATCCGCTTCCCCTATCCACGCCAAGAACTCACGAAACAACGAAAACGGCGGATTAGTGATTATAATATCCGCCTCGTCGCGGTACTTCTTTATTTCGTCGCTTCTAAAATCCCCGTCGCCCTCTAAGTAGTCCCACTGCAAGTCGTCAATATCAATTCGCCCCGATTTGTTAGTATCATGTGTGAGCGTGAATATTTTTCCGTGCGAGCGCGTCTTTTTCTCGTCGAATTTCGGACTTTCCGTTTCAAACATAGACAGTTGATAAGGAATATCCGCAGGCTTACTGTCGGCGGCATAGCTTGTGCTTATAAGTTTTTTGAGTCCGAAAAACTCGAAGTTTTGCGCAAAAAATCGTGTAAAGTTGCTCCATTCGGGGTCGTCGCAAGGAAGCAAAACCGTCTTTCCTCTAAATACATCGGGATTGTATTCAATGTATGCGTTTACTTCGCGTTGTATATCGTCATACTGCGTGTAAAACTCGTCCTTTTTTGCGCGTTTTGCATCCGATAAATTCGTATTTGCCGCCATACTTGCCCCTTTGTCTTTTGTGTGTTTACCATATTATACCATTTATCTTTCGTATTTTCAAGCGAACAACTAATATACATCTTTTGTTTTGTTTAAAAAGTTGTTGCCGTTTATTTTAAAGCCCTAAAAAAGCGGCGCCATAAAAATGGCGTCGCTTTTATTTCTATAATTTTGTTTTCTCTTCTCCTTTGTCTTGTTTTTCGTCCGTTTCTTCTTTTTCGTTATTCTTCGCAGGCGACACGGCTATGCCGAACACAAGGAGCACTCCGCCGATTGCGTTTATTATTTTTTCGACGAGCGCCGACATATCTATTCCCGCACGGGAAAGAATAAGCGCCGCCGCGCCCGCAAGAGTAACCCAAAAACTCTTGGAGCGGAGCTTTGCCGCAAGTTTTTTCATCGGCAAAACTCGTCATACAATTTATAATAATAAGTGTTGTTCAGGCTTTTGCGCACGCTTGGGTTATTTAGCACTATGTCGCGCGCGTCGTGCGCGTTTAAGCCGCGCAGTTTTTGCGCGATTTGAGAGTATATATTTTGATAGTCCGATTCGGTTATGCCGCTCAGTTCGTTTTCTTTCTTTTTCTGCGAAAGAGCGTCGTTATACAGTTCGCTCTCTTTCATTTGCTTGTCCACTTTGGCGCCGTGCTCCTTTTCGGCAAGCGTGTTGTTGTATTTGAGCGCTTCGGCAACTTTTTTGTCGCGCTCGGATTTCAGTTCTGTAATTCTTTGCGTAAGTTTTGCCGCATAAGCAAGGTTAAAATCGTTTAAAGCTTCTTCGCGTTTAGCCGAAAGTTCTCCGAGCTTTCCGCTTATTTCGTTTAGCTCGCGCGAAAGCGACGCGTCGAGCCCCGCCTTTGCCGACGCCTCTTCCGACTCGATTTCCGCCTTGCTCAAAGCGGCTATGCTCGAACGGGCAAGCCCGCGTTTCAACATGTCGGAATCTGTGTTGCGTTTTGCCGCCTCGTAGCCGAGCTCAACGCTTTTTTTCGCGTTTTCGTTATTCTCGCGCGCGGCTTCCGAGTCGGACGCGTATTTTTTTTCGAGCGCCGCGATTTCTTTTTCTATGCCGCTTTCGCCCTGCGCCTTATACGATTCGAGTTCTTTTTTCGCCGTTTCGCCTATTGCGTCGTCGGTGGGCGCGTCGTACTCCATTCGTTCGTATTCGGGAACGTCGGGCAGTCGCGGTTTTTCGGGCAGTTGGTTTTTGCCGTATCCCGAAATAAAGTTTTCGATTTCTTCCGTTACTTCGTCTTTTTTATTTTTGTTGCTTTTTCCGTTTTTAAGCGAACTCCATGTTTCGCGTATGTAGTCTGCTCCCGTAGACATTTCTAATTCTCCTCCCCTTTACTCTTGTTTCCGTTTTCGGCGTCGCATTCCGTAAGTCCGCGACTGCGCCGCATAACGTTTGCTTTCGCAAGCCTGAATTTTATTTTTTTAATTCTCTCGCGTCTTGACGTCATAAATAATTTCCTCCCCCAAAATTTCCACAGTAGAGTCGACAAACTCGAAATATGCGTCGGCGTAGCTAACGGCGCGCGCGCCGAAAATCTTTCCGCTCGGCAACGCTATTTGTCTCCGCACCGTTTTGCCGCCCTCTCTTGTGAACAGCAACACGCCGCCGTCGGTTTTAACCGAATGGCAAAAAGCGCCGTTGCACACCGAATATAGCGCTCTTTTATACACGCGCCACCTCGCCGCCCAAGTCGCTCGGCTCCGCTTGTTTGCGCGGCTTACCATCGCGCCGTTTTAAAATACTCACCGCCTCATTCACTCCCTTTTCCACGCTTTCGAGCGTTCCGAGACGCTCAAGCAAAGTGTTTATCGTTTCGCGGTACTTGTGCTCGCGCGTTCTTCCGTCGCGCAGTTGATACATTAAAAGCACGCAAAACAAAACCGCCCACAGTCCGTTAGAAAGCGCCGTTTTTAAAATTTCTTCCCACATATTCGTTTCTCTTTTTCCTCCTTGTTTAAAATATTTCGGTTGCGCAATTCAACGCGTCGCCTCAATTCAAACCAACGGCGAAGCTTGCTCCTCCGCCCAAGTTTTTTAATTTGCGCTCGCGGTAAGCGCACAAATAATTTTTGCCTTCGCTCCCCGCTTTGAGCCTTAGCGTCATGCCGTTTCCGTTGCAATAGTAGCAACACAATTTTCCGTCGCGCACAGCCCAAATTCTGTCGCCCGCAAGGCAAGCCGACGTTATGCCTTTTGCGGAAATGTCGGTTTGTATTCTGCGCACGCCGTTGTAATGGTCGTAAACGTAAAAGCCGTTGTCGCCGTACAAAAGCCTGCCGTTAGCGCCCTTAATTTGAGGCGCGTCGATTATAACGTTGTGCACAAAGTCGAATATAAGCGGCTGTCCGCGTTCCGCAACCGCGCAAAAACAGTCGCCTATTCCCAAAACGGCGCGCTTAACGCGATGATTTGCTATTTCGCATAGATTAAAATCGGCGCTAAGGTCACTGTCGCTCGTTTTAACATACAAAGTTCTGTCGCCCCACGCTATTGCGTTGCCGCACCTGCCGAGAAAGAAAAGCGCGCTCGTAACCGTCGTTTTTTCGAGAACGGTTTCGGTAATTTTATCGAACGTAAAGCGGTAAACCATGTTTGAATTGCGGAAAAGCGCGTGATAAATATTTCCTTCTCTCAATATTATCCGCTCGTCGCCGCATTGCGCGCTTCCTAAGTATTCAACGTAATTTCCGTACTCGTCCGGTTCGTATATTTTCATCCCGCTTTTATTCCACAGCACGAGCGAACCGCCGCTGCAAACGAACACATATTCGTTAGTGCGCGGCACTCTGAATTTCAGTTCGGGTTCCGCGCCCGTAACCTTATAAACTTCGGCAAACGACGAATTATACACCGCTATGTATTCCCCCGTAGGCTCGCTTGCAATGTTTCCCGCAACTCCCACCGAAAGAACTTCGCCGCCGAGAGGCACAATCGCGTCATACACGCGGTGGCAATCCATGCGCAACATATCCGCGCCGCCGACTTGAGCCGTAAGTATTGCCTCCACATAGTTTTCGTCGAATAAAACGGCGCAATGCTCGTCCGCTTCGCCCGCCTTTAATCCCGCGTTAAGTTCGTAAGGGCGCAATCCCCTAACAAGCGGCGTGTCGTTTTCGTCGTAGAGCACAAGTTCGCTTCCGTAAGTAGGCGAAACGGAGGTAAACTTAAAGCCGTTTTCGTCCGCCGTAAAATTTGCGGGAAGTTTTTCTTTTATCAACGCTTCGGACGGAACGCATGTATAGTTGGGAAAGTTGCAATCTCCCCAACCTATTCGCGCGGAAAACTCTTTGCCGCAACCGAGCAAACGCCTTATAAGCGGATTGTCGCCGCCGCAAAATTTAACGCCCGATTCCGCAACTTCCAAAAATATTACCGCCGTAATTTCAACGGTTTCGCCGCTCCCCGTATAGTTTATAGCGGCGCCGCTAACCTCCGCTTTCTCGCCGTTGCAAAGCGACACGCGAGTATAGCGCTTTAACTGCGGGCACAAAACCGAAGCGCGGTACGCAGCGCGCAAAGCCCCGCCCCGCATGGGGTCGGCGTTTATATATTTAAGTTCGGCTTCCGCATGCAGCCGCGCGCCGTCCGACTGCGTAAGCGTGAGAAACCTTGCCCACTTAGGTTCCGCCGCCGCGAGCAAGCTAAAATTTTCGGATAAAGAATTGAGAGCGGTAGCCGTTCCCGACGCGCCGCGCACGGTAAAACAATTATGTAATTTCATATATCCCCCCTAATACGGATTTTTCTACAACAATTCGAGCGACGCGAACACTCTGACGCAATCGCGGGTTGAAAGCGCCTCTATGGGAATTTTTGCGTAAAGCGTGCCGTTGCGACTGAAAAACAGCACGGGAAAATCCGTTTGTTTGGATAAAAAAACGTCGTCGGCTTCCGCCTCGAAATCTGACGGAGCCCACTGCGTTAAGCCCGTAAAGTCTTCGTCGCTTTCGGCAAAATACAGCTTTTTCGCTCTAATGCACACAATAGTCAGTCCGCCCGCGCCACTGCCGAGCGCCACTTTATCGGCGCCGTCGCCGAGTAAAATTCGAGAAACCTCGTTTAAATCGTTGTCGTATCGCACGCCCCAAAGATTACGTTCGTTATCGCAACACAAAACGCTAACGCCGAGCTCGGTTGCGGCAATGTCGAAAACGCCGCCGTGCGAAACGATTACGCTTAAATCGGTACCGCACTTTAACAAAACTATGTAGCCGCGCGAATCCTCTTTCGCCAAAAAAACGCCGTTGCCGCACGAATCGCATTTGTATCCGCCGCCGTCAAAAATAATCTTAGCTCCGCCGCCGTCGGCAAGAACGCTAAATTCGTCGAGCAACAATTTGTTAGTGTCAGCCTTGATTTTCAGCTTCTCGCCGTCGCCCGGCGTAACCGACGCAAACATAGCATATCGCCCTTTTCCGTTCTCGGGCAAAGCTACGGCGACGTAAGCCGCAAGTTTATTGCCGCAATAAAGCCTTATTTTATCGTCCGTCGCGCCGAGCGGCGCGCTTATCTCAATCGCAACGCTTAACCCCACGCTTCCCCCATGCGCCGACAGCGTGCAAGGCTCGTAACCGCCGTCGAAAGCCGCGTGAGGATAAAAAGACGCGCTCGACGCCGTTCCTATTTGTTTGGAAGTTGCGGCGCGACGCAAATACTCTTCTATTTCCTGCACTTTAACGTAGGCAAGTTGCCCGTAGTCCATAAAACCGTCCCCCCCTTTAACTCAACAGTTTTTTACGCTATGTTGGTGAATTTCAGCGCGGGCCTTGCCACGCTTATGTCGCCCTCCGCTCTTATTTCCATTTGCACCTTAGTGCCTATAAGATTCACTCGTTTTCGCTGAGCCTCGTTTTTGCCCGAAAAACGCAAAAGCTTACTGCCCTTTTCGGTGGTTATTTTAACGGTGCAATCGTATTTTGTATCCAAATAAATTTCGGCTATCAACTTGCGGGTGTCGGGATAGCCTAAATCGCCGAAGCCGCTCCGCCACAACCTTTCGGGTTTTTTACCGAAATGATTTAATCCCTTTTCGAGCAATCCCATAAACATTTTAGGCGTGTGAACCCAAAGTTTTTCTCCGCTAATTTCGGTTACTGCCGAAAACGATATAACGTTTAGCCCTTTGTTCACCGACAAAAATTGCGTTCGAGGGTCGAGCGCAACCAAAATGTCGTTTACGTCTTCCGCACACTCGCGCGAGCGCGCGGAAAGATAATATTTCCCCGCCGAGTAACATCCCGTAGAGCCGCCGTCCGCGCGTATAAGCCCGTCGAGACTACGAGCTATTCGGCGCGAACTCAATCCGTCGAACGAATACAGCCCGTCCTCCGCCAAAAATATAATTCTGTCGCCGCAAACAGCAACGGTGTCGCCGTAAATTTTGCCGCTCGACACAAAAAGATTCGCCACCGAAAATTCGCGTTGCTCGCCGTAGGCTGTGAGCCGCGCTATTCCGTATTCGCGGAAAACGTAAACATATCCGCCGAAAGACACAACTTTGTTTAACCGCCCTTGCTCGCCCTCTAATTCTATAAAACCGCCCTCGTCAAGCTCGGGGTTCCAATTCGTGGGGTCGAGGTCGTCGCTGAACCACACCGCGTTTCGCCGCCCGCCTATTGTAACGAACATCCGCTCGTTGTGCATGGCTATGCTCGTTATGCTCGGAGCCGTAGGAACGGTTATTACGCGCAACGACGAATCCACCACCGCCATGCCCTCTTCGCCGCACAAAAGAAACACGTCTTCGCCGAAAAGTTTATAGTTCACGCCTAACGGCGCTTTCGCAAACTGCGCGCCGTCTAATTCTCGCCAAGCGTTAGGACCTCCCGCGCCGCCGTGAATCTTGCCCGTATCTTTGTTGTGCGCAAGGTAGCACCCTTTCATTTTTTGTTCTCTTTCGTCGTAAACCTTGTAGTAATACACTTTATGAAACCGCGAAAGCGCGTCGGTAGAAATCACGCCGTAACCGTTTTCGAGAGCGCCCGACTCCACGCACACGTTATATGCCGCCTCGCTCTGAGAAAAAGGCAGCACGCGGCTGTCGGTTACGCTGTTCATTCCGCTTTGTAAGTTAGGCGCGAAAACTCTCGCATATCTTCTTTTCGGCGCTTTAAACGCTTTTCTCATATTTTAACCTCCTATTTTTTGCATAACAAGTGCGTCGCATTTTCCGTTTTTGGGTTGCATTGCAAGCAACTGCAATAATAGAAAAGCAACCGCTTTTCGACGGGCGCGTACTCTTTTGTACGCAACCGAGAAAACGCGATGCCTTGACGCCGCAGAGCGTGATGAGTGCGCCTTTTTTATTTTGAGGGCACAATCGCGCGCTATGCAAGAAAAGCAAGCGTTTTTCGACGGGCGCGTACTCTTTTGTACGCAACCGAGAAAACGCGATGCCTTGACGCCGCAGAGCGTGATGAGTGCG
>NZ_CALPCN010000009.1 GCF_943193045.1 Pumilibacter muris | reverse complement strand
TGAAGTCGTAACAAGGTAGCCGTATCGGAAGGTGCGGCTGGATCACCTCCTTTTAAGGAACTCGCAAAGAGCGAGTACTTCAAGAAGCGCAGGAAGAGGCAAAAACCTGCGAGTGTGTTAAGCTAACTTAGTTTATTTCCGTTAATGTGGATATATAAAGCCCCGCTTGAAAGCATCGAACCTTTCAAGCGGGCTTTTTTCTTTTCCTTTTATTTTTTTGTGGGGGGGTACTTTTTGGGCGAAGATTGCCGCGCTCGATTCACTCGCTCGTAATGACAATGCGGTGTAAGTGTGGGTAAAGAGGGCAGGTTGTGGTGGCTTTGGCGAAGATTGCCGCGCTCGTTATGACAACTGCGGTGCTTGCGCAATAGGATTTCTGCGAGGCGGACTTTTGAAGCGGGAAAAGAATAGCTTACAGTAAATTTAATTCAATAGCTCGCTTTGCGGTTCGCGCGCGTTCCGAATATTTCTTTTTCTTAAACAGCACACTATCGGTATTATGCTGGTAGTGTTCATTAAATCGGTAATAACATTTTTCTTGGTGCTGATTGTTGTGCGTCTTATGGGCAAACGACAACTCGGCGAAATGCAACCGTTCGAGCTTGTGATTACGTTTATTATAGCCGAAGTCGCGTGCATTCCGATGAACGACCCGTATATTCCGTTCTATTACGGAATAGTTCCGATTATCACGCTCGGCGTATTGCACCTTGTGCTGAGTTTGGTTGCGAGAAAGAGTATGCTTGCGCGCAAAATAATAAGCGGCAGAAGCGTTCTTGCCATAGACAAAAACGGCATAAACTACGAAAATCTGAAAAGAATGAATATGAACGTAAACGACCTTATAGAAGCTGTGCGCAGCAGCGGATATATGGATTTTGCCGACATAGAATACGCTATTTTCGAAACCAACGGAAAAGTTTGCGTTGTGGAAAAAGCGAGCGACCCCTCCGAAGTAAAGCCGGCGTTTTTGCCGTTAAGCCTTTTGATTGACGGCAAATTCGACGAAAACAATCTTGCGCTTGCGGGGGTTGAAGAAGTTAAGCTCCGCGAAGTGTTTTTAAAAAACGGACTGAAAAACCCCAAAGAAGTGCTGTATGCCGACGTTCGTCAGGACGGCACACTTTACGTCAGCCCCAAATACAAACAATGCTTTACTCAAAAAATTTCTATCAAGGGCGGTGAAAACTGGTGAAAAAGCTGTTTATAATTTTGGGATTTTTCGTTGTTATGATGAGTTTTGCGATTTGGGAAATCGTTGCCACCACGTCTTTTTATAAAGAAACGATTAGCTTGCTCGGCGAGCTCGAAGAGAGTTTCGAGACTTATTCCGAACAAGCGGACGCGCCCGAAACGCTCGAAACGCTTGAAAAGTTGGAAAAACATTGGAACGACGGACGCAATTTGGTTCTCATGTTCGGCAATCATACCGTTGTGCGCAACGCCGACGAAAGAATGACTGCGCTCGGAGAGTTCACTCGCCAAAACGAACGAAGCGACGCTATGGTAAGTTTGCGTCAGGCTCAACGCTATATAGACGACTTAATGCGCGACGTATATCCGAGCGTTACTAATCTGTTGTAACGGGCTTTGGAAAAAACAAGTCGCAAACGATTGCAAAATTTCTTGTTATGGGGTACAATTAAAGTCGGGGTATAATAATCCGACGTTTGAATAAGTCGGACGGTAAAAAATCCGGCATAACGCGAATAAAAGCCGGACGTTAAAAAAGCGTCGGCTTTTTTCGGCAAAAGAGGTGCGTTTGCTTTTCAGCGACTTGAAAAAACATTTGCAGACAGGAAATTCGGAACCCGCGTATTTCGTTACGGGGGAAGACGCTTTTTTGTTGCAAAGCGCGCTCAATATGTTTCGGGCGCTCGCAGAGCCCATGCCCGATTTTAATTTGAACGAGCTTAATTCGCCCGAATCGTCGGCGGTTATAACGGAATCGTGCGAAAGTTTGCCGCTCGGCGCCGACAAAAGAGTTGTTATTGTGCGCGGTTGCAAGGCGGATATGTCCGGCGTTTTGAAATATCTTGAAAATCCCTGTCCGTCTACGGTGCTCGTGTTCGTATCGGAAAAACCCGAAAAGAATTTCGCTCAAATAATGAGCAAGCTTACGGTTGTTGATTGTTCAAAGCTCGATAAGAGAACTGTGCTTAAATGGATTGCGCAGAACACCGCGAAATTCGGTTCGAGCATTACCGAAAGCGCCGCCGCTCTTTTAATAGAATATTGCGCGGGCGATATGTCGCGCATATCGGCGGAACTTTCAAAACTTTGTTCTTACCGCTACGGAGGCATAATAGGCGAAGAGGACGTTGCGGCTCTCACCGCTCCGACGCTTGACTTTAAAATCTTCGCTTTAAGCGAAACGGTGGCGTCGAAACAGCCGAAAAAAGCGGCTCTCGTGCTCAAAAATCTTACTGAAAGCGGCGCGTCGCCCGTTATGCTTCTCGGAATGTTGTACGCGCATTTCAGACGGTTGCTTTATGTGTCGATTACACCGCCTTACGAACGCATGGCTGCCGATTTGGGCGTTAAAGACTATGCCGTTAAAAAGGCGAAAGAGCAGTCGGCGCGGTTTACGCCCGCAAAGCTCAAAAAAATTTGCGACAGCTTGCAAGAAGCCGACTACGATATAAAGTCGGGCAAAATCACCGATAAAACAGCGCTTGAGCTTGTTGTGCTCCGCGCGCTCGCTATGTAGCGAAAAAAGGGCAAAATGGATTTTATAGACAAGAAAAAAATACACAGATATATTGTGGTTGCCGTGCTGTTTCTCTCGTTCGGATTCGCGGGGTGGCAGGCGAGCAGAGGCGCGCTCGCATATTTATCGTACAGCAATCCCGACTTAAAGCAACCCGCGTGGCTGTTTAACGACATAACGGCATTACTTGCGGGCGGCGTTATTCCGTTGTTGTTTTACGAGGTTGTAACGCTATTCGCCGCGAAATTCGCCACCGCGCGCATAGGCGCCGCAACCGACGATATGAAATACGCGTTGCGCTTTTTCTATATTGCGGCGAACGTTATAATAGGCGCCGTAAAGTTTGTTTATTATGCGAATCCCGTTATTTCGGTAATGGGAAATATACTCATAGATTTTTTGGTTACGTCCGCGTTTTTCGTGTGGTTTCTGCATTACAGTGCCAAGCGTTATGTTAATAAAACGCGTTGGGGCGCAATGCTTTTAACGGTTGGCGGAGTTTATATCATAGTAGAGGCGTTGCTCGTTGTGTTTAATATCGTTATGGGGGTGGTGCTGTAATGAAGAAATTTGCGGCAGTTTTCATAACGTTACTTTTTGCGGCGTGTTTTCTGTTCGGGTGCGGCGGCAAGCCGACAGGCAACGGCTCGCAACAAAACTCGCAAAGTCCCGTGTCGGCGGATGCAATCGACGCGAATTTAAAATATTTTCTCGGACTTACCGACGCGGCGGGTTCTGCCGTTACCGAATACGGCGATATGGGAGACAGGACGCCCACGAGCGAATCGGAACGCAACGCCGCGCAAAAACTTTTCGCGCATTTTTCCGATAAAGAAATTTATTCCGATATAGAGGTTACGGAACTTGCCGACACTACGTTCAGCGTGAAATCGGGAACGGAGACGCGCACTTCGCAAAACGTTGAAATCCGTTTTTCAAATCCGCAAAAAGAGGGGAACAGTCAGGTTGTTATAGGTACCGCCTACGATAATCCTTACGGAAAATACGATTCCGTTTACGGCGGAGAGCCTTCTACCGGCGCTTTTACGGCAACGGGCGTTGCCACCGTTATGAGCGTTATAGACTGGGTGAACGCGAACGCCGAAACCGTGCGTTCGCAGTGCGATTTCGACATTGTGTTCGTGTTTTTCGGTTGCGGCAGTTACAACTCTATGGGAGCTACCGCGTATATAAACGACACTATGACGGACGAACAGCGCAAGGAAACGCTTTTAATGTTCAACGTAGACAGCTTGGGCGGCGAAAGAACGTATCTTTACGCCGACGAAGTTAAAACCGAGCACGAGAGCTTTTTGCGCAAAGTTGCGAATAATGAAAATCTTGCTTTTTATTCGTTGCCGAGCAACATGCCCATAATAGACGGAATGTATAGAAACGGAGTGTATTACACCCATTTCGCTATGCTTGCCGACAGCACTTCTTTTGTGGAGTGGGATATTCCGTCGGCGAGAATTTTCAGCGGATATTACGGCGGTTTTAATTTATCCGACCTTGAAAAGAAAGGGAAAGCGAATCTTTGCGGTACGTCGCGCGACACATATTTCAATCTTAAAAACGAGCGCGAGGCTTTTGCAAAGCAGGGGAGCGACGCGGCGGCGTTAATTCTGTCGGCTGTGCGCGCCGACGGTTTTAAAGAAGCGGCGACCGCTTCTAAATCGAACGCGCGCAACTTTGCGGGCTGGACTAATCCTTTGTGGGCTTATATAGCGGTGTTGTTTTTGGCGGTGGCTTTCGGCATAACGCTTGTTATTCTCGTAAAACATTTCGAGAAAAAGTATCCGTTTAAACCTATTGTTAAGAAAATGAAAATAGCCGTTTTCGGAATGGATTACGAAACTCAAACCGACGAGGACGTGTTTGTTGACATAAAACGTCCTCGCGGTCCGTTCGAGGGGTATTGATTGCGTTCGTTTGCGGCGATTTTACTAAATAAAAACAAGGAGTCGGAAAATGGAAAATTCTAAATTCGAGTGGATGGACTTTTACAAAGCGTTCAGTTTTAAGTTGCTTGAATACGAACGCGACAGAAAAGTTCTTTTGGAAAAATTACAAAAAGTTTATAACGAGCTTGGTTTGCGGTTTCAAAAATTAGAGCGTGACGATTCTGTTATAGATATAGACCCGTTTACGGTTTACGGACTTTTCAATAAGTCAATAAAAGAAACTAACAGGATTGCCATTATCGAGGCTTTTGCGAAAGAATTCGGTATTTCCGATGTGAAAATTCCTACCGCCTTTTGGGGAATCCCTACGCTTAATCCTTTAATGGCAGTTTTTTTCGGTTGGACTCGCAACAACGACGACATTGATAATCTTTGGAAACTTTTTGGAGCGGCAATAGCTTATGCCGACGGCGGAAACAACGCGCTCGACCAAAAAGCGTTTACGGAAATTTACGATAAAGTTATAAAGCAGTCGTGCGTTAAATGGAATATCACTATGGGACTGTTTTGGGTTCGTCCTAACATCTTTTTGAACCTCGATTCGAGAAGCAGATGGTACATAGAAAATTATTGCTCGGAATTGATAAACGGAAATAAAAAGGCTTTAAAAAACGTTCTTAGAGGCGAGCGTTATTTGGAATTGTGCAATGCCGCCAACGTTATGGCGGAGAGCGGACGTTATCCTTTCGGCAACATACCCGAGCTATCTTATGCGGCGTGGGAGGAATCCGAGCGCGTAAATCAACAAACCAAAACGATGAGGAATGTAGTGCGCGAAAGCGAAACGGTTGAAAACAATACCGCTGTTGTAAATATGGCGGACGCTCGCGCTCAAATTGCGCCGCCTTACGGAGTGGAAGACTTTTTGAGCGAAGTTTACATGTCGGAAGAAGATTATAATGTTCTTGTCGATTTGGTTAGCGAAAAGAAAAACGTAATTTTACAGGGCGCGCCCGGAGTAGGCAAAACTTACGCTGCCGTTCGTTTGGCATACTCCATTATGGGCGTTAAAGACGAAGAAAGAGTGGCTGTCGTGCAATTTCATCAAAGTTACTCTTACGAGGATTTTATTATAGGTTACAGACCGACTCAAAGCGGCGGCTTTAAGTTGGAAAAAGGTCCGTTTTACGACTTTTGCAAGCGTGCGGAGAGTGACGCCGAAAACGACTATTTCTTTATTATCGACGAAATAAACAGAGGTAATTTGAGCAAAATCTTCGGCGAACTGTTTATGCTTATCGAAGCGGACAAGCGCTCGGAATGCAAACTTAAGCTGTTGTATTCGAATGAAGAATTTTCCGTGCCTTCAAACGTTTACATTATAGGAATGATGAACACCGCCGACAGAAGCTTGGCTATGCTTGATTATGCGTTAAGAAGAAGATTTGTGTTTTTCGACATGCAACCGGGATTTGGAAGATTTTTTCGGAGCGGTTTGAAAGTTATAATTTTAAAGGCAATAAAAAAACAGCACACAGTGCTGTTTTTTTATTTAAAGGAAGGAAGAAGAAAATTACATTTTAAAAATCTTTTTGAATACGCCGGCTATCTTGCGGAAGAAGCCCGTTACGCCAAGCTTTTCGGACATGTCTTTAATAACAACCCAAAGATTGAACGTTTCGTGGTCGAGCATAAAATAGCAACACAATAAAACTATTCCCACCGTAAGCACTACGAGAATTAAAATATTCAAAAGACAACCGCGCACCGAAAGGGGACTACGCAATTTTTTGAGTTTGGTGGTGGGGTCTTGGCTTTCTTTAATCGCCTCTTCTATTTGCGCCTGCGTGAGCTCTTCCGCCGTTACTTTGCTACGGTCGAGCTGCATATCGTTTATGTTTTGGGCGGGCGCTCCGCCATTCTTTGCTCCGCCTTGCTTTATTTGCCCACCCTGAGCGGAAGGCGTGGCAGAAGAAGGCGCCGCAGTTTCCGCTTTGCCTTTTTTCTTATTTTTTTCCTTTTTCTCTTTTTGCTTCGTTTCTTTTTTAGCCATACTTCCTCTCATTGTATGCTACTTATCTCTTTTATTATATATCACTTTCGGTATTAAATCAAGCACTTTGCAAAAAAAAATAAGATTTTCTGCCGATTAGCTAAAAATATTGCGCAAATAAATTGATAATTTTCAAAATAAAGTGTATAATGATAAAAAAGCTATATATTGTGGTGCGTGATTGTGAAACAGTTTTTGGAAAATATTTTAAACGAGTTGACGAACAAACCCGTTCAGTCGGTCGTAGACATAGTACTGTTTGCATTTCTGATTTACGCGGTTTTCGTGTTTTTGAAAAAGAACGACGCCGTTAGATTGTTTAAATATATCGCGGCGTTTTTGGCGGTGGCGGTTGTGCTTACAAGCAAAGCGCTGTCGCTCCATTTGCTGTCGCGCACGTTCGAATACGCTTTTATTTTGGTTATACTCGGTGTGGCGGCGCTCTTTCCTCAGGAGACGAGGCGCGGTTTTTGGAAAATATCCAGCCCGCGCGACATGCAGCAAGTTTTTACGACTCAATACGATTGCAGCGACGAAGAACTTAACTCGGCTATATCCGAAATAGTTCGCGCGTCGCTTAATATGGCTAAAAAAGACGTTGGCGCGCTCATGGTTATAACGCCCGAGCACATACCCGTTCATATTAAAGAGAGCGGAACAAAACTCGACGCGGTTGTTTCGTGCGGATTGCTCGAATCGATTTTCAATACCAAAGCTCCGCTTCACGACGGCGCCGTGCTTGTGCGCGGCAATCGCATTATGGCGGCGGGGTGTTTCTTACCGCTTACGCAAAGCCTCGAAGTGGATAAGGAACTCGGCACGCGTCACCGCGCGGCAATAGGGGTGAGCGAAACGAACAACGTGCTAACAATTATTGTGTCGGAAGAAACGGGCGTTATTTCGGTTGCATACAGGGGCGAGTTAAAACGCTATTTCGATTCCGAAATGCTTACCGACACATTGCAGGAATTTTACGGTCTTAAAGCCATAGCGCACAGTACGAAAAAAGGCAAGCATCGCAAAAACTGAGTTTGGGTTTTAACGGTTTTTGCACGGCGATAATTTAAGGAGGCGGCGGTTACTGTGGAAAGCGTAACTATTCGGCGCGAAGAAGAAAAAGAGAAAAAAGAAAACGGAGTGAAACGCTTTTTTAAAGCTGTTTTCGTTCATAATTTTTGGGGCAAAATTTCGGCGCTTTTAATCAGCGCTGTATTATGGGCGCTTGCCGTAGGGCTCAGCACAAAGCTCGATAACAAACCCGCGCCGCCCGCCGACGCAACTGCGGTCGTTGAAACTGTTATAGAAAAGTAATGAACGACTTGCTTAAAAGAAGCGCCGCAGTGCGCGCGCCGTCGGCATTGTTGCCGCAAAATTGCGACATGCGAAAGTGGGCTGTCGTTGCTTGCGACCAGTTCACTTCCGATAGAAAATATTGGGAATCACTCGATTTGTTCGTGGGCGACGCACCGAGTTCTTTAAGGCTTATATTGCCCGAATGTTACCTCGACGAATCGGACGTTGCCGTTCGCAGAACGAATATAGAATCCGCAATGAAAACTTACGTTTCGGGCGGATTGTTTAAAGAGGTGCGCTCGTATATATTTGTGAAGCGCACTTTTAAGTCGGGTAAAGTACGGCGCGGACTTATTGCCGAAATAGATTTGGAGCAATACGATTTCAAGCCGAGTTCCCGCGCGCTCATACGCGCCACCGAAGGAACGGTTGAAAGCAGGTTGCCGCCGCGCGCCGCAATCCGAAAAAACAGTCCGCTCGAAATTCCGCATATATTGCTTTTGGCCGACGACCCGAAAAATATATTGTTTTCGGCGGTTGAAAAATCCGAATGCGAAAAACTGTACGACTTTGAGCTTTGCTGCGGCGGCGGGCATATTTGCGGCTTTGCAGTTGCCCAAACCGAAAGCGTGGACATTGCGTTTAAGACTCTTGAAAGCGACACTGCGGCACGTTGCGGCGAAAACCTTTTGTTGCTCGCGGGCGACGGTAACCACTCTCTTGCGGCGGCGAAATTGTGCTACGAGCAAGCTAAGGCTTGTGGCGACGCGAGCGCCGAACTTAAACGTTACGCGCTTTGCGAAATAGTGAATTTGTACGACGACGGAATAGAATTCGAACCCATACACCGCGCGGTTTTCGGAGTGAATCCGCAAGAGTTTACCAAAGTTCTCCAAAATGAGTCGAAAGACTTTTCGGTGGGCGCGGTTGCGTTTGGCGGCGGAAAAGAATACGCTTTCGCTCTTCCCGCAAAACCCATAGAGGCGGTCGCTTTCGTGCAAAGGGTATCCGAAGAATATGCCGAGCGTTACGGCGCTAAAATAGACTATATTCACGGCGACGAGGCTGTTAGAGAGCTTGGCAAGTTGCCCGACTGCGTGGCGATTGAACTTCCGCCTGTGAGCAAATCGGGCTTTACCGAATATATAATTAAAAACGGAATTTTACCTAAAAAAACGTTTTCAATGGGTAGCGCCGAAGAAAAGCGTTATTATTTGGAAGCGAGAATTATAGGTTGAGCCGTTTAAAATTTTTACGATACTTTTTAGGAGACAAAGATGAAAGTTCTCAAATTCGGCGGCACGAGCATGGCGAACGCGTCGTCTATTCGCAAGGTTGCCGAGATTATCGAAAAAGACGCGGACGCGCGTTTTATCGTTGTGTCGGCGCCGGGTAAGCGCGAACCGTCGGATATTAAAGTTACCGATTTGTTGCTCGATTGCATAGAGGAACGCAACCGTGCGGGCATTTGCGACGCCGCGCTTGAAAAAGTTGTTAAACGGTTCGACGAAATTATAAACGGACTTTCTATTTCGCTTGACCTTACGCCCGAATTTAACGTGATACGCGATAAAATAAACGGCGGAGCGGGGGTGGATTACGCGGCGAGCAGAGGAGAGTTTTTGTCCGGCATAGTAACGGCAAAATTTCTCGGCATGCGGTTTATAGACGCGGGCGACGTTATTCGGTTTGATATGGAGGGCAATTTCGACAGCGAAACAACTAACAGGCTTGTTGAGCAGAAAACGCAGGAAGTTGCGCGAGCTGTTATTCCCGGCTTTTACGGCAAAATGCCTAACGGCAAAATCAAAACGTTTTCGCGCGGCGGTTCCGACGTTACGGGGGCGATAATTGCTCGCGGCGTTAAAGCCGACGTTTACGAAAACTGGACCGACGTAGACGGATTTATGACTGTTGACCCGCGCATAGAACAAAATCCGCAAATTATAGAAATGCTGACTTATAAGGAGTTGCGCGAGCTCAGCTATATGGGCGCCAACGTTTTGCACCCCGACAGTATTTTTCCTGTGCGCAAAGCGGACATACCCATAAACATTCGCAACACTTTTAATCCGAGCGCGCCCGGCACAATGATAGTGCCCACTAAAAAGTATATGAGCGGGGAATACAAGCGCACCGACCGCACTATAACGGGAATAGCGGGTAAAACTGATTTCGCCGCTATATACGTTGAAAAAAGCTTGATGAATTCCGAACTCGGTTTCGCACGCAAATTGCTTAAAATTTTGGAACGCCGCAACATACTTTTGGAACATTTGCCGAGCGGAATAGACACTATGACGGTTGTTGTTGACGCCGCTTCGCTTTGCCCCGAAACCGTGAACGCAGTGTTGCGAGAAATAAAAGAGGAGCTTTCGCCAAACAACGTGGAGTATGTGGAAGGCATTGCTCTTGTGGCCGTTGTGGGGCACGGAATGAACAGAAAAAAGGGCACCGCTTCGCGCGTGTTTTCCGCGCTTAGCGACGCCGACGTGAATATTCGTATGATAGACCAAGGTTCGAGCGAGCTCAATATTATTATAGGCGTTGAAAACGGCGATTGTCAAAAGGCAATCAAAGCAATTTACCGCGAGTTTAACAAAAAGTGAGTTTCAGCCCAAAACGTAAACGGCGGCAAATATTAACGCCGCTACGGTAATTAGTGAAAAAAACAGAAGCAGTACCGCCGAAAAAAATCGGTTGCGTACTGTTTCTTTTATTATGAGAAATAGCGAAACGGCTTGTGCGGCGAGTCCCGCGAACACAACCGCGCACGCCGCCGATTTTAAGTTTGCAAGAGCTGCGAGCAAGCACGAAACAACCGCCGCGCATCCGCATAAAACTGTTAGCGCCGTTGCCGCCGCGATATACGCTCTGTCGCGCTGAGGCGCGATTCTGTTTAGCCGCATTGATAAATACACGGATTTTTTATTCATGTTAAAATTATAGCACAACTTCGTAGGTTTTTGCAAGTAAAGCTTTAACGGTTATTTTCGGAAAACAGCGAAAATTCGCGCCGTACTTTTTAAACGCGGAGCGGCGAGCGTATAAAACGCTTGCGTTTTGCGCGTGCGTATAGTATAATTTATTTACCTAAAACAGGAGGTTTTTTGTTATGAATTTACTTTCTTTGAGCATGGGTGTTTTAATCGGAATAATAGTCGCCGTGTTGTTGGTTGTTATTTTGATTATAGTAGGCGTTACTATTAGCATAAGAAATAGTCTTGTGGCTTTATCGAACGGTTGCGAAGAGGCATGGGCAACGATAGACGTATACCTTAAAAAAAGATACGATTTAATTCCCAATCTTGTGGAGACTGTTAAAGGATATACAAAGCACGAGAGCGAAACTCTTGAAAGAGTTATAGCCGCGCGCAACGCGGCAATCGCGGCGCCTAACGCCAACGCCAAAATAGACGCCGACAACGCTTTGGGCGGAACGCTTAAAACGTTGTTCGCGCTAACTGAAAGCTATCCCGACCTTAAAGCGAATTCGCAATTTCTGTCGTTGCAATCGCAGTTGCAGGCAATAGAGAACGATTTGAGCCAGTCGCGTAAGTTTTATAACGGAAAGTGCCGTGCGTACAACACTAAAATTCAAACGTTCCCTTCGAACCTTGTGGCAAATTCCATGCAACTCGAAAAACGCAATTATTTCGAGCTCGACAGCGCGGAAGAACGCCAAAACGTTAAAATAAGTTTTTAAGAATAAAGTTCAATCGGTGAAACGGAATATGAAAAAGAAATTTGCGATTTTGAGCATCTTTGTTTTGGCATTCGCTTTTTCGCTGTTTTTTGCGGGGTGCGGCTCGTCGCAGAGCAGTCCTTACACAAATACGCCGGACAATAATTACAGAATCACGGATTTGTCGGTTACGATAGACGCGAGCGCGGGCGACAGAAGTATGCATATAATCGAAGACTACACGTTCGAGTTCGATAAAATTACCTTTGACCCGAGTCACGGGTTTTACCGTGATATTGCCATTAACAGCGGCGAAAAAATCAGGAACCTAAAAGTTTATAACGCGTCGGATTTTTCCGACGAGTTCGAATTGAGCTATCCGAACCAAAATGTTTTGCGCGTTAGGGTGGGAAGCCCCGACCGAATAATTTGGGGCTCCGGGCTTAGGTGCACTATAGAGTATACCATGATTACGCCGCCGTTCGCCGACAATCCCGACGCGCTCGCCGTTAACGCGATAGGGCAAGGGTGGTCGTGTAAAATTCGTCAAGCCGACATAAAAGTTATATTGCCCGAAAACACAAACGCCGTACCCGAGTATTTTTACGGCGGTTGGGGTGAAAATAGAAACGCGGTGGGCGCGATTGTGGAAAGCGCGCCGAAAGCGGGCGCGAAAGAATATTCGTTTTCGGTGCGTCCCGAATACGAAGGCGGTTATGCGCTCAATAATTACGAAGGGCTCACGCTTTACTATTACATGCCGAAAGGAACGTTTTCTTCGCGCATGGAAAGTTATGTGTGGATTGTCCTTGCGTTCGGACTCGTGATTATAGGCGTTGCGCTCGCGCTAAAATTCACAATAGGCAAAAACGCGCCGCTTACTCCTATTACAAACTATTATCCGCCGAAGCATGCGGGGGCGGGAGAGCACGATCTTCCTATGGACCCTGTGGACATGGGGTATCTTATAGACGGAACATGTCAGGGAAGCGACGTAACTTCGCTTATTTTCTATTTTGCGAGCAAAGGATATTTGGAGGTAATCGAGCCCAAGAGCAAAGAAAACAAATCGGACAGCTTCAAGCTTATTAAAAAGTGCGAACTGCCCGATGGCTTGCCGAACTATCAATACGTTTTTTTCAGCAAAATTTTCGGCAAAAAGAAAGAGGTTACGGTTTCGGATTTAACTAACCGCACATACACTGCGGTGAGAACGGTTCAATCGAATATCGCGGGAAAATACAAAGGCAAAAACACTCTATACGACAACAAAACGAAAATGATTTCCGTTGCCGCAAGTTTGCTCGCCGTGTTGTATTCTTTTCTCGTTGTCGGCTTTTCGGGCATGCTCGTGCATAAATCGTTTTTCGGATTTATGGGCTTGTTAGCGCTATTCCCCGCAGTAATATCGCTTTTGTTCGGAGGCTATCTTGTAAATAACCGTCAGAAATTCGGAAAAGCAAAATGGATTACTTTTGCGGTTTTATACGCGCTCGTAACCGCAATACCGTCTATGTTGCTTTTATTAACTCACCGCGACGCATTCGGACTTGCCGAAATCATTATTTTGATTGTGTCGATTGATTTGTGTTTCATAATAGCGCCGTTTATTGCGCGTCGAACTAAGTATTACACCGAAGAACTAAACGAAATAGTCGGCTTTAAAGAGTTTTTGCAATATGCCGAAAAGGAACGGCTCGAAACGCTTTTGGAAGAAAATCCGCAATATTATTACGATATTCTTCCGTATGCAAACGTGCTCGGAGTGTCGGATATTTGGGAAGACAAATTCAAGGGGCTGACGCTCGAACCGCCCGTTTACTATCACGGAAGCACGCTGTTCACTTTCGCGGTTTTCAATAGCTATTACCGTAGCAGTTACAGAGCGTATTCTGCGGCGACGATTTCTACGCCGTCGTCTTCCTCACGTAGCGGCGGCGGGAGAGGCTTTGGCGGCGGAGGCGGCTTTTCGGGCGGCGGCTTCGGCGGCGGAGGCGGCGGACGCTGGTAGCTTTAAAGGTTTTTGCCGATTTTGCGGCGGCGAAATAGGAGTTGTATTTGACGGAAAACGGAAAGAAAATTGAAACGGTTGCTGTTGCGGGGCTCGGACTGATAGGCGCGTCTTTGGCGCTTGCGCTAAAACCTTTTTATAACGTTGTGGGATGCGACAGCAATAAAACGACCGAAGAGTACGCTTTAAAAAACGGCGTTGTAAACGAAATACGCCCGTTGAAAAAATTTACGGGCGTTTCGTGCGTGTTTGTGTGCACTCCGTTGTATGCGCTTGAAAAAACGGTTCGCGAGGCTGTGGCGGCTGTTGGGAATTCCGCCGTAGTTACCGACGTGGGAAGCGTTAAAAGGATTTTAAACGGTATAGAGGGGCGGATAGTTGGCGGCCATCCTATGGCGGGAACCGAACGCAGCGGCATAGAGGCGGCGAAACCTCATCTGTTCGAAAACGCGACTTACTGCGTTGTGCCTTACGAGAACAGTAGGCAAGGCGACGTTGAATACGTTAAGGAAATCGCCCGAAAAATAAAGGCTAAGCCGCTCGTGATTTCCGCCGACGAACACGACAGGCTTGCGGCGTACTATAGCCACATGCCTCATCTTGCGGCTTATGCTCTTGCGGGCACCGCTCTCGGCAACGACTCTTCCGTTGCGGGAAGCGGGTTTATGGATAGCACGCGCATAGCTTGCAGCGACGCCCGCTTTTGGGCGCAGGTGTGCGAACTTAACGGAGAAAACGTTTTGCGCGCTCTCGGCGAATATATAGACGGGCTTGCCGATTTGCGCGAGCTTCTTAAACGCGGCGAATACGAACAACTCGAAAACAAATTGCGAGAGGCGAGCGAAAAAAGAAAAATCCTTTCGGCGGCTCGCGGCTATGTTTCCGACCTCACGCTTTGCGTAGACGTAAAAGACGAAGTGGGCAGCATAGGCGCCGTTGTGTCGCTTTTAATGGGCGGCGGCGTGAATATAGCCAACTTGCGCATACTCGATTCCCGCGAGGGAGTGGGCGGCGCTCTTATGCTCGCTTTCGAAACTCGGCGCGACTGCGTAAGCGCGAGAAATACTTTGATTGACGCGGGCTATTCGGTAAGTTAAATAAGAAAACGGAGCGGCGGAAACAACGTAAGAGGACGGTTATTTAATGAAATATTTAACGGCAGGAGAAAGTCACGGCAAAGGGCTTGTGGCAATACTCGAAGGTTTTCCTTCGAACGTTCGCATAAACTGCGACGAGTTGAACGCGGAATTAAAACGCCGTCAGCTCGGCTACGGCAGAGGCGGAAGAATGAAAATAGAGAGCGACGAGGCGGAAATTCTTTCGGGAATGTTCGGCTCGCTTACGCTCGGAAGCCCTATTGCGTTTTTTATTAAAAACCGTGATTTCGAAAAATGGCGCGAATATACCGACCCTATTTCGGGCAATCCCGCGCTTAAGGCTCTCACCGCCGTGCGACCCGGTCATGCCGACCTTACGGGTTGCGTAAAATACGGTTTTGCCGACGCTCGGTTGGTTTTGGAACGGGCGAGCGCGCGCGAAACAGCGGCGCGCGTGGGTGTGGGCGCATTGTGCAAACAGCTTTTAAAAGCGCTCGGAATAACCGTAGGCAGCCACGTTACGGAAATATGCGGGGAGCGCAGCGACGCTAACCCTAAATCGGCAATAGGGCTCAACGAGCTGTCGGACGCGAACCCCGTGCGTTGTTTGAGCGCTTCCGCGTCGGAAAAAATGCGTAAGAAAATAGACGAATGTATGCTAAACGGCGACACGGCAGGCGGCGAAATAGAAGTTCTCGCAAGCGGTATGCCTGCGGGCGTTGGGAGCTATGTTCACTACGATAGAAAGCTTGACGCAATTTTAGCTAAGCATGTTATGTCCGTTCAGTCGGTTAAAAGCGTTTCGGTAGGCGCGGGCGCGGCTGTCGCGTCGAAATTCGGTTCGCAGATTCACGACGAAATATTTCCGTCGGAGAACGGCGAAACGGCTCGCAAAACGAACAACGCGGGCGGCATAGAGGGCGGAATGTCTAACGGCGAAACAATAGTGTTGCGCGCGTGCGTGAAACCCATTCCCACTTTAATGAAAGGGCTTAACACGGTTGATATATCGAGCGGAAAAGCTGTGAAGTCGGCGCCCGAACGGAGCGATTATTGCGCCGTTCCCGCAGCCGCAGTAGTAATAGAAAACGTGGCGGCTTTCGCGCTTTTGGACGAGCTTTTGAAAACTGCGGGTGCGGACGATTTCCAAACGCTTAGCAATAGGGTTAAAGAGATGCGCGAGAGGAAAATAAGATGAGCGAGGTTGTGAATTGCGACGGAAGCGTAACCGAAAAGAGTGCGAACGAGCTCGTTTTCGTGCCGCGTGCCGAGCTTGTTAAAAAGACTGTTGCGAGACTTTCGGGCGGCAGACGTGTTTTCACCGTTACCGACGAAAACGTGGCGCGGCTTCATCCCGAACTTTTACCCGAGCGCGACGTGTGCGTTTTAAAGGCGGGGGAAGATTCGAAAACGTTTTCTTCGGCGGAAAACGTTTGCAGAAAAATGCTCGAAGCGGGAATAACGCGCGGCGCGATAGTGGTTGCTGTGGGCGGCGGCGTTGTTGGCGACCTCGCGGGTTTCGTAGCGTCCGTTTACATGCGCGGAGTGGAATTTATAAACGTTCCCACAACGCTGTTAAGTCAGGTTGACAGTTCGATAGGCGGCAAGACGGGAGTAAACCTCGACGGCTATAAAAACATGCTCGGCGCTTTTAAAATGCCGACGAGCATAGTTATATGTCCCGAAGTTTTGTCGTCGCTTCCGGAACGCGAATGGCGTTGCGGCATGGGCGAGCTTATAAAAACCGCCGCTTTGGAGCCGGAACTGTATGCTTTCGTTACTCAAAACATAAACGGGCTTATGGAACGCGAGCCGTCGGCGGTTGAAAAAGCCGTGAAAGCCGCCGCGAGTTTTAAAAAGAAAATAACTGACGACGACCCTACCGAAAAGGGAAATCGCATGATTTTGAATTTGGGGCACACGGTGGGGCACGCGCTCGAAAAATGCGACTCTCACAAATTAAGTCATGGCGAATACGTTATGCTCGGCATAGAGTTGGAACTTTACATGACGCAAAATTCCGATTCGGATTTTCGCGATTCGATTTGCGCGTTGCTTAAAAAGGCGGGAACTCCCGAATTGCCTCGTTTTGCCGCCGAAGAAGTTTGTTTTGCGGCTAAGAGCGACAAAAAGAATACCGACGGAAAAATCACGTTGCTCGGCGAGCTCGGCGCGGGAAAAGTTTTTGTAAGCAAGGTTACAAACTCCGAATTTGTAGAAAGATATAAAGCCGCAGTAAAGATTTTCGACGAACGTAGACACAGCGCTAAGGGGAAACGCGAATGAGTTCTGTAAAAATACAGCCAATAAAGAAATTCTCCAAGCGTCTTAAATGTATGCCCGATAAGAGCATAACGCATAGAGCCGTTATGTTCAACGCGGCGGCGGAAGGAACGGGCGAAGTGCGCGGAATACTTCTCGGAGAAGATTGCCTTTCAACGGCGGACTGCATGAGGAGAATGGGCGCGCAAATAGATATTAAAGGCGACACAGCTTTTATAAAGGGAGCGGGCGGCTTTAAAAGCGCCGAGCTGTATTGCGGCAATTCGGGCACTACTATGCGGCTTCTTTGCGGTCTGCTCGCGTCGCAAAACGGGGAATGGGCTCTTTCGGGCGACGAAAGTTTATCGCGCAGACCTATGAACAGAGTAATCGTTCCGCTTTCTCAAATGGGCGCGAAAATCGCGTCGCATAACGGCAGAGCTCCTCTTTCCGTTACGGGCGGCAGGCTTAAAGCGATAGACTACGTTATGCCCGTTGCGTCGGCTCAGGTTAAAAGCGCCGTTTTGCTTGCCGCTCTCGGAGCGGACGGAATAACTACGGTAACGGAATGCGAACCTACGCGCGACCACACCGAAATAATGCTCGGCTGCATGGGCGCGGAACTCGCTCGACGCGGGAAAACGATTAAATTGCGCGGCGGACAAAAATTGCACGGCGCAAGCATACAAGTTGCGGGCGACATATCTTCGGCGGCTTTCCCTCTTGTTTGCGGGCTCATGACGGGCGGCACGGTTTGCGTGGAAAACGCGGGGCTTAATCCCACGCGCACGGGCATTCTCGAAATCTTCGAGCAGATAGGCGCCGAATACGATATTGAAAATGTTAAAACTTGCGGCGGAGAAAAAACGGGAACGCTCACCGTGCGCGGGCTCGGGCATGGCAGAGGGTTTAAAATAGACAGGCAAATGCTTCCGCGACTTGTTGACGAAATCCCCGTTCTTGCGGTGCTTGCGTGCGTTCTCGGCGGCGAATCGGTTATAACGGGCGCCGAAGAACTGAGAGTTAAAGAAAGCGACAGAATTGCGGCAACTCTTTCGCTCGTCCGTTCGTTCGGCGGGTGCGCCGAAGAAACGGAAAGCGGTATGATTATATCGCCCGTAGGAAAACTTAAAGGCGGTTGCGTTTTCAATCCGTGCGGCGACCACCGCATGGCGATGGCTGCGGGCGTCGCGGCGGCTGCGAGCGAAAACGGCGCGACGGTGGAAAACTGCGAATGTGCCGACGTGAGCTATCCCGGCTTTTGGGAAATGCTGAATGGCAGGTGAGCGTATGCAAGAAAAAACTTTAAAGCTTTGCGTGCTCGGGCACAATATAAAATACACGCTCAGCCCGAAAGTTCATTCGGCGCTGTTCGAATTTTTGGGAGAGCGCGGCGAATACGGAGTTTGCGACGTTAGTTTGCATGAGCTTGGCGGAGCGGTTAAAAAGCTTATGTCGGAATACGACGGTTTTAACGTTACAAAGCCATATAAAGAGACGGTTGCGGAACTTTTCGGGCACGTCGGACCCGTGAACACGGTTTGCCGCGACGGAAGGTGCACGTCTACCGACGCGGAAGGATTTTTCGGCGATTATGAGGCGGCTTTCGGAACTCCGAACGGGCGCATACTTTTGCTCGGAGCGGGCGGCGCGGCAAAATCGGTAGCCGAAGCGCTGTCTAAAATCGAAAACGTGCAAACGTTCGTTTTTAACCGCACCTACGAAAAGACGAAAGAATTTTCGCGCTACGGAGCCGTTGCCGTGAAAAGTGCGGAAGGAATATACGACGCCGTTATAAACTGCACGAGTTTGGGACTTGGCGGAGAACAGGCGGCGCCCGCCGAACTCGAGTTCGGCGGAGTTAAATTTGCCTACGATTTAATTTATTCGCCGCCTGTCACTCCGTTTTTGGAAAGCGCGGCGAAAGCGGGCGCGAAAACGTGCAACGGGCTCGGAATGCTTGTGCGGCAGGCTATTGCTGCGCACGAATTTTGGCGGGGCGAAAACTTTTCTTCGAGCGTAAAAAAAAGTATGGTTGAGTTTATATCGGCTCGAATTAAATAATGAAGCTGGAATAAAAAAGGAGACAAAAACGACATGAACGCAAAACGAAAGATATTTATAATAAACGGTCCTAATCTTGATATGCTCGGCGTGCGAGAACCCGAAATTTACGGAAAAACCACGCTTGCCGACATTAAAGCGCAAACCGAACAAGAGGCGAAAAAGCTCGGCTACGAGATAGCGTTTTCCCAACATAACGGCGAGGGCGAAATAGTTGACGAACTGCACAAAGCTTATAACGAGGCGGCGGCGGTGGTGGTGAACGCGGGCGCATACACCCATTACAGCTACGCTATTGCCGACGCGGTTAAAATGCTGAGTTGTCCCGTTGTGGAGTTGCATTTGTCGAACGTTTTCGCGCGCGAGGATTTTCGGCACGGTTCTGTTATATCGCCGTATGCAAGCGCTGTGCTTTGCGGGGCGGGCGCATACGGTTACGTTCTCGCCATGCGTATAGCCGCGCAAAAGGTGCAAAATGGCTGATTCGGTCGCTCTCGTCGGAATGTCGGGCGTCGGAAAGTCGAGCGTGGGGCGAACCCTTGCCGCAATGTGCTCGCTCCGTTTTATAGACACCGACAAAGAAATAGAAAAGCGCGCGGGGTGTTCGGTGTCGGAAATATTCAGGCGTTTCGGAGAGCCGCATTTCAGAGCTTTGGAACGCGAAATAATGCGCAGAATGTCGCGCATACCGTTTATTGTGCTCGCGTGCGGCGGCGGCGCGGTTACCGACCCCGAAAACGTGAAAATGCTTAAAGAAAACAGTTTCGTCGTTTATTTGTCGGCAACCGCCGAAACAATCGCGTCGCACATAGGAAAGGCGGAAAGCCGACCGCTTCTTGCGGGCGACCCGCAAGAGCGAATTAAAAGACTTTTGTGTGAACGCGAGCGGCTTTACATAGACGTTGCCGACGAAATAATAGACTGCAACGGAGCGGATATGCGCTTTGTGGCAAACGAGGCGGCGGAAAGGCTGATGAATTCCGAAAACGCGAAAGCGGCGGAGTTGAAAAGATTTGTGAAAAGAATGTCGGGTTTGCGGGGATAGCTTTTTAAAAAGTTATAAGGAGAAAGAGTATGGAAATTGATTTGTTAAAGCTCAAAAGCGGAAGCGACGTGCGCGGCGTGGCAAGCGGCACCGAAGAGGAAATAGAACTCACCGACGAAGTTGTGCGCTCCATTACGAACGCTTTCGTCGTGTGGCTAAGCGAAAAAATAGGGAAGCCCGATTTGAAAATAGCGGTTGGGCACGATTCCCGAATATCCGCCGATAGAATTTGCGGCGCGGTTTGCGACGCGCTCAAAACGTCGGGCACAGACATATTGTTGTGCGGGCTTTGCTCCACTCCCGCAATGTTTATGATGACGCGGTTCGACGACACTAAGGCGGACGGCAGTATTATGATTACGGCGAGCCACATGCCGTCCAAAATGAACGGGCTCAAATTTTTTGTGCGTTCCGGCGGATTATCCGGCGACGAAATAAAAGAAATACTTGCGCTCGCAAAAGCGGGCAAAAAGCGTAAGGGCAACGTTTCGCGAAGTTATAAGCGCGATTATATGCAGCTCTACTGCGAACATCTTATAGAGTTCGTTCGCCGCAGCGCGGGAAGCGACTGGCCGCTTACGGGTTTTAAGATTGTTGTAGACGCGGGAAACGGCGCGGGGGGCTTTTATGCCGAGCGGGTGTTAAAACCGCTCGGAGCGTCAACCGCAGGCTCTCAGTTCCTTGAACCAGACGGAAGATTTCCAAATCATATTCCCAACCCCGAAGATAAAGACGCTATGAAAAGCATATCGGAATGCGTGAAGACGTCGGGCGCCGATTTGGGTATTATTTTCGATACCGACGTAGACCGCGCCGCGATAGTGAGTTCGGACGGCACGGAAATAAACCGCAATTTGCTAATCGCGCTTGCCGCCGACATTGTGCTTTCGGAATATCCCGGTTCCGCCGTTGTTACCGACAGCGTAACGAGCGACGGATTGAATAAGTTTATAACCAAACGCGGAGGAGTTCACCACCGTTTTAAGCGCGGCTACCGCAACGTTATAGACGAGGCTATGCGCCTCAACCGCGAAGGACGCAACGCGCCCCTTGCCATAGAAACGAGCGGACACGCTGCCTTTAAAGAAAACTTTTTCCTCGACGACGGCGCGTATCTTGCAACCCGCATAGTTATTAAAATGGCGCAGTTAAAGTCGCGCGGGCTCGAACTGAAAAGTTTAATATCCGACCTCGAACTTCCCAAAGAGGAAAGAGAAGTGCGCGTTAAGTTTACCGTTCAAAACTGGGCGGAATACGGAAAAATGCTTATAGACAAACTTGCCGAATTTTGCGTAGACAAAGAATCGGTGCGCCTTGCCCCCGACAACTACGAGGGAATACGCGCCAACCTCGATTATGCTTCGGGTTGGTTTTTGGTGCGCATGAGCGTGCACGACCCCGTTATGGTTATAAATATGGAGAGCGAGCGTTTTGGCGGAACTTCGCTGTTGGCGCGCTTTCTGCACGCGTTTTTGTCGGCTTTTTCGGGCGTGGATATATCTGAACTTAAAATGATTGCCGACGTTTAAGGGGATAGCGAAATGTCTTCTATGGTTGAAAATCAGTGCGCAAACTGCAAAGCGCCCTTGCGTTTGGAGCTTGCGAACAACGGCGTTATACGTTGCGAATATTGCGGCAGTGAATTTACTTTGCCGAAAGACGACACCGTTTCGGAAGCGGTTTCGGCAATAATTGCGGGAAAGCACGAACTCGACGTTTGCCGCTTTAACGACGCTTACGTTTCGTTCGAGCAGGCGATTAAAGCGGCGCCTTCAGAACCCGAAGCGTATATAGGCGCGGCGTTCGCTTCGCACAAAGTGCAATACATAAAAGACGAAGTGAACAACCGTTTGCAACCTATATGCCACGAAGTGTCGGGAAAAGTGTTTTCGCAAGATAAAAATTATCTTCGCGCTCTTTCTCTCGCAACTGCGGCTCAGCGCGCGCAATACGAAAAGCAGGCGGCGGAAATAGATTATATCGGAAATAGTTTTCGCGTTTTGCACGATTCGGGGCTACGGTACGATTGCTTTATTTGCGTAAAGGTTACCGACGACGATACAAAAGAAAAAACTTCGGACTGTTTGCTTGCCGACGATTTGTATTTTTATCTTAAAGGAAAGGGGTATAAGCCGTTTTTTTCGGAACGCGAAATGGGGAACAGGGCGGGCGCCGATTATGAAGCTCTTATTTTATACGCGTTGTATACGTCGAACTGTATGCTCGTTGTGTGTTCCGACGAAAGCTATTTAAACACCGCTTGGGTTAAAAACGAATACGGCAGATTCTTAAAACTCATCGAGGGCGAAGAAAAGGAGAGCGACGCAATAGCTTTGCTGTTCGACGGCGCCCCTATACAAAAATTGCCTGGTAAAAACGGAAAACTGCAAGGAATAAAGATGTCGGGCGACGCCTATGAAAAAGCTGTTGCGTTTGTGGAAAGACATTCGCCCGAAGCGAAAATGAGAAAGCGCGCGGAAGCCGCTCGGCTCGCCGCCGAAGAGGAAGAGCGCAAGAAAGCGCTCGCAAAACTTGCCGCTTTGGATTCTGCGGCTAAGTATTGCGCCGAGTGCGGCGCAAAAAACGCTCAAACCGCAAAATTCTGCAACGAGTGCGGCGGTAAAGAATTCGCGGAGTCGTTCGACGCTTACCGCGCGATTGTGAAAGAGAGAATTAGCGCGCAAGAGCGCACGGGAGGCGCTCAATACGGAAGCTTATCGGAAGCAATTTCGGACGCGGCTAAAAAAGTGGGAGGCGCGGTTTCCAACGCGGCGCGCGGGGTGGTGAACGAAGTGGGAGCCGCGTTCTTAAACGCGCGCGGTTTCGGAGCGAATAAGTCGCTTGTGCCGCCTTCGCGCTCGGCGGCGATTAGTTTTCCGTCCGAGTTTAAGGTAAGAGGAACTTTGCTCGTTGAATATGCGGGAAACGGCGGCAACGTAACCGTTCCGCGAGGCATAACGGGAATAGACAAAAACGCTTTTAAAAACAGCATGAGTATATTTTCGATTACTTTGCCCGACACCGTCGCATATTTAAGCGCGGAGGCGTTTTTCGGTTGCGGGAATTTAAAAACCGTGACTTTGTCTAAAAAATTGAAAAAGTTTATTAAAGCCGCGTTCGGTAACGAACGCAAGCACGTTAAATTCGTGTTCACGCGGTAAAAAAAGAGGGAAAAGACTTGCCAAAAAAACAGAAAAAATATATAATATAAACGAGAAAATCGCCGCGCTTTGCGGCTTCAAAGGAGAAAAAGTTTATGAACAAGACGACGCAAAATGCAGTCAACGCGGCAAGAGTGCTTGCGGTTGAGGCTATTCAAAAGGCGAACAGCGGGCATCCCGGACTTCCGCTCGGAGCGGCGCCCGCCGCATACGCGCTTTTTGCCCGCCAAATGAACCATTGCCCCAAAAACCCGCAGTTTTTCAACCGCGACAGATTTATTCTGAGCGCGGGGCACGGTTCCGCTTTATTATACAGCATGTTGCATTTGTGCGGCTATAACGTTACGAAAGAAGATTTAATGAGTTTCCGTTCGCTCGGCAGCAAAACGCCCGGTCATCCCGAATACGGAGTTACGCCGGGAGTGGAGACAAGCACGGGTCCGCTCGGGCAGGGCATAGCGAACGCGGTGGGCTTCGCCCTTGCGGAAGACATGCTTGCCGCGCGGTTCAATAAAGACGGGTTAAAACTTGTAGACCATTATACGTTCGCGCTTTGCGGCGACGGCTGCATGGAAGAGGGAATAGAGTACGAAGCGGCGTCGCTTGCGGGAACGTGGGGGCTCGGAAAGCTTATAGTGCTTTACGACAGCAACGATATATCCATTGAGGGCAATATAGGAATAGCGTTCCGCGACGACGTTGCGCGCCGCCACGAGGCTCAGGGGTGGCAGGTTCTCACCGTTCCAAACGGCGAAGACGTTGACGCGATAGACGCGGCTATAACGCTTGCTAAGGCGGATAAAAACCGCCCCAGCTTGATAATAGTGAAAACTACAATCGGCTACGGCTCGCCCAAAGCGGGAAGCGCCGACAGTCATGGAGCGCCGCTCGGCGAAGACAACGTTAAAGCCACCAAAAAAGCGCTCGGCTATTCGGCAAAGCCGTTCGAGGTTCCCTCCGACGTAGCCAAACATTACGCCGAAATTGTGGAAACTTTGAACAAGAGCGAATCGGAATGGAACAAAACGGTTAAAGCGTATAAAGCGGCGTACCCCGACGACTACGAATTGTTCAATCAATTTATTCGCGGCAAATGCCCTTCCGATGAAGATATGGACACTCTTTACGAGCTGTTTTCGAACAAACCCGACGCCACGCGCAACTGTTCGGGAATCGTTCTGAATAAGCTTGCCGAACTTATGCCGAATTTTGTGGGCGGTAGCGCCGACCTTGCGCCGAGCAATAAAACGTATTTGAAAGGATGCGGCGATTACAGTGCCGAAAACCGCACGGGTCGCAATTTGCATTTCGGCATACGCGAGCACGCTATGGCGGCTATCTGCAACGGTTTTGCGCTTCACGGCGGATTCAATGTTTTTTGCGGCACGTTCTTCGTATTCTCCGACTACATGAAAAACGCGATGCGCATGTCGGCTATAATGGATTTGAATATGACATACGTTTTAACGCACGACTCAATAGGCGTGGGGGAAGACGGACCCACTCACCAACCTGTGGAACAGCTTGCGGGACTTCGCGGTATTCCGGGACTTAAAGTGTTCCGTCCTGCCGACGGCAGAGAGACTGCGGCGGCATACATAAGCGCCGTAACAGGCAAAGGACCCACCTGCATAGTTTGCTCGCGTCAGAATTTGACGCCGTTCGAAAGAATTACCGACGCCGACGGCTACGAAGACAACGGTGCGAGCGCTCTTTTCGGCGGTTACATAGCGAGCGACAGCGTTTCCGAAATTCCCGAATTGATTTTGCTTGCAACAGGTAGCGAAGTGGAACTTGCTTTAAAAGCGAAAAAAGCTCTCGGCAACGAGAACGTGCGCGTTGTGAGTATGCCTTGCATGGAGCTGTTCGAAAAGCAGACGCAAAAATACCGCGATTCCGTGCTTCCGCCCAAGTGCCGCGCCCGCGTTGCAATAGAGGCCGCAAGCAGTTTGTCGTGGGGCAAGTATGTGGGGCTTGACGGCGCTTGCGTTTGCATGGATACTTTCGGAGCGAGCGCTCCCGCCGAAAAACTGTTCGAGATATACGGGTTCACTGTGGAAAACGTTGTGTCGGTGGCAAAGAAAACTTTGTCGCGCGCAAAGAAAATAAGCGTAGAGTAACTTTTTAAATGAAAGACAAGTTTTTTTCGCTTATAGCGAGGCTCCGCCATATCGATAGGTGGAGTCTTATGCGCAACACGCGCAAAGAAAACGTTGCGGAGCACAGCTATATAACGGCGGTGGTCGCGCACGCGCTTTGCATTATAGAAAACGAACTTTTCGGCGGCGAACTCAATCCCGAAAAAGCGGCGATTTTTGCTCTGTATCACGATTCTGCCGAAGTTTTTACAGGCGATTTGCCTACTCCCGTAAAATATCACAGCGAAGAAATTCGCGCGGCTTATAAAGCTATAGAAGAAAAAGCGGAGAAAAAACTTCTCGAATTTCTGCCGAACGAGTTGAAAGATGCTTTTGCGAAAACCGTTTCGCCCGAGAAAAGCGAACCCGAATATAAGTTTGTGAAATACGCCGATAAGCTTGCCGCGCTAATAAAGTGCAACGAAGAACTTTCGGCGGGGAACGCCGAGTTCGCGGCGGCTAAAAAGTCTATCGAGAAAACTCTCGAAAGTATACCCGAAAAATCGGTTAAATACTTTTTGCAGAATTTTGCGGATTCGTTCGGATTGAGTCTTGACGAAACCCTTTAAGCACTAATAAACTTATAAACAGAAAACAGGCGGCAAAAGCGTTTAAACGCGCGTTAGCCGCTTGTTTTTTTAACCGATTGTATTGTTTGAAACGAAAGGTAGCAAAGTAACTTAAATATAAAAAAATATTTTTGAAACTTTTTTTCAAAAAGGTATTGACAAACCGCTTGTGTCGTGTTATAATAAATTTGTTGATTGTGAAACTAAGTTTAATAAATACTTTTGCAGACTGAAAGGAGTGAAAATGCAATGAGAATAGTTAAGAAACTAATGATTTGTTTAACTGTTGCGGCCATGCTTGGTTTCGCGTTGGGCGGTTTGGCGGGTTGCGGTTCGTCGGGGAAAATAAAATTGTATTTCGACGGCGGCGGAGGTTCGGGCAACTATAACACAACAAGCAGCTATAACACGCTTGAAAAACTTGCCAAAGAGTGGAACGCCGAAAACGACAAGTTCGAAATCGTAATCAATAAGGCGTCGCTTAACGGCAATCGCGGAAGTATTACGAGTATGCTCAGCGCAGGCACGGCGCCCGACTTATTGATGCAGGTTGGCACTGTTATAAACGACGACGTTGGCAACGGGTGGTATGCCGATTTAACGCCGTATCTTGAAAAGCCAAACCGTTACGAAGACGGGAACGAGGCATGGAAAGACATATACGGCGACGGCGCGATTGCCGCGTCGGCGGCTTCGGACGGCAAGAATTATTACGTTTGCCTCGACCAAGTTGCCGTAGGGCTTTTATACAATATGGATATATTGAATGCGGCGGGAATAACCGAAGTGCCCGAAACTCATTCGGAATTTCTCGCGTGTTTGGCTACGCTTGAAAAAGCCAAAAACAGCGGAACGATTTCCGCCGAAGTTTATATGCACGGCGGACTGTGGCACGAAACATATTTAGGCACATCGGTTTACGGCTCCAAAATTCCCGAATGGGACGCCGATAATTCGGGCACCGTTTCAACATACGAGCTGATAAAAAGCTACAAAGAGGGGAAGTGGTCGCTTTCCGACGAGTATTTCCGCGAGTTTTTATCGCTTTGTTACGGAAAAGCGAAATACTATCCGGAAAACTATTTGAGTTACGATACTTTATATAATTTCGCGCGCGGCAAACTTGCAATAACCGACGCTCTCGGAAATCAAATGCGCACCCTAACCCGCAACGCGCGTTTTAAAACCGAAATAGCGGGCTATCCCGTTCTCGACACGTCGGCCTCCAAATTCGGCGGTTACAAAGGAATACGCGGAAGCGCCGGGCTTTCGAGCGCATATTGGGTAACTAACAGCGCGGTAAACAAAGGTCAGGAAGCCGTTGACGCGTGCGTTGACTTTTTGATGTTTTTAACGGCGTCGGGCAACAATTCCCGCCTTGTAAACGATTTGGGCTACGCGTTGCCGCTTAACGTAGACGACAGCACCGTAGAATTATTCGCGGGGCTTAAAGATTCTTTCAAAGAGGATAAAGAGGAAGACGCCGCAATGTGGAGCGCGTGCTACATTCCCGATAATTTGGGAACCGATTTCAATAACTACTATCAGATTGCTATGGGCGACTTCTATGAAGATACGAAAGGAAACAAGACAGGCGACGCCGACGCGCTTATAAACTATTTGAATTCCCATATCGACAAGTGCGTGGACGACATTGTGAAGAAATACGACTGGACGTTTTAAACTATGTTGCAACCGAATGCAAAAAAATTAAAAAACGCCAAAAATCAATACGCGGCATACGTTTGGCTATTGCTTCCAGTAATCGCCGTTGCGGTGTTTTGCGTGTATCCCGCAATTACGGCTGTTGCCCGCTCGTTCACGGATTGGACGCCTAATAAAAGCGAATGGATTTGGTTCGAAAATTACAAAGAACTTTTTACCGACGTTCTCTTTCGAAAAGCGTTTGGGAACATGCTAATTTTGGTTTTGTGCAGTCTTATAACAAGCAACGTCATGACGTTGTTACTTGCCGAACTTTTGTTCAATTTAAAACTTCGCAAACTCGAAAAGGTTTACCGCTATCTGTTTTTGTTGCCCGCTCTTGTGCCCGGAATGGTGTCGGTTCTTTTATGGAAAAACGTTATTTTATCGGGTTCGGCGGAAGGACTGTTCAACAGCGTGTTTTCGTTATTCGGCGCAAAACCGAGCGGTTGGTATTTCGATAAAGGAAAAGTAATTCTTTCTATGGCGCTTACAAACTTTCCTTGGGTTGGCGGAATTAGTTTTCTTATTTATCTATCCGGCTTGCAGGCTATTCCCGAATCGGTGTACGAGGCGGCGGAGCTCGACGGCGTTTCGGCTTTCGGCAGAGTATTTAAAATTGATTTGCCGCTTCTTGTTGGGCAAATAAAGTATTTTTTGATTATAGGAATTATAAACGGTGTTCAAGTGTACGACCTGCAACTTATTTTGGGGCTAAGCCCCGTAGACCCCGCGAGCACTGTGCCCGGCTACATTTTGTATCATTACACGTTTGCGTCGCCGCGTTACGGCTATGCGGCTTCTATAGGAGTTTTGCTGTTCGTAATAACGCTTACACTGAGCACGATTTCGAATAAGATTTCGGATAAAATGAGGGCGGAGAACGGCGTATGACGGGAATTAGAAACAAAAGAACGCTTATTGCTCAAATAGCGCTTGCGGCTGTGTTGCTTATTCTGTGCTTTTTGGTACTCTTTCCGTTTTGGCTTATGCTTGTTAAAAGCTTTAAGTCGTTTATGCAAGAGGTGGAGAATCCTTTAAGCCTTACATTTCCGCTTAACTTTAAGAATTACGCGGTTGCATGGGAACACATCAGCGGAAGCATTTTCAATTCGTTTTTCGTGAGCATATCCGAAGCGTTGATTACCCTTGTGTTGAGTTCTATAGGCGCCTACGCGTTCGCTCGTTATAAGTTTCGTTTTAAAAACGTTATATACAGCGCGTTTTTGGCGCTTATGATGATTCCCGGCGTGCTCACGCTAACCACGCGTTATGTTATGGTGGCTTCGTCGTTCGCGCTTTACGGCAGCTACTTGGGAGTAATTCTTCCGCAGGCGGCTTCGCTCGTGCCGTTCGGAATACTTCTGTTGCGCGGATTTTTCGACGGCATACCGCGCGATTTATTCGACGCCGCCGATATAGACGGAGCAAACTCGGTTAAGCAATTTGTTAAAATTGCGTTGCCGCTGAGCTTGCCGATTCTTCTTACTCTTGTGCTCATGAATTTTATGACGAGTTGGAACGACTATTTATGGCCTATGATAATGCTCGGAAATCAAACCGACAAATACACAATTCCCGTAATGCTTAATTCGTTTACTCTCGACTATTACAAAACCGAGCTTTACTATGCCGCGCCGCTTGCGGGAAGCGTGATTGTGAGCGTTCCCATTTTGGTGCTGTTCGCTTTCACGTCTAAACAGTTTATTCGCGGCATGACGAGCGGCGCGTTTAAAATGTGAGTGTCGAAAGCGAGCGCGGCGTTAACGATATTTAAAGGAGATAAAATTTATGGAATTGTTGGCAGACGAAGAATTTCGACGAGGTTTTAATCTTAAAGGCTTAAACAGTATACGCGACGGGCACGGCGCAATAAAGTCGTTCCGACTTGGGGAAAGAACTCCGAAATGGTTTTTGTGCCAGTGGAATTCGCGGCATAACCTTATAGACGGCAACTTTACTGTGGAGGACGGAAAATACAATATTTGCGACGAGAGCAAAAGTTTAACGGTTATAAACAACCGCAAACTCGTGTTCGAGCTCGACGCGGGAAAAGAGTATTCTGCGCCGAGAAAAGAAAGCGAAGCGTGGCCTCATTTACTTATAGAGCAGGAAATAACGGCTAACAACGCGGTTAAAGACCTGAAAAAAATAATTTGCCATGCGCGGTTTAAGTTGCTTGAATTTACTAATTTTATGGACGGCGAAAAGGAATATCACGCGGCGCAATTCGTGTGGGTTTTAACGCTTAAAGATTGCAACCCTAAGTCTCCGTCGTTCAATTCGTTTATTTGGGTCGTTTTTTGCCCCTTCGACAGCCGCTACGAGCTTGTGCCTCTTTTTACTCAGCAAGATAAAGCGCTTCCCGACGGCGAGTTCATATATTCGTTTGCGGGTAAAGATTTTATGCCCAAGTCGCTTTGGGACGGGGAAGAAACGGAAGTTAATTTCGACCTTTACCCCCGCATACCGCATATTCTCGAAACGGCGCAAAGCAAAGGATTTATGACGGGTAGCAAGGCGAAGGACCTTGTTGTGTCGAGCACAAACATGGGGTTCGAAATAACGGGCACCTATAAGTGCAGAGTAAGCGTTGAAGACTTGAAGATAATAACCGAATAGTTTTAAGGCGGAAAAAAAGGAGGCAAAATATGAGAAAAATTTTCAAAAAACTGTTACCGTTGTTGCTCGGATTTTTGCTCGCGTTTTCGTTTGCGGGCTGCGGTTCCGATTCGCGCGGCACGGGAACAACGGGGGAAAACGGCGGCGGTTCCGAAAATCCGCCCGAACCCGAAGTTAAAACATACGAAGTGTTTCCCGACGCGAAATTTTCTACCGGCTTCGATATTTTGGGAACGGGGTATACCGACGACGGAAAGATAGACGCCGCCGAGCGCGACAAGCAAAAAAGCATCAAGTTCGGACGTCAAGAACCGGTGTGGCACATAGCTCAATGGTATTCGCGCAACAAGTTGGAAAAAACCGAACCGATTATCACCGAAACGAGCTTTGCTCTTTCCGATAGTAGCAAATCGGTGAAACTCAACCGCGAGACGGGCGAAATTACGCTTGACTTCGACGCGAGCAAAGATTTTTCCGCTCCGCAACACGCCGCAACGCTCGGCTCGTTTTGGCCGCATTTGTTGCTGTCGCCCACGTCGGTGGAGAGCGTAAAAATATCGGACTGCGAAAGCATGGAAGTTCGCATCGATTTCACTCTTAACAAATCTGTGAGCCACGCCAAAGATTTCGGCGTAAGCAGTTTGGAACTGAATTCGCAATTCGCATGGTTCGTATATGTGTCAAACCTAAATCCCGGCGAGGGATACGGCGAGTTTTTGTGGCTCGGGTTTAACCTATACGACCCCAAACGCGTGTATGCGCCGCACAACGCAATGCAAGACAATGCGGGCGGCGTTGCGGGCAACTACATTTACACGTTCGGCGCAGACGAAACGATAGGCAAAGATAAGATTGTGAAAGTAGGCAAGCGAACGGGCTTTACTATGGACCTTAAAGCTGCGGTTAAAACCGCGCTCGACGACGCGCACAAAGCGGGATTTATGACGCACACCACAGTTGATAATGCGTCGATTACGGGTATGAATATAGGATATGAAATGTTCGACGTATGGGAACTTTCCGCAACAATTCACGACATGGGCGTGAGATACACGAAAAAGGAGAATGCGGTATGAAAAAGCTTATTGTTATTTTGCTTGCGGCGGTGCTTGCGTGTTGCGCGTTCGCGTGCGGCAATTCGCTCTCGCCGCCGAATAATTCTGATAAAGAACAACAAATACCCGTAACGCCCAACGACAATCAACCCGACGAAGATGATAAAAAGCCGGACGAGGAAAAACCCGAACCGCCCGCAATCAATGAATTGCAAGCGATTGCCGACGCCGACTTTTCGTATGGGTTCAGGCTTTTGGGCACCGATTCGGCAACGGACGGAACGGGTGCGAAAAGCATTGTAAAGTTCGGGCGGCAGACTCCCGTGTGGAGCATGGCGCAGTGGTACACGCGTTATGACTTCAACTTGGTAAAGCCTGTGATTACCACGCAAAAAATGACGATTGACGACCAAAGCAAGCACATAGAACTCGACAGAACGAACGGCAAACTTACGCTTGCGCTCGACGCTACAAAAGAATACGACGAATCGGCAAGTTCGCGTGTGTTTTGGCCTCATCTTCTTATAGAGCAATCATTTTCGGAAGAAGTGAAATCGCACAAGCTTTCCGAATTCGAAAGCTTGACGGCAAGCGTCGATTTTTCGATTACTAAGGCAAATAAGGGCGCAATAGAAACTAAGCCCGCGAGCGAAACTCTTCCCGCGCAATTCTTGCAATTCTACTACATAAACGATTTTAAAAACGACGCGTTTTTGTGGTTCGGGCTTGCGTTTTTCGACACTCGCTACGAGAAAACGACGCTTGCATATTCGCAAGATTTTGCGGGCGGCAACGCGGGCAACTTTATATACAGCTTGGGCGCCGAAACGCTAATGAATAATGAAAACTTCGTGCTCGGCAAAGAATACGAAATCGAACTCGACATCTTGCCTTATATTTCGCAGGCGCTCGATAAGGCGAAAGAAAGCGGCTTTATGCCGAATACGCACCTGAGCGACTGCATAATAAGCGGCGTAAACATAGGCTGGGAATTACCCGGCGCGTGGGACGTCTCGGCAACACTCGGCAATATTTCCTTACAAGGTATATTGAAATAAAAAAATTTTTCTGGGAGGAAAAGAACATGTGTAAGACAAAAGGTGTGTTCGCAAGATTTGCGGTGTCGGTGCTGTTGGCTTTTGCTATGGCGTCGGCAATGTTCGGGGGGGGGTACGCTTTATTTGCCCGCGCTGAAGAGCAAGCACCCGCCGAAGTAATGACAGACCCCGTTTTTAAACAATTTACAATGAACACAATTTCGGGGAAAGAGGATTCCGTGAAATTAATGAGCGACGATACCGTGCATTTTGTTATGCACCCTACGCCCGGTATCGGCGCGCGTGCTACGGCCGCCGAGTTAGGCGACGGGTATCGTTTCGATGTGAAAGACGGCGTAACCGTAGTTTTGCATGACGTGAACATTACGGACGACGCATATTTCCTTGCGGGAATGCAAACAGACCCTGCGGGAGCGCCCCCTCCCGGTGGCGGCGGCGGTATTCATATGGCAATGACGGTTATGAATTATCCTAATTCCGCTACGCCCGGCTATTATTTCACATGGATATTGGGCAATAACGATACTACCGTTTGGTCGCCTTTGGGGCAGCCGTTTATGGGCGCCGACGTAAACGCATGGCATGCCGATACCGTAACGCTTACATATAGCGACACTTCGTTTTCCATTGTAACGACGGGTGCCACGACAGGAGACATAAGCGAAACGCGAAATAAGGATACGGCAGGTTTTGCAAATCTTTTCAAAGATTTTACCGAAAGCGGCGACGCATATTTAAGTTTTAACGTTTATAATCCCAATGCGGGGCAAGCGACGGGCGAAGTTGAATTTAACCTGATGAGCGTAAACGATAAAGCGCCCGGTGCGGCGTATAAAGAAGCGCTCAACGCTCAGGTTACTGCGTTTACTACGGCGGTGGCAAAGGCGGAAGAAAGCGAGAATCAAAGCGATATAGATGCGGCTGTTGCGCTCAATAAGTTCGGAACCGACGAGGCATACGGAAAACTTTTGACGCAATTCGGTAATGTAGACCAACAACGTGACGTTCGCGCTGCAAGGGATAAGATAGTGGCGCTCAACGGCGACGCCATATTCGCAGAGCTCAAAACTCCTATCGAAGGTTATATTGCGGCGCTCGACGCGGTAACCCCCGATAACGAGGACACGGCGCTTTCGGCGACTGTAACGGCGTACAACGCTATAGATTGGTCTAAGTACGACTTGCTCAACGCGGGCTTTAAAGCGCAAATAGACGAACTTAAAAACACGATGAAAGGGAAAAGCTACTTTAAAAAATCGATAGAAGCGGTTGCGGACGCGCACATAAAAGTTATAGAGACGGCTACGGCTTCGGAATTCAATTCGTCGGCGGGATATGTTTCCGCAAAAGCGGCGCTCGACGGCTGGGACGCTTACAAGGCGGCGAACTTTATAGGCGAACTTACGGAAGCGAAAGTTGCGGCGCTCGACGCGCGCGTGGCTGACGCAAAGACAAAAACGGAAAGCTCGTTCTACCACAATTTCACCTATCGCGGCAACGTTAGCGAAGTGCAAAAGTATGACGAAGGGTTATACCTCAGCGTGCAACCCGACGTATACGACAGAGTGGAGCAGAAACTGCCTACCGACAACGTAGTGCTTGCAAAAGAGAAAATGACGCTCAACGAGAACAGCGAAGTGCGTTTTAACATGATTTACGCGCCCCGTTTGGCTGTTGGCAGCTTCCAAATGCAAATAGGTTTTTATCCCGTTGCAAACGCCACCACATACGAAAGCGACGGCGTGCGCGTGGACTTTTGGACGAGTAACATGAACATGACCGAAATCAAACCCGTGAACGGCAAAACCGAACTTCCGATTTGCGGCGAACGCACTATTCAAATAGAAGATGAAGATTTCTTCGATTTCGAAGCGGACGAACTCGACTATAAACAATCGGCTTATACGGTGAAACTTTGCTCCGACGAAGACGGACTGTATTTGCTCGTGAACGGTTTGCGTCTCGACATAGAGGACGAGGCTATTACGCCCGAGCTCTTTAAAGACGGCGTATATGTGACGTTCTCGGCAAGCGGTAGCGCGGGAATGGCGCCCTATGAATTGCTCGTTACAAAAATAGGCGGCACGAAATATGCCGACGTGCCCGAAACCCCCGACAATCCGAACAATCCCGATAACCCCGATAATCCCGAAAAGCCGAACGAACCCGCTCCCGAGAAAAAGAAAAAATGCGGCGCGGTTGCGGGTGCAAGCGTTTCGGTTGTATCGGCTTTGATTTGCTTGCTCGGCGCTTCGGCTTTTATAGCGGCTCGCAGAGGTAAAAAGAACCGCGCATAAAATAATAACGTGCTCGAATAAAAGGAAGAAGGGCGATTTTCTCCCTTCTTCTTTTTAAGGGACATTGTATATTCGAATACGGTATGCACAGCTTTAAGAACTTGCATTAAAAAGAGGAAAAAGAAATGAAAAAAGTTACTGCCGTTGTTATGGGTTTTGGCGACAGAGGGCAAATTTATGCCGAATACGCACGTCGCGCTCCCGAAAAATTCGAAATCGCGGGGTGCGTGGAACCTAACCCCGTAAGGCTTGAAAAAGCGAAAAAGCTATATAATTTAAAAGACGAAAACTGTTTTCTCCGTCCCGAAGATTTTTACGCGCGCGAAAAATTTTGCGACGCGGTTATAAACGCCACTATGGACGGTTTGCATGTTAAAACGTCGTTGCCGCTATTTAAAGCGGGATACGACGTGCTTTTGGAAAAGCCGATAACAAGCAATCCGCGCGAACTTAGAGAATTGCAACGCGCGGCGCGCGATAGCGGAAGAGTGCTTATGATTTGTCACGTTTTGCGTTATGCGCCGTTTTATCTTAAAATAAAGCGGTTGTTGCTTAGCGGCGAACTCGGAAAGCTCGAACATATTTATTGTTCCGAAAACGTCGGAATCGCGCACATGCTTTCGTCGTATATTCGCGGCAAATGGGGAAGCGAAGCGGAATGCGGTTCGGGAATGCTCATGGCTAAGTGCTGCCACGACCTCGACTTAATAGTGTGGCTTGCGGGCGGCGAAGAGGCGGAAGAGGTTTTCTCTTTCGGAGCGCGTTCTGTTTTTTGCGAACGTAACAAACCTGAGGGCGCGGGAACGCGTTGTCTAACGGATTGCAAAATAGAAAAAGACTGCCCGTATTCGGCAAGAAAACTGTATCTCGACAACAACGAATTTCCTTTCCTTGTGTGGGCGGACGTTCCGAATAAAGACTGGACGCAAGTAAACGATTACGACGAGCGCAAAAAGCTGCTCGAAACCGTGAACCCTCACGGCAAATGCGCTTATGCTTGCCGCGACCTTGTTGACCATCAATCGGTGTTGGTGCATTTTAAGAGCGGCGCAACCGCAACTCTCGATATGACGGGCGGTGCGTCTCGCGCGGGCAGGCGAATACATATAGTGTGTTCGCAAGGCGAAATAGAAGGCTTTTTGGAAGAAAACGAATTCACTGTGCGCCGTTACGACGCCATGAAAGCGTCTTATTCGCAAGAATCGGTGCGCATAACCGAAGACGTATCCGGCGCCCATTCGGGCGGAGACCTTAGGCTTGTTGCCGACTTTGCCGCGCGTGCGGCGGGCGAAACCGCGTCGGTGTCTTGCACGTCGATTGACGATTCCATAGCGGGGCATTTGCTTGTTATAGGCGCGGAAATATCGCGCAAAGAGGGAAGAGCGGTGCGCCTTAAAGAACTTTTATAACGCGCTTGTTTCAAATTTTGCATAAAATTTTAGCGGGAGAAACATTTGTATGCCTTATATGAATTTTGAAACTTTATTTGACAAATATCCCATGTCACGATATAATAGTACAGATATGGAAATTTACGGTAAAAAGCAAATAGACATACGGGAAGACAACAAGAGCGCGGTTATAGACATACTTTTAAAGCGCGAGTCTACAATGCCGCAAATGTCGGAGCAGTTAAAGCTGAGCCACACCGCTCTTGCCAAAGTTATAAACGAATTAAGGCAGAAAAACGTTGTTGTGCTTTCGGAACTGCGCGACTCCGGCGCGGGGCGTCCGCCTAAGCTATACGGAGTGAACGGCGATTGCGCAATCGCGTGTTCTGTTATAGTCATGAAAAAAGCGGTGTATGTGTATTACGTTGATATGCGCGGTTTTCAAGTAAACAAGAGCGAATGCGAAAATAATTTCGCGTCGCTCGGCGATTTGCTCGATTACGCTGCGGCGCAAGTTAAAAATCTTAAAAAACATCCGCGTTTAAACGAAAAGATTTTAAAGAATATTTACGTCGGTATTCCGTCGGCGCCGCTTTGCGGCAAAACTTTTTCGGAAGCGAGCTTGGCTGTGAGCGAGAAATTCGGCGAAGAGTTTCCGTTTGCGCATACGGTTGCGCGCAGAAATATCGACTATGAAATGATTGCGGAGTCGAAATACGGCGTGTTGAACAACGGAATTAAAAACGCCGTGCTTCTTAACCTCGACGATTATGCGTGCGCTTCGTTTATGCTCGGCGGCAACGTTTACTGCGGCGACAACGGAATGCAAGGCTACGAGCCCGAAAATCCGTTTGAGGGGCTTATAAGCGCTTTCGGGGCAGATTACGAAAACATTGCGGAAAGCTACCGCAGAGGCGAACTTAAAGCCGTGAGCGCGGTAGAGAGCTGCGTGGGTGCGCAAATAGAGCGGGTGGGGAACGTTATGCGTTTTCTCGACGTTGGCGAAGCTGTGCTGAGCGGCAAAGTTTGCCTTTTGGGCGACGGCTTTTTGGAATTTTGCAAATCCAAATTAGGCGGCGGCGTGAGAGTGCGTTATTCCGCTATGGGCAAAGACGTTCCTGCGGCGCTTTCGGGCGCGGTTTGGCAAGCCACATATTTTACTTTGCAAGAAGTAATGATGAGATAAAAAGTTTCGTTTTAAAATGCAAGCAAAAAAACACAGTCGAATCCGACTGTGTTTTTTGGTTTATTCGCAATTTTAAAATTATTCCGCTTTTTCTTCGGGTGCCGCAGGAGTTTCTTCGGCGGGCTTTTCCGCTTTCTTGGTTGTTCTCTTTGCTTTGGGCTTTTCTGCGGGAGCTTCGGCGCTTTCTGCCTTTTCTTCGGTTTTGGCGGTTTTCTTGGTTTTCTTTTCCTTAGGTTCTTCGGCTTTTTTGTCGGCGTCTTTCTTTTTGCCTTTTTTAGCTTTTTGCTCGGCTTCGAGCTTAGCTTTTTCGGCTTCTAAACGCGCGGCCTTTCTTTCCGCCGCCTTAGCTTGGTATTCCGCTTTTTGTTGAGCGCGGATTTCCTGAGCCGCTTTCGCTTTTTCCGCAGCTATGGTTTTGTTGTCTTTCTTTATAACAATAACAAGCTTACCGCTCTTAACGTCACTGAGGCGTTTTGCGAGAGCGGATTTTTTATTTGCGGCTTGGTTCTTGTGAATAACGCCTTTAGAAGCGGTTTGGTCTATAACCGACATGGTTTCGGGCAAAAGCTTTTCAGCTCCCTCAATGTCGTTAACGTCGATAGCGTTATTAAACTTTTTGATGGCGTGATTCATACGCGTTTTGTAAGCGCGGTTTTGTTCGTTTTTCTTTGCGATAATAAGTACGCGTTTTTTCGCGGATTTAATGTTTGGCACGGATAATTCTCCTTGATTCTATAATTTTTTTCACTAACTTATTTATTTTATCATAAATTTTTGCTAAATGCAAGTGATTAAAAGCAACATTTTTGGTGCAAACTGTTAATGTTTATGAAAAGAACAGATATGGCTTGCGACTTTTTGCCCGACGATTGCCCTCAGCCCGAATATGTTCATAGTTTTACCGTTACGGTGAACAAAGAACTTTCCGAAAAATTGCGCCGCCCCGAAGGAAAATATTGCACGGTTGAAAGCCGCGCCGTGTTGGAGAGAAACCGCGAGCGCTACCGCGAAATAGCTTGCGAACTCGGCGACGCGCTAAAAAGGCTTTTGCCGAATAAAACGGAAAGCGTGCTTGTTGTGGGGCTTGGTAACCCCAACATGACCGCCGATTCTTTGGGCGCGAAAACGTGCGCGTCTTTAATGGCGGCGCGGCATCTGCCGCAAGAGAATGAGCGGGCTAAAATAGGGGTGCTCACTCCTAACGTGCTCGGCGTTACGGGCATAGAGAGTTTCGACGTTGTTGCGGGAGTGGTGGAGCGCACTTCGCCCGACGCGGTTATAGCGGTAGACAGTTTGGCGTCCGCCGCCGTATCGCGCATAGCGTCGGCATTTCAGGCGACCGACACGGGAATAACTCCCGGCAGCGGGGTAAGCAATCACCGCGCAAGGCTTTGCCGCGAATCGCTCGGCGTGCCGGTAGTGTCGCTCGGCGTGCCTCTCGTTGTGTACGCGTCTACCATTATAGAAGACGCCACAGGCAAAGAGTGCCCCGAAAACGCGATGGACGACGTGGGCAAAATGGTTGTTACGCCCAAAGACATAGACGTGTACGTTTCGGACTGCGCCGACATACTCGCGGCGGCTGTAACCGAAGCTTTTTGCCGCAAAAGTCGCGGAAAGTGCGTTCGCCTATAATTATTTTTAACGCCGCCGCATATAATGGTTGAGTATGAACGATTCGCCTATCGGCATTTTCGACAGCGGAAGCGGCGGACTTACCGTGCTCGACGCTTGCCGCAAATTATTGCCGCATGAAAATTTTGTGTATGTTTCCGATTCGCGCAAAGGCGGTTGGGGAAGTTTGCCCGCAAATCAAATAGCTTTGCGAGCGTGCGCGTGCGTGGATAAGCTTTCGGAATACGGTTGCAAAGCGGTTGTGGCGGCATGCAACACCGCAACCGAATCGAGCATTTGCGCGCTCCGCAACGACTACGAGCTTCCGTTCGTGGGGCTCGAACCCGCGCTCTTACCCGCAGTTAGGGCGTTTCCGAACGGCAAAATTACTGTGATTTGCACCCCCGCAACTTCGCGTCAGCCAAAGTTCAAAGAATTGCTCGATAAGTGCAAAGACGCGCGCGTCGCGGTTAGACCGCAACCTAAGCTTGCGTCAATGATAGAAAACGGTTTGCATTCTCTCGATTCGCTTAGAGGGGAGGCGGAGCGCATAGTTGAGGAAGAAAAGCCGGACGCTCTCGTGCTCGGTTGCACTCATTACGTTTTTATTCGCTACATATTCGAATCGCTTCTCGGAGCCGAGCGGGTGTTCGACGGGAATTTGGGAGCCGCCCGCAGATTGCTTGCGGTTTTAACCGAGCGTGAACTTTTAAGCGCAAGAGAAGAAAGCGGCTCGCTTACGTTCGACGCTATTTGACTGCACATATATTTTTTAACCTGCCTGCGCAAACTAAACGCAAATAAAGGCAGGTTTTTTTATGCTTACAAAAACTTCGATTGCGTTCGGACTTGTGTATATACCCGTAAAACTGTCGGCGGCGGCTCGGCACGACGACGTGGGCTTTAATATGCTCGATAAAAACGGAAGCCGTATTCGCTATAAAAAAGTGAACGACGACGGCGAAGAGGTTGAACACAAAGAAATTGTGCGCGGCTACGAATACGAGAAAGGGAAATACGTTACCTTTACCGACGACGAACTTGACAAAATAAAATCGGAACGCGACAAGCAAATCACAATAACGCAATTTGTTTCCGCTTCCGAAATAGACCCCGTATATTACGAAAAAAGTTATTATCTTTCGCCTATGGGTGGCGAAAAGGCGTATTCGCTCTTTGTGTCCGCTCTTAAAAAACAGAAAAAAGTGGGAATAGCTAAAGCCGTGCCGAGCAATAAAGAAACTCTTGTTGCGGTGCGCGCCGACGGCGACAGAGCAATTTTGAGCACATTGTATTTTCCGTCCGAAATCTTGCCGCCGCCCGCAGTTAATATTCCCGCCGCGAGCAAAGAGGAGCTGAATCTTGCTTGCACGCTTATAGACAGCATGACAAAGCCGTTCAGTCCCGACGAATACCGCGACGAATACCGCGAAAAACTTATGAAAGCGATAGACGCCAAAATTGCGGGCAAAGACGTTACAACGCCCAAAGAACGCAAGGCGGGCAACGTGCTGAATTTGTTAGACGCGTTGCGCGCAAGTCTTGAAGGCGGCGCTTCGGCAGGGGTATAATATACTAAAAACGAGTGCATGTCATTGCGAGGAGCCGTAAGGCGACGCGGCAATCTTTGTTCTATGCATGGGACTGCCACGCTACGCTCGCAGTGACAGTTTTTCCGTGTCATTGCGAGCGTAGAGAAGCAATCTGTTATATATCCGATAAACCTAACAAAAAATCTGTGCTGCAATCCAAATTTTTGGCAAGCAACTTTAAAGTTTGAATGCTCGGAAGAGCTTTTCCCGATTTGTAATCGCTAATAGTTTGCTTAGATACGTTTACGCGCCGAGCCAACTCCGTCTGTTTCATGCCGGAGTTTTTTAAAGCTTCGTTAAATCGCATTGTAAATATGTCTTGCATAAAACTATTTTAAGACAATCGGTAAGTTATTACTTGACAGTACGATATTATCTGACTATAATATATGTAATGCTTGGGTTTTAATACGATTCCAAACCTAAAAGGTAATCGGCGGATACGTCTAAATATTTACATAATAGACGCAGTGTTTGAATACTCGGAAAAGATTTTCCGCTTTTAAAATCGCTGATACATTGCTTTGAAATTTTTACTCGATTAGCTAATTCTACCTGAGTTATCCCCGAAGTTTTTATTGCTTCTCTAAATCTAAGAGTGAAAATATCTTCCATGATTTAATTTTACAAGCGTAGGTAAGTTATTACTTTACTATACGCTAATATCGTACTCAAAGGGAGTTGAGCATAATGGAAAAGCAAAATAAGAACAGTTGTTTAAATTGCAAATATTTTGTGCGACATTATGTGTTGGAAAGTGTATTGCGCTTTAAACCGCTTTATTGCGGACATTGCGTAAAAAGCGATAAATACAAGAAGCAAAAGGGTTTTCCCCAAGATTATGTTTGTGATAGTTGGGCGCATAACGAACATAAGGTGGAAGATAAAATTAAATCGATTAAAGATATATTAAATCACATGAATAATCGTTTAACTGAAATCGAAGAGTATCTTGCAATGCTCGCTAATTTTTCCGACGAATAAAGAAAGAAGAAGGGGGAGTATTTACTTGCAAATATTTCCGTTTTAAAAAAATTGCTATTTTAGTGTTTTTGTGCTAAAATATAGGAATGGCGGACGTGTTCGAAAAACTCAAAATTCTTACCGACGCGGCGAAATACGACGTTGCATGCACGTCGAGCGGGGTAAACAGAGACAGCGACGGAACGGGAATAGGTTCGGCGGCGTCTTGTGGAATATGCCACACTTTTTCGGCTGACGGCAGATGCGTGTCGCTTCTTAAAATTCTTATGAGCAACGTGTGTGCCTACGATTGCGCTTATTGCGTGAACCGAAGCTCCAACGATATTCCGCGAGCTACTTTCACTCCGCGCGAAATTGCCGAACTCACTATCAACTTTTATCGACGTAACTACATAGAGGGGCTTTTTCTTTCGAGCGCGGTTGTGGGCAATCCCACGCGCACAACCGAACTTATGACCGAAGCTTTGCGCATATTGCGCGAAGAATACCGTTTTTTCGGCTACATTCACGCTAAGGCGATTCCGGGCGCCGACACCGACGCGATTTACCGTTTGGGGCTGTATGCCGACAGAATGAGCGTGAACATAGAGCTTCCGAGCGAAAAGAGTTTAAATTTGCTTGCCCCGTCTAAAACTCGCGGCGCAATACTGTCGCCCATGACTTTTATACGCGACGGAATTAAAGAGTCGTCGCACGAAGTTGCAAAGTTTAAGCACGCGCCTAAGTTCGCGCCTGCGGGGCAGAGCACTCAAATGATTGTAGGGGCAAGCGACGAAAGCGACTGTCAAATTCTTCGCCTAACCGAATCGCTTTATAAAAAATTCGGTTTAAAACGTGTGTTCTTTTCGGCTTACGTTCCCGCCGTGAGTTCGTCGTTGCTTCCGAGCACCGACACAAAGCCGCCGCTTTTGCGCGAACACAGGCTGTATCAAGCCGATTGGCTTTTGCGTTATTACGGTTTTACCGCGAACGAATTGCTCGAAGAGGGCGAAAACTTTAATTTGTATCTCGACCCCAAATGTAATTGGGCGCTCGCTCATTTGGAAAGTTTTCCCGTGAACGTAAATAAAGCTCCGTTCGAACTGCTTTTGCGGGTGCCGGGAATAGGAGTGACAAGCGCGAAACGCATTGTGTCGGCGCGCAGAGCACGCGCTCTCGATTTGCAGGCGCTCAAAAAAATGGGCGTTGTGTTAAAGCGTGCCCGTTACTTTATTGAATGCGGCGAAAAAAATTCGGACGTGAAGCTAACCGAAAACGCGATTATTCGCGCGCTTTTGTCCGATGTGAGCTATTCGCGTCTTACGTCGAAACAAATGTCGTTTTTCGACGCTCAGCCCGAAGCGGGCGGCGAGGAAGAACTGAAAAGTCTTTTAGGTCAATTTTAACGCCTAACCTAAAACAACCGTTTTAAAACGATAAATATTATAGCGAAAGATTATGAAATACTTTAACAACAAAACAGCGCCCATATATGTGTACGACGGAAGTTTCGACGGGCTTTTATGCTGTCTGTTTTCCATGTTCGAGCTAAAAGAAATGCCGTCGGAAGTGGTTAAGCGTTACGACGGCTTTTTGCCTTGCCGCAATATAGAGTCCACCGACGAAAAAGTTGCGCGGGTGAAAAAGGGCATATTGCGCAAAATGGGGCGCGAGGCGCTTAAACTCGGCGAACGCGCGTATTTGAGCGAGCTTGCCAAAATAGAAAGAGACGTGCTCGAATATTTTACGTTGGGTTTTTCGGTGGGAGAAAAACTGTATAGAATGCTTTACGAAAATTGCGTTGCAAGGGTGAACGGCGCGGCAAAATACACAATGAACGAACGGCATCGCATTTTGCAATTTTTGCGCTTTTCCGACAGCGACGGATTGCTTACCGCCGTTATAACTTCTAAGGCCAACGTGTTGCCGCTTATAGCGGGGCACTTCGAGGCTCGATTTCCGCAAGAAAGTTTTTTGATTTACGACAGCAGCCGCTATGTGGCGCTTGTCTGTTCGGGAGGGAAAAGAGCTTTCGTTCCGTTGGAAGAATATTATCAACCGCCTCCGAACGCGGAGGAGCTCAAATACCGCGAGTTGTTCAAAATGTTTTACGACACAATAGAAATAAAAGAGAGACATAACGAACGGTGTCGCATGAATCACATGCCCAAAAGATTTTGGAAGAACATGACGGAGTTTGCCGACGCGAACAGCGCGAGCGCTCGCACCGCTCTCGAAAAGTTGAAAAACAACTCTGAAAAATAAAGGTTAAAATAAGCCCGCTCGCGCAATATGACGCGAACGGGCTTTAATAAAATCAATCAACGTAGCCGTATAGTCCCCTAACCGAAACTTCGCCGCTCGACACCGTTTTTTCCGTTCCGTCGCTAAACTTAACCACAAGTCCGAAATTATCGTCTATTTCTTTTGCGTAACAAACAGTTTCTTCTTTGCCCGAAATTCGCACCGTTTTTCCCACCGTTACGCAGTCGTTTTTATATGCGGCAAGATACGCGGTTTTTTCGTTAGGCCAAAGCTTTCCGAGTTTGTCGAGTTCTGTTATTATTTGCGCGGCAAGTTCGGCGCGCGAATGTTGTTTGCCGGTTTCGGCATATACGGAAGTCGCAATACTTCGGAGTTCTTCGGGAAAGTCCGTTTCGATTTCGTTCACGTTTATTCCCGCGCCCACGATAACGTATTGAATATGTCCGTTCTCGCTTTCTATTGTCATTTCGGTAAGTATTCCGCAAATTTTTCGGTTGCCGAGCAAAAGGTCGTTCACCCATTTAACCGACGGACGAACGCCGCATGTTTTTTCCACAGCGTTGCAAATTGCCACAGCCACCCACGCCGTTAGGGTGGAGGCGGACTCGGGCGGCACCGATTCGGGGCGAAACAACGCCGAAATATAAACGCCTTTTCCTTTGGGGGAAACAAACTGCCTGCCGTAGCGTCCGCGTCCTGCGGTTTGCGATTCGGCAATCACTATTTGCCCGGCGGGCGCGCCCGCAAGCGCCATTTCGCGCAAGCGGTTGTTTGTTGAGTCTACGCTCTCTAAGCACAGAATATTTTCAACCCGTTCGGGGGGAAGCAACGTGAGCAACTCTCCGCAGTTTATTGAGTTTGGCGAGTATGAAAGAATATAGCCTTTGTTTGTTGAAGAAGAAATTTCGTAGCCGTCTTGCCTAAGCGCTTTAACTGCCGCGTTTATAGCCGTTCTCGTAACGCCGAGCGCTTCTCCGAGCGCTTCGCCCGAAACGTAGTCGGCTTGTTTTTTTAAGAACGCGAGCACCGCGTCTTTTGTTTTCATAAAATTTTTATCTCCGCAAATTCGATTGCCACATTATAACACAAAAAAAACAAATTGTAAAGCGTTCTCAAATTTCGGTTGACAACGGTTCGGGCGCTGTGATATAGTATTGTAAACTACAAATTTTGCGAGGTTTACAATTTGAAAACAAAAGATTTGGCGCTTGTCGCGCTTTTTACGGCGCTTACGGCTGCGGGCGCGTTTATTCGTATTCCCATTCCCGTTATGCCGTTCACGTTGCAATTTTTGTTCACCACTTTGGCGGGGTTGTTGCTTGGCGGCAAGTTGGGAGCTATAAGCGTGTTGTGCTATCTTATTTTGGCACTTATAGGTTTGCCGATATTCACGGGCGGCGGGGGAGTTTTTTATGTGTTGCAACCCACATTCGGCTATTTGGTGGGATTTTTGGTGGGAACGTTCTTTACGGGAGTTGTTGCGCGCAAGGTTGAATCGCCGTCTTTTTTGCGGTTGCTTGCGGCGTGCTTTTTGGGGCTTTTAATTGTGTATGTTTTGGGAATTGCGTACTACTGGGTGATTTGCACTTTTTACACTCAAACGGGCATAGGAATAAAAGCGTTGTTTTTGTATTGTTTCGTGCTTGCCGTTCCCGGCGATATATTCCTTTGTTTTTTGTCGGCAATCGTGGCAAAGCGGCTTATTCCCGTGCTCTGTAAACGCAAAAGCGGGGTGAACTTATGAGCGTTACGGAGCTGAAAAACAAAGTTTTGTTCGGCAAAGCGATTACTGTGGAGGAAGCGGAATCGCTTGTGTTCGCGCCGCTCGAAGAGTTGTGCAAAGCCGCCGACGAAATTCGAAGCCGTTATTGCGGCAACGGATTCGACCTGTGTTCCATTGTGAACGGCAAAAGCGGAAAGTGCGGCGAAGACTGCAAATTTTGCGCGCAGTCCGCGCATTACTCCGCTTGCGTGGAAAGTTATCCGCTTATGAGTTCCGATGCGTTGTTGCGCGCGGCTGAACAAAACGCGAAAGCGGGGGCGCTGAGGTTTTCTATTGTTACGTCGGGCAAAAAACTGTGCCCCGAAGAAATAGAAAGTTTGTGCGAAAGCGTGCGAGCCGTGCGCGAAAAGGTGGGAATAGCGGTTTGCGTGTCGGTGGGGCTGGTAAGCAAAAAAGCTTATTCGGATTTGCGTTCTGCGGGCGCGAGCCGCGCGCATTGCAATCTTGAAACTTCGGAGCGCTATTTTCCCAAGATTTGTTCAACCCACACTTATGCGGATAAACTTTTTGTGCTCGAAGCGGCGAGAAGCGCGGGGTTGGAGATTTGCAGCGGCGGAATAATGGGGCTCGGAGAAAGTTGGAGCGATAGAATTGCGCTTGCTTTCGCACTGCGCGAGTTAAAAGTTAAATCGGTTCCCGTCAATTTTTTAAATCCTATTGCGGGCACTCCGTTTGAGCACAACGTTTTGCTTTCGGACGACGAAAAGAGAAGAGCGGTAGCTGTTTTCCGTTTTGTGATTCCCGACGCGGCAATAAGGCTTGCGGGCGGCAGAGGGCTTATAGCCGATAAGGGCGAGGGGTGTTTTAAGTCGGGCGCAAACGCGTCTATTACGGGCGACATGCTGACTACGGCGGGCATAAGCGTGAAAACCGACATAGAGCTTTTGAATAAGTTGGGATACGAGGTTAGAATTTGAAATGAGCAAAGGGTTGTTTGTGGTGGGAACGGGCACCGACGTGGGAAAAACGTATATAACCGCGTTGCTCGTTAAAGCTTTAAAGCGGAACGGAAAAAGCGCGGCGTATTATAAGGCGGCAATGAGCGGAAACTCGCGCGACAACACGGGAAAACTTATTGCGGGCGACGCGCAATACGTTAAGAATATTTCGGGTATCAACCAACCCGAATGTGAAATGTGCCCGTATTTGTATGAAAAAGCGTATTCGCCGCATCTTGCCGCGAAAATAGAAAAAAATCCCGTTTCGCTTGCCCGCGTAACCGAAAGGTTCGAGGAGCTTAAAAGCCGTTACGAATACATAACGGTAGAGGGAAGCGGCGGCATAGTGTGTCCGCTTCGTTACGACGGGGAAGAATTGTATTTAACCGACGTAATTCGAGTGTTGAAGCTTTCTTGCGTTCTCGTTGCCGATGCGGGGCTTGGGGCGATTAACTCCGTTGTTTTAACGGCGGATTATATGCGCGCTCGCGGCTTTAAGCTTAACGGGATTATTATGAATAGATTTATTAAGGGCGACCCGATTTGCGAGGATAACGCCGTTATGTGCGAAAAACTTACGGGCGTTAAGGTTGTAGCGCGGATTCGCAACGGCGCTTGCGAGTTTCCCGTAAGTCCCGAATTTTTATATGAATAGCTAATGCGAACAGTCCGTTATTGTAGGGCTATAAGCACGCATAAATTGAAAAAACGAATGGAGAAGAAATATGATTTGGTATCCTTACGCGCAAATGAAAACAATGACTCCGCCGCTGAAAGTGAACGGCGCCGACGGAGTGTATTTGCATACCGACGGCGGAAAACTTATAGATTCGGTTTCTTCGTGGTGGAGCGTGATTCACGGCTATAATCACCCCGTGCTGAACGCGGCAATCGAAGAGCAACTGCATAAGTTCGCGCACGTCATGCTCGGCGGGCTCACTCACGAACCCGCCGAAAGGCTTTCCGAAAAGCTTGCTTCGTGGCTTCCGAAAGATTTGGACTACTGCTTTTTTTCCGATTCGGGAAGCGTCGCGGTTGAGGTTGCGCTCAAAATGGCTTTACAGTTTAACGTTAATCGCGGAACCGACAGGAGCAAAATTTTAGCTCTCAAAAACGCGCATCACGGTGGTATGTCTAACGCTATCGAAGATTCCGCATTGCATCTTAACGCTAATTGCGCAAACGGCAGGAACAAAATTTTGGCTTTGAAAAACGCGTATCACGGCGACACGTTCAAAACTATGGAAGCGGGGGACGACAGCGACTATCATTTCGCTTTTCCGCAAAAAAACGGAGTTATTCATATTCCCACTCAAACGGACGCGCTCGAAAAAGTTTTCCGCGAGCACGGCGAAGAATTTTATTGTATGCTCGTCGAGCCGCTTTTGCAGGGCGCGGGCGGCATGAAAATGTACGGCGTGGAGTTTTTGAAGCGCGCGAGAGAGCTGTGCGACGAATACGACGTTCTTTTGATATTCGACGAAGTGGCTACGGGATTCGGGCGCACGGGAAACCGTTTTGTTGCGGATTTGGTTTGCCCCGACATTCTCGTGCTCGGAAAAGCGCTTACGGGCGGCTATATAGGACACGCCGTCACCGTTGCCAACCGCAAGGTTTTTAACGGATTTTACGGCGACGACGAGCGCTTGGCGCTGATGCACGGACCTACCTTTATGGGGAACGCGCTTGCATGCAGTGTTGCTCTCGCGTCTATCGAGTTGTTCGAGAGCGGAAATTATATCGAAAAAATCAAGCGTATAGAGAATGTTTGCAAGAAAGAACTCGCCGACTTAAAAGACCCTCGAATACGCGAAGTGCGCGTGCTTGGCGGTTGCGCTTGCATAGAAGTTTACGAACCCGAAACGCTTTGCGGCTTTAAAGAATTTGCAGCCCGCAGGGGCGTTTTCAGCCGTCCGTTCGGAACTTGTATGTACGCTATGGTGCCTTATATTATAACCGAAGAGCAACTGCAAACGGTGCTCGGCGTAATGAAACAATGGTTTTTCCGCAAGTAGCTTTGTCTGAAAATTTGATACGGGATATGAAAGCCGAGAGTTTTTCTCGGCTTTTCTTGCCGTTCTTTTTCGAAAATAATTGAAAATTTTTTTTGGTGCCAAAAAAATTTAATGAGAAAACTGATATAAGAAGGAGCCGAAAATCTTTAAATAGCGTTGCTTATATCTGTAAAATGTTCTGCGACTAATGCCTATTGTGGCGCAATTATGTACGGTAATTTTTTGTTCAACCATGCAGACTTTGAAAATTTCCGCGTTATTAGTTGCGTTAACTTTGTCTTCCGTATCGAGAAAATTCAGAGTTTTGTTTATGGCAGCTTGAATTGCCGTTTTGCTCAATGTCCAATCGTCTTGTTCCGCGTTTGCGGAATAGAAGTTGAGGACAGACATCAGGAATTTTTCGTTAACGTAATCTTTCATCATATTCTCCTTATATATGTTTATTTTGGGATAACGAAGAAGGGAAGAGGATGAAAGCGATAGCGAAAGTTAACGAACATAGTTGCGGAAATATGTAAAATTCCGAAGCAATATTGTAGGCTTCGGAATTTTACATATAGTTAAAGTGCATTAAATTATAGCGAGTGTATTATGCCTGCTTTTTCGTGTGTCTGTCGTCAATAAGCGTACGGGCATAATTGAGTAATTTTGCTTTTTCTATTTTTGAGAAGTCTTTTATTAGTTTAAAAATTTCTTTATCGGTAGCATCGGATAAAGTGACTGTTGCGTCGTCGGATAATAGGTCGATTATATTTATATCCAGTGCATAGCTTATAGACTCTAAAAGATAAGAACTCGGAGACGTTTTCCTATCGCGCCATTTATAAAGGGCTTCGCTGCTGCAACCCGCTTTTTTGGCGACAGCATATAAAGACATTCCTTTTTGGATGCGAATTTTATCGAACCTTGCGTAAATATCTGATGATTGCAGAAACTCGTAAATAGTAAGTTACCTCGATTTATATCTTACATAATTATACTATACAAACATTGTCGGATACTACAAAAGTAGTTGCATAGTTGGACGATAAAACGCAAATTAGTGTAAAAAATGGCACAGTGTGTCGAGATTTGGCACACTGTGCCAACATGTTTTCGGCGAATTGAAGTATATGGGCATATTATGATATATTTTTTTTGCAATCAATAAGCGGAGGGAAAATAACATGGCGCGTAACGATATAGAGGCGCAAATAAACAATAGTTTAAACAGAGAAGTAAAACTGCACGGTAAAATAGAGCTCAACGTGAACAAGAGCGGAAGTTTTACGGTGGGGAAACTGTGCGTTAAAGGAATAATAGGGGTAACGCGACCGAACGTGGTAATAGACGGGAGCGATGCGGAAATCGACGTGCAAATAAGCGATTGCACAACAAGCGACTGGAGTTTGTTTTTTGTGCATCCGCAGGCAAGGAACGTTACTTTTCGCAACTTAGACATAAAAATAAATATAAAAAATCCGGCGCACAGCGGCAGAACGTTTTCGGCTATATACAACACGTCTTACGGACTACATGTAGAGAACTGTAATATAGAGATAGCGTCGGATAAGCAGTTGAATCTTGTAGGCGTTTTCAATAACGGTAACTTAGATACCCACATGGACACCCGCGCCGACGCTTTTACTATGGCGAACAGTTCTGTGCGAGTGCAATGTATAGCGGAAGAATACGAAAAAGAATGCGCTGCATACGGAATATACAATCGCTGGGCGAACAGCATATCCGTTATGAACAACTTTATATACGCGGTGAATAAAGGGAACGGCGAGCGGCAAAAGGCTGTTGGGATATATACCGACGGTCGGTTCGGAAGATTTATAGGCAACAATATAAAGGCGAACGGAACGCACAATAAAGGCTTTGAAATTGAGCAGGCAAGCGCGTTCGGATTTTTTAATGAGGGGTTGTACTCTGTTATAACTTCCAACAATATAATCGCGGAGTGGGCGGGCAAATGCGTAGGACTCGAAAATAAAGGGGACTACGCCGTAATCGAAAACAATAAGATTTTGGCTACTCACACGATTTGCGGCAGAAGCGTGCGCAACTTTGCAAATAAATGCAATATATCCGGCAACGTTTTAACGTCAACGAGCAGAAACGCTCGGCTTATTGAGCAGCATGCGGGCGGCTGCGTAATAAGTAGAAATATTATGGAAGTTCTTATGGCGCCGAGCGAGTGTCAAAGCGGTTGCGGAATTTACGCTACGGGCGAGAACTGCAAGGAGAATATAATAACCGAAAACGTAATGTATTGCGTGCTCGATTGCGGCATATTTGCCGATAAAACGGCGGGAAAGATTATGAATAACACGGTTGTTTCTTACTCGGAAACCGTAGCGCAGACATGGAGCGACGACACGCGCATGGCGAACAGGTTGGACGAGCGGCATATCCGCAGCGTTCACCCCGTAGAGGAGTAAACGCATGGAAGAGAAAATATTGCAAACGATAGCACAGTACGGACTTGAAACGGTGTGTATCGCATTATGCGTCAATCTGCTTACGGCGGTAATAAAACTGCCCGTTAAAAAACTTGCAAAACGAGCAAAAAACGGCGCGAATATAACAAGATTTATAGTTTTCTTGCCGCTATTGTTGGGCTTTGCGCTTAGCATACTTTACGTTACCTTTATAGCGCAAGAAAAAACATTCGGCAAAGAGTTTGTAACACTGTGGCTGTCGTCAAGCAGTTTGAGCCTAACTTTTTACGCGGTGTTCGAAAAGCTTGTTCCGCCCAAAAACAAAGAGGAGAGTGCCGCCGAACTAAAAGCAAGCAAAGAGCTGTTGGACGGAATACAGTCCGCTTTGAATAACGGTGCGGACGCAGAAAAAACGGGTGTAGAAAATGACGGGCAGGAGAACAATGAAAATACTGACGAGACGGGTTCGCAGGTTGGCGCGCCGTGTTCGGAAAAGATAATATTGAGAGGGAAGCGCAATGATTAAACTCGGTAAGCAAAAATATGCGGGCAAACTGATTGTTTTCGAGGGAACGGACGGCGCGGGCAAAACTACTATGCTCGAAAAAACGGTTGCATATTTGCGCGAGCGCTACGGCGAAAACAGAATAATAGTGCAAAAGCAACCTACGGATTTGTCGCGCAAAACAAAGCTGTTTCAGAAGATGATGTATTGCTCCCGTCACGACGAAATAAACTACCGCGCGGTGCAACTTCTTACGCTTTCGGACAGAGTGCAACATAATTCCGAAATCATAATTCCCGCGCTGAAAGAGGGGAAAATAGTTGTTTGCGACCGCTACATATATACTTCGGTTGCGAATATGTTCGCGCGCGGATACAGGCATGAAAAATGGTTTTTCGACGCGGCGAAAGAGATAGTTCGACCTGACGTGACCTTTCTTGCTTATGTTCCGCCCGAACTTGCAATCGAGCGAATAAAGGCGCGTCCCGACGAGTGTACCCGCCACTTAAACGAGCCGCTTTTACATAACGTAAGCAAAGAATTTTTGCGGCTGAGTAAGAGCGAAAAGTTTGTTAAATTAGACACATCGCAACCGCCCGAAACGGCGTTCGAGAGCGTGAAAAACGCGCTTACGGCATTAACGGAGGGCAACAGATGAGAGACGAAATAAAGTTTATAGCAGGCGTCTTAACGGGCGGAGAGCCGCATTGCGCCGCCGATTTCGATTGGTATTACATACTCGGCTTTTTAGAGTTGCACAAAATAGCAGGCGTTTTCTACCGCAGAGCCGCAGAAAAAAACATAAAAATTCCTACTGTTGTATTGCGCAAATTGCAAGGAATTTTCAAAGGGCAAGAATACAGAGTGCGGCTGATGCGAAAGTGGATAGAAGACGTTTCTTACGAGCTCGATTGCGCAAAGCTCGACTATATTTTTTTGAAGGGAAGCGTTTTGGCTCATACCGTTTTTTGCGGCGCGCCTGCGTATTCGGACGGCGAAAGAGTTTCTAACGATATAGATATTTTGGTGCGTTCTTCTTGTGTCACCGAAGTAGCGAACGCTTTAAAAAACATGGGATTCAAGCAAGGTTTTTGGGATTGGAAAACGCAAAAATTCAACCCTCTTTCGCGCGCCGAAATCGTGTCGCGGAGAATGAATCGCGGAGAGACTGCGCCGTTTATTGCGCTTACCGAAAACGAGCGCGTGCCGTTTATTGAGGTGGACGTAAACTTTTCGGTGGACTATCTGCCGACGGGCGGAGAGCGGATTGTTGACGCAATGCTGCTTAGCAAGAAACAGTACGGCGGCAAGACAAAAAGAAGACTTTACGGCGCGTCGCCCGAGTGGTTTTTCATACACCTTATTCTGCACCAGTATAAAGAGAGCGTTCTATACTTTATGGCGGAGCGCGGCAAAGAAACGGATTTATATAAGCTTTTAGATATTTACTTGCTAATGAAAAACGGCATAATAGACCTCGAAACGGTGAAAAATATAGCGGTTGTTTACGGACTTACAGGCGAAGTGTGCGCGGTGTTGCAGTCGGTTCAAAAAGTGTTTAACTGCGAAATTCCCGAGTGGGCGAAAGCAGAGCAACGCGAGCCTCGCGTTGTTATGCCCGCCGAAAACCGCGAGTTTGAGTGGACTGCGCCGCTCGAAGAACGGATTTCTTTTTTTAACCGTTTGTCGTTTTTGCGCGAGGTAAACCGGTAATCTTACATAGAAAGCAAACGTCACGTTAAGCGAGTATCTAAGTCGAAAAACTTTTCTTACTGAATATGAGGTAAAGAAGATGAAAAAAGAAGCTCTACCCCAAAACCCTTATCTGTCTTGCGTCGAAGCATATTATCTTGCTTGGTTACATGAGTTTTTCGACGTGCGGAAATTATACGTCGAGAGTTTTGCTGAAATAGAACAAGTCGCAAATGATTTCGCAAACGACGTTAAATACGAAAATTACAACGGTTTTGCGCGCGTGCAGGATACGGGCGAAAAACTCGGCATTATTAAACACAAGATTTTCAACGGGGATTTATGTTGTCATTGCGAGGGACGAAGTCCTGCGGCAATTTCATACGGTATTCAACCCCGCAACTTGACGCTTATAAAAGTGAATGAAAAGTTTTTTCGCGGTAACCTTACGGCGTGGCGTGACGACCATTTTATTGCGGCGACGGAAGTACAAGAGGAAAAGTTGTATTACGTCAATCACTATCCGCTGTCTTGCGGAGAACTGACGCAGGCGCAGCTGTTCGACGTGTACGGCGGAACAATGCTTGCTTACGCATATTGCGATAAGTTTAACGTAGCTTTGTATGACAAAAAAAGAGCCGAAACGCTTATGCGGCTGAAAGAAACGCCACAATCGAATTGCTTTAAAACGCTTTCCGGCGCGGCCCTGCGCGACGCGTTGGGCGTGCTTAAAATAAGCCGCGAAAGAATGCGGCTGTGGCTACTGTCCGAAGGGTACGACCTGCCCGAGCTGAACGAACAAGTTTCGGATTTGCAACGGCTGTATTTTAAACTCGGCGCCGATATTGTGCGCGGAAAGAACAACGCGGACTACGCAAACGTTTTAGAAAACATTATATTAAACGAAAAAGCATGGAGGCAAAAATTATGAGTAAGGCGGAAGAAATTTTAACGAATGTGTTAACGGATTTGGGAGTGGAAAGCGCAAATCGTGCCGATAGAATAAAAGAAGATTGCGGCTTAGACAGCTTGTCGCTCGTGTCGGTGATAGTTCGCCTCGAAGAAGCGCTTGGCAAAGAGTTTGACGATTCGGACTTAGACCCTGCCGAACTCATTACAGTCGGCGATTTAATTGCCCTCACGGAGAAATATTTATGACGCTGTGGGAGTATTTAAAAGGACGAATGCTCGAACATTCTCGGCGCGTCGCGTTAGAGGACGGAACAACTTACGGCGAGCTTGTAGACTATATAGAAGAGCGTGCGAAAAAGCATACGGAGCGCAATAGGCTTGTATGCGTTTCGGGCAAGAGTAAGACAGCTCATGCAATCGAGATATTAAGCGTTTTGGCGTCGGAGAATGTTGCAGTGCCTGTGGACGATTGCTACGGAGTAGAGCGAAAACAGGAAGTGGAAACTACGATTGCGCAAGATAAAAAACAATATCCCGAACTTGCGTTTATTATGTTTACGAGCGGCACGGGCGGCAAACCCAAAGGCGTAATGCTGTCGCATGAGAATATAATACAAAATTTAAAGATGCTCGAAACTTATTTTGCTCTGTTGCCCGACGACAAAATTCTTATTGCCCGTCCGCTCATGCATATTGCGGTAATCGTGGGCGAGCTTTTATACGGGTTAATTAGGGGAGCAACTATACAGTTTTACGAAAAGCCGTTTTTGCCGCAAAAGCTGAAAAGGGAAATGGAAGAAAAAAATACGACTGTCGTGTGCGGTACTCCAACGTTATTCCGCAATTTATTGCGCGTGAGCGCGTGCGGGTTCCCGCTGAAAAAATGCGTAATAAGCGGCGAGCGACTGTTTCCCGCGTTGGCGTCGGCTCTATCCGCCGCAAATCCTCAAACCGAGTTCTATAACGTGTACGGACTAACCGAACATAGCCCTCGCGTGAGCGCGCTGTTGCCTAAGGATTTTGCGCGAAAGGCGGGGAGCGTAGGCAAACTTCTTGCGGGAGTCCAAACAAAAATAGAGAACGGGGAACTGCTCGTTAAATCGCCGTGCGTTATGGTGGGTTATTATACCGACGCCGCCCGAACAAACGCCAAAATAAAAAACGGGTGGCTTTATACCGGCGACGTGGCGCACACCGACCGCAACGGCTATTTATACATAGACGGGCGCAAAGACAACATGATAATTCGCAGCGGCTTAAACGTTTACCCCGAAGAGATAGAAGAAGTTGCAAGTGCGTGCGCGGGCGTAGAAAACTGCGTCGCTTACGGCGAGGAAGACGATATAGAGGGAAACAAAATAGTTCTCAAGTATTGCGGAGAAGTTTCCGAGCAAACGTTGCGCAAATTTTTGTCGGGAAAGCTCGCCCCGCACCTTATGCCGCGCGCAATAAAAAATGTGAACGCGCTTCCGGCAACGCCGAGCGGCAAAAAGGTGCGCAAATGCTGAACGAACTAATTTCCCGCATAAGCGAGCTTACGGGCGCGGAAAACGTTAGCGAATCCGACGAATTCCGCAGCGTTGGCATAGACAGTTTAACTTACGTTCAGCTCGTTGTGGAAACCGAACAAAAGTATAATATTGAGTTTTCGGACGACGACCTTCTTATTGACAACGTTAAAACAATAGCGGAATTTGTCCGCATAACGGAGGAAAAATGCAAAAGAAGAAACTGCGGGGAATAACCCCGTTTAACGACTGCTGGTTCAGAACGTGCTACTATCATCAGCTTATTGCCGCTCTTAGTTACTTCGGTGTTCCGGCGGAGCAAGTTATATTAAACAGCGAATTTAAAGTGCTTTCGGCAAACGGTTGGAACGACTTTGCCTATGAGGAAAAGAATATAATTTCCGACGATGATTTTGCCGAGTGGACGGGAGTAAAACTGCACCGCCATAATGCTGAATACGTTATAGACGCGGCAATAAAAGGCATAGACGCCAACCGTCCCATTATAGTCGGGCAAGACAATTTCTGTTTGCCGCAAAGGAAAGCGATGTACCGCAAGCAACATTGCGCTCATTTTATACTTGTTTACGGCTATAACAGGAAAGAGCGCACATTTACCGTTTGCGAGCACGAATATATAAACAGCTACGATTTCTGTGAAAAGACGATGCCGTTCGAGGTGCTCGAAGAAGCGTATAACGGATTTCGCAACGAGTTTAAAGATTTTAAGTGGTCGGTTATGGAATTCGGAAAGCTCGATTCGCCTTTGCCGTTTTTGCAAAAAGCTCGAATCTCCGAAAAAATATTCGAAACGTATCGGGCGCGCGACTATTCGAGTTATATGGCGCCGTATCGCCTTATGGAAAAAACAAGTTCCGAAAACGCGGAAGACGCATGGAAAACATATAACGTGTTTGCTCAACTTTTCCGCACGCTCGAAACTCAGTGCAAAACTTTTTTCGGCAACGCCGAGCTCTGCGAAAAACTGAACGGACTATGGCGCCGCGCACAATTCGTGTCGGCGGTTGCATGCAAAGCGGTCGTGTGCAAAGATTTAAAGTATTTAACGCCCGACGTTTTGCAAGTTAAAATAGGCGAGATGGAAATTTTAATGCAAGAGGTTGCCGAGCTTGCGAGGTGTTTATGAAATATGTTGATATATCGCGGTATTGTAACAAAGCTTGGATTATTTGCGGCGGGTGCATACCCGAAGGCGTGGAGGGTTGGAGACTTAACGAAAACCTTTTGCAAGACGGTAAAATAGGGGAAGGAGACTATTCGTTTTTAATGCCGCAAAGCGCGCCCGACCTTTTGGCATGTTGCGGACAACGCATACCGCTAAGCGGCAAAACCGTTGACATAGCGGGCTTTTGCGTGTACGGCTACTTCAACGAGGAGTTCACATTGCACTATGCCGACGGCACAAGCGAAATGGTTACGCTTGCGTATAAAGACCTTGCGGACGAGCAAGACAGATTTTTGAGCAGCGAGCTTAACGGCGAGTTTGACTTCGGCGTTCGTGTTTTTTCGTTCGATTTCGCGCACGTTAACGGGAAACTGCGAGGAGGGATATACGCGCACAGATTAAAAGCGCCGCGCGGCAAAACGTTTTCGGGCATTACACTACCGAATAATTATTTTATAAATATTTGCGGAATAACAACGCAGTAGATTGGAGGAAAGAAAATGGAACTGTACGAAGCAATAAAAGCACGCGCGTCGGTGCGCGAATACAGCGGCTCGCCTGTGGAAAAAGCCGCAATAAAAAGAATATTGAAAGCGGGCACGCTTGCGCCGAGCGGAAAAAACGGTCAGATTTGGCGGTTTGCGGTTGTGCAAAAAAACAAAAAATTGTTGCGCGAAATAGCCGACTGCACAGTCTACAAAGATTTTGTTCGCGCCGCCGACTGCCTAATATGCGTGTATTTGGATAAAGAAGAAAGCTACCACTATATTAAAGATTGCCAAGCGGTCGGGGCATGTATACAAAACATGCTTTTGGCGGCAACCGAAGAAAAACTCGGTGCGTGTTGGCTCGGCGAAATTTTAAATCGCGCCGCCGACGTAAGGAAACTTCTTAAAGTTGACGACCGCTACGAACTTATGGCGGTTATTGCGCTCGGCAAACCCACTTTTCGCAAAACCCCGCGCACCACGCGCAAACCTCTTAAAGAATGTATGCTACTAAATAAGTAATTTTTCACGACGTTGCAGGGAACAAGAGCGTCGTTGCGAGCGTAAGCGAAGCAATTATTATGCATGGAACGAACAGAGTTTGTTCCTCGTAATGCCGTAAAAAATAGAAACCCTAAGAAAAATAAGGAGAAAAAATCATGGGAACGATTAAAATGAAAGACAAAACTACGCAAGAAATATCCGACCTCGATGCGCAAATTTTGAAAAACGCCGAAATCGCCGAGAAAGAACAGACGAAAAACTTGCGGTGGGACGACCCCGCAGTGCGCGGCGAAGACGAAGAACATACCGACGAATATTCTCGTTTGTATTATCTGAACAACGGAACGGCAAAGAGCGTCATAAGCGCAACGCCCGTTAACTTTTACGACGACGAAGAAAAGGCATGGAAGCAGATAGACAACACGCTTATAGAGCAAGGAGACGTATTTGTAAACAAGGCGGGCGCGTATAAAACCGAAATAACCAAAGCGGACAAGCGTAAGTCGGTAAAGATGACAAAAAAAGATTTGCAGTTGTCTTGGACGTATTTGGGCAAGCAAAGCGCGGTAGCTCCTTGCGCATTGACCTCCGAAGCAGAACCCGTTACGGCTGTCGCCAAAGAAAACACCGTTTTACAGGTTGAAAAAAACGAAACTGCTGATATGCAAAAAACGTTAAGCCGTGCGGTGTATGAGAATATAGAGCATAGCACCGACCTCGAATACTGCTTGCAAGGCAACAATCTTAAAGAAAACATTATAGTAAAGGAAAAGAGAGACGATTACCGCTATATGTTCGCGCTTAATACACAAGGACTTAGTATGCGGCTTTCGGAAGACAGCACGCAAATAGAGCTGTGTTCGGGTGATAAAACCGAATTTACCATACCTGCGCCGTATATGTACGACGCAGCGGGCGCAATGAGCGAAGAAGTGTATTACGAACTCGATTCGAACGCCGACGGCAGCTATACTTTTGCGGTGGTTGCCGACCCCGAGTGGCTCAACGCGGAAGACCGCGCTATGCCCGTTACGATAGACCCGCAGATTGTAACGGGCGGATTGAGCATTATAACCAAACAAGTGGAGTATAGGTATAGATACACGAGTTCGAGCTCGGGTTATTCTTATTCGTCATGGTATAATTCGGGGGAAACCGATATACGGGTGATGAAAAATTCTTCGCAAGAATACCGTACGAAAATAACGATTAACAAGAGCGCGTTGAATATGCTGAAAAATCGCATAGCAAGCGCCAAGCTTACGCTAACGCCTACAAAGTCTTTCAGCGGATACATGAAAGCGGACGGCATTTATAAATATTATAACGGCGGAAATCTCGAAATTAACCTGACTTCGCAACTTAAAAGCGTGAGTACGAGTAATATCGATATATGGATTGAACCGTCTTATTACACTTACGAATATATAGACGGAAGCTTTTCCATGACAAATAATCCGCCGATACTCGAAGTGGAATATTTCACTAATGAAAATACTAATCCGACAATCGAGGAATTTTCGCTTGCCGGCTGTATGTCCGGTGCGTTAAATCTTGGCACGGGTGAGTTGACTGCGGCGTTCGGAGATGCGACTACTGACGGGACGGCTCTATCACTCGGAATATCGCACCATTATAAAAAGAGCGGAAGAACGTCTAACTTCGGCAAAAGTTGGCGATTGAATGTGGAACAAAAACTTGAGAAAAATACGGATTCCGCTCTTGACGCTAATTATATTTACACCGATGCCGCAGGGGAAAAACATGGTTTCAAAGACTTTTATTATTATCTGAATGCGTCCGATAAAAAAGTGTATGTTACGGATAAAGCGTCTATTACCGTAGAACAGGACGGAAGATTAACCTATTCGGGTTATGAAGTTTTTAAAGAACAAAAAACTATGACGGGCTTAAAAGCCGTGACTCAAGCGGAAGGATTTAAGAATATCGATTTAATCGAGCAACGGCAAGAAGAACAAATCAAATTAGAAGAATCAATCGAAACTTATAAAAATAATCTTAAAGATTTAGTTGTTGTTAATATATCGGACGGAACGATTGCGCGTTCGTTTTCATCCTATTTTTCAGGCGATAAATTAACGAAAGCAAAATTCGATACTTTTATGAATATTACGAGCTCGCAAATGGTAATGCCTAAGAGCGAAGCTATCAATTTAAAAAGTATGCGATTGCAATATGCTGTCGGCGGATTGCAAGATGAGTCGATGGTGTATCAAAATACCGCTTTAACTCGGCAAATAGAAGCTTTGGGGTATCAGGCAAGCGCTCTCGGAATGCAGTATAATTTATTGGGATTGCAAGATGCATCAATGGGATACCAAGATACATCCAGCCAAATCGAGATTGACCAACTTCAACATTATATCAATAACTCGGCTAACCATACAACGGAATGCGGTTGTGATGTGGGAGAGAACGGCTTTTGGAACAGAAGAAAATCGAATCAGACCAATTTAAAAAATAACCTGGCAAGCCAGAGGAAATATATAGGCGCGCAAAAAGATAATACTTCGGCACAAAAAGATAATCTTGAAAAACAAGTTGAAAACACAAAAGACCAACAAACCAATCTTGGCAAACAACGTGCAAACACGAATAGTCAGCGCGGTGTTTTGTTAGAGCAAATTAATTACTTAATAAGTAAACGAGAACTTTATATCAAACAGATTAAACATGTTTTTAAAGAATATATCAATGCCGAGCATCAATTATCGGAATTATATAAGCAAGTGCCCGTTAGCTATTTAATAGACCCTGACAATATTGTGCGGGCATTCAATAAATACGGCAATCTTGTTGCGGTATACGATACGTTCGGAAATAATATTATTATCGATTATGATGCAAAGGATAGGATTTCCGCGATTTACGAAGGAGAAGATAAAAAAATATCTTTCAGATATAACTATTACGGACAACTTACGTCCATAACGGATGCGCGCGGGCGTAAAACAAAATATACCTACAGCAGTACTGCATTATCCACCGCAAATCTTACGTCCGTTACATATTCGGACGGAAGAAAAATTGCTTTCGAATATGATTCGTTAATCGGCAATATTGTATCGGTAGAATCTTCGGATAAGTTAAAAACAGTTTTAACGTATAAAGCGGGAAAACCCGTGTCGATAATAGATTATTCGCTTACCGATAGTATTTCAAAAGGAAAGCACGGCGAAAAAACCCTTATCGAATTGGAGCGCACCACTGTTGAATATCAACTGTATAAAACGGAAATTACGGATGCAAAGGGGATAAAGGGCTGTTATGTGTTTAACGCCGATGGAAATGTTTCTATGCATTATACCGAACATAACGGCATAATTACGGATTCTTACACGCACGATTATGTTGCTTCCACATGCACGTTTAACGTAAAACCCAAAAAGGATGAACACAACTATTTGTCGGGAATAAGTGCGCAGACTAAGTCCGCATCATATCTTTTGAAAGCGATACAGGGGAGTGAACTTGATTCCAAGATTACGGACTATATGTTCGGCGCATATGCTACGGCGAATTCGCTTAAAACGGGAATGCGAATGCAAACGGAATTTTATCGGCAAAATATGAGCACCGACATTGCCGCTAAATTTGAAATTCGAGCGAACGTAATATATACTTCCACGACCAAACAATTTATAGCCTCCTATGACTATTCTAATAAAAACAAACAGTATGCGGCTTTGCCTGTGACGTTACCCAAAGATTCCGACGGAAATGCTGTTTTACCCGTTAGGATTGAATTATATGTGGATTATTCTTCCAACAACGGTTCTGCCGTTTTTGACACGTTTACGTTCCAAGAAGCAGGGTGGAGTTATAGTTTGCTCGACCAGTATGAAAACCCGACTTTAACGGAGTCAAATTGGGATAAGATTAGCGAAACAAAACGTGTAAAAACCGAAACGGAATACTCTTACGACGATAATCAAAAACTTATTAAAGAGAGGACAATAAAACAAATTGCCACTATCGGAGATAGTCTTGAAAAAAAATGTTCCGTTACGGAATATTCATATAATCCGCAGGGATTATTATCGCGCGCAGAGAGCTTTGTGGAAGGCGAAGAAACGGAAAAAGGTATAGATATTACCGAACATTTTTATGACGCAAACGGCAACAAAATAAAAGAAATAAGCTACAATAGCTTAGACAGTACAACTAAATTTTATACCGAGACGGAGGTTTCTCAAAACGGCGTTGTTACGGCGGCTCTCGACGAAACGGGCGAGAACAAAACAATATACGAGCACATTAGCGGCACTAATATTGTTAAAACCGCAATATTGCCCAACGGCGGTAAATTCAGTTACGGACACGGCGAGTATGACGAAGTAACCGGTATTACGCAGAGTACGGCGGACGGCGAGGAAAACTCGATTAAAATGCGGAACGATTTCGGCGAAGTAACGGAAATCACAAGCGGATTGCATACCGTTAATTACGAATACGACCATAAGCGTAGAAAGACAAAAGTAATATTGGATAATAACGATGCTCAGGCAACGAACTATGTATATGACGATGCCACTGCGCAAAACGGATATGTGGCTACTGTTACGGTAAAGAAAAACAATGCCGAATCCGAAACCCGAACCGATAGAAATGGAAATGTATTGTCGCTGAAAGTAAAAGAAGGATCGGACCCGCAAATTCCGTATTTTATCAATAATTTTGCTCCAAACGGATTGCAATCGGATAGTACGGATAACCTTACGGGGAGCACTTTGACCTACACATATGACAACGTAATCAAAGATAGGGTCAACTCGATTGCGCGTACTGCGGGCACAAACGTTGCCGCTATGAACGAAACGAATGTTTTCGATGAGCAGGGTCAGCTCACGAGCAGAGCATTGAGCGGAGCTGTGTCGCATGAGTACGGCTACAAATATAAACCCAACGCCGCAATGGATTTGGAATATATCCGCTTGCCGAACGGACTGAAAGTGTGTCCCCAAACCGACGCTAACAGGCGTGGCAGGGGAAAGATTCTTGAAGATTCGGCGGGCAATAAAGTGTATGGCGAATATATTACATATCTTAAAGTCGGCGATCACGGAACGAATACGATATCCACTATGCGTTACGGTCGCGCTACGGCAAGCGGCTATGCAATTAACGAAAGCTTGCAATATAAATACGATAATTGCGGAAATATCGCCGAAATATGGGAGAACGGTCTGCTGTCGGTTAAATATACTTACGACAAGCTACAACGCCTTATCCGAGAGGATAATCGCGCTTTGGGTAAAACGTGGCTTTGGACATATGATAATTTCGGTAATATACTGTATAAGCGAGAATGCGCTTATACCGTGAAAGCGGAAGAAGAACTCACTTCGTTTTTAGCGGAAATGCAATATTCGTACGACGGCAACTATCCCGACCGCATGATAGGTTTCGGAGAACAAAGCGTAACTTACGAAAACGGTTTGCCGATATGCTATCGCGGGAAAACATTCGGTTGGAACAGAATAGGACAACTCATGTCGGTGGACGGCGTGGAATACGGCTATGACGGCTACGGGAAACGCACGAAACGCGGTGACGTTGTATTTACATATGATATCGGCGGGCGTCTTGTTAAACAGAGCGACGGTTTTGAGTTTTATTACGACGGCAACGGCTTAAACGGATTTAAGTATAACAATAAGCAATATATCTACCGCAAGAACGCGCAGGGGGATATAGCGGGAATACTTGACTTAGACGGTAATACCATAGTAAAATATACATACGACGCATGGGGAAGATGTGAAGTAGAAGACCGCTCGGGAATAAATCTCGGGGCTCTCAATCCGTTCAGATACCGCAGTTATTATTACGACGCAGAAACGGGGCTGTATTACCTTAAAGCGCGCTACTACGACCCGCAAACAGGTCGATTTATCTCGCAAGACGACGTAAGCTATATAGACAGCGAAAAGCTCGGCGGATTAAACCTATACGCATACTGCTTGAATAATCCCGTAGTAATGAACGACCACGAGGGGAATAAACCGAAGTGGTGGCAGTGGCTTATTAGCGGGTTAATGATAGTAGCGGGCGTAGTGTTATGCGCAACGGGCGTAGGCGCGGCGTTGGGAGTATCGTTGCTTGTGGCGGGCGGTTCGATGATGGCGTCGAACATAATGTCGGCGGCAGGCGTTAACGGCAAAGTAGCGAGCATAATATCGTCGTCGCTGAATATAGTGGCGGGAATAGCGTTGTGCTTTACGCCGTTTGCGGCAATGGGCGCAAGCATGATTGGCTCCGGGATAGGCGGCATAGCCGGCGGATTCATAAGCGAAGCGTTAGGCGGCAGCTTTGAGACGGGCGCAATGATAGGCGCAATAGTCGGCGGCATCATAGGCGGGCAAGTTTATAAAGGCGTGCAAGCGGCGTCTGCGGCAAGAGCTGCAAAAGCTACGGCGTCTGCGGCTGCGGGAAGCAAGAGCACTTCTTCGGCGGCGAGTGCGTCGTCGGCTACATCCGGGACTGCTGCTTCTAAGGGGGCTGCGGGTGAAAAATACATAAGCGAGTTAACGGGATACACTAAAAATACAGAAAAAGTTCTTGGAACGCAAAGAATACCGGATTTTTACGAACAAGGTAGCTATTTAATAGAGTCAAAAAACGTAGCAAGACAAGCATTGACTAGCCAGTTAAGAGATTATATGAATATAGCAAAAAGTGAAGGAGTTGTAATGGAGCTATTTGTTCGGCAAGGGACAAAATTGACTTCGAGTTTGAAACAAGTAGTAAATGCCGGCGAAATAATATTAAAATTCTTTCCGTGGTAAATAAGGAGCAAAAATGGAACAAAGAGAGATAGATTTTATATTACCTCATATAGAGGAAATAGAAATGAAATACAGAAATGACCCTAAAAATGCTTATGATGTGCAAGTTGAGCAAAGCCTGTTTAATGAATTAAATGCATTAGGCTATAATTTTGCTTGGAGTTACCAGTTTACAGGTAATACGTTTACTGCAAAAGACAAGGCTGTAATACCTATAGTGATTAAACACCTTGAAATGTTTAAAAATCATAATAAGAAGCATCATTATATAGGATGTTTGGGAGTAAAGGGTTTTTATGACGCAACAGAATATTTAATAGGAGAATACAATAAATATCTTCCTACTGATAATGAAGATAGTATTCTTTATATGGTATCCCAAACGCTTGCCAGAATAAGAGACAAAAGATATATGGACGTGTATTTGGATTATTTAAGCGAGGAAAAGGTGGTTTGCAGTACTTGGTTTATAGTGGAAATGTTAGGCTTTATGCGTTATGAAAAGGCAATTCCGAGTTTTATCAGATTGCTGGACGGCGAACAACGTATAAAAGATTCTTTTTATGGTTCTACCATAGAATGCGGTAAATACTTAGTATCACAAGCTGCAATAACGGCATTGTCGAGGTTTAGAAAAGCCGAATACAAAAAATATATTGAGAAATTTTTAGAGCCTGAAAAAATTCCTTGGATTCAATTTACCGAAAGCAAAGAGAAAAAAAGCAATTTAAGACGCACCTATACTCAATATAGAAATGTAACGAAAAAAGCCTTGGAAAGAATGATTGAGTAGTTTTAAAATAGTACAAAACCTGAGAATATTGTATTTTACAATATTCTCGGGCTTACTATTCTAAGTCTTACTTAACTTAGACGATAATACCATGTAGCGGGCGTAGTGCTATGCGCAACGGGCGTAGGCGCGGCGTTGGGAGTATCGTTGCTTGTGGCGGGCGGTTCGATGATGGCGTCGAACATAATGTCGGCGGCAGGCGTTAACGGCAAAGTAGCGAGCATAATATCGTCGGCGCTGAATATAGTGGCGGGAATAGCGTTGTGCTTTACGCCGTTTGCGGCAATGGGCGCAAGCATGATTGGCTCCGGGATAGGCGGCATAGCCGGCGGATTCATAAGCGAAGCGTTAGGCGGCAGCTTTGAGACGGGCGCAATGATAGGCGCAATAGTCGGCGGCATCATAGGCGGGCAAGTTTATAAAGGCGTGCAAGCGGCGTCTGCGGCAAGAGCTGCAAAAGCTACGGCGTCTGCGGCTGCGGGAAGCAAGAGCACTTCTTCGGCGGCGAGTGCGTCCAAAAATGTGCCGAATCCGGGCGGAAGACACGGCGGACCGGCGCATAAGGCAAAAATTGATTCCATTAAACAGAATTTGACCAAGAAAGGATGGGATGTTGCAGATAAGGAGTTCCGCACATTAACGCCTAACGGGACGAAACCGTATCGTTACGCCGACGTTTATGCAACAAAAAATGGTCAAGAAATTTTTATAAATGTCGGGAAGGCAACAAAAGCAGGTTTGCCGATAGCAAGAGAGGCAAGGGCAATAGCGGATTTTGCAACAGCGGGTATTAAAATAATTTTTATTCCTTATGCATAATGGAGGCAATAATGATAACTGAATTTTGGCAAACGGAAAAAGACTTTATAGAGTTTTTGAATGTGATTTATGATGCAGGTGCGGAATTGTATTCTTATAGGGGGAATAAATACAACGGACTTCCTTTTAAAGATATTTACACCACCGAGTTTCAAGGATTACGTATCTTTTTCAAGGATGCTGAAGTTCCTATAGAGCATAATGAAAAATATACGTGGATATCTTTGGATGCAGAAAGTATTTCGTATCGTGTGCCTGTGCTCGCTAAGGGTGCGGTATGGAATGGCGGGATATGCCTCAGTAAACGTTATGACAGTAAAACGGACACATATTTGCCGCATAGCGAGGAGTACAAGGCATTATTTAAAAAACTATCGAAGTATATAAAAAAGAACTATACGATATCCAAAGACAAATTTGCTTATGCGGGACCCGACTTTTTGAATGAATGGAAAAACGGGAGATTGTTAGCTTGTAATGGACCAGTAAGACAAACCGCTACTTATAGAGCCGAATTCGAAATTAAATAGGGATAAAAATACAAAATATAAATTATGTGAATGCGGCTTATTAGCGGGTTAATGATAGTAGCGGGCGTAGTGCTATGCGCAACGGGCGTAGGCGCGGCGTTGGGGCATAATAAAAAATATGTTTGAAATGTAATGCACCTATTAAGGTGGGTTCACTTTTTCGGGTGCATTACATATTCGTATACTTAGCAAATCACACACAAAAAGACGAGAGCGGGCGTTTGGTGCCGCTTATTGAAACAATTAAATTCGGGAGATGCGGAAAAAGCGTGAAAAACGTGCAACGGTTTCACTCAATTTTTCCGTACGCTCAAATGTTGTAAAAAACGTTTTCGGGCGTTACGCTACCGAACGTAAGCGAAGCAAACCCCTACACGGAACGAACGGAGTCTGTTCTTCGTAATGCCGTAAAAAATAAAAACACTAAAAAAATAAGGAGAAAAAATCATGGGAACGATTAAAATGAAAGACAAAACGGCGGAAGCCGTGAGCAACCTCGACGCGCAAATTCTGAAAAACATCGAAATTGCCGAAAAAGAACAGGCGAAAAACGCAAAATGGGAAGAGCCTACACTTGCGGGCGCGCTGTACGAAGAAAAGAGTATGCGCGGCGAAAACACCAAACTGTGGCGAATGAACGACGGCACAATGCGTCAGATTATATCGCCCAACGCAATTCACTACCGCGACGCAAGCGGCGAGTTGCAAGAAATCGACAACCGCTTACATGAGTGTGATAATGAATTTTGTAATATATGCGGTGAACGCAAATTGACGTTTGCGAAAGACGCGTCTAATAGTGACCTATTAAAAATTCAAAAAGGCAAAACGCAACTTTCATGGGGCTTGTGTAAAGAGCCTAAGTTAGGGTTGTCTATATTACGCTCTGAAGCTTGTGCTATCCCACAGAGTGCTATTGCTGCGGTGAATAATGCCAATGGGAATGTGATATATGGAAATGTAGAAGACGGAGTGGATATAGCGTACGAACTCGCAGGTTCAAATGTAAAAGAAAACATTATAGTAAAAGAAAAGCGTGCCGAATATCGTTTTGATTTTAAATTGCAAACACAGGGCTTAACGGTGGCTTTATCTGAAGATAATCGTAGAATAGAATTGCTTACAACACATGAGCGCGCCGACGGAGTGGTAGAACGTAATGTTGAATACACAATTCCCGAGCCGTTTATGTATGATGCAAACGGCGAAAGAAATAACGAGGTCTTTTATGAAATAGAAGAATCGGCGGACGGGCAATATATTTTTTCCGTAATAGCCGAGTCCGAATGGATTAACGCCGACGAACGTTCAATGCCTGTTACAATAGACCCGCAAATTATAACCAACCAAACATATTTGTTTGCGGCAAAAGTTTTACGCACATCTTGTAGTTCCAGTAAAGTAGATGAATTAACATCGGGATTTATACAAGCTAATAATACCGACGTTTATTATACCGATAAAACAAAACTAACAATTAACAAAAAGAATTTCCCTTTGATAGGACAGACAATTTCTAAAGTCGTAATGACTTTAATACCGTATCGCGTATCGTGTAGCGGCTATATAAAAATCAATAATAAATCATATTATTGTTCTCCCGGAAAGGCGATTGAATGCGATATAACCGAGTCGTTTAATAATGCAAAACAAGAAACATTCCCATTAACTATAGAGCCGAGCGGGCGTGTTAATGTTTCGTTTTATATGTCTGATGTTTATGCGCCTACTTTTTCGCTTGAATATGTTGACGAATATGTGCGCCCTTGTAATCGTCAGTTTGATTTGGTAAAAAATGCCGTTGGAATTTTCAATGTTCCGACGGGAGAAATGGTTGCGGAAATAAACGGTACATCTACATCCGGATTGAGTTTGGATTATGGAATCTCATGTATTTATAAAAAAAGCAATGATAATTTTAATTGCGGTAAGGATTTTAGACTCAATTTAGAAGAAAGACTTACAAGAATAGGATATGAGGAACTTGACGCAAATTTCATATATACGGACTCGTATGGCACTAAATACGAATTTAAAGAGTATTTTTACTATATAGACGATGAAAATCAGAGAATCGAAGTGGAGAGAAAAAATGTTGAAGTAGCTCTTGACGGGACTCTTTCCGACGGGAAGCATACTGTATATAAAGAAGAACGTTCGGCTACCGGATTAAAAGCAACAACTCGGTTGGAAAATATAAAAAACGTTAATTGGTTAGAGCAACGGCAAAGTGAAATTAAACAGTTGGAAGAACAAGTAAACTCATATGCCGGTGCTATGGAATCGTATGGTATTATAAATAAAAATACAGGACAATTAGTGCGTTGCCTACGGTATTGGTATGATAATAATGACTTATTCGAAAATTTTATAAATTTATTGGATGAGAATTATCAGTATATTTTGTTGCCTGAAAATGAAATTTTGTCATATATATCTGCGTGGACAAACGTGTACAAATCGACATCTACCATACCGTATGAATATAAAATTGCCTTGTACAATCAGTTGACGACATACGAATCCAAAAAATATTCTTATATGGAACAAGTTACAAATTATCGCAAGGAGTATGTCAATAAAAAAGCGGAACTCGATTTGCGTAAGCGAATGACGCCTATAAATTACTTGAGCGACGGTACTATCGTTAAGGGCTTTAATGAACAGGGAGAACTTGTTGCTATTTGCGACAACTATGATAACGCTATTATGATTCAGCGTAAAAATAATAGAATCGAGCGCTTATATGATAATAACAATAAGACCGTAGAATTTCAATATGGATTGAAAGGGTTACTTAAAGCAATAACCGACAGTCGAGGAAAAACAACCGAATTTCTATATGATGAATCGAAGCAACTGCAAAGTATCGTATACGCAAACGGAGATAAACTGGAATTTAGTTATATTAATTCATATATTTCCGAACTTCGCGCGCTACCTGCGGGACAAAAAGCAAAAATAAGTTTTGCGGGAAGTCAATTGAAAAAAATCGAATATTACAGCTCTGTAGACATAATACAACATAACAATTTGGTTTTAGGTGGCGACAAAAAACTTAACGAGGTTGCGATTACATATAATTCAAAAGGTACGGTAATAACACAAGACAACGATTTGAAGTCACGAAGCACATATGCTTTTAACGATAAAGGCAACCTTACGGAATATTATTTGGAAGAAGACGGAAAGGTTACAAAGGCAGAACGCTATGATTATGTAAAATTCCAACACGATAATACATTCTGCGCGGAAAAAGATTCGTTGCTTAAAAGTATAAATGACGTGAAATTTAACGACGGTGTTAAAACGTTAATTTCTCTTAATGCATTCAATAATCCGATATTGAAAGAAGTAGGATGGCAAAAACTGAGCGATAATAGTAAACAGCAAGTTGTAACAGTTTATCGCTATGACAATAATCAGAATGTTATAGAAGAACAAGCCGAGATACATACAAAGATAGATAATGACGATACAAAGAAAACTGCTATTACAAGGTATCGTTATAATACGCAAGGAAGTATTGTATATACCGAAAGCTATATAGTCGGCGAGGAAGTTACAACGGGCAAAACGATTGAAGAAGTGATTTATGATGGAAACGGTAATGTACTAAAATCATTTAAGTATAATAGCCTTGACAGTTCTTCGAAATTCTACTCCGAGAGCGAGTATGCCGAAAACGGAAAAGTAACCGCCGAGTTCGACGAGTCGGGCGAGAACAAAACCAAGCTCGAATATGTGGACGGCACGAGCGTTGTGCGCACACAAACTTTGCCCAACGGCAGTAAGTTCTCTTACGGACATGATGAGAACGATACCATCACCGCAATAACTCAAAGCACCGAAGAGGGAGAAGAGAACAGCACGCAAATTGCGTTTACTTGCGGCAAAGTAACTGAACTTCGGAGCGGAAACAACGTCGTCAATTACGAATATGATTATAAGGGAAGAAAAACCGCTATCGACCTTAACGGAACTAAGGATTATGTTCAGTATAAATATGAGGATATTAAAACAAACGGCATAAAAACTGGCGAAAAAATAACCGCTACTATGGCGAACGGGGATATAATAGAGTCCGAGCAGGATTCGCACGGCAATATGCTTAACGCTACGTATAAAACATACAACAGCAAAACAAAAACGCATGATTCTACGCCGCTAACCGTAGCAACTTACGATGCGAAAAACCATGTTAAAACTCTTGCGGATAAAGTATTCGGCGTGACGTACGGTTGGAATTACGATACTTTGGATAGGTTAAAAGAGTATACCGGCGGCAGAGTGAAAGAAAAGTATACATACAATACCGACGGCAATGCGGAAACCAAAACCGTAACAGTAGACGAGCAAAGCAAGCTATATACATACAATTACAAAGACAATGCCGCTAAGGATTTGGAAAGCGTAAGTGTAGAGGGAATAACCGTATACCCTAAGTCTGACTATCTCGGCAGAAATACGGGCAAGGAGATAAAAGTAAACGGCACAGCTATTGCAAGCGAGACTATAGCATACCGCAAAGTTGGCGACCACGCCACGAATATGCCGAGCGCCATGCGATTCGGTAATCATGTTGTAGCGGCGGACGATAAAACGCAATTCGTGCAACTCGACAATCTCAAATACAAGTACGATAACTGCGGCAATATTTCCGAAGTGTGGGAGAACGGAACGCTTGCGGCAAAATATACTTACGACAAGCTCAATCGCTTAACCCGCGAGGACAACAAACAACTCAAAAAGACTACGCTGTTTACCTACGATAACAACGGGAATATACTGAGTAATAGAGAGTTTGCGTTCACGTTAAAAGACACGGAAAAACTTGAAGAACTGCTAGAAACGCAATGCTTGCAATACGCTTACGACGGCGACAGGTTAATGGCGCTAAATTCCGAAAATTTTGTGTACGATATTCTCGGCAACCCCACGACTTATCGCAACATAAATTGCGAATGGACGCGCGGCAGACAGTTAAGTAAATACGGCAACATTATGTTCGAGTACGACGGACAGGGCAGAAGAACCAAGAAAGTAGGTAATACTACAGTAACGTATACCTATGACAGTAACGGCAATCTCGTGTTGCAGGACTATCCGCAAAAGAGCATTAAGTTAAAGTTTCTTTACGATAACAGCGGACTGTGCGCCATACAAAACGGTACGGAAACGTTCTACTACCGCAAGGACGCGCAAGGCGACGTTATAGCTTTGCTTGACAGCGACGGTCTTGTTGTGGTAAAATATGAGTACGACGCATGGGGAAGCTGTAAAGTTTTCGACGCGCAAGGCAACGACATAACATACAAGGAGAACGATGAAACAAGAGCAGTATACAAAAACGAGTTAGGAAACCTGAACCCGTTCCGCTACAGGGGATATTACTACGACGTAGAGACAGGCTTGTACTTCTTGAAAACGCGTTACTACGACCCCGAAATAGGACGCTTCATAACGATAGACGACCTGCAATACCTCGACCCCGAAACCATTAACGGCTTGAACCTCTATGCTTATTGTGGCAATAATCCTATTATGGCTGTCGACCCTGAGGGAACTTGGAGTTGGAAAAAGTTCTGGAAAGGAGTCGCGGCTGTGGCTATAATTGTTGTTGTCGCGGCGGCGATAGCTGTTACGGCGGGAGCGGCAGCTGTGGCGATAGCGGGTGCGCTTGGAGCGACGGCTATTATGGCAGGAGCAATAGGCGCGGCTGTGGCTACAACGGCATTTATTTGCGGCGGTATTGTAGGAAGTATAGAAACAGCAAGCCAGGTAATGAACAAAGGATTAGAAAATATTAACTTGCTTTCGATAGGAATTGCCACAATGGGGGCCTCGTTAGACGGAGCGATGATTGCGGGGGCGGCATTTGCGGGACCTGTAGGAAAGGCTATTCTGGGAGTGTCCAGAACGATTACGGCGGGGCTAAGAAGTTTGGCTTACGGCGCGTCGGAGGGATATGGCGCAAATAGAATTGTTCAAGACATTATTACGAATATGGCTTTAACTGCGGCTGCGAGTGTTATTCCGTTCTTTACAAAAGGAGTGAATACGGGGGTGTTGTTGCCGCAAGGCGCAGTTGCGCAATTTACAGGTATTATCAAATTAGGCACTAATATTTTTAGTAAATTGAAAGGGATAGTTTCTTTAAGCGATTTGTTAAATATGAAGAAAATTTACCCTATAGGACCTGTTGGACCTATAAAAGGACTTATATGAAATGGATAGACTATATATTTGAATGTTTTCATCTAGTTTTTGTTCATGCGGGAGGTGGAACAGATGAAGAATTATATATAAAATCAATGCAAAGATTTGAAAATTCAACCGATTTAGTTGTTGGGATTATAAGTGTGATGGTTGGCACGGCTATATTGATTTGTGCGATAGTGCTAACAAGGCACTTGTGGAAAAAATATCATCCGCCTGAACCGTATAAAGGCTATTATTCGTTGAATGAGAACGTTTGCCCGCATGAAGAAAAATCTTCTTCTGAAAAAAACACTCAAATGTTAGACGAAAATCACCATTCAGAAGATAATTCGTAATAAAATTAACAAAGAAAGCCGTTCGTTTGAGCGGCTTTTTTGTATATTTGACAGCAACGGTATTGTTGTGGTAAAATATGTATACAACGCATGGGGTAGCTGTAAAGTTTTCGACGCGCAAGGCAACGACATAACATACAAGGAGAACGATGAAACAAGAGCAGTATACAAAAACGAGTTAGGAAACCTGAACCCGTTCCGATACAGGGACTACTATTATGACGTTGAGACAGGCTTGTACTTCTTGAAAACGCGTTACTACGACCCCGAAATAGGACGTTTCATAACCATAGACGACCTGCAATACCTCGACCCCGAAACCATTAACGGACTCAACTTATATGCTTATTGCGCTAATAATCCTATTATGGCTGTCGACCCTGAGGGGACGTCTGTTCAGGATTTTCTGACGATATTAGAAAGAATTTTATCTGGGTTTTCTGGAATTTATCAAGATTTTGCGAAAATAGCAAAAAGTTTGAACAAAATACCAAAAGGTATTGGGAAACGAGCTTTTAGACGGTTGCAAAATCAAGCCATTGCGGAATCCAAACAAATGGCAAAAACGTTAGGGAAAGTAGCCTTTGTATTATCAATAGCTACGTTGGCAATAGATATAGGGGCTTCATGGTATAAAAATTATAAGAGTGGTAGCGAACATTGGGTAACGGATTCTATTGTTGATACGCTTTATATAGGGGCAAGATTTGCAATAGGGTATGGCATTACAGCATTATGCAGTCTTATTCCCGTGCCTGTATTGGGTACTGCGTTGGGTATAGGTTTATCCATAGCGGTGGATTATCTAATAACATGGGTTGTAGATAAGACGGGTGTATTAGATACAGTAAAACAATGGGCGGGTCAATTAGGTGCTAAACTTAAAAGTGCTGGGAATCAAATTAAAAATTGGTGGAATGAACTATGGGCGTAGTGTAAGGAGAGTTTTATGAATGAACAAAAATTCAGAGCAAAAGAACAAGAACTAATAGATTATGAAAATAAGGTATATGTCCAAGTTTTAGATTTTTTGAAACCATATAATGAAGAATTGAGAAAGCAAGGAGTTGAAATTGCTTGTTTTAAAGAATATATGTACCCTGATGAAGAAACAGAAGCGGAGCAAATGCCTGATTGCCGATATCCAATTCAAAGAGAGAAGCGTTATGTGGGCTTGATATTATTGCTATTTCGATATATAGGCGGAAGAGATGACAATGAAGATGGGAAAGGATATTTTTTGGATTGGGAAGTTACTGAGTACGGAATTTTTTCATATCTTTTCTTTAAAAAAATATGTCAGTTTCGTAAATATGGCATAAAATCACTTTTAAAAAAAATTGATAATGAGGTAAAAAAGATTAAATCGAATGGTTTTCATAAACAGCTTGAAAAGTATACTTGTTAATAAGAGGTGTTTTCAAATTGTTCAAAGAATTTTATTAAAAGTATTCAAATTTGCCAGAAATAGGAATGACTATCAAGTAAAATTCTAATTCAAAAGGGGATGTTTGTTTTTTTGCAAACGTTCCCTTTTACTATATCTATATAAACCTATGCTAACTTTTTCTTATCCGGAATATAAACGCTTTACCTTGAATGAGAATGTAGGTTTTACCGTTAATACTACTGCAATGCACAAGGGGGGATATAACAGCCATGCTTGACACGAGCGGCGCAGTTGTGGTAAAATATGAGTACGACGCATGGGGAAGCTGTAAAGTTTTCGATATGCAAGGCAACGACATAACATACAAGGAGAACGATGAAACAAGAGCAGTATACAAAAACGAGTTAGGAAACCTGAACCCGTTCCGATACAGGGACTACTATTATGACGTTGAGACAGGCTTGTACTTCTTGAAAACGCGTTACTACGACCCCGAAATAGGACGTTTCATAACCATAGACGACCTGCAATACCTCGACCCCGAAACCATTAACGGATTGAACCTTTACGCTTATTGCGGAAATAACCCCGTGATGAACGTGGACCCGACTGGGCAGTTTATAATAACGTTTTTAGTGGCATGCTTTATAGTAGGAGCTGCAGTAGGGGCTGCAATAGGTGGTGTAATAGCATACAATGCGGCGAAGAACAGCGGAGCTACAGGTTGGGAATTGTTCGGGTGGACAATGGCGGGCATATTCGGCGGGGCTGCAATAGGTGGCGCAATAGGTGCATTTGTAGGTTATGCTGCACCGGCGGTAGGCGCATTCTTTGGTGCAGGCGGATTAGCATTAGTAGGTGGTGGCGCCGTAGTAGTGTCGGCTGCCTCCGCAAAGATATTGGCAGTTCTTGGGTTAGCAGGGCTAATATTATTTGCGAAACTTACGGGAAAAGAAAAATCTTCTGATAAACCAAGTTGGGTTAATCGTGATATGGTAGATTTTGATAAAACAGCGCAAGAAAATGCTCGAGATTTATTAGATAAAAAATATGGTAAAGGTAAATGGATAAAAGGGGCAAGCTCCGAGTTCAGTAAAATAGTTAAATGGATTATGCGTACATTATTTAAAAGATAGGTGGGGTTGTGAGAAAATACTTTTATAATTTATATTTTTGTTACAGTATTGATAATTCGCAAGAAAAGGCAGTAAGTAATTTTAATATTGGATATTTTTCTTCTCAATTGGAGGCGAAAAAAGTTATCGAGAAACTAAAAACGCAACCAGGTTTTTGTGACTATTCAATAGATTGTTTTGTTATTCGAAAATGTGCTGTTAATTTTTCAAAAGAAATATGTTCGAAAAAGGAAGTAGTGTTATATGTTCTTACACATGAATATATGACAGATGAATTTGAATCCATTTGGACAGAATTTGGTTTGTTTGAGGATAAAAAAGCGGCAATAGTAGAATTAAGTAAACATAAAAATAAAGAGCCATACAAGAACTATTTAGAAGGATTTGATATATCAAAATGGCGTGTTGACAAAGATATACAGTGGCAAGAGGGTTTTTCTCATGAAGACGATTAGAATTTAAAAAAGCATCTAATAAGCAGCAAAAAAAGCCGTTCGTTTGAGCGGCTTTCTTTGTATATTTGACAGCGACGGTCTTGTTGTGGTAAAATATGAGTACGACGCATGGGGAAGCTGTAAAGTTTTCGACGCGCAAGGCAACGACATAACATACAAGGAGAACGATGAAACAAGAGCAGTATACAAAAACGAGTTAGGAAACCTGAACCCGTTCCGATACAGGGGCTACTATTACGACGTAGAGACAGGCTTGTACTTCTTGAAAACGAGGTATTACGACCCTGAAACGGGTAGGTTTATAAATGCCGACAGCATAGCTTTTTTAAGCGCGGCGTTTATAAACGGAACAAATTTATATGCCTATTGCTGCAATAATCCCGTTATGTTTTATGACCCTATGGGAACGGGAAGGATAAAAAACTTTTTTAAGAAGTTGGGAAAAGTTATTTTAGGTGCTGTATTATATGCTGTTGGAGCATCTTTGGCAGTGAGCACATTGCCGTTGGCGTTAATTCCCGGCGGAGGGTTTATAACCCAAGCGGGCGTGTCGTTGGCGGCATACGGCGGATTCATGGCGGCTTCCGCGTTCGACGATACAATAAATGCGGATATGCAAGCAATAGGTTGGAATCCGTTTAATACAAATGAGATTGCTGTGGTTGAGTCGGAAAAAGTATCGTTTTATAAAGGTGTGCCCGTAATACGGATAAACGGTTTTGAAGGCAGCTCGGGAACGTTTTTAGGAATCTTTTTAAATCGAGATGTTTATGATGGTGAAACATTACAGCATGAATGGGGGCACACCATTCAACAAGGCATAATAGGTCCGTTACGTTTCGGTATTACGATTGCAATAACTTCGCCTTCTAAGCTTGGCGAACGAAAATGGCCGTCAAAAAAATATAGATACCGTGACAGGCCTTGGGAGATAACGGCGGATATATTCGGCGGCTCGTCTAATTTGCATAGCAAAGAAGATATAAGAGCGGGTTGGTGGTATTTAGCTGCGGCGTTATTATTCCCGCTTGCAAGTTATTTGTTTCTGATTTAAAAAGGAGATAAAAATGTTAAAAAGAGTTGTTGCCGTAATGCTTTTATGCTCAATAGCTTTTGGTTGTTTTGCTTGTA
>NZ_CALPCN010000008.1 GCF_943193045.1 Pumilibacter muris | reverse complement strand
CGTGTAATGCCGAGCATAGCCGCAACCGACGACAACAAAACCGTTCCCGTTATATACCCCCGTGAGGTAAAAGAATGTCTAAATTCAAAACTTCAATTTTAATAGTCGGATGTTTAATGCTGTGCCTCGCCGCCGCATTAATAACTTTCGTGTCGCTTTCCGCAACGGGGCTAATAGAAACGAATCCGATTGAAATAACTCTTATAGTAAGCGACGAATCAAAGGAGTACGACGGCACGCCGCTAACTGCGCAAAGTTACGAGTTTAAAAACGGCGACGAATTGTTGAGCGGGCACAATGCCGAAGTTACTTTCACAGGTTCGCAAACCGAATTCGGAACGAGTAAGGCGGGGCTTGACGTTAAAATCACCGACGAAGAAGGAACGGACGTAACAAAAAAATATGCGGTGAAAGTTGAACTCGGAGTGCTCACCGTTTATCAACGCCAAATTACCGTTGTGCAAGAACATGTTGAGAGGGAATACGACGGCAAAATGCAGTATGCCGACGAATATAATGTTACGTCGGGAGAGTTGTGCGCGGGGCATAAGCTCGTTCTGCCCGAAAAAAAGACGGGCAGAATAAACGTCGGAACAACTCCGGGCGACGAAAATCCGCCCGTTGTAGCCGACGTTGCGGGCGCCGACGTAAGCAAGAACTATCGCATTTCTTACACTCCCGGAAGCGTTACCGTTACCAAACGCGAAATAACGTTGGTGCCGCTTTCCGACGAAAAAATTTACGACGGAACACCGCTTGTCGCACAAAAATACGAACTCAGTTCGGGTTCGCTTGTGGAAGGTCATAAGCTCGAGGTTAAGTTTTCGGAAAAAGGAAAAACCGACGGCGAGGCGAGCTTAACCGATGTAGGCGAGCTTACGTTCGTTATATCGGGATTTGCGGTTATGCACAACGGGCAGGACGCAAGCGAGAACTATGCTATAACGGGCGCCGCCGCAAGCGCAAAGCTCACAGTTTTAAAACGTTCGCTCACAATAGTAGGAAAAGACGGCGAAGGGAAATATAACGGCGAGGCTCAAAAGCTTACTGACTTTAATCCTTTAAGCGCGGAGGGGCTTGCTTTAACCGATAAAGTGGTTTTGAATTATTCCGAATTTACCGACGTGGGGCAATTCGATAATACGTTTACTTACGCCGTAACGCGCGAGGGAGAGAACGCGGTGGAAAATTATACCGTGTCTACCGAGTTCGGAACGTACACAATGCGCAAGGGAGAAAAAAGCGTTGTTTTAAAACCGTGCACAATAATGTATAAAAACGGTTTCCCCGAACTTCAAACGGTTGTTGCGAGCTACGACGGAACAATAGACGATTTGCAACTTTCGCTACCCGACGGAATATATACCGAAGCCGAAATTGGTACGGCGCAAAATTTCGCAAACGTCGGAACGTATCGATATTCGGTTAAATGGTCGCCTAATGCGAACGAGACGCTAACCGAAAGTTACGACTTGACGGTGACGGAAGCAAGCGTTACGATTGTGCAAAGGAACGTGAGAATAATTCTTAAAAATTCGAGCGCCGAATACAACGTAAATTATCAATACGACGGACTCGACGGAATAGAGAATTCGAGCGACCCCGCTATTAACGAATTTATAGAAACGCACATTACAGACATAAAAAACGCGGGAGTTTACACATATTCGGCGGGTTGGAAAAAAGACGTTCCGAACGAAGTTTTAATTAACTACGTTTTGAACGTGAGCATGGGCACTGTTACTATAGAGCCCAAAAAGTTGAGCGTGGAATTAAATCCGATTCAAATGGAATATGTTCTCGATATAACTCGCAATCCTAAAACGATTACCGTCGACGATTTGTTCGAGCCTCAAAATTTGGGCGGAACCGCGTTGGTAGAGCTTCCTGATGAATTGACAAAACAGGATTTCGAGATTAGTTCGCCTTTTATAAGCGGCGCGGGAAAATTCGGCTATTCGCTAAAATATATAGGAAGCGCCAACTATGCGGTTGACATAAGCGGCGCCAACTCGATTGAAGTTAGCAAAGCGAAATTAACGGTAAGCTATCAAGGAAGTCTTTCTAAAATTTACGACGGAAAGCCTTTTGACCTCGTCGGTTCGCAAATTTCGTTCGGCGAGGGCATAGCCGATTTGTTTGCGCGTTCGGCTTTTGTAACAAGCGGCGAACATATAAAAGCGGGCGAACACGAAGTTAGCTTCAATGTTGTGATTGCCGACCTCATTTCGGGAAAAGACGTGACGGATAACTACGATATAACGTATGAGGATTTTTCGTTAAAAGTGGAAAAGCGCAATATTTTGGTTACTGTGGAAAATTTGTACCTCGCCGAAGGCACCGACGTTCAACAGTATCTTAACGATACCGACGGCAAAAACCTTATTAAAATTGACGGACTCGCTTCAACCGACAGTGTAATGTGGCAAAGCGTGGGCGTGGATTATTATGAAGCTTACGGAACTTTGGAAACGAGTTTAAGCGGAAAAATATTTGACGCGTATAACGAAGACGTCAGCGAAAATTACGAGATAATAGTGGCGCCCGGAAAGGTTATATGGAGGCAAAGTCCGGAACCGTAAAAAAAGCGGAAAGAGTTCGGCAAAGTTAAAAAGTAAGACGAGGAAAAATGTTCAGTTACGACGCATATAAAAACAAAATACTGCGTATTGCGGCAATAAAGCGCTTTATATTCAAATTTAAAGTGCCCATTATTGTCGTGCTTTCGCTTATTGTCGCGTCGCTCACAACGTTTTTGTGCGTTAAAGGAACAATAACTGCGAATGTTGCGGTTGTAACCGAAAACATAATTTACGGTGAAAATTACGAAATAAAAGAGGCGAAAGCGCTTTTCGCAAAGATTCGTTCGTACGAATATTTGCGCGAAGGCGAAAGCGCTTGGAGCACCGAAAAACCCACGCTTGCGGGAAAATACAAAGTGCGCGCGGTAACTCGCGGCGGATTTAAAAACAAGCGCGGCAACGAGGTGGAATTTGAAATTTTGCCCCGTCCCGTAACTTTTGCAATTCTCGACGACGAAATCGTTTACGGAAGCAAGCCCGAAGACATAGAGTTTCCGCTTGTAGGTACCGATAGAGTTTCGGAATCGGAATTGAATTACGAATTCGACGGGTTCGAAAGCGAAAACACCGCAGTGCAAGTGGAACTCGATTCGGTGCGTATTTCAAACTCCGCAGGTGTTGACGTTACTAACTGTTATGTTATTTCGTCGTCGCAAAAAGCCGTGCGGTTGCTAAATAAAGACATAACGTTATCTGTGGCTATTCCCGAATTGATTTATAACGGCAAAGAGCAGCGGTTTGCAAATGCCGTAAGTTCGGATACGCAATATGAGCTTGGCACCGATAAAATAGAATTTAATACCGTTATACGCGACAAAAACGGCAACGCCGTTCAAGCGCCCGTTCTCGCGGGAAAGTATACGGCGGAAATCGTGCCCGATTCCGTGCGTATAAATCACGGAGCCGAAAACGTGACTTTGCGTTATAATTTTTCGGAAAGATCGTTCGAGCCGTTCGAGTTCGAGGTGAAACGACGCGCGATTACGGTGCAAACAATGAGCGCCGAAAAGGAATACGACGGAACCGAACTTTCTTTGCGCAGCGGCGAAAGAGCTTATAATCTTGCGGAAGGGCATACGCTCGCGTATGCCGACGCGGGAAAAGTTTCGGTTACTTACGCGGGCGACGCCGTTGAAAACGCTTATGAATTCGTTGTGTTTGACGGCGCGGACGACGTCAGCGAAAACTACGACATAAAGTACGAATACGGCACGTTAAAAATTATTCCGCGCAAAATAGTGCTTACTGCGGCAAGCGAAACGTTTGAGTACGACGGAGAGATAAAGAGCAATTTGTTTGCGGCGTATGCAGCTGGCGCGAACGGAGGCGCGGGCTTTATAAACGCGGGCGAATACGCTTCCGTTACGAACTTCGGCAAAATTATAGGAATAGTTGACGCGGGCGAGGTGGCAAATAATTACGCTCCCGTCGACTACACTGTGTTTAACGCCGACGGCAGCGAAAATCAAAATTACGAAATAGTAGAAGTGATTGCGGGAACTTTAACCGTTACTCCGCGCAAAATAATTCTTGCGGCACCGCTTGCAAGTTTTGAATACGACGGTGAAGAACATTCCGCCACGCTCACGTTTGAAGCCGAATACTATTTGACCGCTCGCGGAAAAGTCGGATTTGTGGGCGGAGAGAGCGCTGCCGTTACCGATAAAAACAAAGTTGTTAAAGTTCGCAACGTGAGCGACAGCGGAAAGGCTAACGCATATCTTCCCGCCGATTACACCGTTTTTAACGCAGACGGCAGCGTTAGCGAGAATTACGAAATTATAAACGTAATCGCGGGCGAACTTATAGTTACTCCGCGTAGAATAATGCTTACTGCGGCAAGCGAAATTTTCGAATATGACGGCGAAAAACATTCTGCGGTTATTGCGTCGTCGTCTAAGCACATAGATGGCAACGAGTTCGGGTTGGCGGGCGCCGATTATGCGAAAGTTCATGACGAAAGTAAAATAATATATGTGCGCAACGTTGCAGACACCGAGCAATATAACAATACATATTCCGCGCTCGACTACAAGATATACGACGCTGACGGCAACGACGTTTCGAACAACTACAACATTCTAAGCGTTAAGGCAGGAACGTTAACCGTAACAAAACATTCGTTTACCGTTGTCACTTTGTCGAAAACGGAAACGTATAACGGCGAACCGCTCTTTAACCATGAGTTCGGATTTTCCGATTCGATTATAGATAAAATGGGCGACACTGTTGTGCTCGACAGTTCGCGTAGCGACGAATTCGCAAAGCTCACTCAAAAGGGGAACGTAAGCAACGTTCTGTTCGTTAAGGTTTTGCGCGCCGACGGTTCGGATTGCGACAACTACGAAATAAACTATACTTACGGCACGCTTACCGTGACCGAACGTTCTGTGGTTATAAAGACGGGAAGCGGCAGACATGTGTATTTCGGCGCCGAATTTTACGTTAAAGAATACGAGAAAATTACTGGCGACGGGCTTGCAAAAGGCGATAGCGCCGCCGCCGACGAAGAAACGGTAAGAAAAATTCTGAACGTTACTTCGCCCGACGGAGTGGATAACGACACGCAATTCGAAATTTTCAACGCGGCGGGAGAGCCCGTTACTTCAAGCTATAATATTACTTACGAATACGGCAAGTTAATTGTTAGCAAGCGTCCCGTTATAATAACTACGATAAACAGAAATTGCGTTTATAACGGCGAGGAATGGTCGTCGTATGATTCGAATTATAGCGTTACGTCGCCTAACGGCATTGCCGACGGCGGGCTTGTTAGTAGGCACATTTTGAAACCCGACGAGAACAATACGGTTGGTATAACGAACGTCGGCTCTATCGAAAATAAGGTTGCCTACTTTATTTGGGACGCCGAAAATCAAGACGTTACCGCCAACTACGATATAACGTATAAGTACGGCACTCTTACGGTTGTTCCGCAGCAGATAACCATTATATCCGATAGCCAAACGTTCGAATACGACGGCGTCGAGCACAGCAATTTGCGCGCGTCGGAATGCAGAAGCAACGTTTATTCGGGCGGTTTCGTTACCGACGGCGAATACGCTTATGTGTGTTCGGGTAAAGTTATAGGGATAACCGATGTAGGCACCAAACCGAACGACTACGCGCCGTCCGACTATAAAGTGTTTAACGCCGACGGAACGGAAACGCACAACTACGAGGTTACGTCGGTAATCGCGGGCACGCTCACGGTTAAGCCTCGCAGAATACTTATTCGCACGGGTAGCGCCGAAAAGGTGTATGACGGCGATTGGCTGGCTTGCCCGAGTTTTGAGAGCGTGACGCATATAGCTTCGGACGGCGGCGATATTGCGCTTGTAACGGGGCACGAGCTCGAATTGGACGAAAATAGCATTACGCGCATTTTGCACACTTGGCAATCTACGGGAAGCGAGGAAGGACGCGAAAACGAACTCGTTTATCGCGTTATGTTCGGCAGCACTCCCGTGAGCGGCAATTACGAAATAGCTTACGAATACGGAGTGCTCACAATAACTCCGCGCCCCGTCAGCGTTACTACCGCAACTTCGAGCCGAGTGTATAACGACGAAGAGCTATATAGCGGCGTTCCCGCCGATTATACTTTGTTCGACGAAGAACAAAAAGTCGGGTTGCTTTCGTCTCACCGTTTGGAGGCGGACGAGAGCACGCTAACCAAAATACGCTTTGCGGGAAGCGAAATGAACGTTTTGGAATACTTCGTGTTTGCCGAGTCTTCGCTCGACGGAATAACGGACGTTACCCGCGATTATGCCGTTAGTTATTCTTACGGAACTCTTACGGTAACGAAACGCCGCATAACCGTTGTTATGCAAAGCGTTGAAAAAGAGTACGACGGAATGCTGTTGTATGGTTATGTTGACGACGAAAAAACGGCGGTGCATACCGACAATCAAGGTTCTGACATAGGACTTGTTCAAAATCGCAGACATACGCTTTCCGTAAAAGTCGAAGGTCAAAAAAATATTTTAGACGTAGGGACTGTTACAAACGACAGTCAAGTTGTTATTTACAGCTATTTTTACAATGGATTTATTGAGGATGTAACCGACAGCTACGAAATAAAACGCGAATTCGGCACGCTTACCGTAACGCCGCGCCTCATTAAAATTTATATCGACGATATTAGCAAAGAATACGACGGCAACAGTTATTATTACGATAAGGGCAGAGCGGTTCACGTTCGAGCGGAGAAAGACGAATTCGGCGCCGTAAGCTATATAGAGGATGGATTGTTTGCGCTTGCGGACGGTCATGAAACCGAAAGCATAGGCGACATAACGTATGTTACCAACGTGTGGGATTCCGTTGAGCGGAATATATACGACTACCGCATTATAGACAAAGACAATCTTGTTTGGAACGACGACGATATAGGCGTTTGGGACGACGACATTACCGACGATATTGTAAATCACAAAGACGTTACGAGCAACTATAAAATTATAGAAATTATCGCGGGTAGGCTTGAAATCACGCCGCGTACAGTTTTGGTTAGCCGTTGGGATAAAGAAAAGGAATATGACGGCGCCGCTTTGCTCGGAGACGAAGCTTACGGCGATAGGTTGCTTGAAGCGCACAAATTTGTAGCCGTAAGCGGAATAACTTCTATTACTAACGTGTGGGAATCGGGCGAGTTGATTCTTACCGAGTTTTCGGTTGCCGACCAAAACGGTAATTTGTATGTCGGCGCACACAGAATAGAAGAAAACTACGCTTTGAGCTATAATACGGGCGAGGGGAGACTTTACATTATCCCGCGTTCGGTTATTGTGGTAACGGGTAGCGCGAAAAAAGTATACGACGGCACTCCGCTCGATTGCGACGAATACGAGTATTTTTGCGAACACGGAGCGGATTGGATAGACGGGCATTCTGTGGCGCTCGATGTTTCACAAAACGTCGCTTCGATTACAGACGCCGTAACAGCGGAGAACGTAAGGCATTACACGGTTGTGTCGGAATACAGCAACGAAATAGACGGGCATACGATTAACGAAAATTACGAACTTATTTATGTTTACGGCACTCTCGAAATCGAATGTCGCAACATAATAGTTTCCACCGCCTCCGCCGAAAAAGTATACGACGGCACTCCGCTCGAAAAAGCGGAATGGACCATTTCGGAGAATACTCCGTTCGATTTGTTAGACGGGCATAAGCTGATTTTGTCAAATACGGAAATCTCTTCGCTTACAAACGCGGATTCTATCGATAACGTATTATGGCTACGAGTCGAAAATGAAGAAAACGAAGATTTTACCCGCAATTACCTTATATTTTATATAAGCGGAATTTTAAAGGTTATTCCGCGCACGGTGTACGTTAAACCGAAAGATGTGTTTACGAGTTACGGCGTCGGCGATTATACAAATTACTATGAATACTACGGAGAATCGAAAACAAACCCCGACAAGCAATTTGTGGATGGGGAAAGCCTTGCAATAGATTCTTTTGCAGACGAGAACGGCGAGCGCTTTTTAGGGGCGACTGCGGGCGTTTATAATATTTACCTAAACTCCGAATACTGTTTGATTTCCGGCGGAAACGGACGAATGGAGAATTACAGTTTGATTTGCGAAGAGAGCGGCAGATTTGAAAGAGAGAAACGCGGTATAGTTGCGTTCGCGCCTATCTTTGCGGCGGAATACAACGGTAAAGAGCATAGAGCGGATTTGGGCGCTTATTTAACCGCGTCGGTTAAAGATGAAAACGAGCTCGGATTTTTGAATAGCGACTTTGAACTTATTCGCCCCGTATACGCGTATTTCGATTTGCAGGGAAATAGAATTTCGGCGCCCGTGCATGCGGGAAGTTATATTGTTCGCATTGAGGGATTCGAAAACGCTACCGACGTTGACGTGCTTTCAAACTACGAATATAACGTTTCCGATTTTACGGACGGCAGTCTTACCGTTAATAAGCGAGCCATAACGGTTAAGCCCGCCGACGGCAGCAAGTCTTACGACGGAGTTGCCGTTCGCTTCGGCGAGTGGCGCGGCTATAACGGATTGAGTTATATCGCCACAATAGGTTCGGTTATTTCGGGCGACTCGCTCGATTTGCAAGGCACGTTCAGAGGTGTTATAAATTACGCTTCGGGCGCGGTTACGATTTCGGGTGAGGAAAGCGTAACCGAATCCGCTTACTATTTTGTGGATTTGGACGCCGACTATGCCGCCGCAAATAATCCCGACTACGAAATCACTGTTTTGCAAGGCAGATATAATATAGCCGCGCGTGTCGTTCGCGTTAAAAATTCGAGCTTTACCGCAGAATACAACGGAGAGCAAATTTTTGTTCCCTCTATAATTCCCGCCGAAAACGTTGACGAAGCGGGCAGAGCATTTATAGAAAGCATGGGGCACCGCTTAGAGCTTAGCGGCGAGTTCGGCAAGACCGATGCGGGAGTTTACAGCAATTCTCAAAGCATACGGATTTTCAACGGCGAAATAGATTGCACGCATAACTATTCGTTAAAATGTTCGCCGGGTACGCTTACAATAACCCCGCGCACGCTCACGTTCACGTTCTCTTTCGACTCGTATGAAAAAGAGTACGACGGAAAGCCGTTTGTAATCGGCGACGACGATTACGACGTGGAGGGGTTTGTAGACGGACATTCGCTCGATAAAACCGTGTTGAAATGGACTGAAATGGTTAACGCGGGAACTTATGAATACAAAATTTTGCGCGCCGCAATAAAATCCGAAAGCGGACAAAACATACGCCCCGCGAACTACGTTTTAAAATATATACGCCCCGCACCCGTTGTGATTTCGCCCAAACTGCTTGTGCTCAACGTTCGTCAGGACGAACGCGAATATAACGGAGAACCTCAACCGCTTATGTTGGGCGAGGTGTTCTCGTGCGCTCCCGATTCCGAGCCGCTCGAAAACGTAATAAAGTCGTTTAAATGGCGTGTGTATAGCGGCGGCGTTGATTTTGATTTTATCGATGCGGGAGAGTTTGTTTTATCCGTTTATAAATCGGAAATAGAGTTCGACGGCATAAAAAACAATCCCAACTATTATATATCGGAAGACGAACTTTTTACGTTTAATTTTACAATCGATAAATATAACCTCATGGCGGACGGAAGATATACAGCCATATCTTCTTACAACGAAAGCCGGCTTTATGACGGAACGCCGCTTTTCTCAACGAGTTTTACAAAAGTGCTTCCTTCCGATTTCCCCGCAAACCATGATTTTAAAATTTCGTCTTATCCGAGCGTGACATATCCTCACGAGGGAAAAGTTAAAAATATTCTCGGATTTATAATTTGTGACGAAACGGGCGCCGACGTAAGTTCGAACTACAATTTGGAAGAGTTGTTGGCGTCTCCGCAAGTGTCTTACGGCAGTTTGGAAGTTACGGGCGACTTAAAACTTTATCCCGAATACGGTGCCGACATAATTTACGACGGAGCAATACACGAAAGAGGCGGGCAAACATACGAATGGAGAGTAAGAGGAACTCAAACAAACGCGTTGCCCAACAAACATATAACTTTTAGAGCCGATATTGCGGAAATACTTTACGAAACCGAAATCGGGTGGACGCACGTTGAAAAGATTGAAAACGCGGGCAACTATCGAATTTATTATAAGAACGTTACTTTGCTTGAAAACGGACGCGCTATTGCACCCGAAGTGCTTGCCGAATTGAATATAGTTACGCCGCCTCAAAGCGACGGCAGCTATATGTTCGAAAAAACGATTCATAAGCGCGTTATTTACGTTCGACCTAAGAGTAAGACTGTTGTTTACGACGGCACCGACATAATAGAGGCCGATAAAGAAGTGGACGTGTTTTACGGGAGTGTTATAAGCGGGCACAAATATATAGCGGAAGAGTTTAGCGACGTTCTCGACGCGACGCGCCGTTCTTACAGTAACGTTACTATATTGAAAGGACGCATAGAGAGCGAAAATTCGTGGAACGCCGACGATTCGGACGTTTCGCGCAATTACGAAGCGTATCTTACCTACGACGAATATAAAACTCCGTATGCGGGCAAATACGATTTTAGAGCAACGTTGCAATTTAAATTACAAACCGTTACCGTGTTGTTGATTGCGCCCGAAAAGAACACTTATGTGTACGACGGCGACAGACACGAAATACCGTTCGACCCCGACAAGCGCTATTACGGAAACGGCGACGTAGGAGAAAACGACGCTTTAAAATTTGAATTTGTGGGCGCGGGACTTTTAAGACCCGAACACTATTTGAAAGTAACGAGAGCTTACGTTTCCGCCGACCCTTATCCCTACAACGGCTGGCTCACATTAAAAGCTTACGAAGAAATAGACGGAGTGGAAAAAGAAATAAAGGCGTATAGCGTTAAAACGACGTATAACGAAAATTCGTATGTTACCGTTGTTGCGGCGGATGTGAACATTTCTATTGACGAAAGCGGCAACGTTGGCGCCAGCGTTATGCGAAACGACGGACTTACTAAACTGTCTTTGCAAGTTGTGTCGAGCGCCGACAACGTTATAACTTACGAATGCGCGCTCACAACAAAATATACGTTGCGCATAATTAACGCGGGCGGAGTATTGAGCCACAAAATATTCAGGCTTTCGTCGGGAAAGGAAATAGAGGCGGACGCAAGATATTTCAACGTTAAAACGGAAACGGGCGCGCTATGAAAACAAACGGAAAAAAGGAAAAAATTATGAAAGAAAACGTGCGGGAAAAGCGTAACGGAAAAACGGAGGGCTGCAAATGAATCGCGGTTTCGGATACTATTTTGCAAAAAATATTAAAGCGGCGGCTAAAACGGTGTTGAAAGGCGGCAATATATTCCGCTATTACGTTTGGTTCTTTGCTAAGCTTATAGGAACTTTTGTTCCGTTTTTGAACGCTATTTTTCCCGTCGCGTCGGTTCGCATGGCGAAAATTGCGAAAACCGACGGCGAAATTTCGGTAATACGTTCTTTCGGCGGAGTGGAAAGTTGGCGCTCTTTCGGCACCGTATTGCTAACTATGGCGCTGAAAGGATTGATTTTTCTCGGAGGGCTTTTAGTGATTGCCGCAGTAGGCGTAGCGCTCGGCTTTTTGGGTGCGGTAATAGGAACGGCGGCGAAAATGCGCGAACCTGTTTTGCTCGCGGTTGTTTTTGCGGCGCCCGCCGCCGTTGCTATTGTTATATATTCTTTCGCTCTTGTGTTGTTGTTTGCGCCAACGTCGTATCTTCTCGATTCGAATTCCGAAAAAACGGGCGCAACGGCAACGCTTACGGCTGCGGTTGAAACTATGCGCAGAGGAGGCAAGCTCACATGCTTTTTAAACGTGTGCGTGCCTTACGTTGTGATAGTCGCTTATTTGGGCGCCGCGTCTATGTTTACGTTTATGTTGCTTTCGCTGTTCGGAGGCAATATAGGCAAACTTGTGGCAATTATTTGGGCGTTGGTTGCGCTCGCCGCTTTTGTCGCGCTTGCGCCAGTGTTCACTCTCGGTTCGATAATGGCGAACAACGAATTGTTCCGTGATATAGCGCTTGAACCATCCGCGCTCGACAACCGCGTGAAAGGCGTGTTCATTAAAAAAGCGAGCGTAAACACTTTGAAATCGCAAGGGCTTGACAGCGACTTGTTGAATTTGTTCGATTCCGCCGAAAAAGCGGAGCCCGTTGCAAAATTTACTTCGTATACCGAGCCGGGAGAATCCGCTCGCAAAGTTAAAACTTACGAAAACGAGGCGGACGTGCCTGACGAGCCGCCGCCGCAATCGAACGACAGTTCCGAGCTTACTTCCGAAAACGAACCGCAGGACGAAGGCGGGGCTAAAACTTTGCAAGACGAACAACCCGCGTCCGCGTCGGAGCAATACGAATGGCTCGCGCGCGAAACTCAAACCGTTGTAAAGCCTACGCCGAGCGGTTATGAAAGCGACGAAGTTTCAGACGCGGAAATCGTTTTACCCGACGGCGACGCCGCCGACACAGAACGTTAGGAGAAAGATAAATGACAGTTTTTATTTGGAGATTGTTAAGCGCAATATCGGCTGCGCTATTCTTGGCGCTCTCGGTTCTGTCGTTGTGCTTGCGTCTGTTGAAAAACGTGTATTACCACGATTTTCAAGACGACGAGTTCATTAAAGACGTGCAAACGGAGAGTTCGAAAAATTCGATATATTTCACGTCAGGCGAAACCCGCAAATACATAAAAAAATATGTGATATGCAAGACGTTATACGATAAGTTTTTGGTTTGCAACTTCAACGAGAATTTTAAAAGCATTTCGTATTTTGTGGTGCAATATTCAAGCAGGAAAAGCGTTATCGGAGTGTTGCGCGTGAACGAACAGGCTACGGGCGATTCGTCTAAGGTGATTGCCTTAAATCGCCGTTGCGCCCGCGTGAACGTGATTATAGGCGCCGTTGACGACGTTGTTATTAACAACGACGTTATTCGTCCGCTGTCGGTAAATAAAATAAGGTTGCACGCGTTTATAAAAAGCGCGCTGTTATTTTTGGGATTGTTCGTTATAAGGCACGCCGTTATAGAGCTTATCGCCGGCAAAAATTATTCGGTGCCTTACTTAAAAAATTTGTTTAACTATATTGCGGTTATTGCGTCGGCAGCTTTCGCCGTGTTCAACTATTTTATTACGGTTAAATGTTTCCGTCGCAAAAACGTGAAAGGATTGAGCGGAGGTGCTTTGGAATATGACTTCTTATAAGAACGTCGTTAAATTCGATTACGCCAAAAATCCTTCCGACGTTGTGGCGCTTAAAGAATACATAATATTCGACGACGCGAAAGAGGGAGAAAAGTACGCGCTTTTAAAATTCGTGAACAACCTTAACCAACCGCTTTACGCTATAAAGTTCGAGGTTTACCAACACGATGCGGGCGGCAACGTTTTAAGCAAGACTCTTTTGTCGCACGATAAGTTCACCGCTTCCGAAAACGAAGTGTTCGTGCCTAAGGCTAAGCTAAAACTCGGCGCCAACTGCGAAAGTATTTCGGTTAAATTGCTTGCAGCCAAGTTCGACCGCATACGGTGGGAAAAAGGCGAGTTTAAAGACAATAGTTATACGTTCGAAAGATATGTGCACGATTCGGGCAAAGCAATTCCGCCCGCGCGCGGAGAGGGCTTTCGCTCTAACGATTTCGTTGCCGATAAAGAGGTGCGCAAGCGCAAATCGTCGGCGTTCGATATTCGGGACGTGGCGCGCAAAAATATGGCTGTGTTTCCGCAGGTAATGTGCGTAATTTTCGTTTTGCTCGTTTTGGCTTTTTCAATAGGCTCCGCAGTTTATTTTCGCAATTCGTCGAAAGAGTTCTCGCTCGGCGAGTTCACGGTTGTAAGTTTAACGGATAAAACTGTGGGAATAAGCGGCTACGAGGGAAAGTCGAGTTCGGTTACGGTTCCTAAAACTCTCGGCGGTTACAACGTTGTGCAAATCCGCTCGGGCGCTTTCAAAAAATCGAAAGTTAAAAATCTTGTTATAGAAGCTGACCTTACGCTCGACGGCGGCGCATTCGCGGGTTCGGATTTAACCGAAGTATATTCGGATGCGGCGGTAAACGTTCTTTCGCGCGCTTTTGAAAAATGCGAAAAGCTTTCTTTAATTAAAATGCCTAACGCAAAATTCACAAGTTCGTGTTTTAACGGTTCTTTCGCTTCGTCGCGTCGTCTCGAACTTTTAACGTCGAGTTCGCTCGGAAACGACGTGTTCGAAGAATGCGGCAACCTCAGAGCTTTGCGGCTTTCTTGCGGTTCGCTTTCCGAAAGTTCTTTGAAAGGGCTCGACGGAATAGAAAAGCTCGAACTGCATTCGGCGGGAGAAATAGGCGATTCGTTCGTTTCGCTTTTCGGAGCGGCTCAAACCGTGCTTACAGAGTCGGTTTCGCTCAAAATTCTAACTGTTGAAACTCCGCTTATAAAGTCTGGCTATTTCAACGGCTGCGCGGATTCGGGCATAAGCGTGAACGAATTGTATTTTGTGAACGTGCGCACTCTTGGGGAAACGTCGCTTTCGGGGTTTAAAGAATTGCAACGGTTGTATTTGCCGGAATCGCTTGAATTCAACGGCAATCTGGGCGAAACGGTGAACGGCAGCGGCGCTAAGGAAATATGGTTCGAAGGAAGCGTCGACACCGACGGATTTAATTCAGCGCAATTTAAGTTTAACGTTAAAGACGCAGAAAATTATTATAAAGCGTTTTAAAAAAAGAAGGAAGGGCTACTACGAGGTAATTGCATGGTTTGTGCAAGCATAGCTGACAAAGTGAATTTCGCGTTTTTCAAATGGGAGTTGTCGATACTTGCGTTTTTGCTTTTGATTGCCCTTTTAATAGGGCGGGGCAAGCGCGTTAAAAGAGCTATCGTATTTTTGCTTATAACCGTGCCTTTGTTGTTTGCCGCAAGTCTCGACCATTTGGCGATTTCGCTTTTGCTCAAAAAAGAAACGCCAGAATTTGCGCGCGTTTTAATAACGTTCGCTCCTACCGTAACGTTTTTACTCACCTTGCTGTATTGCACTCTTTGGGGAATGTGGCGCGGATTCAGAAAAAGCGCCATATTGCTGTTGCATTCGGTTTGCGTTGCGGGCTTATGCATAGGGCTGTATTTCTTCTTTATAAAAAGCGCAAAATTCGACGCGTGGCTTTTAAAGGTTGCCGACGCCGTAACGGGCGGTTCGCTTGCGGCAAAGCTTAATGTGAGCGCCGAGTGCGCAACGCTGCGCGACGTTTTGGCGGAATGGTTGCCGTCTAAATTGAGCTACGGGCAGGAACTTACGTTGATAATGCGCGATAACGGCGCGTATCTTATGACGCTCGTAGACGTTGCGTTCAGCGTTTGTTTTGCAACGGTGGCGTACGTTTTGTATTTGATACTTGTGTTTTTGCTTTATATAGTTTACCATATAGCGTATCCCGAGCGTAGATTTAAAAAACGGAAGAATAGAATGTTTGCCGAAAACAAAACCGACCGCAGCTATAAAGCGCACAGAGCGGGCGGCGGCGTTATAGGGTTTATTCGCGGACTTACCGCAAGCGTACTCGGGCTGTCTATGCTCGGCGGCGGACTATACGTTGCGGCGGGCGCGGGCGTAGACCCCATGAAACTGTATTCTTTCGACGACGAGAAATTCGATTTGAATTACGCTATTTATCGCTCTATCGAAGATTACGGTTCGAGCGGAATATATAAAATTTTAAATACGTTTAAAGACACCGACGATACCCCGTATTATCTTTTTGCGGTCGATTTGATTTTTTCCGGCAGACTTGTTGACGAAAGAAACGAAATAAACGCAAACATAAAGCTGCGAAAAGAACTTGCCGCATACGCGTCTTTCGCGCGCGACACTTTGGCGCTTTTGCTTAAATACGGCGAGGACGAAATAAAGCCTATAATAAGCGGGCAAGATACTTCGAACGCCACCGATAAAATAGTGGACGTTATGACGGACACTCGGTTTCAAGTTGAGTTCGAAAACCTTATAGATAATTTCGAATCGCAAACCTACATAATAAATTTTGCTCTTTCTGCGGCTAATTCCATTGTGTGCAATCTTGACGACACCCGTTTTGCCTCTAAGCTCGGCGAGAAAAACAAAGAAATGCTCAAAGTGTTGTTTAAACCGGGTTATTTGAGCCCCGTTATTCCGGACGACAAAATAAAACTGCAAAACGGCGTTTTATCCGACGCAAAGCTTCCGAGCATAGGAATTTCGAAATTATTCGAGAAAGAGGATGCAAAACTTTTATATCGCATGATTGTGTCAATACTGTCGAGCACCGATTCGGGCGTAGACCTTGTTGACGCCTTATTGCCTCAAATAGCCGAACTCACAATGTTGCATCCCGAGCGAAAATCCGAATTTAATCCCGTGCTCGGCAGATTATATTGCTTTATTGCGAACGCGTATTTATCGGAAGATGACGGCAACGGCGTTAAATATGCGGATGTGGTGAACGCCGACGTTTCGTGGGTTGACGAAATCAATTCGCTTGTAACGGTTGCGTCCGACGGCATAGAGCTGTATAAAACGGTTCGGGCGTCGGAAGAAAGCAACACAATGAACAAAGTGCTTTCGCTGTTCGACGAAGCGGACGAAAACTATGAGCATAATATAGCTATGTACGACAACGTTTCCGCCGCAGTAGCCGATTCTAAGCTTATAGGTAACGTTTTGTCAACCGATTATGTGAGCGACAAACTTAACAATGTGTTTTTGTCGGTAAGCGAAAACGTTTATATTCCCGAAAACATTGTTTACGAAAACACCTACGGCGCAAACGGTGTGGAGTACGGCGAACTTTATAAAATTATGAACGGGTTCAGGTTGCTCGGAACAAAAGAAAACCGCGAGTTAATCGATAAAGCAACGGGCGACGAGGAAATGCAATTTGACACGTTGTTCGATTTATTGTCGCAAGCGGCTAAAAGCGCCGATAAAAACGGCGTAACTCTTTCGCGATATATGACCGATTCCACGATTATGCGTTCGCTGATTTCCGCTGTAATGATTGAAAACAAGGGCGAAAATCTTTATGTTCCCGAAGCGGTTTTGGAGCTTGACGGCAACGGCAAGCCGGTAAACCTTATAGAAAAAAAGACGCTTTCGGAGTTGTTCGACGCGCTTATCGAAGAGAACGTTAAAAACGCGGTAATCGATTTTGTGAACGGAAAACAGGAAGCGGGAGAGCTGCTCAAAAACGACGCAGTGCTCGATATGTTAATGATGCGCAACGGAATTTTAGAGGGTACCGTTTCGCGTGTGCTCATAAAAGAGCTCGACGGCAACGAGTTCGTTATTATTCCGCGCGCGCTCGAAAACGTTGACGCATGGCTGACTGTTAAAAACGTTGACGGCGAACTTTACAATCTTGTTAAGGCGGTGCGCGATTCGGGGTTGGATTTCGACAAATTCTTAAAAGGGCAGGAGAGCGACGAAGCCGAAGACGAGTTGTTGGACGAACTTCTTGCAATGAAACCCGAAGCTATGGATTCGTTGTTCGCGTCCGACGTGATATATTACACGGTGTCGGAGCATGTTCGCGCCAACGACCTAACTGTGGGCGACGGGTTTGAACTCGTTATTCCTAACAGTGTGACCGAACTTTTGCAAAACGACGTTTTGGATTTGCTTATAAAGCGTAAAGAATTAAAATCGATTTTTGTTCAGGCTTCCACGCTTCAACTGTCTTCCGAAAGTACTACCGACGATATTTTGCGTCAGCTTGTGCGCAATAAGCGCGTTGTGAGCGAAAGCGCCGTTATAAGCGCGTCTATGGCGTATTTTCTGTCGAATCCCGACAGAGCCGACAAAAACACTCTCGAACTGCCCACTAAATTTAAAGAAGCGGGGCAGAAAAACGTGTTGATAGAAAACAGGAATCAAGAGGTGGAAATGTGGCAACACGAGCTTTCGGCTCTTGTGGCGGCTATGGATACTGTTTTCGGAATAAGCGCCGACGAGAACGACGATTTTACTCTTAACTCCGATACTTTGAACGAAAAGCTTGAAATTCTTATTCCCGACCTGTCGAAAGTTGAAGACGAAAGCACGGGAGCCACAAAGCTCGACGTGTGTTGCGATTCCGCAATTATGCTGCTCAACATAACGAGGCACCTCGATAAAAATCTGTTCGACAAATGGAGCGGCACGGTTATAAAAGACGAATACCGCAACAACGCGAAAAATGCGGACGGGTGCTATCCTAAGTCAGAACTTAAAGCGCTGATAGATTCCATGACCGTGTTCGGGCTCACCGACGAAGCGGGAAATAAGACGGGCAATATACTGCAGATAAACGGCGCCGCGTTGCGCGAAAACGCCGAAAACTCGCTCGCTTCCATGAACGAAAAGCGCGCCGATTTAGGCGGCAAAAGCGGGCTCGACGCGGTATATCCTTCGGTTATAATTTCGTCTATGGTTACTGAGGAACTTGACAAAGCGTTTACGGAAAGCGTTATAAATTCGAGCTTGCGCAACAGTTTGAAAACCGAAAAAGGAATTTACACTAAATCGGAAATATCGGCTTGCATAGACGCGCTTAACGTGCTTGCGCTATCCGAAGGGCAAAAGCCGTCGGATTTAATTAAAAGCGTTAGCTTTGCCGATTTAAAAAACATTGCGGGCACGCCAGAAAAGCTTTCGGTTCTATATCGTTCGGGGCTTGTGGCGGGTAGTATCACAAAATCGATACAAAGCGCGGTAAAAAGTAATTCTATGCTGTCAGACCACGTTAAGGCATACGAAAAGAGAACGGGAGGCAACTTGAACGAATACGCCGTTTACCGCGAAACGGAAGTGCAAACTATTATTAACCTTTTGAGCGGAGATAAAGACGTGGGTTCGTTCGAGCTTGAAAGCGCGTCGGCAATAAAGGAAAATCTTATCGGAAAAGACGGGCAAATAAACTCGTATTTGCTTGCGGCTTCGCTAACCGAAAATCTGATTAGTAAAGAAGCGCTCGCAGTGCCTGAGAGCACCGTAAGCTTTGCCGACGGGTTAATTGTTCCAAGCGAGCTTACGGCGCTTTTGGACGCGTTCACTGCGCTGTACGGCGACGCTCCGATAGGGAATTGGAATGCGGAAATCGAAAAAGCTCCGTCGCCCGAGCAATACGGCGCCGTGCTCGATAGCGTGATAATCCGTGCAACGCTCACGCGCACCGTGTGCTCCGAAAACGCGGGAGCCCTTTATGTGTCGGCGTTGAGCGTTTCAATCGAAAACCGTGTGATTAAAGACGAAACGCTCGGTTCGCTTGTTGTTGTTCCGTCGGAAGAAGTTTCGGTTATAAGCGGCGAGCAGATGCAAGCGGTGTTCGACGCTTTGAATATGCTCGGAGTAGACGGCGGATTCCGACTGCCTCGCGTAACCGCCGAAACGTTGGGACAGTTGTCCGCCATGCCAGAAAGCGAACTTAACACCTACTTGAATTGCGACGTTCTTCGCTATCGCGTGAGCGACGCAATCGAAGCTCTTACGAGGGTAAGCTCGGATTATATGGAATGGTGGGTTGCAAACGCAGAACTCGAATCGGTAGTGGATATTGCGAGCCCGTTCGACGCGCACCTCAAATCGGCGCTTTCCGTCGAAAAAGTCAAAGAGTTTTTGCGCAATTTTTAAAAGAACATAAAAAACGACGCAATTTGCCAAATGCGGATTGCGTCGTTTATTTTTACATAGGTTTTAGATTTTTGTTGAGCCTATCCACGATGCGGGCAATTCGTTTTTCGCGTCCCGCGTCGGTCTTTGCGTCAAAATAGGCGAGGGCGTAAGTTTTCTTTACCGACGGAGACATCGCTTGAAAGTTGGTGTAGGCGGGCTCGTAGGCTTTTAAAACAGAGGATAAGCAAGCAATCTGTTCTTCCGTAACTTCCGCTTTGGGTGTGTTCCACATGCCGTTTTTTTGGGCTTCTTCTATTTTCTTTCTTCCGAACTCAGTCATAAGTCCGCGCTCTTCAAGGCTTTTCACTATTTCTTTGTTTTTTTCCGACCACTTGCTTTTAGCTCTGCGAGCGGAAAAATATTTTTTATAAGAATTACTGTCTATGCTTTGCATTTGCCCGTCAATCCAGCCGAAACAAAGAGCTTCTTCAAGCGCTTCGTCCGCTTTCAATGTTTTCGGTCCGCTTCCTTTGCCGAATAAGAGCCAAACGCCGTCGGTAGAGAGGCAATGCTCGCAAAGCCATTCTCTGAATTGTGCTCTACTTGCAAATTCCATTATATCGCTCATAAAAAACTCCTTAATTAAGACGAGTGGATTTCTTAAACGTGCCATAAGAAAACGACCCGCAAAGGGGTCGCTTCATATTTTGGTGCCGCCGGTCGGAGTCGAACCGACACGGTATCGCTACCACCGGATTTTGAGTCCGGCGCGTCTGCCAATTCCACCACGGCGGCGCATCTTGTTTATAATACCATATTCGAAAAAAATTTGCAAGCGTTTTATTAAGACTGCGCGGCTAAATTTTTGAAAAGACGCACAAAAATATTCGGCAAGCGTTTTTGTCGAATATTTAATAAATTTGATAAAGTTATAAACCGTCAGTGGTCTTCTCTGCCTACAAGGTAGTCTAAGCTGCAATCGAAATAGTCGGCTAAATCCCAAAGCGAGAGCAAAGACGGCAACCTTTGTTTAGAGAGCCAAAACGAAATCGCTTGATTCGATAGCTTTGTTGCGAGTTCCAACTGACGTTGGTTAATGTCTCTAAGGTCCATAAACTCTCTGAGTCTTTCCGCTAATTTAACGTCGTGTTCCATAATGCATACCTCTCTTTACACTATTTTCCCACAGTCGTTGGCACTTTTGGAAAAACCCTACAAATGTAGGAACTTTTTGCAAACGCAAAAACCTTCCCGTTTTTACGCGGAAAGGTTTGAGGGGGGCGAAGAGAGGAGTATTAAACTAAATGTTTTCCGTGTTGTTTTCGTCCGTTTGAGTTTGCGAAAGAACTTCGCTCTCGTCGGACTCGATTTGTTCGTCGCGGTTCTTTTTTGAAAACAGTCGTTTTAAAAAAGTTATTATGCTGAAATTTTTGAGTAGTTCTCCGAATTTTCCGCGCGCTTTTTTATAAATCAAATTGCTTAACAGCGCTCCGCATATTCCCGCCGCAGTACCAACTATTATGCCTGCGATTACGTCGGTGGGGTAGTGCACAATTAGATAAATGCGCGAGAGCGCCATTATAAAAGCAAACACAAGCCCCGTCCAAGAATAGCGTTTGTTGCCGATTATGAAAAAAGCCACCATAGACGCGAAAGCCGCAGTAGTGTGCCCGGACGGAAACGAAGCGGAATTTTCCGGGCTTTGTCCCGCCGCAAGCCACCATTGTTCGAAAGGCGTTCCTTCTCGCGTGAACGGGCGCGCGCGTCCTACAATATTTTTAAGCAAAATGTTTGTTATTACGGCGCCTATAAAAAGCGCGAACGCCATTGCAAGTCCTTCTCGTCTCATTCGTTTAAAGAGCATAAAAACCAACGCAAGCACAATAAAGAACCAGCCGAGTTCGCCGAAAAACGAAATAAATTTCGCAAATCCGTTAAAAAAGCCTCCCGCAGCTTGTTGCAACGAATGCATAGCTTTAAAAATCGCTCTGTCGAAAGGCAAAAAAGTTTTATCGAGCCAATTAGCCGTAGCGGTGTCCTCCTTAGTTTTTATATAGTATTTGCGCGTCGTTTTTTATTATTCGACACAATTTATTCTATAACATTATGCGCCGAGTTGTCAAATATAAAAATATGTTTTGCGTCTTTGCGGGTTTTTCTTGACTAATGGCTTTGCAAAATAGTACAATGATTGTATGGAAAAAATGTTACTTATCGACGGAAATAGCTTAGTGAACAGAGCTTACTATGCGTTGCCGCCTTTAAACAATCCGCAGGGAATGCAGGTGCAAGCCGTTTTCGGGTTTGCCACAATGCTTGTTAAAATGATAGAAACGGTTAAGCCCGACTATATCGTTACGGCGTTCGACGTTCACGCGCCCACTTTTCGCCATAAGCTTTACGACGGTTACAAATCGCGCCGCAAGGGAATGCCCGACGAGCTTGCCGCCCAAATGCCGGTGCTGAAAGAAATGCTCGACGTTATGGGCGTTAGGCATGTTGAAATGGCGGGCTACGAAGCCGACGACATAATAGGAACGCTTTCAAAGCGTTACGATGTTCAAACTTATATCGTAACGGGCGACCGCGACAGTTTACAACTTGTGGATTCCTCTACGCGCGTGCTTTTAACCAAACGAGGCATAACCGAAGTGGACGAAATAGACGAAACGAGTTTGCTTGAAAAATACGAGCTTACGCCGCAGGGGATTATAGATTACAAGGCTCTTGCCGGCGACGGAAGCGACGACATACCGGGCGTTCCAGGAATAGGCGACAAAATTGCTAAAAATCTTTTAAAGCAATACGGCTCTTTGAGCGGCGTTTACGCTTCGTTAGACGATATCGGAACGAGAATAAGGAATATATTGCTTGAAGGAAAAGCGAGTGCGGAACTTTCGAAAACTCTCGCCACAATAGACGTTGCCGTACCTTTTGAATGCGAGCTTGAAGAATGTAAATACGAATTTCCGTTTTCGTCGTCGGTTTTCGCGTTTTTCGAAAGTCAGGGGTTTAAGTCGCTTATTCGACGCGCCGAAATTTTCACTACGGGAACAGTTCCCACCGCTTCTTCGAGAAAGGTTGCGGAAAGAGTGCAGATTGCGTCGGCTGAAAAATTGCGCGAAGTAATTCAAGGCAAAACGGAAGTTGCTATGCACGTTACCGAATCCGAATTTCATTTTGCGGTAGACGAAGGCACCGAATACGTTGTGAACCTCAGTTACAGTTTTTTCGACGCGGGATTGAGCGAACCCGAAATTATAGCGGCTGTTAAAGACGTGCTTTGCGACGGGCGAATTACCAAAGTGGTGTTTGATTCAAAGAGCTTTATAACGTATATTTATAAAAACTATAAAATATTATGCGACGGCTTTTTCGACGTCGGACTTGCTCAATATATTGCCGACGCCACCGTGCCGCACGCGGTTATGAACGGACTGTTCGAGGCGTATTCGATAGCCGCAGCCGACCTTGCGAGCGGAATGCTAACGTTAAAACGAGAACTTAACGAGGCGTTAAACGAATCGGGCATGCGTAGGCTTTATTACGACATAGAGTTGCCGCTCGTTAAAGTGTTGTTTGATATGGAGCAAGCGGGTTTCGAAGTGAACCGTGCTCGTCTCGAAGAAATAGGCGCGGTGTATTCGGAAGAGGAGCAACGCCTTACAAAGCAAATACATGCCGAAGCGGGCAAACAGTTTAATATTAAATCGCCGCGACAGCTTGCGAAAGTGTTGTTCGAAGACATGGGTATTCCTTACCCTAAAAAAGGCGCGAAAACGTTCAATACAAACGCCGAAATTCTCGAACAGCTCGACTCTTCGTATACCATTGTGCCGCTTGTTTTGCGTTATCGCTTTATTACAAAGCTTAACAGCACTTATATAGACGGGTTAAGAAAGCTTTTGGACGCGAAAGGCACCGTGCACACCGAGTTTAGGCAGACGCTTACCACAACGGGGCGGCTTTCGAGCGTGGAGCCGAATTTGCAAAATATTCCCGTGCGCGAAGAGGACGGAAAAATACTGCGCTCGCTTTTTGTTGCGCGCGAGGGGTTCACTCTCGTATCTGCCGACTATTCGCAAATAGAGCTCAGAATTATGGCGCACTATTCGCAAGACCCCATAATGCTTAAAGCGTACAGAGAGGGCGCCGACATTCATTCGTACACTGCCGCGCAGGTTTTCGGGGTGTCGCTCAACGAAGTTACGCCGATTATGCGCAGAACCGCAAAAACCGTAAATTTCGGAATTATATACGGAATAAGCGAATTCGGTCTTGCCTCTAATTTGAAAATTTCCAAAACGGAAGCCAAACAATATATAGAAAACTATTTCGAACGTTTCAGCGGCGTGCGCGAATATCTTGACAGGTGCGTGGTGCAGGCGAAAAAAGACGGCTACGTTACCACGCTACTCGGCAGACGCCGCAAAATCCCCGAATTGTTTTCGTCGGTTTATTTTACCCGCCAGTTCGGCGAGCGCGCCGCAATGAATATGCCGCTTCAAGGCACTGCCGCCGATATTATAAAAATAGCTATGCTAAACGTGAGCAAAGCTCTCGAAGGCATGAAATCGCGGCTTATTTTGCAGGTGCACGACGAACTTATAGTGGAAACGGCGGAAGACGAAATAGACGCGGTTAAAACTATGCTTAAAAATGAAATGGAAAACGCGTTCACGTTAAGCGTGCCGCTTGTGGCGGAAGTGAGCGAGGGGCGCAGTTGGTTCGACTGCAAATAATCGCCGAAATATTTGTTGCGAGAGGTTTAAAGCTATGAAAATTACTGTTGCGGGGCTCACGGGCGGAATTGCAAGCGGAAAAAGCGCTGCGGCTGAAATGTTTCGCGCTGCGGGCGCATATATTATTGATACCGACGTAATAGCGCGCCGCGTAACCGATTTTTCGGAAGTGCGCGAAAAACTGCAACGCTTTTTCGGCGAGGCTTTTTCGGGCGAGACGCTAAACAGGCGCGAACTTCGCAAAATCGTTTTTTCGGACGAAGAAAAAAGAAAATTGCTCGATTCGGTTTTACATCCCTCAATTATGGAAGAAACGAAGAGAGAAATTAGCGAAGCCGTGCTTAAAAGTGCGTCTCCCGTGATAATAGTTGTTGTGCCTTTATTGTTTGAAACCGAATTTTATAAGCTTACAAAACCTAATATAACTGTGGCGTGCGACGAAAGCGTTAGAATAGAGCGGTTGCAAAAGAGGGATAATGTGAGTATGGAACTTGCCGAAAGCATGGTTCGCGCGCAAATGACTGACGAAGAGCGCGCCGCCCGTGCTGACATAGTGCTTGAAAACGACGGCGGGTTGGCTCGTTTGAGAGCGCAGGTTTTAAGAACGTATTTGGAGCTTACGGAATAGCTCTCGGAGGTGCAGGAATATTTCTAAAACGTGGAAAATTACGGCGGTGATTTTTGCGGTTGCGGCGGCGACGGTTTTGTCGTTCGCCCTTTTTTTGTCGGTTGCATATCCGAACAAATATTCAAACGAAATACGCTCGGCGTGCAGAGAGTTCGAAGCAGACGAAAATCTTGTGCGCGCGGTAATTCGCACCGAAAGCAAATATCGCCCCGACGCGCAATCGCGCGCGGGCGCTGTGGGGCTTATGCAGCTTATGCCGTCTACGGCTGTGTGGATAGCCGAAAAAATAGGTTCGCCGCAGTCCGCCGTAAGATTAACGGAACCGTCGGAAAACATTCGCTTGGGCACGGCGTATCTTAAATATCTTACCGAAAAATATTCGCTCGCCGACGCGCTCGCCGCTTATAATGCGGGAGAGGGCAATTTGCTTCGTTGGCGAAGCGAGGGCAGGGAAGAATACGGGTTTAAAGAAACACGCGAATATGTGAAAAAAGTTTTGCGTTCGAAAAAGGTATACGAAAAGTTCAGATGAACCGTTAAGTCAGTCGCCGTAACTTGCGAGCATGCGTGTGCATTCCACTTCAACTTCTTCGCGCAAGGCGTCGGGCGAAAGTACGCGAACCCCCGAACCGAAACTCAAAATTTTGCTAACTAATTGATTTCCGCCGAACATTTCGGCGGTTGCAACGTAGCACCTGCCCATGTCTTCTATGCACTCGGGACCAAGCCATTCCTCGATTTCGGGCAGCATTAGGCTGGAAAATTCTATCGAAAAACTCACAAGGTCGTCGCGGTTGAAATCGCCGCGCAATTTCGCATATACGTCGCTCGGGCGGCGCACGAAAGTTTTGTCGGTAACGAGCACGTCCTCTATTCGCGTTATTTTAAAAAGCCTGAAATCTTTGCGGCTATGGCACCAACCGTAAACGTACCACATTCCGCCTTTTTGAACGATGCAGTACGGGTCGAAAAAACGCTCCGACGAATATTCGTAGCGGTCTACATATTTCATGCGCAGAGTTTTGCGTTCTTCTACGGCGCGGCCGAGCACCGTTATTTTGTTGCTTGCGTGCAAAGGCTCGTTCCAACCCGAAGCGTCTATAACGAGAGTTTCGGATTTTATCAAAAAGTTTTCGGCGGGAGTGGCAAGGCTTTTAAGCTTATCGAGCACCGTGTCGCAAAGCTTGTCCGAAAAATTATGTTTTGCGGCGTTTATGCAATTTACTATTCGCGCCTTTTCCGCCGAAGTGAAAGCAGCTTGCGTTATAACGTAATCGTCGGGAATATAGTAACCGCCGTCAGGTCCCGTTTCGGAATATACGGGAACGCCCGCCAAAGTCAGAGCGTCGATTGCGCGGCTTACGGTGCGCACGTTCACGCCCGCGCGCATAGCTAATGTACTGCGTTTCACTTTTTTGCGTTTGGAAATGAGCGTGAAATAAATTATAAGAATAATGTCGGCGTTCAAACCGCTTTTCTCCTTGCGTTAAAAAAGTTTTGTATTTGCAAAAATATTTTATCATTACTGACAGACGTTGTCAACAATATTGTGTTATACTGTGTGTGTAAATAAGCGAGCCGACTATACGAACGGCTAAGGAGAAAAACATTATGTTTGCAATGATTCGCACAATAGGAACTGAAAACGTGTTGCCGGGCGACCCCGTTGTTCTCAAATACGACAATGGCTTTTCGCGCATAGGCGCGTATTCGGTGGGAGGCGACGCATACGGATTTTTGTGCGAAAACCAACCCGCAGGTTGCGTGGACGATTGGACTATGTATTCGCGCATAGGTAACCGCCGCATTATAGCGCGCGCGGCGGTGATTATGGACGGCGGACTTTTGGTGTCGTTCGACACTCCGCTGTTCGCGTCGGAGCAAAACTACGTTCGCGTGGAGAGAGCGGGCTACGGTATGCTCGTTAAATCCGCTCGTTAGTGGTTCGCAGAAAAAAAGGCGGTTAAGCTGGCAAGCTTGCGCATAAAAACGCTTATTATGATGTGCGACGCCGTTTTTGCGCTCGAAAAATTTTGTAAATATTCCCAAAATGCCCGCAAAAGATTTGTAATTTAATTCCGAGTGTGGTAAAATAATAAGAGCTTTTCTGCTTTTATTCCGACGGCAAGCTCCGTCGGCAGATACGGAGGTCACACCCTGATGAAGATATTCAAGCGCATTTACTATCCCGTTATGGCGGCTTTGGTTGTGCTTATGTTGGTGCTCGGCATCGTGGATTCGCACGTTGGCGGCGGCAGCGGTTTAAAAAAATCGCAGGTCGATTCGGCAATGCGTTACGCTTCGCAACTTGCGGGAGGAGCAAACCGCAACGAGCACGATTCCTCGAATAGGGAAGAAGCGCGCGACTATATAGTTAAAACGCTTACCGACGCGGGGGCTAACAAGATGCCCCGTTGGACTTCTTCGAACGATTTGGACGACGACGGCAAGAACACGGTGGAATATTTCGAGCGCGATAACACGCCCGTTCCTACGGTTTACGTTCAAAAAGCCGTTATTGCGCAAAGCTCGCTTCCGTCGGATTCCGACGTTAGCGTTGCGCGCACAGTTGAAAACGTTATTTTTGCAATACCCGGAACAAGCAACGACGCGGTACTTTTGCACGCCCGTTACGACGGTTCGTTTTTCGGCGGAGCGTCTTACTCCGCCGCCGCAGGTTCGTTGCTTCAAACTGCGGTAGACGTTCTTTCGAGCGGAAAAACTCCGCTCAACACTTTGGTGTTCCTGTTCGGCGACGCGGGGCAGGAAGGCGATTTGGGCGCTTATGCGTTCACAAAACAATTTTCCGGTTTCGATAACGTGAGCGCGCGCGTTCGCGCGGCCGCCGATTTTTCGGCGGGCGGCACCGGCGGCACTCTTATGATGTACGCCGGCAGCGGCGACGTTTTGTCGCTTGTGGGAAAGTATTCCCGCTTTAACGGCGGCACTTTCTCGTCGAGTGCGTTGCCTCTTTTGTTTAAGGGCAGCGATTATTCGGGTAGCGGCGTGTTCGGCGATTATAACACTCTCAACTTTACTAATCGCGGCGGATTCAACGAATACGCTACCGCGAAAGACTCTACTCTTAACCGCAAACTTGTTGAGCAGCAAGCCGGCGCAATGAACAAATTCGTGTCGTGCTATTCCGATTCGTCGGTTGCCAAATTCGATTCGAAATCTACGGCTGTATATTTCTCGTATCTCGACGTTATGACGGTGTATTATCCTGCGGCTGTGGCGTTCGTGATAGCGGGCATAATTTTGGGGCTTGTGATTGCTATCGTTATCCTCAATATTCGCAATAAAGCTTTCGGATGGGGCAAGGCTCTTGCGGGCGCTGCCGTGCAGCTCGTTACTCTTCTCGCAACTTCGCTTGCGCTCCTCGCGCTTTACTATCTGTTCGCGCTCTTATTGTCAGGCTTCGGAGTCGTTTCGTTCCGTAGCATTTCCGCAGTTAGGTTCGCGGGCACGGGAACGTTGTTGTCGGCTGCGGTTTTGGCAATCGCGCTCGCAATCTTCTTCTATATAATTTTAAAACGCACGTTTGCCGTAAAAGCGGTAGACGTTGTTCGCGGCAATACGTTCATATTCGCGCTTGTGGCGTTCGTTATGTCGTTTGCGGCTCCCGGCATAAGCTATCCGTTCACATGCGTGGCACTGTTCTCGCTTACGGCTATGCTTTTCACGGTGTTGTTTAAACGTAAATTCAAAGAGAAATTCAAAACCGATATAGAACGCTTGTTCCTTTACGTTTGGGCAATAGTGTTCTCGCTTCCGCTGTTTTTGCCCGTTATATACGCGGCTCAAACGCTTTTCCCCGCAGTTACCATTGTTCTCGTGCTTGCGGTTGTGCTCGGTCTTGCGGGCTTTATAGCGCCGTTCGCCGACTACCTTAAACCTGTGCTCGATAAAGCTTTCGGCAAGCTTCCCAAGCGCACTGTTCGCTACGAGCGCGTGGTAACCGAAAGGCAGGAGGACAAGGCCAAAAAAGGCAAGTTTACAGAAGTTCAGGTTAAAAAAATAGAGAAAGTGAAAACGCCTTGCCGTTATCTTAACCGCATAGGAATTTCGTTTGTGGCGTTTATTTCGGCGGTTATGGTTGTTATGTTCTGTTCGTTCGGAACAACGGCTTACAGCTCCGCTTCGGCGCAAGCGTATTCTTATTACGATTCTATTTACGACGATTCGTTGCTTTTCGTATACGAGAAGAACGGAACGGCTTCCGCCACCACCACTGTGGAAGTTCACGACATGGCGGCATACAACTTTATTCGCTACGCCGTTAAAGACATGAGTTGGAACGCCGACAAGAAAGCTTACGTTAAAAACTACAACGGCAGAACGGAAGACGTGCTTTCCTCGTCCGTTTCCGACTTCGATAAAAATTCGAGCGGCGCGGTGGCTTTTAAAATTACGGATTCGGGCAACTCGCTTGTAACGGTTACGCTTAAAGGCGCGTCTGCGGTTAAGAGCGTTATATTCAACAAGGGCGACGAAAACCGCGAGAGCGAAGAATACACGTTTAACGAGCAAAACGAAATTGTTTTCCGTTTGCCTTACGGTTATTCCGATTTCGATATGACGATAGACGCGAGTTGCGAAATTGTTTTCGAACAACACATTTTTAACAGCAGCAATATTTCTTCTATGGGCGACTGGGACGAGCTTTACAAATACTATTTGTCTAACTCCGAAGTGGGACCCTCGATTAAAAGCGGAATAGTGCTTAAAATTACCAAATCGCTTTAAAACAGAACGCAAAAAAACGGTTTAAGAGGCGAAAACGGGCAAAAAATCCCGTTTTTGCCTCTTTTACTAACTGTTTACAGTAGACAAAATTTATAATATTGTGGTATAATATTACAGTGGCAACGGTTGCTCCGCAACCGAAAAAACAGCAGAGGATTGATATTTATGGCAACGATTCGCAAACCGAAAAACGCACTTCGATTCACTATGCCCGCGAGTTGGTGGGGTTCCACTTGGCGCGAGGCTCTTCCTGCGGGAAACGGTGTAATCGGCGCGGCGGTATACGGCGGCGCGGCAAACGAAGTTATTATGATAAATCACTGCGACAACTGGTGGCAGGGGCATGTCGGCGTTTTGCAAGACGTTGCCGACAAGATTAAAGACGTTCGCAAAAAAATGGACGACGCGGAAGCGCGCGAAGCCGAAAATGTGCTCCGCGATTCTTTGATTAGCAAAAACTATCGTCCGCTTTTGGCATATCCGCTTCCCGTTTGCGATTTTCACGTTGACATGAAGCTTGATAGAGCCGCAAAAGAGTACAGCCGCGTTTTAAATATGGAAAACGGGGAAATAACCGTCTCTTTTAAAGACGGCGCCACGCGTTACGACCGTTCTATGTTTGTGTCGCGCGCTCTTCCCAACACTATTGTGTATGAAATTACCCGCACGGGCGGAAAGGCGATAGACGTTACGTTCTCGCTCGACGTTCACGATAAGTTCAACGTTCGCACTCCCGACGCGGTTTCGAAATTGCCCGACGGCGTGAACGTGAAATACGAAAAGTATTTTATGTGTTTTTCTTCGCGTAGCGATTCGGGCGCGGATTTCGGCGCGGTGGGCTTTATAAACCATTTCGGCGGCGAGCAGATTGTTGACGGAAAGGGAATAACCATTCGCGGCGCCGAAAAAATTCTCGTTTTGATTCGTCCGTTCGTGGAGAGCCAGCGCGAAAAAGAATGGAAAGCAATCCGCGAATCGTTGAAAGCGGTTAAATCCACTTACGAAAAACTTTTGAAAGAGCACACGCCTTTGCACAACCGTTTGTTTAACAGCGCCGAACTCGACCTCGACGCCGAAGAGCGCGACGTTGCCGCCGACGAACTTGTGAGAAATGCTTTTGTGGACGGCGACGCGAGCCTTGCTTTGCTTGAAAAACTGTGGGCATACGGCAGATACCTTATGCTGTGCGGCTCTTCCGACGCTTCGCACCCTTTGCCGCCTTACGGGCTTTGGTGCGGCGATTTTAAAGCACCCGGCAGTCAAATTAACGCGTCGGGCAGTTTGCAAAGCACATATTGCCACGTTCTTGCGGGCAATCTTGCCGACCAAATGCAAAGCGTTTTCACCTATTACGAAAGCGTACTCGACGACCTTAAAAAGAACGCGTCGCGTCTTTACGGATGCAGGGGAATATTTATTCCGTCGGTTATGGCGCACGGCACCGGCGTGCTCGGCATGATAGACAGCAAGGTTATTCATTTTACGGCGGTTGCGGGGTGGATAGCCCAACTGTTTTACGATTATTATCTTTTCACCGACGATATTAAATTTCTTAAAACGCGCGCTCTGCCTTTTATGAAAGAAGTTGCGCTGTTTTATGAAAATTTCTTTAAACTCGATTCCGATTCCAAATACGAAAGTTGCCCGTCTTATTCTCCGGACACGACTCCCGCGAACTACTCGAACGGAGGCGTCGATTCGCTTGAAATAGCGCGCAATTCCACAATAGATTTCGCTGTTGCGAAAGAACTTTTAACAAACCTTGTGGAAGGAAGCGAACATGCGGCAATGAATAAATCGGAAATTCCCAAATGGAAAGATATGCTTACCCGCATACCCGACTACAAAATTAACGACGACGGAACTGTGCGCGAATATGCCGACGAAGCTTTTGCCGACAATTACGCTTCCTCGTCGGTTTCAATGTTTTATCCCGTTTATCCCGGTTGCGAAGTTACGCCCGAAAATCCCGAACTTATGCGCGCGTTTTCTCTTGCGGCTAAAAAGAAAATTGCGGGAGCGAATGCGGAACACACGAGTATGAGCCTTGCGCGCTATGCGTCGGTGTTCGCCCGAATGGGCGACGGCGACACGGCGCTTGATATTATAAGCACTATTGTTCGCAACATGACAATGGGCAACCTTGTGTTCTCCGCCACCGACTGGCGCGGAATGGGTGTTGCAAACAACGGAAACTGGGCGCAATACACGATAGAAAGCAATATGGGCGTTACGGGCGCTTTGCAGGAAATGCTCGTTCAGTCCGATTCGAAATGCGTTCGTCTGTTGCCCGCGCTTCCGTCGTCGCTTCCTAAGGGCGAAATAAGCGGATTGCAAACCCGCACCGGCGTTGAGGTTTCGTCGCTTTCGTGGGATAAGAGAAAGGGAGTTGTGCTTGTTAAACTCAAATCCCGCCGCGCAACGAACGTAAATATCCGTTTGCCCGAAGGCACAAAGCGTTTTATAACCAAGAACACTTCCGAAAAAATAGACTACGAAGCAGGGTTTGTTACGGGGTTGTCGCTTGTGGCAGGCAAAGTTGCTGCGATAGAGATAAGATTATAAAATCCGTTAGGCTATCCTTTCAAAAAATTTCCAAAGGTAAAAACGCTTGTTTTATACGCGCAAACTCTGTGTTTGCGCGTATATTTTTAATATAGTTCTTGACATATATGTGCAATGTGTGATAAAATATTGCCGAGTAATTAGACGCAACTATATTTGTCTTGCGCGATAAAAAATGCGCGCACGTTTGCGATTTTAATTGAGGTTTAGCGCTAAAACGCATACACGGGTTTTGCGTTTTGCTTAAACTTACCTGCATATTGTGACTAATTTAATAAACTGACGGTGTTGTTGCAATCGGTTGAGCCTCTTTTTTATGCGCGAACTCGCGCATCGGAAAAGCGGGAAGGAGTATGGTAATGAGACGTTTGTGTAACCTTTCGTTAAAGCGGAAAATGGCTATGGCTTTTTGCGCCGTTTTGGGTTGCGTATTGCTTAGCGTAGGCGTGATGCTTCCGTCGCTGAATAACGGAAACGCATATGCCGACAATCTGCACGGTCAAATAACTTCAGATGCCGAATCTGCGGGAGGGGGAACTTCTGAACCTGCCGTTGCAAAGCCGCAACGAGCTTACACCGCTCTTTCGGTTGAATTAAACGGCACCGAAACTGCGTTGCCCATAATATACGCCGATTTTACAACGGTTAAAGGCTTTAAGCAAAACTTAATTGTTAAAGGCACTGTGGGCGAAGAAGAATTTGTGCTTGAACCCGAAGAATATACTGTTGCAATCGACGGTATTGCTTACGCCGATTCGTACACTATAAACAGCGAACTGTTTCCCACTTTAAACAGCAACGATTACGTTGAAGTCGGTTCGATTACTGTGCAGTGCGGGGCAAGCGTAAGCGCTTCCGTGCCCGCCGTTACTGTTGTTAAACGCGACGCGCTTATTCAATACACCAAGCTTCGAGTGGCTCCCGTTACTCAAACTATTTCCGACGACAATACTCCCGAAACTCTGAAAAAAGTTTTAAAGGTTTACGGAACTTATAAAAAAACGGAAGAGGACGGAACCGAACATGAAGTTGAGGAACCGATTTTAAACCGCGAACTTTATAACGTTAGCTTTGCGGGAACGAGTTTAACAGCCAATACAGACAACATTATCACGGTTACGTTTGTTGCCGAGTGCGGAGGCGCGAGCGGAACGGTTACTATTCGCCCCACGTTTTCAACATTGCAAAGCGTGTCGGTTAGCGTTAATCCCGAATTTACGCAAGACAGTGCGGGATATTATAAGAAGCCCGACGGCTATTCGGGCTTTGTGGCGGGCATGACACAAGAACAGGTTTTCAAATACGGACTTGTTATAACTGCGCATTATCCTAATTCTTGCCGCGTTTTGGAGCTTAAATTTGACGACAACGGAGCTTTGCAAGGCGGCGTAAACACGCAAACGGGCGAAGCTGTGAACACCGACAACAGAAATTTTACCGCAGGTTCCAACATTCTGAATTTTTCCGTTACGGGGCAAAAAGGCACGGTTAAAAACGCTTCCGTAACTCTTCCTTTCGAGGAGCAGACCGTTGTTGCTATCGAGGTTTCGGAGAGTTGGACTCAACCCGATTCGCTTTACGCTTACACGCAGCTTAACGTGGAAATGTTTGTGGGTTGCGTTATTCCCACCTATAATTCGGGATTAAAAGGAACTTCGTCGCCTCTTGCCACAAGTCAGTATGAGGTAGAGGGTTCGCTTTCTCCCAAAGGAACCGATATAGGAACAACGTCGCCTTACGACAAACCCGTTACAATACGTTATTATACGGGCGATGGCGATAACAAAATAGCTACGAATATAACTACCGAAGTAACCTTTAAGAATATTCGACCCGCAACGCCTAAGAGAGTATCGAGTGATATAAACGGAAGTTTTGCGCAACAGACAATGCACAAGCCTTTTGACTACACAGGGCTTACGGTTACGCTAACTTATAGACCTGAGGGAACTACCCGTGATGTACCTATCGTTACTTCGCTTTCTGATTTTGTTGACTCGGGTTACTTAACCACAAAGTTTTATGACGCCGAAGAACAGACTACGGAGCACGAGATAGACATTAGCAAAACGGGGCTTACTTCAAAAGTCAAACTTGTTGTTTTGTTGTTGGAATATACGGGAATCGGAACTACATATCCGTTAGAGGGTTATGTTGGTGAAAATCTTATCATAAACCGCGATTCTCTTTCTATTCCCACGCTCGATAGAGCCGACCTTGAATACAGCAACGGTTGCGGCGTTACGTTTAGCGGTTTAAACTCGGAGCAATCGGAATTTATCGGCGTTTATAACGCCGCAGGCGACAGACTTGACGAAGGAGAAAATCCTCTTGCATCTTTCGACGAAAGCACGCAAAAAGTAAGTTTTACGGCGGGCGGCACTTATCATATACGCTTGCAGGTTAAAAGCGAAGCTCAATCCGAATGGCAATGGGCAACTTCTTCCATACCCGTTTATGTAAGCAGAAACTCCGACTTTATTTTGAGCTACACCGTTACCGTAACAAAAGGCACGTTCGAAGTGAGTTTGGATTACGGCGAAAACGGCGCTTCGTGGTATTACGGCAACGATTCTGTTAAACCCGTAGTTAAAGGCAAAATCGCGGGAATGGAATACACCTTGAACCGCAACGCGGGCGCGCTCGACGACATAGAAAACAAAACGCTTGCGATAGAATATAAGCTGTATTACTACGATTACGACGGCAAGACTTACGACAATATGCCGTCGTATGACGCGATTGACGAAACGCCGCCCAAAGACGCGGGTACTTATTATGTTATTGTCGTAACAAAAGAGACGTCCGCTTACATGCAATCCAAAACTACGCGCGGCGCCGCAAAAACGGTTACTATTCTTCCGCGCGAAATCAGTGTGGAAGGGCAAACCGACGCGCCCGACTACAAGCGCGGCGAAAGCTACACTGTTGCGGATTTCGTTAAAAAAGAAAATTTCCCCAACACTTCGAATAACGACGGATTATCGTATGCCGATACGGCGGGCACTGTGCTCGACGTTACGGGCGAACCTGCGGGCGGATTTAAGCATGCGGGAACGTATAATGTGTCGCTCGCAATAAACGCGGCGCATGCGAATAACTATACTTGGGCTGAAGGGCAAACCGTTACGGCGGGTAAAGTGTCGGTTGAATTTGTAATCAACAAACTTTCGCTCAGTTTCGATATGACGAGCGCGAGCTTTTATTACGGAGAGAATAAAGAACTCGCCGATTTCGGTTTTTACGCAATCAATAAAAAGCTCGGGAACGGCGGTAGCGAATATGTGAACGTTAAAAACGCGCCCACAGCGTATTATAAAGCGGATTCTAACGGTAAGCCTTCGGCTACGGAAGAAACGAGAGCTTTTAACGAATGGGATGCGGGGACTTACTTTGCGAAATTCGAAACCGAGTTGCAACCTGACGCGGGAACTTTTGGCGAACTTGACGAAAACGGCGAGCCCATAGACTATAATCTTCCTATAGCTTATGCGCAAATCACGGTAAATAAAGCGCAGATTGCAGTTGTTGCAATCGACGCTCCGTTAAACGCCGTTTATTCCGGCAGCGCTCACACAATCACGCTTAGAAATTGGAATTCCGTGCTTGTGAACGGCGATAAAACCAAAACGGGCGGGGAATTCCTTAGCGTTGCGGTTTCGGGAGTGCGTTTCGACGGAGCTACGGCAATATCCGCTTCCGACATAATAATAGACGCAACCGCAGGAACGGTTCAAATCAAAGAGGCGGGCTCTTACACCGTTACAATCACTGTAAACGCGAGCTATGCAAGTAATTACGAATGGAGCGTTGCGCAGTCGGACGATAAAATCGAACTTGCGGAATATGAAATTGCCAAAAAGGCGCTCGCGCAGTTAGTAGCAAGCGGCGATTTGGGCAAATACAACGGAACGCAACACGCCGTAACGGTAGGCGGCGCGGGCTTCGATACTTCGGCTATGCGCATATCGGCTATTGCGGGAAAAACGCTCGACGGCAAAAATACTGCAATAACCGTTACTCTTCCCGAGTCGGGCAACGCTTTCGGAGTTACCGAAGCGGGAACGTATACCGTTACGGTTGAGCTTACCGACAAAAATAATTACGAGTGGCTCGCGGACGGCGAGGAGAGCAACCATACCGCCGACCTTTCGCTTACATACACTCTCGAAAGACAAGAAATACAATTTGCATGGGACCAAACGAACTTCATTTACGACGGTTCCGCCCATGCGCCTAAACCCGTAGCTACTGCGGGCACCGTTACCGAAACCGAAGTTTCGGCGGGCACGCTTACGCTTTCGGCGAAAGTTTACGCCAACGAAGATTGCACTTCGGGCGAAGCGGAGAGCGTTACTGCGGCTGGAACTTACTACGTTAAGCTTACTTACGGCGGTACGGGTGCGGCGAACTTCTGCGCCGAGCCGATTTCGGGCTACGTTAAGCCGTTCACGGTTACGTCGGCGGGGTTAGAAGCTATCGAGTTTAAAAGCCCGTCGGAGTTCGGCGCGGCTATAACCGTTTCGGGCAACACAATCACCGTAACCTATAAGGCGGCTGAATATTTGTTCGGCGACTTTGTGAAGAATTGGGAAGCCAACTATATGGCGGGTTCCGACTGCAAGCTTATTGTGCAGATTACCTATTCGGGCAACACTGCCGCAATGCGCAACGTAGTTTCGGGCGGCTATAAAGTTTTGATTAAGCCCGACGAGAACTACGAATGGAAAGACGCGTCGGAGGGGAACAAAAAACAGGAATTCGAATACACCGTTATAATCGACCCGCTCACGATAGAACTCGAATGGCGCGACGATTCATTTATTTACGACGGTTCCGCTCATAAGCCTACCGCAGAAATTAAAGGTTTGGCTACCGCCGACGTTGGCAAAGTAGAAGTAAACGTAGGCAAAATCGTTGAGACAGCCGACGGCGCGGGAGTGAACGCGGGGCGTTGGACTGCCGAAGCGACGGGCTTTATCGGCGATTATATCGCAAACTACGCGCTTCCTTCCGCCGCCGCAGATAAACAACATACGTTCACCGTTAAAAAGAAAGAAATAATTGCGCCTACTTCGGTAACCGACGGCGGAACGTTTAACGGCAGCACTCAAACTCTTAACTTCGAAGTTTCCGGTTCGGATTGGAATACTTGGCTCGGCGCTCTCCCCGAAGACGGCGTGAGCGTAACGGTTTCGGGAAAGAATGCTTGGCTTAACAACGCTGCCGTTAGCGGCGCTTCGCTCGCAATAGAAAGCGGCGTGTTCTCTTATACGAATGCGGGCACTTACACCGTTACTTTCACGCTTGCAGACAGCAATAACTATTGTTGGAGCGGCGACGGCAAAGCGGAAGATTTTGCTTTTGTCGGCAACTACGAATACGAAGCCGCCGCGATTACGGTGCAAAGAATGCAACTTACCGCGCCCGCGCTCGGCGAATACCGCGCTTTGCAAATTGACGAGACGGGAGCGGAACGTAAGCCCGACAATGCGTTTAGCGGAAGCGTTACTGTGGGAACGCATACCGTAGCCTACAACGTTGAATACGGCGTTGTGAACGACGACGGAACTTATGCGACCGCAGGCGGCACGTTTAACGTGCGTAGGCAATATTACGCCAAGCTTACCGTGAATGCCGACAACGAATATAACTACGAATGGATTGAGAACGTTGCCGACCAAGCGGGAAGCGCGCTCGAACCCGTTAACAACAAATACGGCACAATCGTTTATAACGAAACCGACGGTGTGGCGGTGTATTTGCATTGGGCGATTACGAAACAGCTTCTTGCGCTCAACGTTACTATGAACGGCTACACGTTCGGCGAAAACGGTTTCGGCGGCACCGCAAGGGAGCTTACGGGCGAATTTAAGGCGGGGGACCTTACCGCCGAGAACAGCACTCAGCTTCAAATCGACGGAATAGAAAGTCTTGCGAATCTCGACAAGACGGAAAATTACGCAATAACCGTTTTGTTTAAAGATTCGAGCGGCAATGTTGTTACCGACCTCGAAAACGGTTTGCCTTGGGCGGCGGGCACATATACCGTTAACGTTAACATCACTTTCCGCGCGAACGGCGGCAAAGAGTCGGACTATCAAGACCGCTCGTTTGTAGTGGAGAATTTTGTTGTTGCAAAACGCGCGGTTGCGTTTGCTTGGAGCGACACCGAAGCTACTTACGACGGCAACGGGCATATTGCAACCGCAACCGTAACCAACGCGCCCGACAGAAGCGCGGCGGGCGACGCCTCTGTTCCCGAGCTTACCGTGACGCTTTCCGACGGCGGTTACGCGGTTGACACGTTCGGCAAGCCTATAAACGTTAAAACCGACACGCATGGCAACGCGATACCTTATAACGTTAAAGTTACCGCAGTTAGCGACGCCGATAATTATACGTTCGACGGAGTGAACGTTAGCGGCGAGTTGCTTATTAAAAAGTTTACGGTTTTCGTTACGGGCACGAGCGTAAATAATCACGTTTACGGCGAGAGCGTTACCGCTACTGAAAAAGCTTGGACTTTTACGGGCGGCTTTGACCAAACTACGCTTCCGAACACATGGAGCAACGAATATGTTGTCGTGCAAATTCTCGACTTAGGCAACAACGAGGTGACTTCCTCGTCGACGGTGGGGAATAACTACCGCGTTGTTCCCAAAATCAATAACACGGATAACTACGAACTTAGCGTTACCGAAGGCGCGTTCGCTATTGTAAAGCGCGAAATAACGGTAACGGTTAAGAGCGGCGTAGAACTCGAAAGCGTATATTACGCCGACCTTTTAACGTTCGACCGCAATGTGTACAGCGTTAAGCTTGATTCTACTAACGTGGCTACGGGCGCTCCCGCGCTCGCTAACGGCGTTCCCGACTCTCTTGTGTTCGAATTGCATGTTGTCGACGCAAGCGGCAACGCGGCGGCAAAAGGTTCGCCTGCGGGAAATAATTACTTAGTTACGCTTAAAGATATTTCGAGCGTTTCGGGCTACTTGGGCGGCAACTACACCGTGAATTTTACCGCGCTTCCGTATGAAATTACCAATGCGGAAATTACCGCGATTTCGGCTACGGGTCATTCGGACACCTACGACGCGACCGCTTATAACGCTTTAAGCACGAAGTCGGCTAAAACGGTTGACGATTCCGAAGTAGAATGGTGGGTGGCGGAAGTGGACTCCGCCGACAAAACGGAGAACCTGCCCGAAACACTTGTGTGGAAAAAATACTCCGAAGTCGAGCTTAAAAAAGACGCGGGCGAATGGCATTACTTCGTTAAAGTAATCGCCGCCAATCACAACACCGCATTCTATAAAGAGGACGGCAAATTTGCTACCGTAACCGTTAAAATCGAAAAAGCCGTGCTCAGCGTGTCGGCAAACCTCGAAATATTCTTCGGTGAAATCGCTCCCGAAAGCTATAACGCAAGCGGCTATTTGATGAATATAAGCGGCTTGATTGCGGGCGGAATGTACACCGTTACGGACTTTAAGGGGCAAGACGAAACGGCGTTTAAAAACAATGCCGAAGAATTCGGACTGAAAGGCACTTTCTCGTATACGGCTAAAAAGAACGGCGTGCAATATGTTGCGGGCGGCGAAGTTGGCGAATATACGTTCGAATTTAATTTCGATTTGCTCGTTTCCAAAAACTATACTTTCGGCAACGGCGGCGGCACGCTTACCGTAAAAGAACTTCCTTTAAATGTGCAAATAGAGAATAAAGACAGCGTTTATAATGCGGAGTTAAAAGAGCTTACCGCGAGCGTTACGACTTCCGCAAAATCCGTTTATAACGGCGCCGTTGTGGAAATTTACCATAAAGACGATTTGAGCGAAATATTCACGCTTTCGTCCGACGCGTCTATGCCGTTTACCGATTCGGTTACGGGCGCTAACGCTACGACGAATAAAGTGGGAAAATACGCAATCGTTGCGGCGAACGGAGCTTTTGCCGCAGGCTACGCTATTACTTACACCGGTTCATGGAGCGGCGGCGAGCAAAGCGGAAAAGCCGGCGTCTATGAAATAACTCCCGCCTCGCTCGCTCTTAACGGCAATATAACCGCTTATGGCGAAACTACGCCCGAAAAATACGACGAGAACGAGCATGAAGTTCTTATTTTCGGAGAAAGCGAAGGCTTTAACGCGGGCGACGCGGCTAAAACCGTTGACGGCTCCTCGTATTCGGTGTTCTATTATGTGAGCAAAACGAAGGGCGAAACAGTGAACTGGGGCGAGAACGGTAACGGCGATGGCGTGCTCGGCACAATGCCCGAATTGAGCAACGCCGGAATTTACTATGTGCATTGCCGCATAGAAGCGCAAAACCATAATGCCCAAGAGTTTGAAAAAACCGTTCAAATCGATAATGCGAACAACGAGTTTAAAACTCCTTTCGCGTTCGAAAAAGCTAACGTTGTGTTTGGCGATATAGACGCGATTTCGGCGTCGGCATGGACTTACGGAAAATACGACGCCGCCTTTAACCCCGACGGCTACAACAACGCGTCGGGCAGCCATAGAGTGGTTAAACCCGAATTGCTGTTCACGCGCGAGCTTCCCGCAATTAACGTTACGCTCGAATACTTTGCAAGCGCTGGCGCTACGGGCGAAACCGTTGACGCAACTACCGTAACCGAAAACTTTAACGATTGGTTCGAAAGCGTGTTTAACGCGGGCAACTTTAACGCGGGCTTCTATAAGCTTACTTTCACGGTAGACGGCACCGAAAACTATACTGCCGCAACTTCGGTTCGCGTGTTCGAGGTTTCCAAAAAATCGGTAACCGTTAAGGTTGACGACGCGACGACGGTATACGGCGAAGAACCCGTGTATAGCGTTGTGGCAGACGGACTCGTTACAAACGGCACAACCGCCGAAACGCTCGGGCAGTTTAACGTTACTCCCGAATTTACCGACGATTACGCGGTTGGGCACGGAAGCGGCTCTGTGAAAGAGGGAGGCTACACGGCTAATATAAGCGACGCGTCTCAGTCCGCTTATGTTTCGGCTATGTCGAACTATTCTGTAACTTTTGAAACGGGTACGCTTACGGTTACGCCGCGTCCCGTAACGATTCAAATTCAAAACAAGAGCAATCACTTCGACTTGCTCGGCGAATGGAACGGAGCGAGTTACACGGAAGAAACTCCCGAAGCGCTCACGTTCAGCGTTACGAGCGGAACGATTTACGTCGGCGACCTTAAAGACGGCGCGCAAATAGAAGCGGGAACGGAATATGTGTTTGACGAAGTTCAAAAAGTGTTCTCTCTTGTAACCGACGCTTTCAAACACGAGGAATGCGAATTTTCCAACCGCACGAACAGCGCTGCCGACTATGCGATTTCGTTGGTGTTTGCGAGCGGTTACGCATCCGATTATGCTCTTACTTGGCAAGACGCAACTTTCACAATTCAGAAAGCGGCGCTTAGCATGAATATAACGGGTCCTTATAAAGACGCCGAGTGCACCGATAAATACACGACGAGCGACGCCACAACCTACGACGGCATCGGCAAGCATTTTAAAGCTACGGCTTACGGCAACGACAGCATTACTTTCGAGCCGCAATATTATGCCGCCGCCGACCAAAACACGCCGCTTGCGGGCGCTCCCGTGAACGCGGGCAGTTATGTTGTTGTGTTCCGTTCGAACAATCCAAACTACGTTTCGGGCGCGCAGTCGGTTCCTCACTCTATTTACCCGCGCACTCTTACTGTAACGGGTTCGGTGGAAAACGCTCAGCCCGATAAGGCGAACAGCGGTTCGGCTCTTGCCGCAGCGCACTACTATAACGGCGCGGCATATTCGGTATCTTACGTTTTCGACAACATAGTGAACAACGAGAACGTGACTTATTCCGTTTCTTACACCGATAAAAAAGGAAAAGCGGTGAACAGCCCGATAAACGAGGGCGAATATACCGTTCATATCGCGCTCGATGCGGAATGGACCAACTATTCGCTTAACAAAACGTCGGAGAAGTTTAAAGTAAGCAAAACGGTAGTTGTAAATCCTGTGGCGAGTTCTGCCGTAAAAGTTACATACGGCGGCTCCGACAATGATTTCACCGTTGCAAGCTACAACGGTTGGACCGACTTTGCGGGCAATAAGGTGCTTACGCAAAGCGTAAGTCTTGCCGAAATCGTTGCGAACAACGGCGGAACTTCGCGTCTTACCTATAATACTGCCGTTCCCGATTTCGGCGTGGGCGGCAGCTACATGCAAGTGGGCGAATATATGCTCACTGCGAAAAACGCGGGCTTGTACACTGTGAAAATAAGTCTTACCGACGCAGCCAACTACGAATTCGCGGATTCGTCGAAAACTTATTTCGAGTTTACGTTCACCGTTGAACGCGGACGGTTAAGCGTTTACGCAAATAAAAATATAACGGTGCAATACGGCGCTCCGTTTGCAGCCGACGGCGCGCGAGTGAAAAACGTTGGCGTTACCTACGGCATAGAAGGCGTGTCCGACGCCGACGTTGCCGCTAAAATCGCAACGGAAAAAGGCAACTCCGATTTCATCGACAGCGGACTTACTTTCACTGCGTCCGACTACAACAACGCGCTCGGCACAGCCGATGCGGTGTTAGACAAAACTTTCGGAGTAAAACCGAGCGGAATAATCGCTTATAACTATAATGTTATATTCAACGACGGAACCGTTAAAGTGGTTGAGCGCGAAATTTTTGTTACCGCGTTCGGCGCGAACAACGGCGTTTCGGAAGCTACGCGCAACTACACGGGCGAAGCCGACCATGAAAGCACGCTTAACAACGCGCTTAAAACTTTGAGCACGCTCAACAAATTCTTCGGCGTTGATACGAGCGCCGACGAAAGCGGCAAAAATTACGGAAGCAAAGCGTTCGGCATGAGCGGCGACACAATCGAATCGCTTGGATTGAAATTCGAATTCGGTAATCCTACCGACGCCGAAACTTATTTTATGGACGCGCTTTGCGAGAATAGGAACTATAAAGTGTCGTTCGTAAATTCGAGCGGCAACACGTTAGACGGAGAAAACCGCCCGACTTATGTAATTAAAAAACTTGCTCTCACCGTTAAAGCGGGTTCGGTAATCGAAAACGAGTTTGCGCAAAGAGTAAGCGTTGTATACGGCGAAGACGCCACCAAACTTTATACCGTGCGTTACAGCGGATGGCTTACGGGCGAGGGCGACGAGTTTGGCGCCGGCGCTCTTAAAAGCGGTACCGTTTCGGGTCAAATAGTTTATGCTTCGAAGCTGAACGGTACCGGAAAACAGTATGTTGCATACGACGGTCATGTGGGCGAATCGTATACCGTGAGCGCGAGCGGTCTTACGTTTACCAACTACGATGTTACTTACGTTTCTTGCGCGCTTGCCATAACCCCGCGCTACATAACAGCCACAACGTTCGATAGGGAATACACCGAAGACGAAATAGGCGGTGCGGTTGACTATCACGGAGGCGAATACGGTGCCGAACACGACGCTCGAATAGAGTTTTTCGGAGTTGGCAATTCGAGCGACGAGTTCGCTCCCAAATTCGAGCGCTCTTACAGCACCGCCGCAACCGACGCTAATTCGGTTGGTGCGGCGCCTACCAAAGCGGGCGATTACACCGTTACCGTAAGCATAAAAACTAACGGCATAGGTGCCGATAACCGCGACTATTTGTTTAAGTCTGACGCGGACGAATACGTTACGGAAGGAGGAATAAACAAGTTTGTTTCGGCAACCGCGCGCGGCGACGCTCTTACTCTTAAATACGGTGTTACGCAAAAGGAAATAAGAAACGTTCGTTGGAGCGGAAATAGCGAAGGCAACGCCCCCACTTACAATCAAGACGAACCCGAGCAAACCAACACTTTGGCGGGATATATAAAAGCCATAATGGATATAGCTTCGTTTACGCTCGGTAGCGATACTTCGGCTCCCGCCGACGTCAGGGAAGACAAAGTGACGGTTAACGCGGACAGCGTCGTTATTTCGGTTTACTCGTCGGGCACTTTTACTATAGGTCTTAAATTTAACCAAAACGCCGCAAGAAACTATAAGTGGCCGGAGGGTGTCGATAATATTTACTTCGAGTTCCGCGTTACTGCGAGCAGAGCGGAAATTATCGACTTTACAATAAAATCGTGGACGTATAACGAGTATGACGCTTCGGTTAACACGCCCACCGCAAAACTTACCGACGGTATTCAGGGAGAAATTACGTTTACCTACGCTTGGGTAGGTAAGGATTCTCCGATAACGGAATTCCCCGAAGAAGGAACAATAGTGGAAAACACTTCCGCGTTCTTAACGGGGCTGTCGTTTACAGGAGTTGTTCCCGTGAATGCGGGCTATTACGTTGTGCGCGCTTACTTTGCGGGCAACGCCGACTTTACGAACCGTTCGGCATACTATTTGTTCCGCGTGTCGTCAGCGCAAATAACCGCGCCCGAGCTCGATTTGAACCCGAGCGGTTACGAATATACAGGCAGTGTGCTTTCGGTAAGCGTGCTTAACTATTTGCCTGTGTGCATGAGAGTTTCCGCGGGCACGCAGGGATTGAACGTAAGCTACGACGGAACGCTTTCGGCTGTGGACGCAAAGCAGTACAGCGTTACATTCGGGCTTATAAATCCCGACGGCTTCGACAACTATATTTGGAAAACTGGAACCGCGCTCGACGCCGACAAAAACGTTACCCTTGTGTGGACGATAGGCAAGGCGAGCAATGCGCTTACTTGGAACGACAACAACGTTCAAACCGTGTACGGTACGCCTTACGCGAATAAGCTTACGGCAACGGCTAAGTTCGGCGGCGCGATAACATATTATTACGCGAATCAAAAAGATTTCGCATCCGTTTCGGCAGTTACTTCGTGGAGCGAAACCGCGCCTAAAAACGCGGGCGATTATTGGATTAAGGTTGAGAGCTCTTCGGGCGACAACTTTAATTCCGCAAATAACGTTACGGGCACGCTTAAAATAAATAAAGCCACGCTTTACGCAACCCCGAGCGGCAATGCCGAATACGGCGAGACTTATTCGCAAAGCACGGCAAGCTTCGAGTGCGTTATATCGGGAACATTCTACTATGACAACGAAACCGTAAGCAGTGTGTTGGGAAATCTGAACGGCATCAAGTTCTTGCAGGGAAGTATTCCCGAGCAACCCGTTGTTAAAGACGGCGGCTACGATTTTATGCTCGAAACCAAACCGGGCACCGACATTGTGAAAGGTCTTTCCGCCGCTAACTATGTTGTAATGGCGCAAGTCGGAAAGTTTACCGTTAGCCCCAAAACCGTGAGAGTTTGGGTGCACGGAGCCTCCTCGTTCTACGGCGACGAAATAAACGAATCGGATGTTTCGTACAACTTGAACATAAACGACAAACTTGCTTATACCGACGATTTGGCTTCGCTCGGACTTACCGCGAAAGTAAACGCGAAGCAAGGCGACAACGCGGGCGAATACGAAATTACGGCGACCGCGTCTAACAAGAATTACAGCGTTAGCTTCTCCGCCGACAAATATGTGATTAAGCCGCTTGAAATCCGCATTGCTATAAAGCAAGACGGCGCCACTTACACGGGCGAGAGGAACATATTGCCAAATGCGTCGGTAACTAACGTTTACAGGGCTGATACGGGCGCCGACATAACCGATTCGGTTACGGGCGCGAACTTCTCGTTTGTGTATTCCGGCGTTTCGAACGACGGCGAATGGGAACATTTGGGTGGAAATACGTCGAGCGAAAGTCCGTATCTTGCGGGCACATACACCGTAACTGCGGAAAGTTCGCTTAGCGGCAACTACAAGCTTATGGGCTCTACGGGAATTGCGTTTACAATCGAGAAGAAAGAAATAGACGCGCAAACCGAAATAAACGTTGAAAGCAAAACATACACGGGCGGAAAGCTTACGTCTAACCTAACCGACAACGAACTTTACACCGTTGTGGAACACATAGGCGACTGCGTTGATGCGGGCACCTATAAGGTTAAGTTGCAAATCAACAACTTCCATAATGTGAAATGGGCGGGCATAAGCGTTGACACCTGCGAGCTCGATTTCGTGATTTTACCCGCAGCAAACGGTCTTAAAAACGGAACGGCGCTCTCGATTGGCGGTTGGACTTACGGGCAATATAACGCCGCAGTAAATTTGCCGACGGCGGAAACGGTGTTCGGCGAGGAAAGCGCGTATGTGTTCGAATATTCCGACTCGGCAAACGGAAAGTGGACTACGTCAGTTCCGGTGAACGCGGGCACGCACTATGTGCGCCTTACCGTTGCGGGAACCAAAAATTACAACGGTTTTGTGAGCGAACCCGTTTCGTTCGAAATTCAAAAGGCTACGCTTGCGGCTCCTCAGCTCACGTTGAACGAAACCAACACTTCGTTTACGGGAAGCGAATTGCAGTCGGTCGTAAGCGGCTTCGATTCTGCCGTTATGGGTCTTGAATACGACGGCAACTCCAAAGTGCTCGGCAGCAACGTAACGGTGTCGGCTCTTAACGCGGGCGAATATACCGTGAAATTCATTCTGAAAGACAAAACCAACTACCGTTGGGCGGACGGCGTTCAAACAGACGAAAACGGCAACGCGGTGCGCGGTTGGACTGTTGCCCGCATGAAAGTGGCGCGTCCTAAGGCTAACGGCAAAAATTACGTTGTGAACGGCAAAACGCTTGTTTATATTCCCGACGGCTTCGACGACGCCATAATGAAAATAACGAATAATCGTTACAGCTATGGAGGCGACTTTACGGCGGAAATTACTCTTGCCGACACCGCTAACTACGAATGGGAAGACGGAACCACCGACGTTGTGTATATCAAGTGGCACATAGTTGGCGGCAAAACGGTGTTTGTGGTTGTTGTAAGCGTGCTTTCGGGACTGTCGGCGGTTGCTGCGGGAGTCGTGGTTGCGCAAGTTGTGTTGCATAAAAAGAAAAAACGCGTTCAAGCGGAAGCCGAGAATTCGGAAAAAACGGGCGGTGGCGATGGCGGAAATTCGCCCTCTGATGGTACGTCCGCCACACAAGCGAACGCGCAAGGAGGGACGGTAGCATGAAAACGTTGACTCTTATAGGCGCTTCCATATTTTCGCCCGCTCAATTAACCGTAACGATAACGCTTGCCGTAGTTTTGGCGGCTCTCATTGCCGCAAACGCGGCTGTTGCGTTTATCTTCGCGCGCAGAGGTGTGCACCGCTTGCAAGACAGCTCGCTTCAAGCTCGGCGCGAGGAACTTATGGCTCGTCTCGAATACATAAAGGCGGGCGGCGAAGTGGAGGCTCGCACATATCCGCTTTGGGAAATTGCGGCAGGATTGCAGGCGGGAGGGCAACTTGTGCCGCCCGAAGTAGCCGTTGCGGCAGCCGCGTCGGTTGACGACGAGGAAGACGACGAGAGCGAGCCGCTCGGAGTGGAAATTCTCGCCGTTGCAGATATGGCGCCGGGCACGCGCGAATCGCTCGGATTTATGGGCGAGGAATACGACGACAAAAGGTATTACGTTAGATATTCTTACGGATTCGAAGCGAAACTTCGCAATTCCGACGCCGAAACAAAGAATTTCTACGTCGATTTCGTGAACGAGCTTTCGGCGTATAAAGGGGTTAAAATAAAAGGCAGTTTTCGCGGGCAACGCGTTTACAAAGGACGCAAAACTTTGGCTATGTTGTTGTTCAGAGGGAAAAAGCTTTGCGTGGCGTTCGCATTGAACCCCGCCGACTATGCCGAAACTAAGTATCACGGCGAAGATATGTCGGCAATCAAGCGCTTTGAAAAAACGCCTATGCTTATGCGTTTCACTTCGTCGCGCAAGTTCGAATACGCGAAATATCTTTTCGAAAAACTTGCCGAAGCGGACGCGGCTACTAAGGGCGAAGTTGTTGCTAAGGAATACGACCTCGAAGAACAAAGCCGCGACGATATGTATTTGGCGGGCAACCTTAGAATAATAGTGCTCGGCGAAGTTCCCGAAGGCGTCGATGTGTCTCGACCCGAAGCGGTAATCGTTGTTGAAGACGAAGAAACCGACGAGGGAATAACCGTCGCCGACGAAGAGTTCGAAACAATCGACGACGTTACCGTCGCTTTTGATTCCGACATAACTTTCACGGTGGACGAAGACGGCGACGAGCTTGAAGAAATGCTCACCCCCGAAGGTACCGTTGTGCGTTATAACCGCAGTTTTTCGGCGCGCGTTATTCAGTCGAACGACGACCTTAAAGCGCGTTATTCGGAGCTTAAAAACTATTTGCTTGCATATAAAGGCGTAACGAGCCGCACAAGCTGGCGCCGAGAGTCTTTCCGCGTCGGAAAATCTAACGCGGCATGCTTTACGGTGCGCGGAAAAACGCTTTGCCTCTTTTTGGCATCCGACCCCAAAAAGTATGAAAACACCAAATACAAGGTTGAAGATTTGTCGCTGAAAAGCAAAAACGCAAAACTTCCGCTAATGTTCAAATTAAAGAGCGACCGCCGAATGGGGTATGCGAAAGAACTTATCGACGCTATGATGGCGGAGCGCGGAATAAAGAAACTTTCCGACTACAAAGCCGCCGACTTTAAACCCGTTTATAAGTCTACCGAAGTTCTTGTGCGTAGAGACCTTATTAGAATTGTGGGCGACGCGCTTCCTAACTTCGAAGCGGAAGAGGCGGAGGCTGCGGCAAAAGGAATACATTACAACCGAAGTTTCACCGCGCGCATAATTCAGTCTGACGACCTTTTGAAATCGCGCTATTCCGAGCTTAAAAATCATTTGCTATCGTATTCCGATGCGAAAGTGCGAAACACTTGGAAGCGCGAAACTTACAGAGTGGGTAAGAACAACGTTGCGAGCATAGCGGTGCGCGGAAAAACGCTTTGTCTCTATCTTGCCGCCGACCCGTCGGTTTATTCCGACACAAAATATCGCGGCGAAGACTTATCGCAAAAGAACCCGAACAACAAGTTCCCGCTTTTGTACCGCATAAAGAGCGACAGAAAAATGGGATACGCTAAACACATTATAGACGGCTTAATGAAAGAGTTCGGAGCGGAAAAAACCGACAGGGAACCCGAAGACTACGCTGTGCCGTATAAGTCTACCGACGCGCTCGTTCGCAAAGGATTGATACGCGTTGTGCAAGGCGAGCCTTACGCGCCAAGCGTTCAAAAAGACAAAGCGTCCGCCAAAAAGAAAGCTAAGAAAAAAGCTGAGGAGTTTAAAGAAGGCGAATCGGCGGCTATGGTTATTCCGCAAGAGCAGATAGACGAAGCGGCGGCGCAGGTTGCTGCAGCGCTTGACGAAACAGGCGAATCCGAAGAACGGAAGCTTGCCGACGTCGGCGAAGTCGAGAATACCGATAAGGAAAATTAAATTAGTTTATAAAAAAAGTTCTCGGTTGTTTTTACCGAGAACTTTTTTATGTTTGAAAGAGGTTATTATTTATTTTTTTATTATAGGTTGAGCATATCGCGCATGTCGTACATTGCGGGTTTCTTTCCCGACAACCACAGAGCCGCACGCAGTGCGCCGTCGGCAAATATTTTGCGCGAAAGTGCGGAGTGGGAAAGGGTTACAACCTCGTCGGCGCCGCAAAACGCTATTTCGTGTTCTCCGACGATTGTGCCGCCTCGCACAGCGTGAACACCGATTTCACCTTTTTTACGTTTTCCCACATTGCCTTCGCGTCCGTAAAGGTAGTTGGGCGTATAGTTTATTCCGCGCTCAATCGCTCGGCATAAAAGCTTTGCCGTGCCGCTCGGCGCGTCGGCTTTTTGGTTATGATGTTTTTCAACTAATTCAATGTCGAAATCTTTTAAAACTTCGGCGGCTTTTTCGGCAAGCATAGAAAGCGCGTTCACTCCCACGCTCATGTTCTCGGATTTGAACACAGGCACGAGTTCGGAAAGTTTTTCGATTTGCTCTTCTTGCTTTTTATCGTATCCCGTCGTGGCAAGCACGCAGTGGCAATTAAAACGTTTTGCGAGCGCAATTACTTCGGGGAGCGTTTCGGGGCGTGAAAAGTCTATAACGGCGTCTACGGGCACGTTTACGTCTTTTGCGGAGTCGAAAACGGGGAACTTGCCTTCCGCAACTCTGTCGAGTCCGCCCGAAACCGATATTCCGAATTCGGCGGCGCGTTCGCAAATAACCTTTCCCATTTTTCCGCTAATGCCCACAATGAACACATTCATTTTAATTTCTCCTTGTTGTAACGCGTTTCTTAAACGCGCGCTTTGTAACTTAAATAGTTGTCGCAACAGTTCGCTTATAAAAAAGTTATTTAATAAGTTTCAGTTTTTTCATCTCGTCGGCGAGCGCTTCTGTGTGCGCGGGTTCGAGTTCGGTCAGCGGAAGTCGGGGAGCGCCAACGTTTATTCCCATTAGTTGCAACGCTTTTTTGCAGGGAATGGGGTTCACCTCGCAAAACAACTTTTTAACGAACGGATTTATTTTAAATCCGAGCGTCGCCGCTTCGGCGTATTTGTTTTGTTCGCACAGCTTGGTAAGTTCGCTCATTTCTTTGGGAATTACGTTCGCCGCAACGCTTATAACGCCTTTTGCGCCGAGCGACATAGCGGGAACGGTTAAGCTGTCGTCGCCGCTGTAAAAATCCATTTTTCCCGCCGTGAGTCTTGCCACTTCAAGAACTTGGTCTATGTCGCCGCTCGCTTCTTTGATGCCTCGCACGTTTTTAAGGTCGCCGAGTCGGGCTATTGTTTCGGGTTGCAAATTAAATCCCGTTCGAGTGGGAACGTTATAGGCTATAACGGGAATATGCACGTTGTCGGAAATCGCTTTATAGTGCAGAACGGCGCCGTTTTGAGTGCACTTGTTGTAGTAGGGAGTAACTACCAAAAGTCCGTCCGCTCCCAAATCTTCGCACCTGCGCGAAAAAGCCACAGCTTCGGCGGTGTTGTTGGCGCCGCTTCCCGCGAATACGGGTATTTTTTTGTTAGCCTTTTTAACGCAAGCGGAAATCACCGCCTCGCGTTCTTCTTTTGTCATTGTGCTCGGTTCGCCCGTAGTTCCGCACGCGAACAGCGCGTTCACTCCGCCTTGTATAACGTGGGTTAAAAGGCAGTCGAGAGTTTCGAAATCCACATTGCCGTTTTTGTCGAACGGCGTAACGAGAGCCACGCCGCAACCGTTGAATAAAGACATTGTTTGCCTCCCTGAATTTATAGCGCCGTTTGGCGCGTTTTTCGCGGCACACGCCCGCGAATGCGGTTTAATATTTAACGTTCTGCGATTATGTGTTCCAAAATTTGCACCGCGTTGGTTGCGGCGCCTTTTCGTATGTTGTCGGCAACAACCCAAAGGTTTACGCCGCTTTCAACGCTTTCGTCTTGGCGTATTCTGCCTACGAAAACTTCGTCGCGGTCGGCAAGTTCTCGCGGAGTGGGGTAAACGCCTTTTTCGGTGTCGTCCATCACAACTATGCCTTTCGTGTTTTCAAGCGCCTCGCGCACTTGCTTTGCCGTTACGGGTGTTTTGAATTCTATGTTTATGCTTTCGCTGTGTCCGTAATACACGGGTACCCGCACAGTTGTTGCGGTTATGCGAAGCGTTTGGTCGCCGAGTATTTTGCGCGTTTCGTTTATCATTTTTTCTTCTTCTTTTGTGTAGCCGTTCGGAAGAAAAACGTCTATGTGCGGCAGCACGTTCCCGAAAATGGGGAGCGGGAATTTTTTTGGTGCCGCGCCGTTTATGCCGTCCGCCAAATCGTTATAGCCGCTCAACCCCGCGCCCGAAACCGCTTGATAGGTGGAATATACAATGCGTTTTATTCCGAATTTGCGGTGAAGGGGAGCGAGAGCGACAACCGCTTGAATTGTTGAGCAGTTGGGGTTTGCTATGATGCCGCTTTCTTTTTTTATGGCGTGAGGATTAACTTCGGGCACAACGAGCGGAATATTCGGTTCCATGCGCCACTGGCTGGAATTGTCGATTACAACTGCGCCGCATTCGGCAAATATCGGAGCGAATTGTTTGCTAACCGACGCGCCTGCGGAAAAGAGTGCGAAGTCTATCTTGCGCGCGCGCACGTTTTCTTCGGTGAGTTCTACGATTTCGAATTCTTTGCCGTTGAATTTTATTTTTCCGCCCGCGCTTCTTTTCGACGCGAAAGGCACAAGTTCTATTACGGGAACTTTGCGTTCTTCGAGCACTTGAAGCATTTTTCTGCCCACCATTCCGGTTGCGCCTACTACAGCCACAGTATACTGTTTCATTCTTATTCTCCTTTTTTATATGTTAAGCGTTTCGCGTATGTTACTTTCGGTTCGGAAATAACAAAAGGCGGCACAATAACCGCCGCCGTACACACGATTTTCGCAAATCCGACTCGGTTAATGTGCTCCGCAAGGCAATTCGCCCGCGACAGTTGCGTAGTGTTATCCCGCGCACCCAACGAACGCCGCCTTTTCCGCTTAGCGGCTTTCGCTTCGGCGTAGACACCCTTTCGCAAGCCCGTTGCGGTAACGGTAACTTCTTGTTACTCTTGCTCTACGCTCCTCATTAACACCCGTATAATACCATAAGAGAGCATAAAAGTCAATCGCTTAAAACATTTATTTCATTTTGTCGTCGTTTTTGATTGAAAAATCGTGTGATATAGTATATAATCTTACTATGGGAAATATCGACTACCTCACAAACGTGCGAAGAGCGCTTCATAAAATTCCCGAACTGAGCGAGTGCGAGTTTAAAACGAGCGAATTTATAGCGAACGAGCTCGGCAGAATGAAGCACAAGTTCCGCAAGTACGGCACGGGCGTTGTGTGCGACGTTAAAGGCGACGACGGCTCGGTAACCGTAGCGCTTCGTTGCGATATAGACGCGCTTCCCATAACGGAGAAATCGGACTGCCCGTTTAAAGCCGACGGAAACAATATGCACGCTTGCGGGCACGACGGGCACACCGCTATGCTTTTGTGCGTTGCCGATATGCTTTCGGTTCGCCGACCCAAAACAAACGTGCGGCTTGTGTTTCAGTTCGGAGAGGAGGGCGACGGCGGCGCCGAAAAAATGCTCGATATGGGCGCGCTCGAAGGCGTAGACGAAATTTTCGCTTTTCATCTTTGCCCCGAACTCGAAATAGGCAAAGTGGCTTCCACCGACGGAGCCATGTTTGCGGGAACCGCAGAATTCGACGTGAGCTTTATGGGAAAGAGTTGCCACTGCGCAAACGTTTCGGACGGCAACGACGCGCTTAAAGCGGCTGTAACTTTTTATTCGAAATCCGCCGAATGTAATGCCGACCGAGCAAGAAATACGGTTTTTCATATAGGAAAACTCGAAGGGGGAACGGCGCGCAATATTGTTGCCGATTCGGCTAAGGCGTATTGCACTTTGCGGTATTTCGACAGAGCCGACCTCGATGCGGTTATGATGCGGATAGAAAACCGTTTGGTGGAGACCGACAACCTTTTCGGCACCGAACACAAAGTTTTGGTAAACGCGGTTTATCCTCCGCTTGTGAATAATCCCGCGTCGCTTGCAAAAGTTAGAAAGATTGCCGACGTTCTCGAATGCGAGCCCCGTTTTACCGCCGAAGATTTCGCGTTTTATCTGCAAAAAATTCCCGGCTGTATGCTGTGGCTCGGGTGTCGCGACGATAAGCACACTTCGCCGCTGCACAGCGACACTTTCGGGTTCGACGAAACCGCGCTTCTTACGGGCGTGGAAATATACGAAAAGCTGATTTTCGACCGATAGCTTTCTAAAAGAATAAAGGAGAAACAAATGGCGCAAAAAAAAGGTCTTATATACAGACTTACAATGGGTAAAGACAATTTGCCCGACTTCACGCCCGACAAGTTGCCCGGCACTCGGTTTCAGCTTTTTAAAGACGTGTTCTTCAACCGCTTCGGCGCAATAGTAAAAATCAATTTGTTGGTGCTGTTGTTCTGTTTGCCCGCAATAGCGTGGGTTGTTATAATGCAAATGGTAAAGCAAATGGACGGTTCGCTTTTGCCGTATTCGGGAAACGTGGGAATAGGTTATCCCATAATTACCGACGTTATAGCTTTGGGGCAACGCAGGGCGTTTCAGTTCGACCTTCAAACTTATTTGGTACTTATTCCGTGCATAATGGTGGCGAGCGTGGGGCTTAGCGGCGCGTTCTACGTTATGCGCAGACTTGTTTGGGGTGAGGGGACAAGCGTTGCGGGGCATTTCTTTCGCGGCATAAAAATGAACTTTTTACCGTTCCTGTTCTCGTCGTTGTTCGCGGGAATTTCGCTGTTTTTGGTTATGGCGAACGTCGGCATTTATAACAACATGACGGAAATTCACATAGCTTGGCGAGTAATAGGCATAGCGGTGTCTGTTATTCAATTCGTGCTTTTGCTGAGTATGTTCATCTTTTTAACCACTCAGGCGGTAACCTACAAACTCAAAATGTGGGCTCTTATAAAAAACAGCTTTTTGTTTGCGATAGCGTTGTTGCCTACAAACCTCATAATGCTTATTTTAAGCGCAATTCCCATAGTGCTTTTGATTGTGCTGCCGAGTTTTCTTTCAATTTTCGGCTTGCTTATATTTGCGTTTATAGGATTCGCTTATATTATCCTTTTGTGGACCGTATATGCTCATTGGGCGTATGATAAGTTTATTAACGACAAAGTGGAGGGCGCGGTGAAAAATCGCGGCATGTACAAAAAGACCGAAGCCGACGAAAAAGCCGCCGAAGAGCGCGACAGAAAGAACAAGAACATACGTTTTAACAATCCCAAAAAGCGTCCTAAAAAGATTACGAGCATAGACGAGGGCGAAACGTTTACGCCTTTGCCAACAAGTTTCTCTCGCGCCGACCTATTGAGGCTCGAACAGGAGAAAGAGGCGGTTAAACGCAGTATAGACGCCGAATACGAAGAAGAACCCGACGACGAACCGGCGGCTTTGCCCGCCGAGTCGGAACGCGTTGGAAGCGTTTCTAAACAGACGGTAGAGGGGGCGAACGCCCAAGCCGACGAAAAGGAAAAGTCGGAAGAATGATGTATACCGCGCTTTCCGAAGTTTACGACCTTTTCGGCGAGGACGACGCGGCTATTCGCGCCGACTATTATTGCGGTTTTTTGCCTCGCGGCGAGGGAATGGATTTGGGGTGCGGCACGGGCGCGCTCACGCTTGAATTAGAGCGCAGAGGCTACAAAGTTTACGGAGTTGACGGCAGCGCGGGGATGCTTGGCAAAGCCGCCGAAAAAGCGACGAAAGCGGGGCGTGTTATAAAATTTGTGCTCGGCGACGCTTCTAATCCGCCCGCGCTTCACAAACTCGATTTTGTGCTTGCCGCCAACGACGTTTATAATTACGTTCCGCATATTAACAAAGCGTTTCGAAAAATTTACGAATTGCTTTCTTGCGGCGGCGTGTTCGCGTTCGACATAAGCAGCGAATACAAGCTTAAAAACGTGCTTGCCGGCAACACCTTTTCGGAAACGAAACAAGATATAACGTACATTTGGCGGAATTTCAGAGAAAGAGACAGGCTTATTATAGATTTTACGGTATTTTCTCCGTGCGGCGAAACATATATAAAGACGTGCGAAACGCAAACGCAGTATATTTTAAAAACCGACGAAGTGAAAAACGCTCTGACGGCGGCGGGCTTTAAAGACGTTAAAGTTTACGCGTTCGGAAAGAGAACGAAACCTACCGAGAAAACCGAGAGAATAGCTTTTATAGCGAAAAAATAAGAAGAGGATTTATTCGGAGACAGAACGAACATTGGGTACCGTTGTAAAATTCAAACCTGATATAGATTATTATTATGCGCGCGGATTAAACCAGTACGAGAGCGATAATTTTATCGACGCGCTCAAAAGCTACCGCGAGGCTTATAAACTTGTGGAAGCGTCTAACGCCGACGATTTCCGCTCCGTTTTGGAAGTGGAAATGGCTTGCTGTTACCGCGATTTAAATCTTATGCGGGAAACGCAGCTTATGTATTACAAAGCGCTTTCGCACAGTTCTCCCGAAGCCGCGTTCGACAGCATAATAGGGCTTATAGACGCGTTCGGAACGGGCGGAAACGAGGACGCGCTCAAATATTATATGGACATGGCGGCAAAACGCGGGTTCAGCCGCGAGTTGGATTTTGTTGACGCCGCAACGCAGTTTTACGCTCAACGCGAATATAAGGTGGAACCTACCGCCGAACAGAATATGCTCGAACTCGGAAAACGGTTGTTGGAAGCGGGGCAATTCGAGTTTGCCAGACAAATGCTTGAAATGGTTCCCGAAGGCACCGCGTCTTACGGCGAAGCCAATTCCAAATTATCGGCGCTGTATAATGCGGCGGGCGAGCACGAAAAGGCGTTGAATTGCGCCGAAAAAGCGGAAAAATACTGTTCGGGAGTGGAGTCGGCGGTAAACACTGTTCTCGCTCTTTACAAGCTCGGGCGCACGGAAGAATACGAATCGGCTTTACAAGAGCTTTCGGCTTGCGCGGTAGACGATATAACGGGAATAGGTCAGATAATTCGTATGGCGGCGATACTCGGACGCAGCGACATTATAGTGAAGTTCGGCGGCAAACTTTCGCGCATGTCGCCGCTTCGCAGCCCTACGCTTTGTTATGCCGTAGCGCTCGCTAATTGCGGAGAGCTTAGGGAAGCTCGCAAAACAATGGTAACGCTTCAAGCGCTTTATCCTTACGACGCGGTCGTTAGAGTATACGCCCGCCTTATATCGAAACTTGCGGGACCGTCGGATTTTCCGCTTACTTGCGAACTGCCGCCCGACGCCGAAGCCGAGATTTTGGAAGAATTGAACGGAGTGCTTGCCGAATGCGGCGACAACAGAAACGCGCTTAAAGCCAAACTGCGCGAAGAAGATTTGCGCGTCGGAATTTTAATGATTTTTCAAGCGGGAAGCGACAACTCCAAACGCATATTGTGCGATATTGTGGCGGAAGTTCCGTTTTTCGAGAGATATATACGCGATTGTCTTATGGACCCGTTGTTTCCCGATTCGGATAAGCGTATTCTTTTGCCGATTGCCCTCAAAAGGTTTAAAAAGCGTCCGCTTTATTTGACTTGCCGCGATATTTGCCGTCCGCTTACGGGAAAAGCGCCCGCGCGAATAAGCGGAAAATGGAAAGACGCATACTATCTTGCGTACTCTACCGTTGCGCTTTTCGGGTGCGAAGGATTCGAACGCGAGTTCGACGCGGTGTTCGGAAAGTTGCTCTCTTTGCTCGGCGGAGAGTTCGATATAAACGAAGTGGCGCTCGCGGCGGTTATAGCCAACCGTATTAGAAAAGTAAATCCTTTGAACGACGACGAATGTTGCATAGAACTTTTCGGAGCGGATAAAGAAACGTATTTCAAATACAAAAACATGTCGGAGAAAAAAGCGAGAGAACCGAAAAATAAAAATTAAAGGCGGAAGATAAAATGTTTGATTTCGATAAAAACTTTGAGGAATTTGCAATAAAGTGGTACGACGCTCACCGCGAGGAGTTGGAGAACGACGACGAACTCGAAGACAAAATGCCCACGCTTTACGAGGAGTGGGCTAACCAACCTCTCGAAGAACTCAGCGGGCTTTCGCCGCGTTTGTTTTTCGACAATATAGACGCTCCCGACCTTATAAAGCTAATGGTGTCGGCGTGCGACGGCGCGGGCAATCCGAGTTCGTTGCTTTTGGATAAAATTTCCGAAAAGCGGGAATGCGTGCAAGGTTTGCAAGATATTGTTCGAACGTCGCGCAACACGAAAGCGAGAATAATATCGGCGAATTTGCTAACCGAAATAGGCGCCGAACATCCTCTCGACGTTTACGCCGAACTTATATGTAACGAAGCCGCCGACGAGGGGTTGCGCGAAATAGCCATAGAGGTTATGTGCGAACATGCCGACGCCGTTGCGGACAGGCTGTACCGTCTTATTCCGAATGCGACTCCCGCGCAAAAAGGAATGATTGCCGAAGTGCTCGTTAACGCGAAGCGCGACGACAGAACTTTAAGACTTCTCGAAGAACTGTTCGCTCTCGGCGATAATATACCGTTTTATGCGGGGTTAATAGGAAAATACGGAGACGAACGCGCGTCGGCAATGCTGTATCGCGCGCTCGACACTTGCAACTACATGGAATATATAGAAATCAAAAACGCCATAGAACGTATGGGCGGCGTGGTTGACGACACGCGCGACTTTTCGGACGACCCTTATTACGGCGTAATTAAAAATCTCGGATAAAAAAGGAAGTGAACGAGTGCGAAAAATTCTCACGCTTGAAATGATACGGGCGAATAACGAATTCCGCAAGCTTATAGACGCGGCCAACACCAACCTCGAACACATGGGCTACACCGAGCACGGTTTGCGCCATGTGGGCTATGTTTCAAAAACTACGGCGAACATTCTTTCGGAGCTCGGTTACGAAGAGCGCACCGTTGAACTCGGCGCAATAGCGGGGTGGATTCACGACATAGGCAACGCGATTAACCGCAAGCATCACGGACTTACGGGCGCTACGCTTGCCTACGATGCGTTGAGCCGAATGCACATGGAAATAGACGAAATTGCCCTTATCATAGGGGCAATCGGCAACCATGAAGAGGAAACGGGACTGCCGGTAAATCCTATTTCGGCGGCGCTTATAATTGCGGATAAGTCGGACGCGCACCGTAGCCGAGTTAGAAAAAAGACGTTCGACTACAACGATATTCACGACAGAGTGAATATGGCTATAAAAAAGAACTATCTTGTGGTAGATAAGGAAAAAAGAAAAATCCGGCTCGTTATTTTTATGGACGACATTTCTTCCACAATGGACTATATGCAAATATATCTTACGAGAATTTTGCTTTGCGAGAAGGCGGCGGAATTTCTCGGGTGCGTTTTCGAGTTGATGATAAACGGCGCCGTTATAAACCGTCAGAAGAGCGTTGCGGCGGAACCGCAACTTGCCGTAGGCGAAAAAGAAGTTAGCGAAGAGGAAACGGCGTCGCCGTGCAAATCGGTAAGCCGCAGCGCCGACGATAAAAAATAGAAATAAAGTCGTTTGCGAAAAAAGTCGAAAAACAGAATAAAGAAATCCTACGCGTCATAGAGTATAGTATGCGTAGGATTTTTTCAATCGCGATGCTCATAATAGGCACCATGATAGGAGCGGGCTTTTGTTCGGGTAGAGAAATCGTTTCTTTTTTCGGAAGCGGTATTTCCGTATTTGTGGCTCCCGTTTGCGGTATAATTATTTTTGCGGCATGCGTGTTGTTTTTAACGGCGGGCGCAAAAATAGGCGAAAAAAGCTTCGATAAAGTGAACGGAGTTTTGCTCGGAAAATATCATTTTGTTGCCGACGGCTTTTTACTGCTTAACAATTTGATAGTGCTTTCGGCAATGGTTGCGGGCTTTAACAGTCTTTGCAGGTCTCTCGTGCCCGTTCCCGTTTTCGGCACGGTTGCCGCGATTGTTTGCGCGTTTATAGTGGGGCGCGGAGCCAAAGGAATGCTCGACTGCAATTTTCTTGTTGTGCCCGTTATAATAGTTTCGCTTGCCGCAGTTTGTTTCAGCGCGTTTAAAACGGGAATAATGGACGCCTCTTTGGGCGTTTTCCGTTTTAGAATTTTTCCCATAAGCGCGGTATATGTGAGCATGAACATGATGCTTGCGTCCACTGTGCTCACAACGCTCGGCAAACTCAGCAAAAAACAGATTATATTGAGCAGCGCGCTTGCGGCTGCGTTTATCACAGCTTTGTTGGCGTTACTTATAACGGCTCTTAATTGCACTGGGAACTACGCCGCCGAAATGCCCATACTCGAAATTTCGTCGGGCGCGGGCAAGTGGTTGTATGTTATATTGAGCATAGTTACGGGAATAAGTATTTTCACAACAATGCTTACTGCGGTAGGCGGACTTTGCGGCTATTTGGAAGGGAAATTCGCGGGGAAGATTTTTAATTCCGCCGTAGTAATTATAGCGGGCACCGTGTTTTCGTTCTTGGGCTTTACGCGAGTAGTCTCGTTATTCTATCCGCTTGTCGGCGTTTTGGGAATAGCGTATGTTGCGGTGTGTGCTCACTATATGCGAAAAACAGAAAAATACCCGTTATTGAAACGGAAAAAAGTTCGCACTATTTGATTTTTGAAGTTTTTAATAGTTGGAAATTCCCAACAAATAATCTGCCGACACTTCGAAAAATACGGCTAAATTACGAACATAAGACGCTTTGGGTTCGTTGATTTCTTGTTCCCAAAAGATTACGGCGCGTTTATTCACACCGATTTTTTCCGCTAACGTTTTTTGGCTTATGCCTGCTTGTAATCGCAATTCTTTGATACGTTTACCGATAATCATATGAATATTATATGAGAATTCTCACCTAATTGCTTGACAAGTGAAGAATTCTCACCTATAATATATAGTATAAAGTTTTTGGGAGAACGCATGAAAGAAGCAGCAAATATGAATAGTAAAATCGCGTTTGCAAGGTTTAAATGCGTAGCATTAAATACAACGAATATTTTATTTATTGTAGCGACAGTTTTGGAAATAGCTTTTTTTATAACAGGAATTTTTATTAAAACTATTACTTTTTTTGTTTCGCTTTTTGCAACTGCAATATTGATACTTATATACGGATTAAAAATTTCTGGGGATGATATTGATTGGTATGATTGCGTTAGGAGCATTAAATGGTATTGTAAAGGCAATAAATTATATTTAAACAAAGCGGACAGCGAGCAACTTTTAAAAGAGTTTAAAGGGAAAAAGATATTCTTAATTTTTGGTATTCTTTTTATTGCGGTAGGTTTTGCGGGGGCAATTCGAGGGATAGTTTTATTAGATAAAACTGTAATTATAGGGTTGGATTTGTGGATTTTGTTTTTGTGGGTTATTTATTGGGGATTGTTTTTTATACAATGTTATGTTAAAATTATGCGTTTGAATAAAGATAAAGATGCATTCTATCACAGTCATGGTGGGGTACAGCGAGATGAAAGATGCTCTAAATGCGGGAATATGTTCTGTTTGGAAAAAGTTAAAAATAGCGAAAATGAAAGAGTTCAAGACTATGATTACGATGATTATGAAGAACGAACTGTAGGTAAATTAGTAAGCGATGACGGTTTGGAATATGATATTAAAAAGGGCGAATGGACAACTCATTACGGAACTACAACGTATGTTGATTATTTTGACATTTGTAAAGTTTGCGGTGAAAAAATAAGAAAGAGCAAAGAAAAGAAATAGATTTTTAGCAAAAAAGACTTCTTCCTAAGAAAAGGGAAGAAGCCTTTTTGTACTTGCAGAGTTTATCTTGATTTTTTAACGTGTTTTTCAAGTAGCGCAACAGAGGCGTACATTAGCGCCGCAAGCAGGCACAAAACGGTTGTGCTCGCCATAACGAGGTCGAGTTTGAACACCTGACCGCCGTATATGATGAGATAGCCGAGTCCTGCGCTCGACACAAGATATTCGCCCATTATAACGCCTACCCACGAAAGTCCCACGTTGATTTTTAGTACGGAAATTAGATTGGGAAGCGAACTCGGAAGCAACAGCTTGAAAAGGATTTGAAACTTGTTTGCTCCCATAGCGCGCATTAAGAGAATTTTGTCTTCGTCGCATTCCATGAATCCTGCCAGCACGCTCATGATTGTAACGATGATGCAAATAAGCACCGTCATTGTTATAATCGCTTGATAGCCTGCGCCCAGCCAGATTATTATTATAGGTCCGAGCGCGATTTTGGGTAGCGAGTTCAAAACAACGAGATAAGGTTCGAGAACCTTTCTAAGCGTTTTTGACCACCACAGCAAAATTGCTATTATCGTGCCGAGCAGAGTTGCGAGCACAAACCCGCACACACATTCGAGCAAAGTTATGCCCATGTGTTTAAACAGGTCTTGCCGCGCCAACAATTTGAGTGTTTTTAACATGCGGGAGGGGCAACTCGTGATAAACGAGTCGATTGCGCCCGTCCGAGCAAGCAGTTCCCACAAACCGAAAAACAGCACGAGCACGGCAATCTGAATAGCGAGTATTATAAGTTTGTCTTTCTTTTTATCGAACAAATACTGTTCTCTCAGCGTTCGTTTTTTCATGTGCTTACGTCCTTATAGATTACGTCGAACCACCGCGAGAACGATTTGTCCTCTCGCCGTTTTAGCGGCGTTCCCTCTATATTCGGAGTGTACACTTTTTTCACGGTGGCGGGTCTTTGAGATAGCACAACGATTCTGTCCGCCAAGCTTATTGCCTCCGATATGTCGTGTGTTACGAGCACGGCGGTTTTCTTTTCTGATTTTATTATTCGGTGCACGTCGTCGCACACCGACAGTCTCGTTTGGTAGTCGAGCGCGGAAAACGGCTCGTCGAGCAGTAAAATTTTAGGGCGGTAGGCGAGAGTGCGAATAAGCGCGGCGCGTTGGCGCATGCCGCCCGAAAGCTGTCGCGGATACGCTTTTTTAAATTCGCCCAATCCGTACTTTTCTATGAGCCCGTTAACGTACTCTATTGTTTCGGGAGTTTTCTTTTTTTGAAGTTCCGGTCCGAGTAAAGCGTTGGAAAGAATGGTGCGCCAAGCGAACAGGTGGTCGCGTTGAAGCATATAACCTATGTCGCCCACAGGCTTGTCGATTAGCTTTCCATCGAGGTAAATAGCTCCGCTCGTGGGTTTCATAAGCCCCGATATAAGAGTTAATATTGTGGTTTTTCCGCAACCGCTCGGTCCGATGATTGCAACGAATTCGCCGTCTTCGATTGAAAGATTAACGTTTTGCAAAGCCTGCGTTTCGGCTTCGTTCGTTTGGTAAATCAGCGATACGTTATCTATCTTCAGTATTTCCATAGCGGTTATTCCTTTGCCTTCTTAAAGCAGTTCGGCGGCAACTATGTTTGCAATGGAATTGTCAACCGCTACGGAAAAATCTGCGCGTCCGCTGAGTTCGCCCGCGTTTTCCATAATGTCTTGCAATTTAACGAAATCCGCCTCTTTCATAACGGGGGAATGGCACCAAGCGTCTATGCCCGAATAGTTCTTTATAGCCGCCGCAATGGAATCGAGGGGAGTGCCCGAGAACGATTTTTCAAGAGCTTTCGCCACAGTTTCCGCATCGTTTTCTTTAATATAGTTGTAGCCGCGTACTATTGCGCGCAAGAAGTCGGTTACGGTGTCTTTGTTTTCGGCAATGTAACTTTTTTTAGCCGAAAAAGCGGTGTAGGGAACAAAGCCGCTTGCTTCGCCCACGCTCGCCACAATATAGCCCTTGCCTGCGGCTTGGAATTCCGACGCCGTAGGTTCGAACATGGTGCAGTAATCGCAAGCGTTGTTTCCTTCGAACGCGCCCACCATAACGTCGAACTGCACGGTTGTGTCGAAATTGCTTCCCGAAGTGTCTACGCCGGCTTGGTTCATAACGTATTCGAGAGTCATAGCGGGCATTCCGCCTTTTCTGCCCGCAAGAATGTGTTTACCCGCAGTGTCTTCCCATTTAAAATCCGGCTCGGGATTTTTTGCAACAAGAAAAGAACCGTCGCGCTGCGTCAGCTGACCGAAAATGACGGGATAGTCTTTTTGACCTTCAACATGGCAGTATAGCGTTACTTCGAAAAAAGACCTAAAAATTATTAGCTATCTTACAATTTTATACTTTATGAAATTAGAGGAGAAAGTAAAGGGAATTTTATTTAACGTTCCAATTTATTGTAATTTTTTCGCCGTTTATAACAATTTGTTTTATTATTTGTTGCAAAAAATGCCGCTTGTCTTTTTTAGAGGCGGTAGGGTATTCGCGTTGCCGTTTTTTGAGAAATTCTATTGAAACGGTGGGAGAAGAAGCGAGAGTTTGTTTTTCGTTTTCAATCACCGCAAGATTTTTTTTAATACGCTTTTGTAGTTCGTCGAATCTTTCGGCGTATGTGTCTTTGTCGATTGATTCGGAAAGATACAAGTCGAGCATGCGTTCTTTTTGTTTTTTAAGTTCGCCGTTTTCAAACAATAATTTGTCGATGAGTCCGGTTGTTGCTTTTGGAGTAACAAAGTCGGTAAACGAAAAATTGAGCACCGAATTTTCTACGAGCTTTTCAAGTTCGTCGGCGGGGTATATTTCGTTTTCGCAAGGACGGGAGCCGTGCTCGTCTTTATTGTATTTTAAGCGAGCGGAACAGCCGTAAGAGGTGTAGGAATATTTAACGTCGGCGCCGTCTTTATGAGTTCTGCGTTTGCCGCAAAAAGCGCGTCCGCATTTGCCGCAAACGATTAGTCCCGTGAGTATATACGGCGTGTTATCGTGTTTGCGCCTTGCCGTGTTGCGTTTAACGGCTTCCTGTGCCTGCAAATACGTCTCGAACGGAATAATAGGCTCGTAGTTCGTCGCCTTTATAAGCTCGCCTCTGTGCATAAAATAGCCCGCGTATAAGGGGCGTTCCACAACGGGTTTGCAACACATGGAGTTCGAGAAAAAACGTATGTCGGGATATTTTTCTTTACAGTAGGCGTAAAGTTTTCGAAACGAATAGCCTTCTATGTATTTTGCGTACATGTCGCAAATGGCGTCGGCTTCTTCGGGCACAATATCGAGCCTGTCGGTTTCTTTATTCAACTTGTAGCCGAACGGAGCTTTGCCGGGACACGAGTATTTTCCGCTTTTCGCACGGGCGTGCTTTCCCATTTCCATGCGTTCTACAATAGTCTCGCGTTCGAGCTCGGAGAACGTTGCCGACATTTTCAGCGCCGCCCGTCCGAACGGGGAAGAGAGGTCGAGGTTTTCTTTAAGCGAGTAAAGCGACACATTGTATTTTTCGAACAACTCCACGAGTTCCAAAACGTCTTTAACGTGGCGCGAAAGACGGTCGAGCTTATAAATAAGCACAACGTCGATTTTGCCCGCGCTTACGTCGGCTATGAGCCGTTCCATTTCGGGACGCATTAAATCTTTACCCGAAAAGCCCTCGTCCGAATATATTCCCGCAATCGTGTGCCCTTGCGCTTCGGCATAGTGCCGCAACTTTTCTTTTTGTTCGCCTATCGAATATCCTTTGGTAGCTTGCTCGAGAGTGGACACACGGCAATATAGAGCAGTTCTGATATTCGACACGATAAACGTCTCCTTTTGCGCCCGTTGTCTATCATAGAGTTTCTTTCAATTTTTTTAACAAGTTGTTCATTGCTTTGCCGTAGTGATTGCAAATGTCGTCGGAAATGCGAACCGCGAGTTCCAAATTATAAGTATGGCTCATAAAGTTTCTGTCTTCAAGAATTTTCACCCATACGTTTTCGTCTTCTATAAAACCTACTTCGTAAGCTGTTTTAAAAACAGATTTCGGAGAATGGAAAGGCGATGCCATGCCTTGCTCTTTTAAAATTTCAGTGGTGGTTTTCCATGCTAATTCAAATGTAAATTCAAATCGTTGAATAAGAGCGTCGCGGTATAAATCGTTTGATTTATTATTTTTATAAGCGGTAATCGCTTCGTGTAGGCGTTTATTCGCGGTAGAAAAATTTTCTAATTTATTTTCGGACTTAACCATAAATTTTAACACCTTCCTTTTCTATATTCTCGGTGAATTTAGACGGTGACTGTTCCTGCATGAAAATTAAGTCTATTTTGTGCAAAGTGGGAAGTTCTTCATCGCATATATAGCGTAGTTCCACACGCTCACTGTGCGTTAAATCGCCGTACACGGCAATGTCGTAGTCGCTGCGTTCGGTGTTGTCGCCCCGCGCCCGAGAACCGAAAAGCACCGCTTTTTCTATTGAGGAGTAGCGGGCGAAGTGGGCGGTTATTACCGAGAGAAGATTTTTGCTGTTATCCATACTGTTTGTATTATAGCATTAGCCATATTTAAAGTCTACTGATTTTTTAACTTTAATGCGAGAACATAGCCAAGCCGTGCGGAATATATCCGATTTAGAGGATAAAATGAGGAAGCGTAAAATATCGGATTCTGCGGTTATACACGTTATGGCTGACGGTAAAGTGCTTACGAACAAAGAATTTATGAAAAAGCCTTACGTTGTTTCGGCGGAAGAAAATTGCGAATTCCATTTTGCATGCAATCGCGCTTTCGACCCTATGTATTATCAAAAAGAAAATTTGAAACGAAAATTTGTTTTGGCGGAACAGCGCCGCGCGGAACTCGAAGCGCAACAAGCGGCTATCGCTTCGGAGCTAAAACTATTGAACGATAAATAAGATGGTTAAAATAAGGAGAAATTGAACTTTGAACGAATTGAGCGAACTGTTGGCAAAAGCAGGTAAGCTTTTGCATATTATAGAAGAACTTACGGGTTGGAACGACGAACTTCAAGACGATACGGAAACCGATTCGAATTAAATTCAAATAAAAAAAGAGCGACCGTCTGCGGTTAATGAGTCGCTCTTTTTTTAACGCCTAAATTTACTCGGCAAATACGCTGTAAACAATCGACATTTGCTCAATAAAATTTTTTACGCCGTAATAGCTGCCTATGTCGTACCCGTATTTGTCGAATATTTGTTTTCTTACGCGCTCGTAATTTTCTTTTATGTTATAGCTGAGTCTTGCTCGGAACGTGTCGGCTTTTTCACCCGTCGCCGCGAGTTCGGCGTAAGCTTGTCCCATAACTAAATTAGTTGATTGAAAGTTTTTTAAGATGAGTGTCGATAATGCTTCCGTCGTTTCATAGGTTGTTTGGTTAAAGCCGTTAACAAGCAAAAAACGCATTACGTCGCGTATTGTATCGTTGGAAAATTTATTTCCGTTATTCATATTTGAATAAGTTTCTCCTTTATGTTTTTACATTATTTTACATTATGTTGTAATAAATTGTTAGATATTCTTTGCTCAAAGTCAAGTACCCGCAGACTTTAACATAAAACTTGAGACTTTCGAAGACAAATTTTTTTCGGTAACTGACGAAGTTTATACTTAAACCGTAGCTTCCGGTCCCATAAGCCCGATATCGGCAGATTTCGAGGCTATCGCCGTCATAACGTTGTTTGAGCCGCCGCTGTTACTGAGCTTTACGGTTATTCCGTAATCGCCGAAGTAGCCGTTGTTCATGGCAACGTACAGCGGCGCATAGAAGATGCTGTGCGTAACCTCGCTCAGTCGTATAACTTTCTTGTCGTTGTTTTTGTTGCAACCGAGTATAGGAAAGCACAATAATAGTCCGCCCAATACCGTTGCAATCGCTCGTGTTATTTTCTTCATGGTTTTCTCCTTTTCGAATGCTTTTTGCATTCATACCCCATACTATGCGAACGATAAGAAAATAGTGAGTGACTATCGGGCGGCAGTTCGTTTTTAAGTTTTTTTTAAAGTTGCGGGTCTTAAAAACGGTTGCTTTGAACAAGCAAATATGCTATACTGTTCGGGAATAATTACGGAGCGACAAAACCATGAACAAAACTTACGAGCCAAAGAGTTTCGAAGACAAAATTTATGCGCAATGGGAAAGAAAAAAATATTTTTCCGCAAAGCCGAATAAAAAGAAAAAGCCTTTTACTATAGTAATTCCGCCGCCCAACATAACCGGACAGCTTCATATAGGGCATGCGCTTAACGATACGATTCAAGATTCGATAATTCGTTATAAACGTATGCGCGGTTTCGAGGCGTTGTGGCTTCCAGGCACAGACCATGCGTCTATTGCCACCGAAGTAAAAATAACGGAAGCTATGGCAAAAGAGGGAGTCACAAAACAACAGCTCGGGCGCGACGGCTTTTTAAAACGCGCCTATGAATGGAAAGAAAAATACGGCGGCAGAATCGTGGAGCAGTTCAAAAAAATGGGCTTTTCTTGCGATTGGGACAGGCTCGCTTTTACAATGGACGAGCGCTGCAACCGTGCCGTGCGCGAAGTATTCGTCAATCTCTATAATAAAGGACTGATTTATCGCGGCAGTCGCATAATAAACTGGTGCCCCTGCTGTAAGACCGCTATATCCGACGCCGAAGTGGAATACGAACCGTCGCAATCGCATTTGTGGCACATACGCTATAAAATAGACGGGGAAGACGGCTACGTTACCGTTGCCACTACTCGCCCCGAAACCATGCTCGGCGACACCGCCGTTGCCGTGAATCCCGCCGATAAACGTTATTCTCGCGTTATAGGCAAAATGCTTGTTTTGCCGCTAACGGGCAGAAAGATTCCCGTAATTGCCGACGAATACGTTGAGAGCGGATTCGGAACGGGCGCCGTAAAAATTACCCCCGCGCACGACCCCAACGATTTCGAGGTGGGGCAGCGCCACAACCTCGAAGTGATACGCATTATGAACGACGACGGAACAATGGCGGAAAACGCCGGTGTTTATGCGGGGTTAGAACGTTTCGAAGCGCGCAAACGAATTGTCGCCGACCTCGAAGAGCAAGGTTTGTTGGCGAAAATAGAAGCGCACGAAAACAACGTGGGCCATTGCTACCGTTGCCACACCGTTATAGAGCCGCTTGTATCAAAGCAATGGTTTGTTAAGATGAAGCCGCTTGCCGAGCCCGCCGTTAAGGTGGCGAAAGACAAAACTGTGGAATTCGTTCCCGAGCGGTTTAAAAAAGTCTATCTGCATTGGATGGAAAATATCCGCGATTGGTGCATAAGCCGTCAGCTTTGGTGGGGGCACCGCATACCCGCTTTTTATTGCGATAAGTGCGGAAAAATGACGGTGAGCAAAGAGGTTATTAAAAAATGCCCTCATTGCGGCGGTTCCGTAAAACAAGACGAGGACGTTCTCGACACTTGGTTCAGTTCGGCGCTTTGGCCGTTTTCCACTCTCGGATTCCCCGATAAAACCCCCGAGCTCGAATATTTTTATCCCACCGACGTGCTCGTTACCGCCTACGACATTATATTTTTCTGGGTGGCGCGCATGATTTTTTCGGGACTCGAACACATGGGCGAGGTTCCGTTCAATAAAGTTTTAATTCACGGAATAGTGCGCGATTCGCAGGGGCGCAAGATGAGCAAATCGCTCGGCAACGGCGTTGACCCTTTGGAAATAATAGAGAGTTACGGAGCCGACCCGCTGAGAATGTCTTTGGTTTGCGGAATATCCGCCGGCGGCGACATTCGCTTTTCAACCGAGAAACTCGACGGCTACCGCAACTTTATGAACAAGTTGTGGAATGCGGCGCGTTTTACGGTTTTAAATCTTGAAAACGCTCGCGCTTTGCCGCTCTCTCAAATTAAGCTTACTTTGGCTGATAAATGGATACTCACAAAGTTGGACGACGCGATAAAGCTTTCTGTAAAATACATGGATAAATACGAGGTGGGGCTTTGCGCCGCTTCGCTCTATGATTTTGTATGGAACGATTTTTGCGATTGGTTCATTGAACTCAGTAAAACCCGTCTTTACAGCACCGACGAAGCCGACCGCAACGGAGCCGCAAGCGTGTTGGTGTATGTTTTGCGCAATATTTTGAAATTGCTGCATCCCATAATTCCGTTCGTAACCGAAGAAATATACGGTTGCTTGCCTAATAACGACGCCGAAAGTATAATGATTAGCGAATATCCTTTAAAGGCTCCGCGTTATACGGCGGCTAAAAAGCAAATGGAGAGCATAAAAGAAATTATTACGCGCATAAGAACGTTGCGCGCGGATATGAAAGTTCCCTCTAATAAACGAACGGCGTTGTGGTTGTGTCCTGCCGAAGGCTGCGAAAAGTTGATTAAATCGGGCGCGGGATATATAGAAAAACTTGCGGGCGGAAATAGCGTGCTGTTCGGAAAGCCGGAAGGAAAAAGCGCGACTGTTTCAACTGCGTGGACGGAAGTGTATATACCTATGGGTGAGCTTGTAAACCCGTCGGACGAGCTCGAGCGGCTAAGTAAAGAGTTGGAAACTTGCTTGTCGGAACTTGCGCGCGCGGAAGGCAAACTTAAAAACGAGGGTTTTGTAAAAAAAGCGCCGCCTAAGCTTATAGAAGAAGAAAAGCAAAAGGTTGAAAAGTATTCGGAGCTTAAAAAGAAAATAGAAACGGCTATTAACGAAATAAAAAACATATAACAAAAAGAGCCTTTGCCGAATAATCGGCGAAGGCTCTTTTACAAAACGTTATAAATATGGTTTTGTCGTCGTTTAAACTTTTGTCAGCGTTTTTCTTTTTCGTCGGGATGAGCTTTGCGCTCTTTGTAATCTATAAGCGCTTTTGCGAGTTGGTCGGGGCAGGAGGTGCGCTCGCGGCATATAATGCCTCCGAGTTTTTCGATTAGGTCGTCTATTTTCTGCCCGACCGCAAGTTTGGCTATGCCTTGCAAGTTGCCGCTGCAACCGTTGATAAACTTGACGCTCGTAAGAATTTCATTGTCGTCCACTTCGAAGATAATTTGGCGGCAGCAGGTTTTTTGAGTGCGGAAAGATTCCATTTTAGGTTCTCCTTTTTTTGCTTTTTCGGAATCGGCAAAAGTTTTCGCCGATTTTGTTTCCAAAGTTTGTCAGTCTATAAGTTGTTCGTGCAGGGAATAAAAGATTTGCGCGGCTTTTTCTTCCCATTTGTTATACACTAATTTTGCGGTGTGGCGGTTCGATACGTTAAGCTTTATTTCAAGCATCGTTTGCGCGGGGTCCATAATTTTTAGCTGAACGGTGTAGCTTCCGTCGGCGTTTTTATAGTAATTTCTGAAATATTCTTGCTTGCGCCTGAAACTCATGCGCTTTTCTTTTATGTAGTCGGTAATTTCGGCGCGCAAAGACGAGGGAATACGAGTGTAAAAATGAGAAAGACACATTCTGCCGTCGGGCGTTATATTGTAATACACTTTGTTTTCGTGCACCGATTGATATATAAAACCCGTTTCCAAAAGCTGAGCGACCGTTTCTTTGCATTCCATCCACGGAATCCACGAGTTGGAGGACGAGCAAATATTCAAAACGGTATCTTCCATTATGGGAAAATCCATTTTGTCGAAAACGAACAACATAATTAACTTGTTGACGGTCGTATTTCCCGACAGCTCCATTGCCTGCTTTCCCTTTTTTCACCGTAAAAATCTTTCGGCGGTTTATAATGAGGTCTATTCAGTATAGCACATTCGCAAAAAAAAGACAACCGCTTTTCTGCATTTTTCTTCTTTTTTTTACATTTGGAATACTTTGGTAAAATATAAAAAGGGGAACAAAACGTTTTTAAGATTAAATTGTTTGCCATTTTTCTCTCGTTTTGCTATACTGAATGCATGACCACTAAACGACTTGTGCGAATAAGTTATTTTACAATGCTCACGGTAATAGGCGGGCTTATTCGCATACCCGTGCCGCTTACCCCTATAAGGTTTACGTTGCAAGCGTTGTTTGTTGCTGCGTCGGGGCTTGTGCTCGGCGGACGCGACGGAGCTTTCGCTCAAATCGCATACGCGGTGTTGGGGCTTGTAGGGTTGCCTATATTTACTACGGGCGGCGGCATAGGCTATGTTTTCGAACCGTCTTTCGGGTATATTCTCGGCTTTCCGTTGCAAGCTTTTATAACGGGCTTTTTGGTAGGGCGCAAAAAAACTCTCAGCGTTTTAAAATTGTTTTTGTGTGCGTTTGCGGGATTGGTCGCTTCATACTTGCTCGGCATCGCGTATCAGGTTATGATTCTTACCCTTGTTTCGCACAGCGCTTTTGCCGCCGCTCTCGCTACCGTTCCGAGCGTTCTTTTAATGCTTGTTAAAGATGCGGTGCTAATATACTTGCTTTGCTTGCTCTATCCCAAAATAATGAATCTTATAGGAAAAGCGAACGAGAAAGCGAAAACGCAGGAAAACGTTCAAACCGAATTAAAACGGGAACAACCGCAGCCCGAAGGGGAAGACGGAGCCGACGCGCCGGAACCCGCGCCGCCAAAAAATCCCGTGCCCGAACCTGCGGGGTTAATAAAACCGTAAAAAATTCTTTAAAACCGAGTCGAAATTCGATTCGGTTTTTTATTTGTGCGCATAAATTATTATAAATTCCGCGCTTTGTATAATTTTAGGATTAAAAGACGAAAAATAAAATAAATACCCGAAATAATCCGATTGTGCTTAAAGCGGATAAAACATTATCGCAATTACGCTCGAAAAATGTAGAAAAAAGTAGAAAAACGAATAAATTTGTTTGACAGTCGGGGGGGGGTCGCTGTTATAATAGCTATTAAATACAAACGGAGGAATAAGTTTAAAGGTGGAAAATTTGCGTAAAAAAATATTGATAGGCATTATGGTTATGCTTATTGTTTTTGTTGCGGGCGCGTGCGAAAATAAATCGACCGATAATGCCGCTCCCGTAATTTCGGGTGTGGAAGCCGTTTTTATAGATAGGGAAACGGATACACTCGATTTGTTTGACGGCGTTGTTGCCATAGACGAAGAAGATTCGGGCGTTCAAACCGATGTGACGGAGAATGTGACTGTTACTTTGCCGCCGCAAGCTACGCGAGACGGCAACAAAGTTAAATTCAATCAATGCGGCGATTATGAAATTAAATATTCGGTTAAAGATAATGCGGGTAACGAGAAGATTGTAAACCGTCCGGTGAAAGTTCGTAATATTTATAATATGTATTGCGTAAACGCCACTTTGCCCGTGCTGTATTGCGCGTTGGATATGGTTACGAACAACTATAAATCAATACTTACTTTTACGCGTAAAGATACTATAAATATGGAGGCGCTCGATAGCAAACGATTTATATATGCCGAAAACGGCGCCGAAGATATAAATTTGTCTTTTGCGAAAGGAATGGCGGTAGGAATTGCGAAGGAAGACGAACACAGTTATTTCAGACTTTTTCTTAACGACGCTTTCAATCAAATTGAAATTTTTACTTTTATACAACACAACATTCCGCAAGAGCGCTACGAGGTGAAACTTGTTTCCGATGGTTCGTGGACGTATAACACCGCTTTCCCGTATAGAGAAGAGAACGCATACAATGTGTGGGAAGCTAACAGCCGCATTTACAACGGCGTTATGGAAAAGGCTAAGGCGGGAGAGTTTAACAGGGAAGACAACGGAAGATTCAATATAAATTTCGAAGGGACCGTAGTGGGTTCGCATTATTATAGCGATGCTCAATTAAGCCAAATGGCAATAATGGCGGCTCAGCGCCCCAACACCGAATTATGGTGCGCGTATCCCGAAACGCTTGATTCCGCCGATTCTCGCGTTCAAGCCGAAATAGATAAGGCGCACATGCCCAAAATGGAACCCGACGTAATGTACGAAGCTCTTTCGAACGAGCAGAAAAACGAGTTTTTAAAGATTGTGAACTTTGATAAAGACGAATTCGATAAAAACTATTTCGACAAAGACGGAGATTATTTGATTGTAACGGGAACCAACCCTTTTAGCGGCAGTTTTACCGACGAAGAATTCGCAGATATTTTGAATCGCATAGGAAACGAATATTCCGATTACAATATTCTCTATAAACCTCATCCGTCCGCAGTTACGCCGCCGTCCGATTTTGTAAAAGTGAACGAATGGTTAACTGAAAACAACGTTAAAATACTTCCGGGCAGACTGCCTATGGAAGTTATATCGTGGGTTTATTCCGACGTGGCGATGGGCGGATTCGATTCGTCGCTTTTTATGTCGGTTCCTCAGGGTAACACAAAGTTTTTCATTGCCGAAAGCGCCGACAGTTTGTCTGTTCTCACAAAACAGCTTTATAACGACGGCGTGTTCGGCACACCCGAATTTTATTGGAAGACTGCGGCAAACGACTGAATTATTATATAACAGAAAACGGGACTCGCAAATATAGCGAATCCCGTTTTTTATGTTTGAAAAATTATTTATGTACTATGCTTTTCCGTTGCAGCCGAGCACGTTCACAAGTTTGTGTTTTACGCACTGCTTAATCATTTCGCGGGCGGGGGAAAGATACTGACGGGGGTCGAAGTGGGCGGGGTTTTCGTTAAAGTGTTTGCGCACCGCCGCAGTGAACGCCATGCGAAGGTCGGAATCTATGTTTATTTTGCAAACCGCCATGCTCGCCGCTTTTCTGAGCATTTCTTCGGGTACGCCTTTTGCTCCCGGCATAGAACCGCCGTTCGCCTGAATTATTTGAACGTATTCTGGAAGCACGCTGCTTGCGCCGTGAAGCACAATAGGGAATTTGGGAAGCCTTTTTGCAACTTCTTCCAAAATATCGAATCTAAGTTTTGCGTCGCCTTTGAATTTGAACGCGCCGTGACTTGTCCCGATTGCAATGGCAAGGCTGTCTACGCCCGTTTTTGAAACGAATTCTTCAACCTGACTCGGGTCGGTGTAGCAAGCGTTGGCGTCGGATACGTTTACGTCGTCTTCTATTCCCGCAAGACGTCCGAGCTCGGCTTCTACCACAACTCCTCTGTCGTGCGCGTATTTAACAACTTGCGAAGTGATTTTAATGTTTTCCGCAAAGGTGTGGTGGCTCGCGTCTATCATTACCGAAGTAAAGCCGTCTTCAATGGCGGATACGCAAAGCTCGTAGGTGTCGCCGTGGTCGAGGTGCAAACAGATGGGAAGCCCCGAATCTTCTACTGCGGCTTCAACAAGCTTTTTAAGGTAGCGGGGATTTGCGTATTTGCGCGCGCCGGAGCTGACTTGCAGAATAAGGGGAGCGTTTTCTTCTTTGCCCGCTTCCACGATTCCCTGAATCATCTCCATGTTGTTCACGTTAAAAGCGCCGATTGCATAACCGCCCTCATACGCCTTACGGAACATTTCCTTTGTTGTAACTAATGGCATAAAAATACCTCCGAGTTTTTTGATACGGCATAATTATACTATATATTGCGGTATTTGGAAAGCAAATCGACTAAATAAATTGACTTTTTTTTCTCGCGGTAATATAATTAAAAAGAAGTATTTACAGTAAAGTTAAGAGAGGTATAATTATTATGCTTGACCCCCGCGTTGAAAAACTTGCCGAAAACCTTGTGAATTATTCGTTAAAGGTTAAAAAGGGCGAAAAGGTTTTAATAGAGCTTTTCGATACCGACAGCCAAATTGCGGTTGAACTCGTGAAAAAAGTTTACGCGGTAGGCGGACAACCTTTTGTAGAACTTTACGACGATAAAGTTCAGCGCGCGGTGTTAATGGGCGGAAGCGACAAATATTTTAAAAATCTTTGTAAATATGCGATTTACCGCATGGAAGACATGGATTGTTATATAGGGGTTCGCGGTTCTAACAATTCTTACGAAAAAAGCGACGTTCCGAGCGAACAAACCGAAAAATATTCTGTGCTTTTCAGTCATCCCGTTCATCACAACACGCGCGTTTGCAAAACGCGTTGGGTGGTGTTGCGCTATCCTAACGATTCTATGGCTCAACTTGCGGGAATGTCAACCGAAAAATTCGAGGATTTTTATTTTAACGTTTGCAACCTCGATTATTCCAAAATGGATAAAGCTATGGATTCGCTCAAAGCTCTTATGGATAAAACGGATAAAGTGCGTATTATTGCGCGCGACACCGACCTTAGTTTTTCTATAAAAGGAATAGGCGCTGTAAAATGCGCGGGAGAAATGAATATCCCCGACGGCGAAGTTTACACCGCTCCTGTGCGAAACAGCGTGAACGGCGTTATTCACTACAACGCGCCGAGCATTGAAAACGGAATTAAGTTCGAAGACGTGCGCCTTGTTTTTAAAAACGGCAAAATCGTGGAATCCACAAGTAATTTCACCGAAAAGAGCAACGCCATTTTCGACACCGACGAGGGCGCCCGATACGTCGGCGAATTTGCGATAGGAGTAAATCCTTATGTGGTTCAACCTATGGGCGACATACTTTTCGACGAAAAAATATCGGGTTCGATTCACTTTACTCCCGGCGCGTGCTACGACGACGCGCCAAACGGCAACGCGAGCGCGGTGCATTGGGACCTTGTTTTAATTCAAACTCCAGAATACGGCGGCGGTGAAATTTGGTTCGACGACGTGCTTATTCGCAAAGACGGAAGGTTTGTGTTGCCCGAACTCGAATGTCTCAATCCCGAAAATCTTAAATAAGGGGCGGCGGTATGGTTGAAGTAAAAACTATTTTAAATCAAAATCTTATAAAAAAATTTAACGCCGACCAAGCGAAAAGCAAAGTTTGGTTTGTGTTTGCTCTTACCGCGATTTTTTTCGCGTTGGGTATAGTTTGTTTTTTCGTTAAAGTTATAGATAATTTTTACGGCGTTTTCTTAATTATAGTTGGTCTGCTTTTGCCCGTAATATATTTTTTAACTGTTCGAATACTTATGAACCGCACGCTCAAAAGTTCGCCTATATTGAAAAACGAAACCACTCAGGTGTGGCGTTTTCTCGACGATAAAATAATTTTCAACGAGTCGGGCAAATATGTTGAGGCGCGCGACACTCAATTCAGTTACGAGGAAATCCATAAGGTTGAGGAAAACGAAACGGCTTTCTATATTTACGTTAGCAAAATGCAGGCTTACATTATAGATGCCAAAGGCTTTAATATGGGCTCGCGGCATGATTTGCACCGACTGCTTTTAGATAAAGTGGGAAGCAAGAAATATAAGTATTCTAAAAGACTGTATGCGAAAAAATGATTGATTTGTCCGAAAACGTAAAAATGTCGTTCGGAGCGAAATACGTTGCCGAAGATACGGCTTCGTATATGCTCTATAAATTCGACCGCTCGGTACTTGACGGAAGAGCGGTGCCTATGGAGCGCCTTGCGCGCTGCTTGGGGCTTGAAGTTGCTTGCGAGTATGTTTGCGGCGACTGCACGGAATCGCTCGGCATAGTTGCTTTCGAGCCTCAAAGGGTGTATTTTAAAGACAGGTGCAAAGATTTTTCCGTTCCCACTGCGGTGGTGGAGCGCGACATTATAGACAGGGGAGAGAGCGGACTTTACAGCCTTACCCTTGCTTTGATGTGCGCCGAGTTTCTTTTTTACGGCACGCGTCACAAATTGAACGAAAACGGACAGCTTTCTTTCGGGTTCGAAACAGTAGCTTCTCGAAACAACAGAAAAATAGTTCTTTCCGAAGCGTTCGAAGAAATAGTTGCGGAGCGCGACGGGGCGGCGGGATTTGCGTTAAAACTTTTGTTGCCTAAAAACGGATTTAAACGGCAGGTTGCCGAAATATATTCGGAACTCGGAATAAATCGGGCGACTCTCGACGAAGAACAACATTTGCCGCTTGTGCTTGCCACTTTGTCGGAGCGTTACAACGTGCCCGAACTTGCCGTTATGGCGCGTTTGCGTCAGCTAAACTTGTGTTAGCCGATTTTCCGATATTTTTTTAAAACCTTGTCAATTCGCTTGCAAAAAAAGCGAAAAACGTATATTATATAGTTGCAAATAAAAATTATTTTTGGAGGAAACCAAAAACATGGCAAACAAAGAAGTTATAAAAGTCGGCATCAACGGCTTCGGCAGAATCGGCCGCCTTGTGTTCCGCGCGTCGCTCAAACGTAAAGACGTTGAAGTGGTGGGCGTAAACGACCCTTTCCTTGACCCCGCTTATGCGGCGTATATGCTGAAATACGACACCATGCACGGCAAATACGAGGGCAAAATCGAAGTTACCGACAAAGGTCTTGTGGTAGACGGACAGTCCGTTCGTTTCTTTGCCGAAAAAGACCCTGCCGCTATCGATTGGAAAAGCTGCGGCGCCGAATATATCGTTGAATCCACAGGCGTGTTCTGCACCACCGAAAAAGCTTCGGCTCACTTCAAAGGCGGCGCTAAGAAAGTTGTTATTTCCGCTCCCGCGAAAGACAAAGAGACGCCCACGTTCGTTTGCGGCGTAAACACCGACAAATACACTTCGGATATGAAAGTTGTTTCCAACGCTTCTTGCACCACCAACTGCTTGGCTCCGCTCACCAAAGTTTTGCAAGATAACTACGGAATCGTTGAGGGGCTCATGACCACCGTTCACTCCACAACCGCCACTCAAAAGACGGTTGACGGTCCTTCGATGAAAGATTGGCGCGGAGGTCGCGCGGCGGCTGGTAACATCATTCCTTCGTCTACCGGCGCCGCAAAAGCTTGCGCGCTTGTTATTCCCGAAGTGAAAGGCAAACTCACGGGCATGTCGTTCCGCGTTCCCACGCTCGACGTTTCCGTCGTTGACCTTACGGTTAAACTTGCGAAACCCACCACTTACGAAGATATTTGCGCAAAAATCAAGAAAGCAAGCGAAACCACAATGAAAGGCATTTTAGGTTACACCGACGAAGACGTTGTTTCGAGCGACTTCCTTACCGACCCGCACACCTCGATATTCGACGCCAAAGCGGGTATCGCGCTTAACGAAACATTCTATAAGCTCGTTTCTTGGTACGATAACGAATGGGGTTATTCCAATAAGTGTCTCGACCTTATCGCCCACATGTACGCGGTAGACAACAAGTAATAGGGTAGAATAATAAAATATAACGAAACAACAAAACCTCTCTCTTACGGTAAGAGAGAGGTTTTTGCGTTTTAGAATAAATTGTGTTTAAAAAATGTCCTTTTCTTGTTTTATGATTGCATATTTAGAAATATTCATTCCTTTATTTAATTCTGTAACATATGTTGTTTTTAAACCTGATGCTTGAATTATGTCGTTGGCTGTATATCCGTTTTCTTTGATTATGTCAGCATATTTAATGCCGAAAACATGAATCATGAGCACTTTTTCATTATATTGTGCGTTCTCGTACATAATTTTTAATTTTTGCCCTAAAAAAGTTTTTGAGCAAATCATTTATAAATACTCCTTCATTTGAAAACCTTAATGCAAAAAAGCGACGCAATCGTCGCTTTTGGTAGGAATGAGTGGACTCGAACCACCGACCCCCACCTTATCAGGGTGGTGCTCTAACCTGCTGAGCTACATTCCTTTATCATTATGTAATTTTATTTCCACCTTATACTCGCTTTGCTCGTGCTTCGTAGCAGTTGGTGGAACTTTAACCTGCTGAGCTACATTCCTATACAGTAATAAATAAATTGTCGTTTGCGGTAAAAATATTTTGTGGTGGAGGTAAGCGGATTCGAACCGCTGACCCCCTGCTTGCAGGGCAGGTGCTCTACCAGCTGAGCTATACCCCCACAGGGTTTGCCGCAAACGACAGCTTAAATATAATATCAAATAAATAGTTATTTGTCAAATATTATTCGCGCGTTTTTTGAAAAAAATGCGCGTCTTTTTCAGTGTCTGTCTTTGCGGTGTTTGCGTTTGTGCTTTTTATCTTGCTTATCGTCGGATTCTTCCAAAAGTTCAACTTCTCGGATTTCTACGGATTTGCGTTCGAATTCGTCGGGAACATGAATTTCGTTTCCGAAAGAGTCATAATATTTCGGGTCGTATTCGTAGCCGTTGTCTCCGTCGTCGAATTCGCCGAAAAAGCCGCTTAAAAGGTCCTCGAGCCCTCCGAATATGCTTCCTCCGAAAAGCCCTCCGAATATTCCGCCTCCGCCCGCACGGGAAATATGTACGTCGTCGGGGTGGATTTCGCGCCGCTCGGTTTTTTGTTCGTGCTCCTTTTCTATTTTCTCGGGGTCGATGGGAATCACGCCTTTGCTTGTGTATCCGCAACGGAGACATTTAGCGCGCTTTCCCATATCGTGCCCGCATTGAGGACATTTCATGCTTATGAGCCACTTCCTGAAATATTGATGTTTCTTTGTTTGTAATAGTATCACTTTAACTAAAAAAAGTCAAGAATATAGGGTTTGTTGAAAAAGAAAAAACAAAGAGTTTTGATTAGTTAAAAAAAACTTTTACAATTTTCGCATATTTTTTTTGCAAAATCCCTTGACATTGCCGTTTATATATGATATTATTAACAAGCTATCGCGTTTGATAGCCGTTTGTTTGGGCGAGTGTCGCCGCCATGTATTGTGTTGCAATACCGCTGGGCATAATAGATAACGGGTTTGTTCGTATCGACTTATGCTTTTTTTATTACCTGTTTAGGGTAACGAAAACAAACGTATTGTTATTCGCACATTGACAACTGCATAGAAGAAGAAAAGAAATCAATATTAAAAGAGCAAGAAAGGTAATAGGCAAGAACATAGAAAGATATTGAAGTCTTGTAATTCAGAGAAACCAAAAAAGAACTGAAAAAGAATTGAGTAGGTCAAGGAATATTGAC
>NZ_CALPCN010000007.1 GCF_943193045.1 Pumilibacter muris | reverse complement strand
AAAAATGGAGCTTGTGGAGATTTTATCTGCGGATAAGATAGACGATTTCCTAAAAGTATATTGTAAAATTAAGTTTGTGTCTGCAGAAGAAGAGATGAGCCTACCGGAAGGTTGGTGTGTTCGGTTGCTTTATAAAGATGCATTCCATGTAATTTCATTAGATGTTAAGTTTGCTAGAATATATAGAGATGATGGTATATCAGTCCAATTAGGCAGTTTGAATATTACGCCTGAATACCGAGATATTTTGGTCAACAATTTTTTTGAAACACAAATTTAACAAAAGTAAAGAAAGCCGTTCGTTTGAGCGGCTTTCTTTGTATATTTGACAGCAACGGTTTTGTTGTGGTAAAATATGTTTTGTGATAAAAGCAGATTTTACAACATAAATACAAAGGAGATAAAAATGTTAAAAAGAGTTGTTGCCGTAATGCTTTTATGCTCAATAGCTTTTGGTTGTTTTGCTTGTACTCCGCCCAATTATTTTGATTATGAAGATATGAAAGAAGGGGTAATAAGAGTTGAGTTGATAAAATGTGCCGAATCGGAAGAACAGTCTGTTTGGTACCCGAGAAAAGGAGCTAAGCAAGAATACAAATCATTCGATTATGAAAAAATGGAGCTTGTGGAGATTTTATCTGCGGATAAGATAGACGATTTCCTAAAAGTATATTGTAAAATTAAGTTTGTGTCTGCAGAAGAAGAAATGAGTCTACCAGAAGGTTGGTGCGTTAGATTGATACGGAGTCGTAGTTTTCATGTAATTTCATTGGATGTTAAGTTTGCTAGGATATATAGAGATGATGGAATAGCAACTCAATTAGGAAGTTTAAATATAACGCCGGAATATAGGGACATTTTGGTAAATAATTTTTTTGAAACACAAATTTAACAAAACAAAGAAAGCCGTTCGTTTGAGCGGCTTTCTTTTGTTATGTTTGACAGTAGCATGATAGCTGTGGTAAAATAAGTTTTGGGATAAAAGCAAAATTTTAAATACAAAGGAGATAAAAATGTTAAAAAAAATTATTACCTTAATGCTTTTATGTTTAATAGCTTTTGGTTGTTTTGCTTGCACTCCGCCGAATCATTTCGATTATGATAATTTAAAAAAAGGGGTAACAAAAGTTGAGTTGATAAAATGTGCCGAATCGGAAGAGCAATCTGTTTATTATCCAAGAAAATCGTCAAATGTTTCAAATAACAAATATATTCCGTTTAAATTTGAAAATATGGAAATAGTAGAAACTTTAGCGGAAGAAAAAGTAGATGACTTTTTGCGAATTTATTCCGAAATCCGATTTTTGTATGCGGAAGAAGAGATGAATATGCCGGAAGGTTGGTGTGTTCGTTTGGTTTTTGAAGATGCATTCCATGTAATTTCATTGGACGTTAATTTTGTTGGCATATTTACGTCAGAAGGACTTCATATTCAGCGAATGGGTAGTGAGACCATACCGGAAGAATACCGAGACATTTTGGTAAATAATTTTTTTGAAACACAAATTTAACAACACAAAGAAAGCCGTTCGTTTGAGCGGCTTTCTTTTGTTGTTAAATAGTTTTGAAGAAAATTTAAAAAACTACCTCGAATTGCTTGCGGGGGGGGGAAGTATGGTATTATATTTACAAGCCTAAATATTTATGGGCTTAGGGATTGTATGAGCCTCGCCGTAACCGATTTACCGGGTTTGTTTCGGGGAGTGGCGTATAATCTTTATTATTACGAATATGTAAGGAGTTTTTATGTTGGTATACGTTTGACCGAGTAGGATATTATTTGATATAATTATGTTGGCGTTGCGATAAAAACAAGCGATATTGACAACGTGCGTTAAACTGTGGTATAATAAAAACGCGTTAAGCGGTTGAGCGTTTAAAAAATTTTAAACGTAACGCAATCGGCAATGCAACGGAGCGAAAGGCAAATGAGACGCAAGCTAACCAAAGGAGCAAAGAAGCAGATAATCAATTTGATTGTCCTTTTGGCGCTTATAGCGGTTACTTTGGTTATTTTGTTCCTCAGCAACCGCGAACTTGATTTCGGAAGCATTTGGGATTTTTTGCGAGCAAGCAATCCGCTTTTTCTTATTCTTGCGTTTGTTTGCATGCTCGGCTATATTTTGTTCGAAGCGCTGAGTTTGCACGTTATAAGCCGAGCTTTCGGGCATAAATGCAAGTTCCGCAAGTCCGTAGTGTATTCGGCTGCCGACGTGTATTATTCCGCCATAACGCCGAGCGCGGCGGGCGGACAACCCGCTTCGGCTTACTATATGGTGCAAGACGGGATGAGCGCGGGCACCGCAACGTTTTCGCTTGTGTTCAACCTTATAGCGTATACGGGCGCAATAATAGTGCTCGGCGCCGCCGCGTTCGCTATTCGTCCCGCAATGTTTTTGCAATTCGGCTTTTTAGTTAAGTTGCTGATAATTCTCGGGATAGCGGTGCAGTGTTTATTACTCGCCTTCTTTACGGCTTGCATGTTTTGCCACCGCGCTGTTTTAAAATGCGGGAACGCCTTTATAACCTTTTTTATAAAAATCAAGCTAATTAAAAAAGAAGAAAAATGGCGCGGAAAGCTTACGGGCGCCGTTGAAAAATACAAGAGCTGTCTTTCGGCTCTGCGCGAACACAGAGCGCTTTTTATTGCGGTATTGCTATTCAATATTATGCAACGTGCGTCGCAAATGCTTGTTACTTGCTTTGTGTGCACTTCTGTGAATATAGACACTTCGTTTCTTACGATTTTAGCGTTGCAGGCGTTTGTTACTCTCGGTTACAATTCGGTGCCGCTTCCCGGCGGCGTAGGCGCTTTCGAATATATGTATATGAACGTGTACTGCGTTTGCTTCGAAGATTCTTTCATTGTTGTGGCAATGATGGTTACGCGCACAATATCTTATTATTTGAGCTTGATAATATCGGGAGTTATTACGCTTGCGGAACACGGGCGATTAGTGAGGCGAAAGAAAGCGGAATCGCCTTTAACAGAAGAAACTTGCGCTGAAACAGAGCTTGCTATTGAACATGACGGAGAAATAAAGACGGAAGCGAACGGTGAACAAAATTCCGAAAGTTGCGCCGCAATCGAACCCGTAGCTACTAACGAAAAAAATTCAAACGAAGAAATAGACGGCGAATTACAGGAAGAAAAAGAACGAGGAACTGATGATGAAAGGTAAAAAAATACTCGGACAATATCATTACGGCGTGATACTTACATATTTATCGGTTATTGCCGCCGTTGTTGGAATTTGTTTTTCCGTTGTGCACCATACTTGGGTGGGCGTTATATGCTTGCTCGTGTCGGGCGTGTGCGACGCGTTCGACGGCACGGTGGCGAAAACGCGGAAAAACCGCACTATTGAAGAACGTATGTTCGGCGAGCAAATCGATTCGCTTTCCGACTTAATCGCGTTCGGGGTTGCGCCCGCTATGCTCGGATTCGGCATGGGAATGGATAGATGGTATTATGTTCCCGTGTTTGCATTCTTTGTGTTGTGCGCGCTTATTCGTTTGGCGCATTTCAACGTGTCGGAAGAATTGCGGCGAAACGAAGAACTCGCGGGGGGGGGTGCTCCTCGAAAATCTTACGAGGGGTTGCCCGTAACGAGCGCCGCTGTGGCATATCCGATTTTTTGGATGGTGGCGAGCTTTTTTTGGCATTCCGAAAAATACTTTTTTATATCGGGAATAATAATGGCTGCCGGACTTGTTCTTATGGCTGTGCTGTTCGTGCTCCGATTCCGTATAGTAAAGCTGAGAACAAGAGGAATTTTGATTGCAATAGGCATAGTGGCGGCGTTGCTTTTGGCTCTGCTTTTAGTTAAAGGACTGTGTTTTAGGCAGGTAAAGCCGCCCCGTCGCCATGACATTCCGTTTTTATGAGAGAGAAATATAAAGAGCCTACGCCGCCGAAAAGTTTGCGTTTTTTATACCGCAGCAGGTTAGGCGCGCCGCTGTTGCGTTTGTTGTCGGGCAGGGTTATTTCGAAAATAGTTGGCAAGTATCTTGACGGCAGACTTTCACGCCGCAGAATTAAAAAGTACGTTAAAAATAACGGTATCGATATGTCGCAGTATATAAGCGAAGATTACCGCAGTTTTAACGCGTTTTTCACCCGCAGAATACGCCCCGAACTTCGCCCTTTTGCCGAAGCGTCCGAAGCGTTCGTTTCGCCGTGCGACGCGAAGTTATCGTTATATAAGTTGGATTCCGACTCTACTTTTGAAGTAAAAGGATTTCGCTATACGGCGGAAACTCTTTTAAAAAATTCGGAGCTCGCAAAAAAGTACGAGGGCGGCTATTGCTTTGTATTCAGACTTGCGGTATCGGATTATCACCGATATTTTTACCTTGACAACTGCGAAAAAGAAAACAACGTGTTTATTAAGGGGCGGCTTCATACCGTTCAACCCGTAGCTCTTGAAAGAAGGCGGGTTTTTGCCGAAAATTGCCGTGAATACACTGTTATGCACACCGAAAATTTCGGCGACGTTACGCAGATTGAGGTGGGCGCTATGATGGTTGGGCGTATTGTGAACAATCACAATGCGGGGCGGTATTCGCGCGGCGAGGAAAAAGGCAGGTTCGAATTCGGCGGCTCCACAATAGTTGTGCTTGTTGAGCGCGACAAAGTGGTTCCCGATTCCGAATTTTTGCAAAACACAGCCGACGGTTACGAAACCGCAGTGCTTTGCGGCGAAAGAATAGGAACAAAATACTCCGAATAAAGCAAATAAAAACAGGCGAACGCTTTTTTCGTTTACCTGTTTTTTGTTTATTGTATCGATTTCAATTTTTCGTAATATTCGCTCTCTTTTTCGCCCGAAAGATAATCGTAGTAGAATATTCTGTTTGTATGGCTTACTTTTTGCATTAGAAGCACGGCTTCTTTTTCCGTTCGCTCCATATATGCTTCGTCGGCGTCTTGCGCCTTATAGCGTATTTTATTGAGCGACGAGAAATACACTTTGTCGGTTACGAACACGTCGTATGCGCGCGAATACAAAACGCTTTCGGTATCTTCGAACACGCTGTGTCCGTATAAAAGATTTGAAAACGTCTTTATTCCGAGTAAGTCGTATAGCGTGGGGAGTATGTCGGCGGTGCAAGTGAATTTATTTATTATGCGTCTGTTTTCGAATTTCCCGCCTTTTTTAAAGTCGTTTCCGTTTCCTATGCGCACCATAAACGGCACGCGGTATAGTCCGGTATAGTTTTCGGAATCGTATTTTCCGTCGGTTATGCCTTTAACCTCGCCCGAAAGCGAAGAATAGTAGGCGTTGTGGTCGCCGAAGAGCACAAGAACGGTATTATCGGCAAGTCCGCGTTTGTTGAGCTCGGAGTTGATTTCGCCTATGGCGGCGTCGAGTTCCATTGCGGCGGCAACGTATGTGCGGAAAGCTTTTTTAACGTTATAGTTTTTGTCGTGTTCGTCGGGGAGAGAAGCAACGCCGTATGCGTCGAGCTTATCGTAATATTTTTTTAAATTTTCGCGCGGTTCGTATTGTCCGTGTTGCGTAATTGTGGTTATATAAGTATAAAAACGGCGGTCGGTTGGAAACATGCTTTCGGCGCACGTTTTAATCATGTCGCTGTCAAGATTTCGTTCCCCGTTCCAAAGATAGTCGGGCATTCCCATTTTAGTCATGTCGTCGGCGGCTTTAAACGAATCGAACCCCAGCCCGTGAGTTAAATATTCGTTGCGGTTATAAAACGAAGCCGTGCCGTTGTGGAACGAGTTAGCCGCAACGGAGGAATCGAACGCTTTGAGCGTGCGCGCAAGGGAAGTGACTACTGTGTTTTTCGGATAGTCGTAGTTGGTGAATTTGTCGGTGGGGTACGCCCCTATTATAGAAAGGTTTTCGGATATGTCGGTTTTTTCGCGCGCGTGGAAATTATTCATTACCACCGCCGAATCGTAAAGCTCGTAGAGGTTTGGATAAAGCTGTCTGAGCGTTTCTTCGCTTGCGTCGAAACCGCCCGGAAATTTGGCGGCGTCGGCAATAAACGAAAACCATTCGAAACTTTCGCCGAGCACAGTTACAACGTTATAATTTTTTGCGATTCCGAACATGTCGGTTTGAGTGGAAATTTGCGAATAGACAAAGTTTTCGAGTTCGTCGGTGTCGCCTAATTTCACTTTGCTGAAAAACGCCCCTTTATATAGCTCGTCTATAAAGTTGCCCATAATTCCTTTATCGGCATAAGACGAAGTGTCGGTGCGGTGTAGTTTTGTAACGGTGTTGCTCGGGTCGTAGTTTCGGTGAGAGACGTAAGCAAACACGCCGTGCAGAATAAGAGTGCATGCCATAGCTGCGGCGGTGAGCGCAAGCGGCAGTTTTGCGGGTTTTGGCGGCTTGGGCACTCTTCTAATAAAGTAACGCCCGAAAAGAACGTAGGCGCTCAGCATTATTCCCGAAACGAGCACATAAACGAAGTTTATAGGTATGCTTTCAATGATTGCCATACCGTCTTTTCGAAGATTTAGCATAGAAAAGTCGAATATTGTGTCCGTCATTTCAAAAATAATAATAAACACGAGGTCTACCGCAAATTGAAAGGCGAGCAACGCGAAAGCGAACCAAAAACGACCGTTTTGATTTTTAACGGAGTACATAACGCTTGTGAACACAAGCATTATCGAAAGGTATATATACGGTTTGCGTATAAAAAATTTTCCGCCCGTAACAGTTACGGCGGTGAGCTCTATAATTAAGGAAACTGCCCAAAAAGCAAATATAAGATAATTTGTTTTTAAAGCGTTTAAGATTTTTTGCTTCATATCTGCTCCGAATACGAATATTATACTATATTATTTTTGTCAATGCAACAAAATAGCGCCGCTATGATATGTGGGTAATCTTACGTTTTTGTATAATTATTATGCGCATATATTCGCAACGTAGTATATGTATTTTTGTTGCGTGTTATAAAATTATAATGTTTTTATGAAAAGCTTTGTTAAAACGTTTGACAATTACCATGCGCTTATGATAGAATAATTAAGCTGTGAGTTCAAAGTTCACAGTACCATTGCGGTGACCATATCGCGAGGGACCCACCCGTTCCCATACCGAACACGGAAGTTAAGCCTCGTGGAGCCGAGGGTACTTGCTTGGCAACGAGCCGGGAGAGTAGGTAATTGCCGCATTTCATTAAAAACGATTGTGTAGTTTGCGCAGTCGTTTTTCTTTTTGCAAAAGTAAATCGGATTAAAAAAAGCGACGCCATTGTTTGTGGCGTCGCTTTAACTGTTAAAACGTTGTACGCTAATTTGCTGCGGCTTTGCGTTTTTTAAGTAGCGCGGGTATTGCGAGTTCGCCCGTAGAAATTTTGTAGAGCGCGGCTACGGGAAGAGCGCAAACAAAAGTTGCCGCGCAACCTATTGCCTCGAAAGGCAAATCGTTTAGAACGTATGCAAGGGGATGCACGCCCCAAATTATTATCGTTGCAACCACCGACACCCAAAAGTACAAAAGCTCGGAAAGCGCCGCCATAGCCGCATACGACCATACGCTTACGTTTTTATGTTTGCGGTTTAATAGTTTATACACGAAAAACGGCATCATGTATCCGAGCCAAACTTCGAGTAGCCACCATTGAACGCGCAATATGTTTGCGGGAAACCACGCAAGGCAACTGAGTTCGAACAAAACGGAATAAACAGAAACAAGCAATACGTTTTTCGCAACGTTCATGCTTGCCGCGCAAATAATTAAAATGGGGAACACGACGTTCGCAAAAGGAATGTCGAGAATAAATTGGTCGAAACACATTGCTCCGAGCAAAACGAACATTGCGACAAAACCTTTTATTCCTTTTGTTTGAGCAAGCCGTTTAACTTTTTCTTCGCTCATAAGATTGTTCATTTTTTTATTGCTCCTTATAGCGGGCTAATTCAGCCAACCGTTGTATACTATTATAACGAGTTTAACGTCGTCGTCGGTACCCGCGATTCCGTCGGTTCCGAATAGAGTTTGGTAATTCGCGCAACTCGAATATTTGCCGTCTACCGCAACATACGCCGTTTCAAGATTGTAGCGTGTTCCGTCTTGGAGAACGCATTCGTGAAACATATAGAACTTGTGTTGTTCCGCTCTGAAAGTTATACTGTCGGAACGTTCCGCGAAAAATTTTTTAACCGACTCGTATACCGTGTTTCCAAAATACGGAATTTCCCAACTTTCTATAATGTCGCCGTCGAGCTTTGAATGAGGGAAAGAATCCCACTCTTCGGTTTGCTGTTCTCCGTTAGGCATACGCAATTCAAGTACGAAACTTGCGTATTGCGTTTGGTCCGCGTCGGAAGGGTGGTAGTCGGGCGATTCGCTTTGCTTGTCTTTAAACCAAAGCTCGCCGCAACCGCTCAGCGCCATAAAACATAAAACGAGTATAGCGGTTATTGCCGCAATAGTCAAGCGTTTACGCACGTTGCCCGCCCTCACAGTTTTATAACCGCCGAATTTTGATTGTACGCGCCGAGCGGCGAGGGCGCCGACACGCCTTCGGTTTGAGCTATATACGCGATTGCCACAGCCATGTCGGTGAGATTGTTTATAATATAGTTGCCGTTTTCGTCCGTTTGCAGCCCGTTTCTCCACAGCGTTATAACGTTGTAACGTTCGTCCGCATTTTCTCCTGTGGCGGGCGACTCCTTAACGTAACTTTCCATATTTATTCCGTGCATCATTCCCGTAAGCAAAGCGTATTCGGGAACTGCGCCCGCGCCCGACGAAAGCGTTTGGTTATAATAGTCGCACAGTCTGTCGAGGTTTACCATTTCGTCAAGCGGTTGGTCCCAGCCGTCGGTGAACGGGAAATAGCCTTGCATTGTTTTTTCATAAGCCGCGCTGTATTTTTCGCTGTTGCGGTAAAGCGACGCGCACATGGGTCTGCCCGAAAAGCCCACCCAGTCGGGCGTGTCGCCCTCTTTTATAAAATTGCCGTCGCCGTCTTTTTCGTAATACGAAAGCATTACTTCGTCGCAGTGAGGAGTGGCGTTTTCTATTCCGAGATTTGCGGCGGTCATCGGCAAAACGTTGGTTGCGGAATATCCCCATGCCACTTTAACAACAGGCTCTTCTTCTACGGGGTTTCCCGCTAAGAACGAATCGACATTTTGTAAATATTTTTTAATCATCGGCAAATATGTGCTAAAAGAAGTGTCGGTTATGTTTGCCGCCGCGCAATATTGAAGATATTGATTGTATATATACGACCAACCGTATAAAAAGTCGGTAATGCCGTACCAACCTTGTTCCGCAGCGGGGGAAGAAACGAATTTGCTGTCGGAAAGCGCGCCATTGTCTACTATATAGTTTATAAAGTTAAGATATGTTTTTAATTGAACAACGTTGTCCGTTCCGTAAAAAACTCCGTCAACGTATTTAAGATACATGAGTTCGGTGCGTTCGCGCGCGGAGCGAGCCGATTGCACGACTTCGGAAAATTCTTGCGAATTTAAATACGTTTTGAGCGACGCGGAAAGTTCCGCCGCAAGTTTATCGGGTTCGCGTGCGGGTTCGGGCGTTTTTTCGCAACCCGTTGCAACAATCAGCGCCATTGCGGCGGTTATTAAAAGGCAGATTATACGCGTAATACGTTTTTTCAAAATAGTGTCTCCTTAAAAAACTCCGCTGTTAAAACGGAGTTTTTTTATCAAATCGCGTTTTAAGGCTTTTCGGCTCAATAAACTCAATATTCGAGCGCTTTTTCAAAGTAGGCGCCGAGTTCGCCGAGCGAAAGTCTTATTTGTTTCATGGAATCGCGTTCGCGCACCGTAACGGTGTCGTTTTCCAAAGTTTCGAAGTCTACCGTTACGCAATAAGGGGTTCCGATTTCGTCCTGCCTACGGTAACGTTTTCCGATTGAACCGGTAAGGTCGTAGGTGCAAACGAATTTTTTGCAAAGCTCGCGGTAAAGCGCGTCGGCTTTTTCCGAAAGATTTTTTTGAAGGGGGAGAACGGCGATTTTATACGGGGCGAGGAAGTGGTGCAAGTGCAAAACGGTGCGGGTGTCGCCGCCCTCGAGTTCCTCTTCTTCGTAGGCGTTGCACAGTAGCGCCATCATAGCGCGCTCAACTCCCAAGCTCGGCTCAACGCAGTAAGGAACGTATTTCGCGCCAGTGACGGGGTCGGTGTATTCCATGCTTTGTCCCGATTTATTTTGGTGGCATTTAAGGTCGTAGTCGGTGCGGTCGGCAATTCCCCAAAGCTCGCCCCATCCGAACGGAAATTTAAATTCGAAGTCGGTAGTTGCTTTGCTGTAATGGCTGAGTTCTTCTTTTTCGTGCTTTCTGAGCCGCAAATTTTCTTCTTTGATTCCAAGCCCCAAAAGCCATTCTCGGCAGAACTTTTCCCAGTAGTCGAACCATTCGAGGTCTGTGCCCGGCTCGCAGAAAAATTCGAGTTCCATTTGTTCGAATTCGCGTGTGCGGAACGTAAAGTTGCCGGGAGTTATTTCGTTTCGGAACGATTTGCCTACCTGACCTATGCCGAAAGGAATTTTCGCGCGAGTGGAACGTTGAACGTTTTTAAAGTTTACGAATATGCCTTGCGCCGTTTCGGGACGAAGATACACCGTAGCGGCGCTGTCTTCGGTTACGCCTTGAAACGTTTTAAACATAAGGTTGAATTTTTTTATGGGAGTGAAATCGCATTTTCCGCAAACGGGGCAGGGAATTTTATTGTCGGCAATATATTTCGAAAGTTCTTCGTTGCTCCATCCCGCTATTTTAACGTTCTTTTTTTTGCGTTCTATATAATCTTCCACAAGATTGTCGGCGCGGTGGCGGGTTTTGCACGATTTGCAGTCCATAAGAGGGTCGGAAAAGCCGCCGACGTGTCCGCTGGCTTCCCACACCGAAGTGTTCATAAGAATAGAGCAGTCTACGCCTACGTTGGTGGGGGATTCGGTAACGAATTTTTTCCACCAAGCTTTCTTTATATTATTTTTCATTTCCACGCCGAGCGGACCGTAGTCCCAAGTGTTGGCAAGCCCGCCGTAAATTTCACTGCCCGCGAAAATGAATCCGCGTCCTTTGCACAGCGCCACAAGTTTATCCATAGTGAGCGCGTTTTTCTTATCAGCCATTTTGTTGTAAGCTCCTTGTTTGTGTATCTTTCATTTTAATAAAAAACAGTTTGTTCGTCAAGCGTTTGCATAAGTTGAAACGCCTTTCACGCTTCCGCCTTGCGTCCGCGCAGTATTGCCGCCGCCGACGCGATGAGTTCGGCGCCGTCAAGCGGTTTTGTAAGGTGCGCGTCCATTCCTATTTCCATAGAAGTGCGCTTGTCGCTTTCGAACGCGTTCGCCGACAGCGCTATAATGGGAATGCGCGAGTGGGCGGGGTTAGGAAGTTTGCGTATAGTTGCTGTTGCCTTTAATCCGTCCATAACCGGCATTTGTATGTCCATTAAAATCAAGTCGTAATCGCCCGCGCAAGACGCCGCAACTTTATCTACGGCTATTTGCCCGTTTTCGGCTGTGTCTACGCAAAAACCCATGTCTTGCAAAATATCGGTTTCGATTTCGAGGTTTATTTCGTTGTCTTCCACAAGCAGTATTTTTTTGCCGCGCAATTCTTCGCTCGGTTCGTCGTGTCGAGCGTGTGGCGACTGCGTTTTTTGCCGAAGCCTGAAACTCAATATAACGGTAAAGACGCTTCCTTTGCCAACCGTGCTTTGTGCCTTAATTGTTCCGCCCATCATTTCGGTTATGTGCTTGGCTATAGTAAGACCGAGCCCCGAGCCGTACACGCCGCATAAAGTGGTGTTGTGCTCGCGCTCGAAAGGCTCGAAAATTCGTTTGAGCGACTTTTTGCTTATGCCTATTCCGGTGTCTTCCACCGAAAACTTGTAAGTTGAAAATTCCGAGTTCGGTTTGCGTTGCTCGCTTACGGAAAGACTCACGGAGCCGCCGTTTTTCGTGTATTTAACCGCGTTGTTCACAATGTGCGAAAGAATTTGAAGCAACTTGTCTTTATCGGCAAAAACGTCGGCGTGCTCGATTTGAGGCGTTATAACGTTAACCGATATATTTTTTTGGTTTGCTTGCGCCGAAACCGAACTAACCGCTTCGCCGATTATTTGCAAAACGTTACATTCCGTTTCGTTTATATGGAAATCCTGCGATTCCGAATATGTAATTTCCAAAACTTTGTTTGTCAGTTCGAGAATCTGATTGCTTGCCGCGCCGATTTTATTTAAATACTCTGTAACAAGCGCGGGATTTTGCGCGTTTTTTTGCGCGAGAGAGGTATAGCCGAAAATGGCGTTCAAAGGAGTGCGCATATCGTGCGACATATTTGAAAGAAAAGTGTTTTTTGCCACATAAGCGAGCTTCGAAGCGTTCAAAGCGTCTTCGAGAAATTGCTTTTGTTTTATTTGTTGCAAAATTTCTTCGTCTATGTTTCGATAGCCCATAACTATCTGCGAAACGTTTTCCGAGCTTCCCACGTTTACTATGCGAAGTTGAATGTATTGCACTTCGTTGTTTTGAATGCATCTGTAATTCAAATAGTAGGTGGGGCTTTCGGCAAGCTTTTCTATAATGGATTCGCACGAAGTCATTTTCGCCACAAGCGCGCGGTCTTCGGGGTGAACCCAAACATTCAAATAGTCGGAAACAAACCAGTTAAATTCGCGCACTTGCAACTTTTTTTCGAACTGCCGCTCGAGCCGTGTGCTTAGTCGGTACGGCAAAACCATGTTTTCATTAAGGTCGGCGTAAAGAATGGAGTCGTAGTTTACGCTCAATCCCTCTATAACTTCCAAACGCTGCAAATGCTCTTGCGTTATGAGTTTGCGCTCTTTGTCGTATTCTTTTATTATGTTTTTAAGCTTTTTTTCTTTTTCGAGTTTTTCGTTTAAAAGCGCTGCGGTTTCCGACATTCTGCGCGTGATTTTTTCGGTGGCGTCGCCTATAAACACATAATAAACGTCGCCTGCGGTTTCGGTGTGCACAAAATGGCCGTAGTCTTCCACCCAACGCACAACGCCGTTTTTGTCGGTTATTCTGTATTCAACATAGTCGAGGTTGTCACGGCTGCTTGCGATTTGCTCGGCTATGCTTTTTTCAACCGTGTCGAGGTCGTCGGGGTGCACCATTCCTTTAAAGGAATTGCCCGTAAGCTTGCGAAATTCCGCCAAATTATTGCACTTGAATATTTTTATAAGCGCTTTGTTTGCGTATATTATTTGTTCGTCGGCTCCCGCGCGGTATATTAGGAATCCGCCGGGTATTTCGTCGATAAAAGCTTGTATTTGCTTCGCCATTTCGGAATTGCGAACGGCGGCGGGGGATTCGGCTTCGTCGTGAAACGCGTCGCTCTCGTAAAGGCTTAGTATAGACAACATTCTTTCTATTAAATTGCCTTCCGATTTGCCGTTGCTCATAACGAAATCGTTCCTCCTTTTTGCTAAATTAAATTTTACCATAATAAAAAGCGTTTGTCAATTTAAGCGGGGCATTTTATATTCGAACGGATTTTCGCTTTCGTTTAATTATAACCCAACTTTTTTATCACACAGCCCGTTATATATCATATTATAAATTAGAGGTGCCTCTCAAACAAACGAAAAAAAGTCTCGACGTGCCCCACGAACGAAGAGAAATACGCAAGACAAAAAGTGACGGAAGGCTTGCCGCACCGTTTGCGCCGCATACCGGTGGCGGCAAAGGCGTTGCGGCAACCTGCGTCGCTCGAATTAAAACCAAATCGATTTAAGGAGGAACGGCAATGTTCAACAACTGCGGGAACGATATGTTCCTAATCATCCTTCTGCTTTGCTGCTGCGGCGGACGGGATAACGGCTGCGGATGCTACGAGAAAAAAGGCTGCGATTGCTCCGATATGCTGTTGTGGTACTTATTGCTCTCTTGCTGCTGCGGCGGAAGAGACGTCTGCTGCAAATAAGCGGTAGGAAAAACGACGGAACCGCGCCATACGGCGCGAATTATATACTGGCGGTAACTCCGCCGAAACTTATGTGGCAGCCGCCACCGAAACGGAATTCGTTCAATCGGGTTCCGTTTTCGTAATTTCGGGCGAAATTCGCGGCAAACGCTTGCAAAAAACGCGGTTTGCGTGCTATACTGATACATAACGTTTGTAGTCGGGAGGTAGCATGAAAAGAGTTTTTGCCGTTTTTGCGGCGCTGTGCGCGGCTTTTGCCGTAATATGCGGCTGCGCGGATAAAAATAAAACCGATTCGCCGCCGTCTTTCGTTTTTCCGCAGTCGGCGCAAGAGGAATACGCGCGCGCCTATTCAGTTGCAAACGGCAAAGCTTTCGATTTCGATAATATTGCGGAATTTAACATGACGCAAACCGTTTCTGTTTTCGTGCCCGAATTGAACTCGGTTTTAGACGGCGCGGGAAAACCCGCGTATCCCACGCTTGAAAGCAGGGAGTATTACTTCGACGCGAGCGAACGCGAAAATATCCGTTCGCGCGTTTTGGAAAACAGAGCGGTGTTCTCCGATAGAAACGTCGCGCCCGTTTATGTTAGCGAACTCAAAGCGTTCGTGCAAAATTCTCTTTACGTTTCGAGCGTGAAATTTCCGGATTTTCAAATTCCCGACGATTTGCCGCCCGTTGCGGTGTGGAACTCGTTTGACGAATATTGCGCCGATTCCCGTTCGTTTGACGTAGCGCTTCAAAATATATTTCCGTATCCCGCCGAACTTTTTTCTACGTTTACGGGCGGATTGAGCGAAAATCCTGACGTTTACGGAATAACTTGCGAGGTGTCGTCTGAAAAGTATTCGGAGTTTTTCGACTTGTTCGCGGAAAAATACTCGTTTAAATCATGGTTTGCCGCGTCGGAAAATTCGCCCGACGACAAGCTGTACGAAAGCTTTCTCGACCCGCTCTTTTTCGAAAGCGTGTCGGTTGATATATCCACAACCGAGCGTGGAGTTTCAACGGAGTCGGTAACGTTTACGGCGTTGCCCGCGCCCGTTCCGTTCGAGGGGCTTACCCAAAGAGTAACCGTAACCGCAATTACGCGGTATTCTTTTGCGGAATTCGGCAAATAGGAGGAAAAAATGTCTTTACTCGACTTGTATCTTGAAAAAAGCGGCGAAATAAATCCGCAGAACGCGTCTTTTGCGGCAAAAGATATGTATCTTTTCGATTTTACCACAAATTTCAGAACCCTTCACAGCGTGGAAGAGGGGTTCCGCACGTTTAAAAAAATAGGCGAAATGACGGAAGAAGAACGTCAGGCATATATGGAAGAAAGCCCCGAAAAAGCGAAAAGTTTTGTGAACAACATGATTCGCACCAAGCTTTTTGTTCCGCGAGGCGGAAAACCTGTGCTCACCGTTAAAGGCGAAGTATTCGAAAAATTTCTCGGCGAAAGGCTCAGCCCCGACGACCGGTGGTTTATAGACTTTCTTTTTGTGGCGGACTCGTATTTTTCGCTTAAAACCAACTACATATTTTCGAGAACGCGCGAAGTGTTCGACGCGTGGGAAAAAGCGGGTTACACGGTTGGGCAAATTTATAACGCGCTTATATATCTTTTTAACGTGCACGACGTGTCTATGGAGGAATTCCTCAGAACGGAATATATTATAATGATAACGTTCCGCGACTTTCCCGAATTTTTGCGTGCGTACCGCGACAGCAACGAATTCGAAAAAAACGCGTTGCACGAATATATTGTGGACAATTATTCCAAAGGGCGTTATAACTGCATAGTAACTTCGAAGTTTGCGCCCGGCGCTTTAATAGATTGCGAAACTGTGCTTGACGACGCGAAAATTTTGTTTTTCGCGCACTACATAGACGGAAGCAATCCCATAAGCCTCGAAGATATGCTCGATACGTTCGAAGAGGCTTACACTCGTTTTTACAGAATCAACGCGAAACGCGTTATGAATTTTATAATGATGTACGAAGACGTGTTCCGCATGACGTACTTAAATCTTTTTTCGGATACGCGCGAATTTAAGCTCGACGATAAAATAATAGCTGCGGCGAAAGAAAAATTCGAAGAGGACGACCTTGAAAAAGCTTTGATTGAACCGCTCGACTACACCACAACCGAAACGCTCGAACTTTTGGGAAAAATAAACTCCATGTTTTCGGTTGCGGCGAAAGAAGCAACGGGGTATAAATGCGAGCTCGACGGAGTTAACCGTTGCAGATATTTTACGGATAAAGACACGGGAATGCCGTATCTTGAAGTGCACCAAATAATTCCGCGCGATTATGCGGGCGAATTCGACGTTAGCATAGAGCGCGCTTCAAACTATGCGGCGCTTTGCCCTCATTGCCACAGATTGATTCACGAGGCCACCGATTCCGAACGTTTCAGAGCGTTGAGCGAATTGTATAGGTTGCGAAAAGACCGCCTCGATGCCGACGGCATCGTGCCGACTAACGAGCTTTTGTTTGCCGTATACGGTATAGAACAGCAAAAGTTGCAGCCCGGCGAGAACGATTTTGCCAAACCGTTGCTCGAAGCCGCGCAACCAAAGCTCGCGGCGGGCAAGGGAACGGGAAAGCAAACGGCTTCGAAAACGAAAAAAGCCGCCACCGTTAAAAAAGCTAAAAAAAGATAGCGCAAATAAGTCCGTTAATGCGGCAAAAAAACGCACGGTATTGCGATTGTAAACCGTAGCAAAATGTTAAATACTATATTATGCCGGCTATTTTCTATATGAAAAAGTCGAGCGGAGAGAAAAAATGAAATCGAACGTAAAACTGATTACTGTTGGGGCGGTAACGCTTGCTCTTACGGCGGTGCTCGGATTGTTGCCGTATGTGTTCCTTATACCGTTACTGTTCACCTGTGTAACGCGCGGTTGGAGAATGACTTTTTTCGAATCGCTGTGCTTCGGCGTGCTCAGCCTGCTGTATGCGTTTATGAGTCCCGCTTCTTTCGTGGCGGCGGCTTTCATAGCAAACCCGTGGATTCCCATTATTCCGCGAATTGTGGCGGGGCTGGGGTGCCACGCGACGTATGTCGGGCTTAGGCGCGTATGCAAAGGCGAAAGCAAGTTTATGCGAGCGCTTCCCGTTGTGGCGGCTTGCGCGGTAGGTTCGATTTTAAATACCGTCACAGTTGTGCCTTGCCTTATGTGGCGCGGCGGTATGCTTTTCGGAACATACGAAATGACTCGCGCTATTCTTTTAACCGAAACTTTGATTTCGGGGGCAATCGAACTTGCCGTTGCGGTGAGCGTGGTGCCGTCGCTCGCTTTCGCGGTGGGAAAAGCGTTGCGGCTTGATGGTTACGAGCCCAAACGAAAACTCGAAAAGGCGGCGACGAACGCCGAAAATTGCGCGGTTTCCGACGGAGAAAAGTCGGATATTTGCGAAAGTAACGAAACAAATTGTGCCGCGAGCGAAAACGCTCGGCGAATTTAAATCGAGTTAAGGAGAAAAAATTTGCTTCTTGTAATAGACATAGGAAATACAAACATTAAAATGGCGGTTTTCGACAACGACGAAATCGTTATGTCGTTGCGTCTTGCCACCGTTACGGGCAAAACAAGCGACGAATACGGTTTGAACGTTAAAGATTTGCTTACTGCGGGCGGAATCGCGCTTGCCGACATAACGGCGGTTATTATGAGCAGCGTGAATCCCAACCTTAATTACACGTTCGAACACATGGTGCGCTATTATTTTAAGGTTAAGCCAATGCTTGTGGGCGCAGGTATAAAAACGGGATTAAACATTCGTTACGGCGACCCGAAAGAGCTCGGAAGCGACAGAATAGTTAATTCGGTGGCGGCTTATCATACCTACGGCGGACCCGTAATTGTTATAGACTGCGGCACCGCGACCACTTTTAACGTGATTAGCGAAAAAGGCGAATTTTTGGGCGGGCTAATATCGTTCGGACTTAAAACGAGCGCCGACGCGCTTTCGGGCAACACCGCGAAATTACCCAAAATAGAACTTGTTTCGCCCCCGAGCATTGTGTGCAAAACCACAATCACGAACATGCAGTCGGGAATAATAAACGGGTTTCGCGGCATGGTGGAACATATTATAAAGAAAATAAAAGAAGAAACGGGCTATAAAGATGCGAAAGTGGTTGCAACGGGCGGGCTCAGCGAGCTAATAAGAGCCGACGGCGACGCGATAGACGTGTTCGACAGAACGCTTACTTTAAGAGGACTGAACATTATATATAAGCTGAATACGCAAAAGTGATTTCGTTACTGCGAGAGAGTGAAACGAGCGCGGCATTATTAAACATAAAGCGAAATAAAGCAACGGGTGATTGCCGCGTAGTCTGTCGGCTCCTTGCAACGGCACTGTGTTATATGGTAACGCGAGCGGAGCGGCAATCTTTACAATATAAACATATACAAAACGTTAAAGGATATAAATATGAGAAAAGTAAACGTGGCAATAATGGGACTCGGCACTGTGGGCGGCGGCACCTACGACATTTTAACCGAAAATCACGAGCATATCAAACGCACGCAAGGCGTGGACGTGCGCGTTAGGCGCGTGCTCGACCGCGACCGCGAAAGAGTGCTCGGAAAGGGCGTTCCCGCCGAAGCGTTTTGCGAAAGTATAGACGATATTGCCGCCGATAAAGAAATCGATATAGTTATAGAAACGATGGGCGGCGTTGAGCCTGCGAAAACGTTTATAATAAAAGCTCTCGAAAGCGGGAAAAGCGTTGTAACCGCAAACAAAGAACTTATAAGCAAATGTTGGTACGAACTCGAACCTGTTGCGAAAGCGCACGGGGCGGGGCTGTATTTCGAGGCGAGTTGCGTGGGCGGCGTTCCCGTTATCCGCACGCTTACCGAAAGTATGCAAGCCAACCGCGTTTGCGAACTCTACGGAATAATAAACGGCACCACCAACTATATATTAACCAAAATGACAGAAGACGGAATAAGCTACGAAAACGCTCTTCGCGAGGCTCAACAACTCGGTTATGCGGAATTTAATCCGTCGGCGGACGTTGACGGCTACGACGCTATGTACAAGCTCAGTATACTTTCTTCGCTCGCGTTTCATACGTCTATTCCTTACGAAAGCGTTTACCGCGAGGGGATTAGCCGCATAACCGCCGAAGATATAAAGAGCGCGAAAGAGTTGGGGTACGTTATAAAACTGCTCGCAATAGGCAGGCGCGACGGAAACCGTGTGGAAGCGAGAGTGCATCCCACTTTTGTGCCGCAGGACCACCCGCTCGCGGGAGTGCGCGGCTCGTTTAACGCGGTGCTTCTCACCGGCGATTATGTAGACGACATTATGCTGTACGGCAGGGGGGCGGGCGCAAGACCTACGGGAAGCGCCATAGTGTCGGACGTGATTTTTTGCGCGAAACGCAAAACTCACGATTACACAGATTTCGGCATAAGCAACAAAGCCGACGCGGGAATAGAACTCGCAACCGATTTCAGTTCCAAGTATTATATTTCGCTCACGGCGTGCGACCGCGCGGGCGTTTTGGCGTCGGTGGCGAAAATTCTCGGCGACTACGGGGTGTCAATCGGCACTATTTTGCAAAAGGGAAGCGTGGGCGAGCACGCGAGCATAGAGTTTTTAACTCATACGGCGAGCGAAAAAGCCGTAACCGAAGCGCTTTCCAAAATAGAAAAGCTTGCGCCCGTTCGCAGTATAGACAGTTTTATACGTTGTTTGTAACGTTTAAATACACAGCTTAAAAAAGGCTTGCGATTAAAGCCCGAAAGAGGGGCTTACGGTTGCATAAAAAAAAGATTTTGTTAAAATAATAACTTTGCATTAAAGCCAAGCGGTTGCGATTTGTGAAAACGGCGCGAACTTTGCATTAAATGTTAATTGTTTGCCAAAATTCGCATATTTTGTTTGACAAATGCAATTATCTTATTATATAATTGTGCTGTTAGCATTAAAAATTCCACTACACCATAGGAGATTTCGATTGATGAAGAAACGCAAAGGCATTTGGATGGCATTACTTACGGTTATATTATCCGTTGCCATGCTGATGGGGACAACCACTATCGGCGCATTCGCTTTGGGAGTAGATAACGGCTTTCAGAGTTCGAATGTGACGTTCGTTAAAAAATTGTCTTACGGGAAAGAAACCGACAAATTCAGCGGAGCTACCAAAGTAGTTGCTCCGAGCGGAGAGGAAATCACGTCGCTTGCAACGTTCACTCCCAAAGAAATAGGTGCTTACACGGTGTATTACGGCGAAGGTTACAGCTATGTTGTGCCTTGCGTTCTCGATAAAGACTACGAATTGCGCGTTGCTCACAACGGCGCGGATATCGCCACCTATATGCAGGCGGGCGAAACGCTTACCGTGCCCAATGCCGCCGTTTGGGCGAAAACCGACGATTCCGCTTCCGACTACGAGTATATTAAAGTGGACGATATGGAAGTTAAATGGGAAATCGACGGCGAAAACGTCAATAGTACCGACGTCGTTTCCGTGCAAAACGGCTCCGCAGCAACCGATTCCGAAGTTGTGATTAAAAAACCCGGAACTTATACCGTGCACTATTACTGCACCGTTAAAGGCGGAAACAAATATCTTTTTAAAGATTATACCGTTAAAGTGCAGGCTCATTTCAACGATTCCACCGTTCCCACTTTGAACGTTGTGAACATTCCCAAAGAAATTAGCCTTAACACAAAAATCACTCTTCCTAAGGCTACCGCAACCGACAACTACGACAGCAACGTTAAAGTGTTGGTAACGGTTATAGCGCCCGACGGCAATCCCGTTAAGCGCGTTAAACTCGGCGAAGATAAGTACGCCGTTGAAACTCTTACGGAAGACGTGTTGTTCGAAAACGACTACAACCTCAGCTTTTATCCCACCCAAAAGGGCAAATATAAAATAACTTACACGGCTGTAGACGATAATCCCAACAACAAAACCCCTTCCACAATTCATAACTACGAGACCGAAGCGGTAGATAGAACCGCTCCCGTTCTTAAAGAAATCGAAGACGAGAAAATACCCACCAAATGGGGAATTAACGTAACCAAGAAAAAAGAGGGAACAACTTCTAACGAAACGGAATCGGTTGATACGAAAATTACGTTCCCGTATCCGAATTACGTTGACAACTTCGATAAAGAAAACATAACCGTTGTGTTCGAAATCAAAGACACGGTAAACAACAAAACCGTTGTTCGTTTCGAAAACATTTACGACCAAAACGAAGACGGAACACCGGGCGACAACGCCAAATACAGCTACAACGCGAGCAAGCAGAGCAGCGGTATATACGGCGCGAAAGACGGCGAAAAGCTTGAATTTACTAAGGAAGGCTTAAAGAACTTCGACTTTGGAGTTTACAAAAATAGTATCGAAAAAGTGGAAGGCGAAGGAACAAGCTATACGGGAACGTATACCGTAAGCTATCAAGCGCGCGATTCCGTGAACAATATCACCACCAAAACCTACGATATTGTTCTTGAAGAAAATTTCAACGATACTACGGCTCCGTCGATTCGCGAACTTAGCTTCGGCGACGATTACTTCCTTTTCACTGCCGACGAAGAAGAGTTCACTCTTCCCACTCCGGTAATAACCGACGAAACCGACACCCGTCCCGTTGTCGAATACAGACTTTGGGCAGGCGCTCCCGATGCGGAAGGAAGCAAGTCTATTCCCGTAAATGGCGGCGATACCGTTAAGCTTAAACTTAATACCGACAACAAGCCCACGATTACGTTGGAAAACAAGTTCGATGCAACTAAAAACGAAACGCTTGTGTTCGAGGCGAACGTAGAATGTTACTACACTGTTGACGCCACCGACGACGCGGGAAACAAATACCGTCAAACAAACTACAACGCCGATGCGAGCAAGAATAAGCCTATAAAAATTATAAATTCTTCGGCTACTGAGTTTACGAATCTTCCCGAAATTGATACTACGGCGTTGGAAGAAACTTTCGGAGTTAAAGAAAGCGAAACGGGTCCCGAACAAGAATGGGTACTCAAACAGGGCGTAGACAATCCCTTAGGCGATATTACTTTTGCGGTTGATAGCTCTATTCGTGAGTTCGTAGGCTTCGAAATCAGCTTTACGGTAGACGGCAAAGTTTGGAACACGGGCGACGTTTCGCTTGAAACTTTCTACGACGGAACTAACTTGCATGTTCAGAATATTACCGTAGCTCCGCCTAAGAGCGACAATATATCCATGTATTTCCGAGTGTTCAACGTTGTAGGGCTTAGCAAAACCATTAAGGTTGATTACAAAACCGACGGCAAGAGCGACGATTCGGGTAACATAGGTGCCGCTCTCGACGTGGGCACTACGGGCAACGTTTACACTTCGTATCTGCTTCGCAATAAGAACGTTTCCAAGCCTGAGGATATAGCCCCCGATAAATTGTATGTAGTGCGCAAAATAGAAGGCAAAGGCAAATTCAGCCTTATGAGTTCTTTGTTCACCGCTTACAATGCAGGTTCGTTCACTTTCACCGACGGCTATTACAAAACCGGTTCGAGCGATATAACTCCGCTTAGCAAGGTTCCTTCGTATACCGTTGCAATTAGCGAGAGCGCAACGCCCGTTTGGCAGGTAATGGGTAAGATGCCCACCTACAAAGCGAAAAACGCTAAGGTAGAGCTTCCCGCAGTTGTGGCTTCGTCGCAATACGCGAACGCTAAAATAGAAGTTTCGGTAACCGACCCCGACAGCAAAGCGTTGGATGTTGTGAAAGACGACGCTAACAAAGATTTGGACGCCGAATACGAAAACGGCAACGTTGTTCTCCGCAACGGCAAATATGAATTTAAGGCTAAGAAAGACGGTTCTTACACCGTGACCTATACCGCTTCTTACGGCGACAGCCAAAAGATGACGCAGTCTTACACGATTAAGGCGGGCGACGTTGTGGCTCCCACGTTCACCGTTTCGGAACCCGCAGCTCGCGCAACCGAAAACAGCGTGTTCAAGTTCAGCGCCGTAACCGTAACGAGCGAAGAAGACCTTAAGAGCGACGTTAAGAGCAGCATACGCTATCAAAAGACTCTTAAAGCTCCCGACGGCACTGCGGTGTACACCGTAGACGGCAGAGGCGACACCTACCGCGACAAAACAATGGACGATACCAACAAAGGTTATACGTTCACCAAAACGGGCAACTACACAGTTGAATACGTTGTGTACGACAAAGTCGGCAACTCGTCGGTAACGTCTTACACAATCAACGTGAGCGCGGCAAAGGTGAACAACCCCGTTTCCACTAAGATAATAAGCACCATTCTTATTATTGTTGGCGTGCTGTTGATTGCGGGCGTAATTCTCTACTTCGTAAGATTCCGCAAGGTTAAAAGCAAATAAAAACTCAGTGCGTTTGGGCGAGTAAAAAATTAAAAGCGGCGATATTTTTGCCGCTTTTATATTTGTAGTCAGCTATTCGCGGTTACCGAGTAAAGGAGACGAGAAGTGTCGGAAGAAAAGGAAAACAAGCGTTTCGATTCAGTTACGGCAGATAAAAAAGAAAAGTGCGTTGAGGCTCTTAAAGCGGCGAACGGATATTCTTTAAAATCCTTTTTTCCCGTGTCGGATAATTGCCATTTCGAGCGCTATAATTTTGCGCATCCGTTCGGCAAGCTCGGCATTGTGTACGATACGAAAGCGCAAATATTTTCTTTCACGGCAAAGCGCGAGCTGTTGGATTTAGCTGTTGCGGCGTCGGGTATTGCCGCCGACTATAAGAGCGTTGCCGATTTGCCGATAGCCGAAAGCGCGGAAAACAAGCGCGAGAGCAAAGAAAAACGGCAATCCGCGTCGCCTAAAAGTGAACGTCGGAAAACGGCGGAAAAGCCCGCGCAAAAATCCGCGAAAAAATCAGTTGAAAACGCGATATTAAAACCGCAAAAAAAAGCGAGCTCGAAAACCATGAAAAAAGAGAGCGCGCCCGAAAAAACGTCGCCCGCACAGCCCGCTGTTCAGCAAACGGAGACGCCCGAATATAAAAACGGTTATTCTATTAAAAAGTGCTCTCGGCAAAGGCTGGACGGAATTTTAAAACGTATACGCGCGCTGAAAGGCGTTAGCGTTACGGGCGACTCCGGAAAAGAAATTGTTACCTACGCAATATCGGAACGTAACACTAAGCAAAAGTGCTTGTTGCGGTACACAACGGGCAAGCAAACCGTTCAGCTTCAGGGCAAGCGGAGTAATCTTTTCGGAGAAGTGCAAGTTATTTTAAGCAGCGGTTCGGGCTTTTCGGAAGCGGTTGGGTCGCACATGGAGCTTACGGGCGAGCAAATGCGCATGAGCGCGGTTCAGCGCAGCTTGAAAAAGCTTTTGCCCGACGCGTTCGACTTACTTTCCGAGCAGTCGAAAATAGACTTGGGAATAGGCATGATAGACATAGGCAATAGCGAAGTGCGCCTAAGCGATTATTCCGTTTTGCTTGTGCCGCCTTATCGGGGGCTTGAAAGATTTATTTTCGATTTGCAACAGGCAAAGTCGATATCCGTTAAAATGATAGGGCAGGCATACGAAAAGGAAGACAGCGGAAAGCACGTTTTAAAGCAGTGCTATCGCCGCAAAAACGGAATCGTTTATTCCGAAGTTATGAGCGCTTTATATTGCGAGTATTTTGAAAAGCGGAACTTTTACGCTCATTCCGACAACACCGAACTCGGAAACAGCCGCATAATAGGCGACAAAGCTACGGCGAAAAGCATTTTCGACCGTTTATGCGAAATAATAAACTACAACGGAAAAAAGCTGAAAGAAACGGGTTTTACCGTGATAAAAGCTTAAAGATACATTTACCGATTAAGGAGGCTATGGAAAAAATGGCGAAATTTATTTTCGTTACGGGCGGCGTTGTGTCTGGACTCGGCAAAGGGGTGACTGCGGCGAGTTTGGCGCGTTTGCTCAAAGCGAGAGGATACAGGGTTACGCTTCAAAAATTCGACCCGTATTTTAACGTGGACACTTCTAATTTGAGCCCTTACCAACACGGCGAAGTATACGTTACCGAAGACGGCGGCGAAGTTGATTTGGTGGTTGGGCATTACGAGCGTTTGCTCGGCGAAAACTTGGGTATTAAAAATGACGTTACGAGCGGGCAGATTTATGCGTCGGTTATTGCCAAAGAGCGCACCGGCTATTATAACGGAAGCACCGTGCAAGTTGTTCCGCACATCACGAACGAAATTAAAGAGCGCATTTATTCGCTCGATACGCCCGACAGCGACATTGTTATAACCGAAATAGGCGGCACTGTGGGCGACATAGAGTGTCATCCGTTTTTGGAAGCTATCAGGCAGTTTAAAGTGGAAGCGGGCAAGGGCAACGTGCTGTATATCCACGTTACGCTTGTGCCGTATATAGAAATGAGCGGCGAACAAAAAACCAAGCCCACTCAACACAGCGTTAAGGAATTGCAAAACGTGGGTATTCAACCCGACGTTATTGTTTGCCGTTCCGATTATCCGATAGGCGCCGACAGTAAGCGAAAACTCGGACTTTTTTGCAACGTTGACCACGATTGCATTATTCAAAATCTTACCACCGACAATATTTTCACAGTGCCGCTCGCTCTCGAAGAAGAAGGGCTTGCCCGCGTTGCCGCGCGAAAATTGCGTCTTGAAGAGCGCGAGCCCGACCTTGACTCGTGGCGCGAATTTTGCGAGAAAGCGCAACGCGTTCATTCGAGCGAGAACAAATTGCGCATAGGGCTTGTGGGCAAATACGTTGAGTTGCACGACGCCTATGTGTCGCTTACCGAAGCTCTCGACCACAGCGGCATTGCTATGGATACTTGCGTGGAAATTGTTTGGATTCCGAGCGAAAAAGTTACGCCCGCCGCTGTTTCAAGACTTCAATCGCTGAGCGGCATAGTTATTCCCGCAGGATTCGGCGAACGCGGTTTCGAAGGAAAAGTTAACGCTGCGCGTTTCGCCCGCGAAAACGGCATACCCGCGCTTATGCTCGGCATGGGAGCGCAGGCGGGGCTTGTTGAGTTTGCAAGAAAATGCGGCATGGAAAAAGCCAACAGCACCGAGTTCGATAAGAAAACGGCTTATCCCGTTGTGTATTCGCCGTTCGAAGCGCCGCGATTTAGGTGCGGAGCCGAACCCGCGTCTGTTAAAAAGAACACGTTGCTTCATAAAATTTACGGCACAGACATAATTTCGGAGCGCCACCGTCATAAATACGAATTTAATCCCGCTTTTCAGCGCGAACTCGAAAAAGAAGGGCTTGTGTTCTCGGTTAAAGGAACCGCAGGTAAACTTTACGAGGCTTACGAACTTCCGGGACATCCGTTTTATGTCGGCGTAGTGTACCGTCCCGAATTTAAGTCGCGCCCCGATAATCCCCATCCGCTAATAACGGCGTTTATAGGTGCGGCAAAAGAGAGAGCAGAAAAATAAATTTTGTTTGATATTGAAAAAGGAATACGTTTTAAAGCGTATTCCTTTTTTAAGTGGTTTAGCGTATTGAATTTTTGTTTTTAACCGCTAACCTCAATGTCGATGTGAAAATTTGCGGCTAAAATGCACTTTTATATTTCAAAGTTTTGCGTTCTGTCGGGACCTACGCCCACCATTTTTATCTTGCAGTCAACGAATTTTTCTACCGCGCGCAAGTAAGCTACCGCGTTTTTAGGCAAATCTTTAATGCTCTTCGCCGCCGATATATCTTCCGTCCAACCGTCGAATTCTTCATACACAGGCTCGCAACCCTCTAATTCCGAAATGTCGGAAGGAAAGTCTTTAAGAGTTTTGCCGTTTTTGGTGTAGGAGACGCAAACTTTGAGTTTTTCAAGCCCCGTTAAAGTGTCGAGCTTATTTAACGCAATACCCGTAAGTCCGTTAACGCGCACCGCGAAACGAAGAATAACTGCGTCGAGCCAACCGCATCTGCGAGGGCGCCCCGTAACCGTTCCGAATTCCGCGCCCACGTTGCGGATTCGTTCGCCTATTTCGTCGTCGAGTTCGGTAGGGAAAGGACCTTTGCCCACGCGAGTGGTATACGCTTTGGCTATGCCGATGCAATCTTTTATAAGCGTAGGTCCTATGCCCGCGCCAACGCAGAAGCCGCCCGATATGGGGTGCGAGCTCGTAACATACGGATAGGTGCCAACGTCAAGGTCGAGAAGCGCTCCTTGCGCGCCTTCCATAAGAACGTTTTTGCCGCTTTTAACGGCGTCGTAAACAAGCACCGAAGTGTCGCAAACGTGAGGGGCGAGTTTTGCCGCGTAGCCGTTGTAGTCCGACAGTATTTTTTCGAAAGAAACGGGTTCGCCGCCGTAAATTTTGGTTATAATTTCGTTTTTGAATTTTACGTTGCGCTCTAATTTTTGTTTGAAAACTTCGGGGTTTATAAGGTCGCACATGCGAATACCTATGCGCTCCGCCTTATCCATATAGCAAGGCCCTATGCCGCGTTTAGTGGTTCCTATGTCGCCCGCGCCGCGCGCCTTTTCGCCGAGTTCGTCGAGCGCTATATGATACGGGAATATCACATGCGCGCGAGCGTCTATTTTAAGACGCGACACGTCTATGCCTTTCGACGTTAAGTCCGCCATCTCGCTTAAAATAACCGCAGGGTCAACAACAACTCCGTTGCCTATAACGCACACCGTGTTTTTATACAGTATGCCGCTCGGAATCAACCGCAGTTTATACGTTATGCCGTTTGCAACAACGGTGTGCCCCGCGTTGTTGCCGCCTTGCGCACGAACAACCATGTCGGACTTTTCCGCTAAAATATCGATTATTTTGCCTTTTCCTTCGTCGCCCCACTGTGCGCCGACAAGCGCGGTAACAGCCATAATTTGCCAAACCTCCGAAAATGAAAATACTTATCTATTATATCATATTCTATAAAAACAGTCAACATAATAGCGGGCTGCCTATAACATTTGACAATATTGCTTTTAAGGTTTACAATACGGGTTATGACAGTCGATTTCCATACACATTGTTTTCCCGATTTTCTGGCGCCGCGCGCAATGGAAAATCTTACGCGAATTTCAGTTTATCCGCCTTGCTTGAACGGCACTTTAAGCGCGCTTAAAGAGTCTATGGACCGCGCCGGAATACACCGCTCGGTGGTGCTGAATATAGCCACTAATCCGAAGCAAACCGAAAACGTGAACAATTTTGCGATAGAGGCGAACGCCGACGAAAAAATTATTGCGTTCGGTTCGATTCACCCCGATAGCGAAAACGTTGTTTCGGAGCTTGCAAGACTTAAAGCTAACGGCATACTCGGCATAAAATTTCATCCCGATTTTCAGGATTTCGAGGTTGACGACAGGCGAATGTATCCGCTTTACGAAAAAGTTGCCGAATTCGGTTTTATTATGCTCTTTCATTGCGGGCACGACCTCGACCCGCGTGCAAAATACAACTGCATCCCTAAGGCGTTCGCGCGCGTTGCGCACGACTTTCGCGGCGCTACGGTTGTGGGCGCGCATCTCGGCGGGCAAGATATGTGGAACGAGGTTTTCGAATACGTTTGCGGCAAAGATGTTTTCGTTGATACATCTTACGGTTTCGGGTGGCTTACAAAAGAGCAACTTAAAAGATTTTTGAGCGAGCACGATAACGATAAAATTTTGTTCGGCACCGACAGCCCGTGGCAAAGCCAAACGCACGACGTGGAAATGATGAAAGCGAGAATAGAGGACAAAGCGGTTTTTAATAAGATAATGGGCGGCAACGCCGCGCGTATTTTGGGTATTTAATACTGCGCTAACTCTCTAACGGTTGTGGATAACTCCGAATTTTTTACGCACGGCAATTATAAACCGTGTGTGAGTTTTCCGAGTTTTTCGGGGAGCGTGTTTTTGTTTTACGAAAAAACTATGCGAATTTAGGCGAAATTCACAAAACGAACACGCAAATTGTAAAATTTGCAACAAAATACTTGACAAAATTCGGGGGGGGGATTATCATAATAACACACTTAATATATATATATTTAGCCTACATGTTTTAGCCGAAAATTTTTTGCGGCTTATTTTTTTGTCGGAGCGAACGTAACGCTTCAAAGAAGGTGTGGATAAATGTCCGTATCGAAGAAAAAATTGTTTGTGGTTTTAGCCGTTGCCCTTATGCTGTGCGCGAGCGGTATTGTTTGCACCGGCTTTTTTTCGGAGCGTTCTGCAAACGCGTCAACCGTTTCGGCTCAACCCGTAACTCTCGACGAACTTATAGAGCGGCACGGAATTGTAGCCACAATAGGACCGGGCGGCAAAGCCAACGGCTACGATTACAACGCCGACGAGCTTTTGAAAATAGACGCGAACGGCGTTTTAAAAGGGTGGAAGTCTAATTGGACCAACACCACCATTAAATCCGTTTTGATAGTTCCGAACAGCGTTAAAAAAGTTGAGGCTAAGTCAGCGGAGGAAAGCGGCATTGCTTTCAGCTCGAACGGCGCGATTGTGGAAACTCTCGTGGGCGTATGGTTTCAAGACGAAAGCGCGCTTACGAGCATTGACGTCGGCTTTAAAGACTGCAATAATATGCGTTTTTGCAGATTGCCTAAAAAGAACTTTACAATAGGCGCGTCGGCGTTCGAAGGTTGTTCTCAGCTCCGCGATATTATCGTTCCCGAAGGCGTTGTGTCGCTCGGCGCAAGGGCTTTTGCGAGTTGCTCGAACTTGTGCCACATATCCGTTCCCACTTCGGTGACGAGCATTGCCTCCGACGCTTTTGAGGAAACTCACAGCTTGTGCGACGTGGAATTCAACGCCAACGTGGCTTTAATAACCGATACAACGTCGGTGTCGTCGTATTTTCCTTACGCAATGAATATTTATTACGACGTCGCCAAATTCAACGCCGAATTTCCCGACGTGACTCCGAATATAGACGCGGTGAAAACGCGTTCGTATTTGTATTTGACGAACGACGGAGACAACAGTTTGGCATTTTCGCTTAATAATTTGTGCGAGCAAAGACTTGCCACAATAAGCGGCGCGAATAAGAACTATGAGATAAACAAATGGTATTTTGTGGGGCTTGCGGGGCTCGAAGATAAAAACTGCGTAACGCGCTACGTTTTTCCCAACGAAATCGATTTGTCGGCGGCGCGCGAAACGGTTGCGTGGGACTATCTTAACGACGAAGGTAAAAAGGTTAAAAATAATTTAACGGGAAAGGTCACTTCTTACGACATAGGCGTGTATGCGTGCCGCGACGCTTTTATGGCGCGTCAGGTGTTTATACCCGAAGCGGTGAAAGTAATCGGCGACAGGGCGTTTTACAATTCGCACGTTCGCAACGCCGATATTGCCGAAACCGTTACGCACATAGGCGAGCTTGCGTTTAAGGGTAGCAATCACGGCGTAACTCAGCATTACTATTTGCGCAAAACCGACCCGAACGCTGCTTTGCACATAGGCGACTACGCTTTCGACGCTTGCTCGTCTTGGGGCGCGCCGCAAGCGAATTTTTCGAGAAGGGTAATTTTTGAAAACAAGGCGGTATACGATAAAGAAATAGAGCGCAAAAACGTTTATTTATCGACAGACAGAAACGTGGATTTGTCGACAAGTATTTCGTTTACTTACCGTGTGCCTATTGAAACCGTTGTGCAGGACGGAGATAATACCGTTACTGAAATTTTCGGTTACAGACTTTTCGGAAATTACGGCTATAACTGCACCGAGAATCACGACGGAACGTGGTCGGATACCGTGCAAAACTCCGACGGAACTTTTTTAGACGTTTATAAGTCGGTGGCGTTTCCCAATATAACGGGCAACGAATCGACCGTATGGTACACGCAAAACGACTATGCGTCGGTTGCCGACGTAAAGTATGTGGGCGAAGCGCTTAACGTTAATGGAGTTGAGAAAGTCAGGCTGTATTCTCGAAAACTCGGAGCGCCTAACATTGCGCCGCGCGAATACGAATATTCGCCGTCGCTCGACGTTTCTTTTACCGACGCCGCCGATTTCGGCGAGGACTACACGGGCGAGCTTACGGGGTATGCCGACCCTTCGAACTCTACTCCTCCTCAAAGCGAATGGCCGGTGTCCGTTTCGGTTGCAGGGAAATATACGGTGCGCGCTCAGCTTGCCGAAAAGTGGGGCGTGTGGACTGCCGAGAACGCGAAAAAGTATGAAACTACGGTAACGGTGCGTCAAGCCGAAATAAATTTAAACGAGACGGGAATACTTGTTTGGACGGTTAAAGGCGCGGCGGCACAGCTCGAAGGCGACAACACTCCGCTGTATAAGTATTCCGACGGGTGGTATCTGAGCTCGAAAGACACCGAGCCGCTCGAATCGAAAAACGTTACTAATTCTTATGTGCGTGTGGACGGCGGCAGAGTGTTTAATATAGACATTCCCACAACGTCGCGGCATTTTACCGTTAGAGAATTCGGCAATCATGTGGATAAAAGCGAATCGGGGCAGTATTACACAAGTTTTACTCTTGTAACCGAAAATTTGAATTATCGTTTCGTTTTAAACAGCACAACTACCGAAGATTTTGTTTTGCGCGGAATAAGCGGAATTAGTTTGAGCGACAACAACACAGTTGTGACACTGTCTAAATGTTGGTACATAGTGAATCAGTCGAACTGGCTCACAAACAACGACAAAGAGGGCGAGGAATACGGCGCTCCGAGTTTCTCTATTGCCGAGAAAGACGGCAAGACGGTGAGCGGCTGGACATACGGCGACACGACTGTTACCGTTCATTCTCCCGCGCTCGCGTTCACAGTGGAGGGAGCGGGCAACGGAAATATAACGTTTACGCTTGCTTACGGCGACACTCCTATTGTAACCGACGCGCCCGCTTCGGATTTTAAGGAATATATAAATCCGTCTATGCCTGCGGGAACGTATTCGGTTTCCATTCACGCCGACGCCGTAGGCGCATATTCGGAAATAAATCAACGTTTCACGCTGTCGGTTTCGCCGAAACAGATGGAAGAGGCGCTGTATGCGCCGCTCAACGAGGCGCTTAAAGGAAAGCTGTTCGAGCAAGCGTATAACGGCGAGTTGTTTTTGCACGACTCGTTCGATTCAATAAACTCGTTGTTGCAAACGGATATGCACCCGTTGAGAAAAGGCGAGAACACTGTGTGGGGCGCTCAGAAATACGACGGCTATTATTCGTCGCTGTCGCTTGCGTATAATCTTGACAGAATGCAAAGCAGCCGCTATTATACCGCGTCCGAAATGGCGGCGGGCGGCGTGTTCGCGCCGCGCGAGGTAAACGAATACACAGTGTATTATTCGCTGTCGGCGGCAAATTACCGTTCGCTCGGCGGAGCCGACGACGTAAGCAGACGCGACTACCGTTTTGCAACCGTTATATACCGTGAAATTTCGGTTCCCGTACTTTCGAGCGTTACATATAACGGCGGCAGAATTTCGCCTGACGTTCCGTATAATCAATACTACGTTTATTCGCTCAACGAAAGCGAAAACTATACCGATGCGGGCGATTACACTGTTACCGTTACGCTTACCGACGGCGTGCTTTCGCGTTGGAGCGAAGTTCCGCAAGGTGTGACGTTGAGCGGAGAGAAAAACGAAATCGCCACGTTGCCGTTTAAAATCGGTCAGGCGGAAAACCGATGGCTGTCATCTCCTCAAATTTCGGACTGGACTTATAACGGTTTTAATCGCGGTGTAAACACAGTGTCGGCTTTATTGCAGTATTCCGCCGAAACTCAGTTCGGCATAGGCTCAAAAAACTCCGACGGCGGCTTTAACTGGCTTGACTTCGACGGACACGGAAACCGTTTTATGCTCGAAGCCGACGGACGCGTGCCCGAATGGGTGGCTGAAAAGCTCAATTCGCTTACGCCCGGAGAATACTATTTGGGCAGTTGGGTGAGCGCCGACGAAAAAGGAAACGTTAAATCTTTCTCCACCGATTCGAATCTTTACAACAGAATTAGAGTTGGTAAAGCTGCAAACCGTTGGACTTCTTCGCCTAACGTTATTCGGTGGGCATGGAGATCTTACGACGAAAACAGCAATTTGCTTACCGCAACTCCGCTGTATCCCGTTTTGGGCGCGGGCGAAACGCTCGACGGCAAAGTTCTTTTCACCGTGCTAAACTCCGACAAAGTTTTGGCGGGGCAAAATCTTGCGGGCTTTGCGCTTGCGGGCGGCAAAGTGAACGGAGCCGTTAAACAGGCGCTCAACGGTTTGAGCGCGGGGCGTTATTATCTTCTCGCTTCGGTAGCCGACACCGATTGCTACTACGGCTTGAATTATGTGGAGGACCTTTTAAACCACGATTTTGCCGCCGACCTTTCGCTCGATTTGATTCCGTTCGAAATTACGGTTGCGGCGAACAGTTGGACTCAAACGCCTATCGTTATAAGTTGGACGTATAACGGCTTCGGCTCGGAAGCGAACTTTGTCGCGGGGCAAGCCGCTCACGGAAATTCGGTTAAATACGGAGTTTATAAGTCGTATCAAGACGGCGTGCTCTCCGGCGCCGAGTTCGAAAATATTACCGACGTTGATACCGTAACCGACAAAATGAAAGTTTTGGGCGCGGGTAGCTACTATTTACACGTTCTTACCGAAGGTGTGGAAAACAACTACTCTAAGGTGGAATCGGTGGTGCAGTTCGAGGTTAAAACCGCTTCGAACAGTTGGATTGCGGCGCCTTTGCTCGAAGATTGGACTTTCGGCGATTCGGTTAGCGTAACGGCTCCGCAGTCCGCCTACGGTACGCCGAACTTTGAGCTTGACGGAAAACCGCTTGCCGCCACCGAATTGAACGCCGAGCTTGCAAAATTAAACGCGGGAGAACACACTCTTTCGGTTAAGGTAAACGAAGATAAAAACGGCGACGAAGTGAACTATACGGGGCTTAGCGAAACGATTAAGTTCAACGTGCGCAAGGCGAATAACGCTTGGCTCGATTCCGCTTTGCCGTCGGTTGAAGATTTGACTTATAACGGTACGGCAACGCCTTCGCCGTCCGACGGTTCTCCGCTTTATACTTGGACGGGGCAAAACGTTTCGAGGCAATACTATAAGTCGGTTTGGAGCGTTGCTCAAAACGCTTACGTTACCGAAGGCGACCCGCTCTCGGCGGCGCCTATCGATGCGGGCAGATATGCCTATGTAACCGCCGTAGACGGCAACGCGAACTATAACGAGTTGCGCTACGTCGCGTTTTTCGAAATCGCTAAGGCTTCGAATTCCTGGACGAGCGGAAGCCTTCAAAACATAGGTTGGGAATGGACTGAGGACGGCTCGAACGCGTCATGGATTCCGCTCGGCTCTGAATTCGGTTCTCCCGAATTTTCGGTGAGCGGAGTTGCGGGAGCTTCGGGGCTGACTGCGGACAAAATAAACGAAGCACTGAAATCGCTTGACGCGGGAACGTACACACTCATTGCTACGGTGCCGGAGAGCGGCAACTATGCGGGGCTGAACGACACCCTTACGGTTACTGTGCGTCGCGCGCCCAATGCGTTGCAGAATATGACCATTGCAAGTTCGTGGTTTTGGAATCCGTCGCTTTCCGATTCCGATTTGGGTTGGAACGCTCCCATGCCGCAGCACGGAAACGTTGTGGCGCTAACCGTAACCGATAAATCGGGAACATCCGATTCGATTTATATAGAATTGCACTACGACGCGAGCGGCAACTTAACTCAGGCGGAAGCCTCCGCAGTTAAAGCCGTGTTCAAGTCGCTCGGAGCGGGGGAATACACCGTGCGCGCCTCTGTTGCTCAGCAGAACAACTATGCGGGGCATGAACAAATTCTGTCGTTTAGCGTTAAGCAAGCGGTTAATAAGTGGATAAACGGCGGCAGTCCGTCTATGTCTAAAACAAGTTGGAACTACGGTTCCGAATCCGGCTCGCCGTCGGCGCAGTCGGCATACGGCAACGTGCTTGTGCGCTACTATACGGTTAGCAATAGCGGCGGCACCGAAACGATGCAACTGTTCGGTGACGGCACCGTTATGCCCGTAAACGCGGGCAACTATGCGGTAGGGTTCAGCGTTGCCACCGACTCTGCGGGGAACTATTCGGGCATAACCGAACAATTCGTGAAGTTCGCCGTTCTGAAAGCGGATAACCGCACATTCTCGGTAAATCCGCACGCCGTCGGGTGGACGTGGCGCGAATACGACAAATCGGTGAATTTGTTCGCGGCTGTTCCCGCAACGGGCGGCAAGGTTACGTTTACGGTGCTTTCGGGAACGAGCGCCGTTATGGGACTTGAAAATATCGAGCTTAATAAAGACGGCATAATAGCGGACGCCGACGGCACGCTTACGAAAAAGCTTTCGGAACTTAACGCCGCAACTTACGTTTTGAGAGTGAACGTTGGCGCAATGCCTAACTACAACGCATTTACGTCAGACGTGGAGTTCAGAGTTACGAAAGCTACCAACGGTTGGCTTAGCACGCCGAGCGTAGCCACTTGGTCGGAATACGAGTGGAAAGCGGCGAACAACACTCCCGTTGCCGCGAGCAAATACGGCGACGTTCGTATCACCGTTAAGAGCAAAGCGGATTCTAAGGTTTATTACGACGCGTTGCATAAGTCGGACGGAACCGTTTCGGAAAATGAAAACAAACTTATAGAGGCGCTCGGCGGTTGGTATGTTCTCGCCGCCGAAGTAGCGGACGGAGACAATTATACGGGGCTTAAAAACGGCTTCGAATTTCAAGTGTTTTTGAGTAGCGTAGATATGCCCGCCAACTATTGGGTGACTATTCCGTCTATCGAGAGTTGGATTGCGGGAAGTTCCGCGTCCGTTCCGCAAGGCGCGGCTTTGCGCGGAATAGAAGAGTTCACTTATCGCAGGGTGGAGCTTAAAGACGGGAAATACGTTACCGTTGAAGAGCTCGGAGAGGTTGTTCCGAGCGCGCCCGGCAAATACATAATGCGCGCTCACGTCAGCAATCCCGCCCGTCCGCAAGACGAACTTAATCAAGAGGTTATGTTCGAAATTTTCTACCGCGTGAACGAATGGAAAGATGCGCCCGGTATTCAAAGTTGGTATCTTGGCGACGCTCCGAGCAAGCCCGTTGCGAGCGCGCTGTATTCGAGTGCCGACGAACTGACAATTCTGTATAAAAAGAAAGGCTACGACGATTCTCTTGCGGTTAAAGAACTCCCTAACGAGCCGGGAGAATACGTTATGATTGTAACTGCCACCGCGAAATATTGCGAGCCTATAAAGGCGTATATAGATTTTTCGGTGTGGCTGTCTAAAAACGGTTGGCTTACCGCGCCCGTAATAAAAGACTGGTCGGCGGAAGTAGGACCTAATTTGCCTACGGGAGAAGCCATATACGGCGAAATTCAATATATTTACAAAAAGCTCGACGGCACCGTTTTGAGCGGCGCGCCCACTGAGGAAGGCGAATACATACTCGTTGCCCGCGTGGAAGTGGACGGTTACGAAACGCTTGAAGCAGAGTATAAATTTACCGTTACTCCCGCATTCGACATAACTTTGGTTATGCTTAATATTTTGCTCGGAGTTATAGCGTGCGCGTTTGCCGTAGTGGTAATTATATTTGCCGTAAGGAGGTACAAACAATGTTAACGTTGTTGTGTTTAAGTAATAAAACCGCTCTCTTGATTTTAATGGCGGTGTTAATCGTTTTTATCGTGTTGCTAACGGTGCTCGGTATTGTTTTTATTGTGGCGCTCAGAAAGCGCGCGCCCGTAGTTAAGGTTATTATGGCGCCGCCGAGAGAAGAGCCTCTCGCGCCCGCAGTGCCCTTTGTTGCGGCGGGAGAGCCTACAAGCCCCGCGCCGCCCGCGCCATTACCCGAAGCGGAGCCCGAACCCGCGCCCGATGACGACGACGCTGCGGCGGAAGACGACACCGTGTTCGTAACCGAAGGGCAAGACAAAGTTCGTTACGACCGCAGTTTCGAGGCTAAGCTTATTCAGCTTAAAGACGAAACAAAAGAGTGGTACACAACCGTTAAAAACGAGTTGTTGTCGTATAAAAAAGTCCGCTCGCGCATAAGCTGGCGCCGCGAAAGTTTTCAGATGGGAAGAATGAAGATAGCGCGTTTTGTTGTGCGCGGAAAAACGCTTTGCCTAATGCTTGCCGTAGAGCCGAGCGGATACGCGGGAACTAAGTATGCCGTTGAAGACGTGTCTAACGTGGCAAGCTCTGCCGACACTCCCACGATGTATCGCATTAAAAGTGCGCGCCGCGCAAAATACGCGGTTGAAATGATTGCGGGAATAATGAAAGAACTTTCGGTAGGCAAGCAACCCGGCTATGAGGAAAAAGATTATTTTATACCTTACGAAGGCACTATGGGGCTTATTCGCAAAGGGCTTATAAAGCGCGTGGTTAGCTCCACAACGCGCACATTCGAAATACGCGAGGTGGATAAAGAAGAACTTTCCGACGAGGAATACACTGTTTCGGACGAAGAAATAGCCGAAGCGGCGGCTGCGGTGGCGTCCGCAAACGCCGAGCAGGAAGCCGCGCAAGACGGAACTGCCGAGCCTTTAAAAGAGGCGGCGGCAACCGCGAAAGAATAATCGGGAGGTTAAGCGCATGTCTAAAAAAGGTGATTTGAAAAGAGCGATTGCAAACAGCGAAAGAGAAATAGAGGCGTTGGAACAAAAACGGGCGCGCTCGCAGTCGGCGCTTTTGGCGGCTGTAATAAACAACACCAAGCCCGACGCGACCGACTCGGAGTATTTCAGAGTGTTCACCGCTTTAATCGACGCCGAGCGAGAAAATCTGAGAAAGCTCACCGAAGAACTGAAAAATCTTAAAAACAAATAAAACGGTTTAATCCCCTCTAACATAAGAGGGGATTTTTTATGCGGCAAAAGCTCTCGAATAAAAATTTCGAGAGTTTTTTATTATCTTAGAAAAACAAAGGTATATGAAAAATTTCATATTGACAATTCGGCGTTCCTACCTCATAATAAAAGGGTACTAAAATGTATTTGTTCAGGAGGAAAATTTATGAGAAAACGTTTTGGAATCATAACTTTGGCACTGTCGTTTATGCTATGTTTTTGCGGTTGCGGAAACGGTGAAAACGGCGGCGCCGACAACGATAATCAGGGCGGAACAAACGAGCCGCCCGTAGTTCTCGCCGAAACCGTGCCCGACTATTTAAACGCGGAAGCTACTAACCCGTTTACCGTAGGAATGTGGGTAGGTATTCCCGAAAACAAAACTCTTCTCGATGAGAACGATTTGATTGTAGGCACGCAAAAGTGGACGGAAGAAGAGTTTTTGCAACAATATCAATGGATAAAGGAAGCGGGCTTTAATCTTGCCACAGCGTCGCTCGGTACCTCTACGGTAGAGCATATCGTTCACCAACTCGAAACCGCCGAAAAGGTGGGAATAAAACAACTTGTGTGGGACGAGCGTCTTAACGGCGTGCTACTTAACACAAAACTTACCGACGACGACGCCGTTCGTCAGGCGCGACGCATTGTTATGGAATACAGCGATTACGATTCGTTTTACGGCAATATGATTACCGACGAACCTACGTTCGACGAGTTTCCCGCTTTGAAGATTGCGGCAAAACGCTACAAGCAAGTGTTGCCCGACAAAATGTTTTATCTTAATCTTTACCCTGTTGAAGCCAACTCCGAAACGCAACTCAAATGCAAAGACTACGAAACGTATCTTGCCGAGTATACTTCTATCGGACTCGATTATCTGTGTTACGACACATATCCGCTTTTGAACAGCGGTAAAATGCTCGATACCTTTTTATATAACTTTCAAATGGCGCAGAACGCAAGCGACGCCGACGTTTGGACGTTTTTGCAGGCAATGGGATACGGCAACCGCAAAGAGCCGAGCACCGAAGCCGATTTCAGGATTCAGGCTAACGCCGCGCTTGCTTACGGCACGAAGGCGGTGCAGTGGTTCTGTTACTTCTCGCCCGAATACGGCGGCGGCGAAAACTTTACTCCCGCTATAATCGCGCTCGACGGCAAAAAGACCGCGAAATACGATTTGGTTAAAAAAGTAAACGAAGAAATTCACGCCTTAGAGCATGTGTACGAGCAATTCGTTTGGCAAAAGGCTATGAACATAGTGGGGAGCGAAAATTCGAGAGGGGAGAACGCGGCTTTCAATTACTACGAAACCGACAACACTCACGCGCGCATTAAAAAGCTTGCCGCAACGAAAGATACCGTTGTGGGTTGCTTTAAAGACGGAGACGGGCGCGACGGCTTTATGGTTGCGAACTACGATTTGCCGCAGTCGGCGGATACCGACAAGGTAGAAATTACTTTTGCCGATTGTACGAAAGTTGTGTGCTATATAAACGGCGAGAGAACCGAATTAGGCGTGGTAAACGGAAAAATAGCGTTGAACTTAAAGGCGGGCGACGGTGCGTTCGTTATTCCGCTTAATATTGTGGAGGATTAAACTTATGAAAAGATTTGTGTTGATGATTACCGCTTTAATCATGCTGTTTTCGCTTGCTGGTTGCACGGGCTCGCGCGAGGTTGAGGACGGCGTGGTTATTGAAAACAACGGCACCGGCGGCATATACGTCGAGAATGCCGAAAACCTGCAAACATTGAAAATAGGGTTTACCGAAGCGGGACTCGGGCGCAATTGGCTCATTCGGATTTCGAAGAATTTCGTTAAAAAGTATCCGCAGTATAAAGTTGTGCTCGACGGCGACCCGCAGCTTGCCGATTCGCTCCAAACCAAACTCGAAACGGGCAAAAATCTTTCCGACATAATGATGCCGCTGAATTCGGCATGGGAAACCTATGCTTCTCGCGGATGGCTCGAACCGCTCGACGACGTTTACGCCATGAAGCCGGATGGAGACGACGGCAAAACCAACGCCGAAAAGATAGACGAGAGTTACCGCGCTTACGCGAATTTCAAGTCGGCGGAAGGGCAACATTACTACATAATGCCGTGGAACGATACCGTTACGGGTATAGTTTATAACGTTAAAATGTTCCGCGAGAACGGGTGGAGCATTCCCGAAACCACCGACGAACTCGAAACTCTTTGCCAAAAGATACTTGCCGAAGGGAACGGAATCAAGCCGTTTGCGTATCCCGGAAAATTAGGCGGATACTTCGATTATATCGGCTCCGCTTGGTGGTTGCAATCGAGCGGTGTGGACGGAGTGAAAGAATTTTTCAACTTCGAATCGCCCGAAGTGTATAACCTTACTAAACATCCCGCCAAAGGAAAATACGAGGCTCTCAACGAGTTTTCCCGCTTCTTTGCAATCGACAAAGGTTACGGAATTGCGGGTAGCATGAGTAAAGACCACATTACCGCGCAAATGGACTTTATGAACGGAAAAGCCGCAATGATTGTGAACGCCAACTGGATGGAATGCGAAATGGCGGCAAGCGCTCCCGAAGGATTCGAAATGGGAATGATGCGGGTGCCTTATCTTGCAACCGCAAAAAAGGACGAGAACGGCAACTACATAAAGGTGAACTATTCCACCGCGCCCGACTATATCATTATTCCCAAAAGCACGTCTAACAAAGAGGGCGCCAAACTGTTTTTGAATTTTATGAACAGTGACGAAATGCTTATGCTTTACACGGCCGAAACGGGTTCGCCGCGTCCGTTCGACTACGAGCCGCTCAAAATCGAAGGATTATCTACGTTCGTAAAAGATGTTCTTACTTTAAGAGAAGAATCCGAACGCTTGTTCGACTATTCTCGTTCGCCGCTTTGGGTTAAAGCGCACGCGCAAAAATACATAGGTTCGCAGCCTTATTCGTCGCTTGTGCGCAAAGAGACCGACGCGCGCAAATTCTGCAATACCGAATATGTGGAAGCCGACGAGAATTGGGCGTCTTGGGTTGCCGACAGCATGTGAGGAACTCAATGGAAAGACAAGTAACAAAAAAACGAAGCTTGCGGTGGCGGCGTTCGCTGTTTATAGCAACTTTTATAGCAATACCTTTGCTGCATTTTTTGGTGTTTACCGTTTACACTAATATAGACACTGTGGCGCTCGCCTTTCAGTCGTTTAATCTTAATACCGGAAAATATGTGTGGGTGGGGCTCAGGAATTTCAGAGACTTCTTTCGCGGGTTTACGTCGCCCGGCAGCGTTATGGGCAAGGCGATTCGAAATTCGCTACTGTTCTTTGTGCTCAACGATTTCGTGCTTTTGCCGCTGGCGTTTTTATCGGCGTTCTTCATGTACAAAAAAATGCCGCTATCGAACGTGTTCCGCGTAATATTCTTTTTGCCGAGCATTATTTCGGCAGTTGTGCTCACAATGCTGTTCACCTTTATGTTCGACAGTTCAATCGGAATAATAGACAGCATTATGCGCGCAATCGGTTTGGGCGGCAAAATTCCCGAGCTCGGATGGCTCGGCGACAGGCACACCGCAATGCCCGTTTTGCTTTTGTACTGCATTTGGGTGGGCATAGGTTCGAATATTGTTCTTATATCGGGCGCTATGAGCCGTATTCCCACCGAAATGATAGAGGCGGGGCGGCTCGACGGGTTGTCGTTCTTTCGAGAAATGTGGAGCGTAACGTTGCCGCTAATCGGCTCGTTGCTCGCAACTCTCATGATGATGGGCGTGCCCGTGATATTCACGCTGTTTTTACAGCCTATGTTAATAACCAACGGCGGACCTGACGGCGAAACGTATACGATAGCTTTGTATATAGTAACGGCAATCCGCAACAACGGAAATCTTACTATGGGAGCGGCGGTAGGCGTGCTTTGCGCCTTAGTGGGCACTCCGATAGTAATGGTTTTACGCAAAGTCGTGGAACGGGTTTTTCCCGCTTACGAATATTAAAAATTTTTTAAACGGAGAGGAGAAAGAGATGAAAACAACAAGTAAGAACGCGCGCAAAATAACTTGCGCGGCAATGCTCGTTTTGGCGCTTTTGCTGGCAATATGTTTATTGCCGAGCACGGTTTCGAAATCGGCGGACGCGGCTGTGAAACGCACGGCGGTAGTAACAAGCCTGCTGACAACGAGAGGCAAGGTAAACATTGCCGATTGGAATGTGTACGACGACGGAAACGAAACGCAAATAGTGGACAACGGCGAAGTTTTTGAAATAAACAAAACTTTTCCGGGAGACAGATTGGTGGCTAAAACGCCTATTCCTGCGGGCGAAGGTTACAGTATGGAAGTAGACGTGCTGAAAACGAATCCTGCCACAACCAAAATCAATCTGTCGGGAATGCCGTCTAATATAGATAGCGGCGCCACGAGTAATATTTTTATTAGCGCGCTCGGCATAGACCCCGGTGCGGGCACCGCGTGGTCGGAAGAATATATAGCTTCGGGAAAATGTAACGGAACGAATATAACCCTCAACGGGGGCTACCGTTACCGCTTTACCTATGCGGTTAGCGAAGAAGACCCTAAGCTTATCGACGTTATAGCGGAGCGCAAGTCGTTGCAAGACGAGAATGCCGAGTGGGGAATGCGTTTCGAAGCAAAACAGCTCATAACGGTTGACGAAACGCAAGAGCACCTTGCCACACTTTACTTCGAGGGTTCCGTAACAATCGACAACCTTGTTGTGAAAAAAGCCGACGGCACCGTTGTTGCGGAGACCGACTTTGTTTCGGCGTCGGACGTGACGATAGGCGATTGGGTGGGCGCGCAAAACTTTTATGCGTCCGACGGTAAGGCGGTTAAAGATACTTACCTCTATATGAACGGGGTTTCCGAAAATACCCGTCTTGTAACTTACGGCAAGCTCGAAACTTCGCCGTCGCTCGAAACGGCGGTTGTGCTCAACGCTTCGTTAAAGGTGGAAAGCACTGCGGGCAAAGCGGGCATAGCTTTCGGACTTCCCGAAGAAAATTCGGCAATCGATGCCGAAGGCGTAACGTTCGTTTATTTCGAGAATTTTGCGGATAAAACCGCGCTCAACGTTATGAAAGGCGGCGAGGCGCAAACGGCGGTTGATTTACCGTTGATGTCGCAAGACTTTCACGATATTAAGATTGAGGGAAAGAGCGACAAAAGTATGCTCGTGTATATCGACGGCGAACTTAAAGCCACTTATAATGAGCAAAACTTCGACGGATATTTGGCTCTTGTAACCGACGGCAACTCGGGGGCGTCCGTATCGTTCAAACCCGCGTTTACGGTTGATACGTTCGCCGCAGATTTCGGCGACGGAGAAACTCTTGCGAATAATTTTAACACGGGATACATTAACCCCGATAACTACGAGAACGACACGCACAACTCCACTTCGCTCGGCGCAAACGGAAAGGGAATAATCGTTGAAAACGGAGTGTTGAAATTTTCGGGTACGAGCAACGGAACACATTTTGCGATTACTAACGGTAAATACGCCGATTTCATACTTCAATTCGATTGGATAAACTACGCTTGGGAAGACCGCCCTACCAAAGAGGACGGTACCGTGCTTGCCAAAGATAAGCCCGAAAACGGCAGAGCGGTCGAGCTATACAGTCCGCTCGGCATAGCGTTCGGCAAAGTTACCCCTACGGGAGGTTGGGCGGAAACAAAGCTTTTGCGTTTGTTCGACGGCTTGAACGTTATTCAGTTTATAAACAGCGACGAGGGCGGCAGAACCGACACCGTATCTATGGGGCGCGGATTTACCACTCCCGAAGATTGCGAGGCAATTCAAGAGGGTAAGCTCGACCTATACGAAAATACGGTGAACTTTAAAATCGTTGCTCAAAACGGAAGTCTTAAAGTTTTCGGCGTGATTATGGAAAACGGCGAGCCTCAGGGCGAACATATTTTGTTAGCCGAATTCGGTTATGAAAATTGCACGGGCTATATATCGTTCTCCACCGACGAAGCGGGCTACTTCGGTATCGACAATTTGCGTGTAACCAACATAGACGGTTGGACGGACGAACAGCTTGCGGCTTATGAAAACTTTATAGATATTGCCGACGAAGCGGCTCCCGTCCGCCTCTCGGCACCCGTGCTTTCGCTAAACGAAAAGAAAGTGAGTTGGAACGAAGTCGAGCACGCTACGGGTTATATTGTTACGGTAAACGGCAAAGCCGAAGAGCCTACAACCGAAACAAGCTACACGCTTGCCGCAACCGACGCGGGTGATTATGTGATTACCGTTAAGGCGATTACCACGCAAGAGGGTTACACCGACAGCGCCGAAAGCGAATCGGTTACGATAACGGTTGCGGGGGGGGGGTGACTCTTCGGATAAAGAAGAAAAACCGCCTGTCACGCCCGAAGACGATAAGAAAGACAAAAAGTGCGGCTGCGGCTCTAACGCAGTCGGTTCGGTGGCGTTACCCGTTGCGGTGTTGTTGCTTGCGGGAACGGTGTTCGCAGTGCGTGTGCGCAAAAGCAAAAAAGAAAATTAACAAGTAAAGCGAGACGGTGCGGAGTGCGTAATATTCGCGCGCTCCGCAAGCCGCGTTCGATTTTTTATAGGAAGTAACGGCAATATTATGTTTAAAGGATTAAAGCATTTAAGTAAAGGCGAAAAGGCTGTAATATGGGTGGTGTTTGCCGTGTTTGTGATTTACGCCTTTACTTTGATTTTTCCGTTCGTGTGGTGCTTTTATAATTCGTTTAAAAACAACCGCGAATTTTTTTCCGACGTTTGGGGCTTTCCTCAGGTTTGGCGTTGGGGTAATTGGGGCGATGCGTTCGCGCTTTCGGTGAACGGCGTGAACATTCTCGGCATGTTCGGTAACAGTATTCTCATGACGGTAGTAAACACCGTGATAAGCATATTGATGTCGGCGATGACGGCTTACATAATATCCAAATATCCTTTTAAAGGAAGCTCTCTTTTCTATACTACCGCGCTTGTGCTCATGATGATTCCGTCGGTGGGCTCTATGGCGGCAACTTACAAGCTATATAACAATTTAAAGCTATACGACACTTATCCCGGTATTTTCATAGGCGCTTTCGGCGGCTTCGGCTCGAGCTTTATATTGCTCTACGGTTTTTTCAAAAACCTTGATTGGAGCTATGCCGAAGCGGCGTTTATAGACGGCGCGGGGCATTACAAAGTGTTTTTCAAAATTATGTTGCCTATGGCGTTGCCGGGTCTTACTTCGGTTGCCATACTGTCGGCGATAGGCGTGTGGAACGATTATTTCACAATTTATATGTTCGCGCCGTCTAAGGTAACTATTGCGGTGGGGCTTCAAGGTCTTGTCACTCAAATGCAGTTCAGGCAAAATTATCCGCTTTTGTTTGCGGTGCTCATCATGTCGATAATTCCCGTAATTGCGGTATTTGCGGCATTTCAAAAAACTATCATGGAAAATACTACCGTAGGAGGAGTTAAAGGATGAACGGAGAATTTCAAAACATTATCGACAAAAAGTTGGGCGCATACCCGATAGGCGCGTGGGTGCCTTATTATAAAGACGAACTGAACGCTCAAACGCTTAAACGCATACGCGAATGCGGAATAAATTTTGTGCCGACTCTTTCTTGCGAAAAAGAGGAGCTCGAACTTATTGAAAAAGCGGGTTTGCGCGCGCTTGTAAGCGACGAACGCGTTACTTACGCCAACGTTTCGAATATATCCAAAATAGACGAATATGTTGGCGAATATGCCGACAGTTCCGCCGTTCTCGGCGTTTTCGTTTGGGACGAACCGTCGCCCACAATGATGGACGTTTGCGGGCTTATTAACCGCCAAGTGCAAAAAAACCGTCCCGATTGTTTCGGCTATGTGAATTTGCACCCCAACTATTCCGACTGCGCAAGTCAGCGCGACGGGCTTACATACGCCGAATATCTCGATTATTTCGTGGAGCATTGCGAGCCGAAAATGTTGTCGTTCGACCATTATCCGTTTTATTACGACGGTTTCCACGCCGACGAGTATTTCGATAATTTGGCGGCGATTCGCACGTGTTGCGATAAGCACGGTTTGGATTTTTGGTCGTTTTTGCAAAGCTCGTCTTTTTGCAAAAATCCTATTCCCACAGAAAACGAACTGCGTTTTCAAGCTCACACGAACATTGCTTACGGCGCGAAAGGCTTGCTTTATTTCACTTACCGTCAGGTTGTGCACGAGGACGGATTCGGCTACGCGCTTGTAGACAAAGAAAAGAAAATAACCGAGCTTTACGGCTACGCGCAAAGCATAAACAAACAAGTGGAAGCGGTGGGGAAAACGCTGCTTAAACTTACGCACAAAGGAGTGGCTTTTTTCGGCGACAAATATATTAACCGTTCAACCGTTAAACCCGATTTCACGTTAGAGGGCGGCAATTTCGTTGTCGGCGTGTTTTCTTGCGGAACTCGCAAATATGCGTATGTGGTGAATCTTTCGTTTTCCGATAGCGTTACGGCGCGCCTGACTCATAAAGGAAAGACGAGGGAATTCGAACTTAAAGCGAGCGACGGAACTTTAATAGAGCTATAACGAGCCCGTTGCGGCAAAGGCTTTTTATAATATGAGCGATACTGTATTCGATATAAAAATTCTGTGCGACGGCGCCGACGCCAAGCCCGAAATAACTAACGGTGAACTTTTAAAATTCGAAAAAACGGGCGGCGGTTACGTTGCAAAAGTTTGTTGCCGCAGCTTTCGCGGCAGTTGCGACTGCGTGCTTACTTTGCGTTACGGCGACAGCGGTTTTTCGTTTAAGCCTGCCGACGTAAGAGCCGAGTATCCTATTTACGCGCCGTATTTCGGCGTTGTCGTAACAGAGCCGAGCGACGGGCGAGACTATGGCGAAATTGCCGAACATATAAAGTCGCTCGGGCTTTTAACCGACAGAGAGCGTTTCGAGCGAGAACCGCAACAAACGCTTGCCGCCGCAAAAAAATTGCCCGCCAGACCGTGCAACACATTTTTGGCGGTGCCGGGAAACCTTTGCATTTGGAACGTTGGTTTTCGCGGAGAGCCGATAGAGGAAAAACAGCATTTCGAGCTTTACGACTGGATTGTTCCCCGATTGAATTGGGACAGAATAGATTTCGACAGCGATGCTCCGCGCATTACTTACCGCTATCTTTTGGGGCGCGGCATGGGGTTTAGACACCGCTTGCGTAGGCGCAACCGCAAAGGCTTTTTGCCCGCGTTGCAGGCGTCGTTCACTGAAAACGGAGTTCGCTACGAGGGTTGTTTTTTTTGCGACAGTGTGGAAAAAGACATTGCCGAAGATAAGGGAACTCCGTATTTGGTGGCGGACTACCATTCTGCGGCGCACGCGATAACGGAGGAACAAGACGCCGAGCGGGAGAAAGCCGAAAAAAGAATTGTTCCCACAGTTTTAAGGGCGAAGATTAGTGCGGTTAATACCGCGAGCACAGGTAGGTACGCGTATTTCCGATTGCCGGACGTGAACACTCCCGTTATGTCTGAAAGCAACAAGTTGCCGGTTAAAATCGAGAACGGAACGGGTTACTACCGAAATAACGTTTATATGCTTGCGTCAACCGACGGCGAGCCGTCGGCGGCGCAAGAATTTTCCATAATGCTCGCGCCGGGCGAGCGCACCGAAACGGAGCTTGTGTTATTTCATTCGCCTGTGTCGGTAGAGCGTGCGAAAGAATTTTCGACTTCCCGTTTTTCGGAGCGGCTCGAAGCCGCCGAAAAATATTGGCGTTTTCGGCTCGGTTCGCTCGAAAAATGGCATTTGCCCGAAAAGTGCATAGACGAGGCTTTAAAAACGGGCTACTTTCATTTGCTCGAAAGTTGTTACGGAGAGCGCGGCTCGAACGTGTTTTCGCCTTGCGTGGGAGTGTATAGCGCGATAGGATGGGAAAGTTCTAACGTAATACGTTTTTTAACCGCAGTAGGCGATTTCGAAACTGCGCGCAAAAGTATGAATTTCTTTTTCGCAAAGCAACACCCCGACGGATTTATGCAGAACATGACGGGCTACATGCTTGAAAACGGCGCGGTTCTTTACACTGCGGCAAAGCACTACGAATGTACGAGAGACACCGCTTGGCTTGCTTCTTGCCGCGACGGCATAATAAAATCTGTGGAATACATAAAAAGATGGCGGGAAAGAAATTCCGACGAGCGCGGCGGAGGAAAGGGAATGCTCGACGGGCAGGTGGCGGACCCCGCCGACCCGTTCCGCTCTTACATGCTGAACGCGTTGGCGTATGCGGGACTTATGGGCGCGGCGGAAATGTTGCGCGCGCTGTCCGACGACTATGCTTGCGAGGCGGAAGCTCTTGCGAACGAATTGAAAGCGTCGGTGCTCGCGGCGTTTAAAGAGTCATGCACTCGCGCGCCTCTCGCGCCGCTTAAAAACGGCGAATGGGTTCCCGCAGTTCCGTCGTGGGCGGAAGGGCGCGGAGCGTCGGCGCTGCATTTAAACGGCGAAATTTGTGTCACCCACGCTTCGCATATTGTAAAAGATTCGCTTTTATCCGTAGCTTATTTGCCGTATATGGGCGTTTTTGATTGCGAAGCGGAGCAAAGTCGTGTTATAATCAACTATATTGCCGATATGTTTTTAGACGAAAACACGGGATACAGTCAGCCGTATTACAGCCCTATTCCTTTTTTGAATTTGTGGCGCGGCGAAACGAACGCGTTTTTGCGCGAATACTACACGGCTTTCGCAACTCTTGCCGACCGAGAAACATATTCGTTTTGGGAGCACTATTTTTTGGCGACTCCGCACAAAACGTCGGAACAGGCTTGCTTTTTAATGCGCACCCTCTCTATGCTTTTTTACGACAAAGACGGCGAGCTGTTTCTTTTGCACGGAGTGCCCGATTCTTGGCAAAAGGCGGGGAAGCGCATAGAGTGGCACAACGCGGCGTGCTCTTTCGGAAGATTTTCTTTGCTCGCGCGTTACGGTTCGCATGCTGAAATAACGGTGGAAAGCGAGTTCGATTGCCCCGCCGCGTATGTTAAATGTTTCGGAAAATCGAGGAGAATCGATTTGCGCAAGGGTAAAAATTTATTCGTGTTTACGGAGTGAGCATGGAATACGTTAATTTAAAATTCACCTCTCTTCCGCGCATTTGCTTTGCGCACCGTTGCACAATACGCGGCAATTCGCAAACGCGAAAAACCGAGTATTACGAGCTTACCTTTGTGGAAAAAGGCGAAGTGCGCGTAAAAATGAAGCAGTTCGGAACCGACAGAATTGTGCGCGACGGCGAGTTCTTTTTTGCGCCTGCGGGAGTTCTGTACGGCATGGAGGTGCGCGGCGATTGCACGCACAGCAGTATTGCGTTCTTTTTGGAATGCGACACGCGGATTTGCGAAGAAAGCGAAATCGTTTTCGACAAACCCGACAACACCGTTTTGGTTGAAATCGAAAATTTGTTCGTGCCTATGTTCGGCAAAGTAAACGAGGAAGCCGACAAACTCGGCAGGCAGATTATTGCCGAAAGCAAGCACGTTTATAAAGAATATTCCAATTTGAGGTGCGCGCAAAGCATAATCAGGTTGCTTTTGTCGCTTTCTTACGATTCGGTTACGGCGCCCGACGAATTGCTCGGAAACCGTTATTACGCCGATAAAATAAACGATTTTTTATATGCGAATTATTCCGACCCCGAGCTTGATATGCAAGCGGTTGCGGCTCATTTGGGGCGGCACCCGAACTATTTGAGCGCGGTATATAAAAGCGTGACGCAAAAGACGGTTATGGAAGCGCTCAAAGGAATACGCATGATAGAAGCCAAGCGGTTGCTTTTATGCAAAAAGTATTTTGTGAAAGATATAGCGAAAATGGTTGGGTTTTCGGATTGCAACTATTTTTCGGTTGTGTTCAAAAAAGAAACGGGAGTAAGCCCCGATAACTTCGGCAGACGAAGCTCGGATAACTCGGGAGAGGGTAAGAAAACATAATGGATATTTTGATTTTCGGCGGACAAAGCAATATGCAGGGGCAAACGGAGTCATGCCCGAATTACGGTTTTGTTCGGTCGGCTTTTGAATATAAGTATAAAACCGATTCTATTGTTCCTCTTGCTCACCCTGTGGGCGAAGACTTCGGCGATTTGTTGCTTGGCGCTCATGAAATGAACGGTTCGCTTGTTCCTGCGTTTTGCCGCGCATATACAAAAGTTTTGGGCGTTAAAACTTTGGCTGTGCATGCGGCTAAGGGCGCAACGACGCTTTCCGATTGGGCACCGAGCGGCAAAAGATACGCTTTCGCGCTTAAAAAAGCGAAAGCCGCTATTGATTGGGTTCGCAGACACGACGAGGTTGGCAAAGTATATTATGTTTGGTTACAGGGCGAGTCTGACGCTCTTGCGGGCACGTCGCGCAAAGCCTATGCGGACGCTATTACAAAGTATAAAAACGCTCTGAAAAGCGATTTGAAAATAGACGGTTTCGGAATAATACGCGTCGGCTTTTTTTCTTCTGACGATTATTGCGACCGCGCGATTATGGCGGCGCAGGAAGACGTTTCGGCGTTCGACGACGATTTTGTTATGCTTACACGTTTGGCGGGCAAGCTCAGCCGAGACGAAAGGTATTTGAACCCGTATGCGGCGGGACACTATAACAACGACGGAATGGAATTGCTCGGTTCGGTTGCGGGGAGCGCTCTTGCCCGTTTCGCTTGCGGCGAGAAAAACGTTGCCGACGATGAAACTGTGCAAGGTTTATAGTTTAGGGCATATTTAATTATGGAAAAATTGAAGATAAAGCGCATTTTAAAAATCGCGCTGTATTTACTTTTGCCCGTAGCGGTGGCTGTGTTGGGCGTTTCGGGTGGCGACAAATGGTACTTTATAGCCACTTCGGTAGTTGCAGTAACGTACTTGTTGCTTATGTCGGACGGCAAACGGTTCGCGTTTTTATTGTGCGCCGTTTTCGGCTTAGCGCACGGCGCCGCGAGTTTTTACGCGGGACTTTATGCGAGCGCAGTTTATCATGCGGCTTTGCTTGCGCCGATAGGTATTTATCGATTTGTTACCGCAAACAAACCGCAAAACACAAAAGTGGGAGCGCTTTCGCTTTGGCAATGGTTTGTTTGCGTAGCCGCAATAGGCGTGGCAATAACGGCGCTGTATTTTGTGTTGAAAGCTACGGGAGGCGCTCAGCCCGTTTTGGATGCGGCAACGCTTGCGATAAGCGTTATAACCGCGTTTTTAATGCTTAAAAATTACAGAGAGTTTTGGTTGTTCAATCTTTTTTCCGCTCTTTTATATGTGGCGCTTTGGACGGTGCAATTTATTAAAAGCGGCGAAGGGCTTGCCGTTGCGGGGCTTCAGAGCATAGTTACGGTAATAAGCGCTATAGGATTTGTTAATTGGCTGAGAATAAGCAAACGCGAAAAAGCTTCCGCCGAAGAACTTTCCGAAAAAAAGAGCTAAAAGACGAAAAATAAAAAAAATGAAAATCGGGCGGCGCAAACGCTTGACGGGGGGGGTATGTATGATATTATTTAGCTAAATTAAATAATATCATACATACGGGAGTACAAAAAAAATTATGAAAAAATTTTTTGCCGTTATTGCCGCGCTCGTTTGCGCTTTGTCGCTCACTGCGTGCGACCTTTTCGGAGGCGGAGGCAATTCCAACAATAATGACCGTGAGCCTGTAGACGAGCGTTTTTGCACGGTAACGTTTGTAACTAACTGCGACGAAAATTTCGAACCGCAAGAGTGCTACAAAGGAGACCCCATAAATCTTCCCGAATTTTTGCGCGACGGCGAAGATGTTACTTTCGACGGGTGGTATGAATCTTCGGATTTTTCGGGAACAAAATATACCCAAAGTTATACGCCGACTAAGGACGTGACGTTATACGCGAAATTTTTGAAACATACTTTCCCGCTTGAAAAAATGAGCGCCGAAGAGGCTACTTGCGATTTTCCGGGTCACACAGAGTATTATGTTTGCACTTACTGTTATGAAACGTTTGCCGACGCGGATGCGAAAATGCCGTCGAGCGAAGAGAACTTTACAATACCCGCTACCGAAAATCATCCCTATTCCGAAGAATTCAGCCATAACGGCGTTGCGCATCGTCGCTACGCAACGTGCGTCCGCGATTATCTTTATGTAGACTTGGGCTTGCATGACACTCTCGGGAAAGACGGTTCTTGCTCGGTTTGCGGCGGAACAACGGCGGGAGTTACGCCAAATTTGAAATACGAGCTTAACGCTCAAAAAACGGCTTATGTAGTTACGGGAATGGACGGCGAATGCAATACCGACACATTGAGAATACCCGCCGAACACGAAGGATTGCCCGTTGAAAGAATTGCGTATTCGGCGTTCAAAGAATCGACTGATAATATAGGCTTAAATAGAATAACGGCTGTCGTTTTGCCGTCGTCGATTACCGAAATAGGAGACTATGCTTTCGAGAGCGTGGGCGGGCGCGGCGACTTTATTTTCGAAGGAACGATGGAGCAATGGTGCGGCGTTAAGTTCGGTAATCAAACGCCGTATGGCACGCATACGCTTTTTGTTGGCGGTAAGGAAGTTAGCGGCGATATAGTCGTGCCCGATTCGACTACCAAAATAAGTTATCAATTTGTGGGCGTGGACGGTATAAAAAGCTTGACGTTCGGTAAAAATCTTAAAACGGTGAACAAGTTCGTTTCTTACACCGTGCCTAAAATCAACTATACGGGAACAATCGGGGATTGGCTTGATATAAATTTCGGTTTGAACGCAAATCCGCTTGACGAAGACAACGAGCTTTATATAGACGGAAAACTTGTAACCGAAATTACCGTGCCTAACGGCTTAAGTAAGATAAAACAATACGCGTTTGAAAAATATAACAAACTTACGAAAGTAAATTTGAGCGGCGAAGTTACCGAAATAGGCTATTATGCTTTCGCTTGGTGCAAAAACCTTGCTTCTGTATCGGGCTTCCAAAACGTTGAGACGGTTGAGCACAGTGCGTTTTATTTGTGCGAAAAACTTTCGAATATCGACGACGCTTCGTCTCTTTTGAAAGTGAATAGGAGCGCGTTCTTCGGTTGCGGCGAAATCGGCGAAGCGGAAAACGGCATAATATATTTGGGGAAGTGCGCGGTTTCGAAAGAAAGGAATTTTAATGGCAAGACGGTTTCGTTCCGCGCCGATACGGTAGGTTTGGCGGAAGAACTTTTTAACGGAAGTTCAATCGAGGAAGTTACCCTGCCGGGCAAAGTTCGATATATGGGAAGTAGCGTTTTCGAAAATTGCGCCGAGCTTGAAAAAGTTACGTTCGAAGTAGGAGTGAGAAAAATAGGTTACAGAGCGTTCATGAATTGCTCGTCGCTTAAAACTCTCGAACTCGGCGAGATTGAGAATATCGGAGGCGCGGCTTTCTACGGATGTTCGTCGCTTGCGGAATTTACATTGCCCACCACTTGCATAGAAATAGAGAGCGAAGCTTTTAATAACTGTAACGCTCTCGAAAAAGTTCATTATATCGGCACCGAAGAATTATGGGCGAGAGTGCAAGTGGGCACAAGTAACGATTCTCTTAAAAGCGCGATTTTATACGAGCCGCCTCAGGGCTGAAAAACCTAACAAATTAAGTAAATATAAATAAAAAGATTCGGAATTTTGTCCGAATCTTTTTTTGCGTTTTTTAATCGTTTTGTTCTTTTGTTGCCGCCGCTTCTCGGCAAGAATAGCAACATGAGGAGTCTTGTTCGTCGAGTTTTGGCGGAAGTTCTTTTTTCTCGCCTCTCAAATTAGAGAACGCCACGCTCATCATAAGCTTTATGCGGTTCACTTGGTTTACTTCGCTTGCTCCCGGGTCGTAGTCTACCGCCACAATGTTGGCGCTCGGGTTGTAGGCTTTGAGCGCTTTCATTACGCCTTTGCCCGTGACGTGATTGGGCAGGCACGCGAACGGTTGCACGCAAACTATATTGCTTGCTCCGTGCTCGATTAGTTCGAGCATTTCGGCGGTTAGGAACCAACCCTCGCCCGCGATATTGCCGATAGACACAACGTTGCTCGCAAGTTTTGCCATTTCACGAATGTGAGTGGGTGCGCCGAATTTCGTGCCTTCGAGCGCTTTTAACATGGGGCGTTTCAATCGTTCTATAAACCATATATAAAAGTCGGATTTTCGTTTTTGCCCTCGTGAACCGTCAAGCAATTCGTAGCGAACCGTGTCGTCGTAGAACGAATACATAAAAAAGTCGAGAAGGTCGGGCACAACGGCTTCGCCGCCCTCGCGTTCTATAAGCTCCACAAGTCGGTTGTTTGCGGCGGGGTGGAATTTAACAAGAATTTCGCCCACAACGCCCACGCGCGGCTTTTTAATGTCGAGAGTGGGAATATCGTTAAAGTCTTTAACGATTTGCGCAACGTTTTTCGCAAAAGGTTTTGTGTCGCCTTTTTCCATCTGTTCGCTGACAATAGCGTTCCATTTTTCATATACGGCATTAGCCGCGCCCGCTTCTTTTTCATACGGGCGCACGCGGTAAAGGCACCGCATAAACAGGTCGCCGTATAAAATAGAATAAACCATGTTAAGCATTAGCGGTATGGTAATTTTAAATCCGGGATTTTTTTCAAGCCCCGCGAAGTTAAGCGAAACTACGGGCACCTGCGCCATATTAGCCTGTTTGAGCGCCTTTCTAAGCAGAGCTATGTAATTTGTAGCCCTGCAACCGCCGCCCGTCTGAGTGAGCATTACGGCGGTTTTATTCAAATCGTATTGCCCGCTTTGCAACGCGTCAACAACCTGTCCCACAGTTAAAATAGTGGGGTAGCAAGCGTCGTTGTTCACATACTTTAAGCCGGTTTCCACTGCCGTTGCGCTCTCGGGAAGAACCTTTATATTATAGCCGAATTTGTGAAGCGCATGTTCGAGAATGCGCAAATGAATAGGGGATATTTGCGGCGCTATAACAGTGTAGTTCGCTTTCATGTTTTTGGTGAAAAGTATTCTGCCGTCGGGCGCGTTCACCGAAAGCGGCGCGTGTATATTGCGTTTTTTGCGCTCGTCGAGCACAGCCATAAGAGAGCGAACTCTTATTCTTGCGGCGCCCAAATTGTTCACTTCGTCTATTTTGAGCACCGTGTAAATTTTGCCCGCCGCGTCGAGAAGTTCTTGCACCTGGTCGGTTGTAACGGCGTCGAGTCCGCATCCGAACGAGTTTAGTTGCACAAGGTCGAGGCAGTCGGATGTGCGAACGTATTCTGCGGCGGAATACAGCCGCGAATGATAAGTCCACTGGTCAACTACTCTGAGCGGACGCTGCACCCTTTTAAGGTGACAAATGCTGTCTTCGGTGAGCACCGCAAAACCGTAGGCGTTGAGCATTTCGGGTATGCCGTGATTTATTTCTGGGTCGAGGTGATAGGGGCGTCCCGCAAGCACAATGCCGTGTTTGCCCGTTCTATTTAAATAAGCTACCGTTTCTTCGCCCTCTTTGCGGATTTCGGCTTTAAACTTTTCGCTTTCCGCATAAGCCGCTTTCGCCGCCGCTTTCAATTCTTTTAACGGAATATCGGGGAATTCCTCGCGCATTCTTTTAACGAGTCGCTCGGGGCTGTTTATAGAGAGGAACGGCGCCATGAACTTCACGTCGGAGCCGAAAACTTCGGTCATGTTATTGCGTATAACTTCGGGATAAGTTCCCACAACGGGGCAGTTGTAATGGTTGTCCGCGTTTTTGTCTTCTTCCATTTCGTAGGGCAAACAAGGATAAAATATGAGTTTAACGCCTTTTTTCACAAGGGCGGTAATATGCCCGTGAACGAGTTTCGCGGGGTAACAAACCGATTCGCTCGGCATTGTGTCTATGCCTAAGTCGTAAATCGCGCGTGTCGAGCGCGGACTGAGCTCCACGCGGTAGCCGAGCTTAGTGAAGAACGTGAACCAAAAAGGATAGTTTTCGTAAAGGTTCAAAACTCGCGGAATACCTATTTTGCCGCGAGGAGCGTCTTGTTCGTCGAGCGGTTTATAATACGAAAACAGTCGTTTGTATTTTGTGGCGAAAAGGTTGGGCGGCAAATCTTGCTTTTTCTGCGTTTCGCCCGCGCCTTTTTCGCATCGGTTGCCCGTTATGTATTCGCGTCCGTCGTTAAATTTTGATACTGTGAGCAAGCAGTTATTTCCGCATTTTCCGCAACGTTTGTTGGTTTTTGAAACGGAGAATCCGTCGAGTTCGTCCGCTTTCAGTAGCGTGCTTTCGCCGCCCGCGTAGTTGTTGCGGCTCAAAATAGCTCCGCCGTAAGCGCCCATAAGACCCGCTTTATCGGGACGCACAACTTCGCGCCCCGAAACGAGTTCGAACGCGCGCAAAACGGATTCGTTCAAAAAAGTTCCGCCTTGCACTATAACTTTTTGTCCCATTTGACTGCTGTCGCGCAGTTTTATAACTTTGAACAGAGCGTTTTTCACAACCGAGTAGGCGAGCCCCGCCGAAATGTCGGAAACTGTGGCGCCTTCTTTTTGCGCTTGTTTTACGCGCGAATTCATAAACACGGTGCATCTGCTGCCCAAATCTACGGGCGATGTGGATTCAAGCCCTTTTTGCGCAAATTCTTCGGCGCTCAGCCCGAGCGCATGCGCGAACGTTTCTATAAAGCTTCCGCAACCCGACGAACATGCTTCGTTCAATAGAATATCGTTTATAACTCCGTTTTTAATGCGCAGACATTTCATATCTTGCCCGCCTATGTCGAGTATAAACTCAACTCCGGGCAAAATTGCGTTGCTCGCCGTTTGGTGCGCCATTGTTTCGATTTCGCCCGCGTCGATATGCAGAGCGGATTTGAGCATGCCCTCGCCGTAGCCCGTTATTGTGCTCCTACCTATGAACGCGCCGTCAGGCAATAAAGAGTATATTTCTTTGAGCACTCCCACAATACATTTAAGCGGGTCGCCGCTGTTGCTGCCGTACCACGAATACAACAGCGCTCCGTCGTTGTTTATGAGCGCCGCTTTCGTTGTTGTGGAGCCCGCGTCTATGCCGAGATAGGCGGGACCTTTGTGTGTTTTAATATCCGCAAACGGAATTTTCGTTTTTGCATGACGCGTGCGGAATTCTTCGAGTTCTTCCGCCGACGAAAACAGCGCTGGAAGTCTTTCCACTTCGTGCGAGTCTATGCTGCCGAGCGCGTCGAGCTTTTTAAGCAGTTCCGCCGCTTTAAACGTTTTGTTTCCCGAAATAGCGGCGCCTATTGCGTTGAACACTTGGCTGTTTTCGGGGAATATGGCTTTCGCGGGTTTTAACGTGTCAACAAATCTTGCGCCGAGTTCTGTTAAAAAGTGCAACGGTCCGCCCAAAAAGGCGACGTTGCCGCGAATGGGCTTGCCGCACGAAAGCCCCGAAATAGTTTGATTGACAACCGATTGAAAAATCGAAGCCGCAATGTCCGGCTTTTTAGCGCCGTCGTTTATGAGCGGCTGAATGTCGCTTTTTGCGAACACTCCGCAACGCGATGCTATGGGGTAGAGAATAGTGTGGCTTTTCGCAAGTTCGTTCAGTCCTGCCGCGTCGGTGTTAAGCAGGCTTGCCATTTGGTCGATAAACGCTCCCGTGCCTCCCGCGCAAGTGCCGTTCATGCGCTGTTCCACGCCGCCCGTAAGATACGTTATTTTGGCGTCTTCGCCGCCGAGTTCTATTGCAACGTCGGTTTCGGGAATCAGAGTTTTTATAGCCTCCACTCCCGCAATCACTTCTTGAATAAACGGTATGCCCAGCCATTCCGAAACCGAAATGCCTCCGCTGCCCGTTACCATAACTGTGAAATCGTCGTATTTTTCAAGCACGCCGCGCAGCACCGTTGCAAGCGTGGCTTTTATGTCGGAATAATGTCTGTCGTAACTCGAATGAACGAGTTTGCCGCTCTCGTCGAGCACCGCCGTTTTTATAGTGGTGGAGCCAACGTCGAGTCCGAGCCGATAGTTTGCCATTAGTTTACCTCGTGAGTTTTTTGTATAGTTTAAGTGAATACTATCCGCATAAATTATAGAACAAAAATAAATATCTGTCAACTGTTGACAACCTGCCTCGATTGTTGTATAATATTCAACGGTCGGTTCCCGATACCGACGGCTTAAGATTTGCGGAGGTGGCGGAACTGGCAGACGCGCAGGTTTCAGACGCCTGTGGTTAATTCTCGTGTGGGTTCAAATCCCATCCTCCGCACCAAAATACGCTATATAATAGCGTAAAAAAAACAGACAGTTCGAAACCATCCTGTCTATAAACAAAACTATGGAAAGGATGGGCGCAGTGCGCCCTTTTGTTTATAGAATATCTTTCGGATTGCGAAGAACGGGAGGTATTTTATGTTAAAACAAAGGATTAAAAAAGAATGGCAAGAATTCCGTGCGTTGATGAAAAGCGTTCCGTCGCTTGTAGTCGTGCTGTTCGTAGTGTCGGTATTTTCGATGAACTTATTGGCGAATAAAAGCATCGATATTCCCATAAGTTGGTTAGCGTGCGATTGCGGAATAATTGTGTCGTGGTTTGCGTTTTTTACGATGGATATTTTAACCAAGCATTTCGGACCGAAAGCCGCCACGCAGTTTACCGTTCTTGCTATTTTAGTAAATCTTTTTTTCTGCTTGCTTTTATTTATAGGAAGCGTTATTCCCGGAATGTGGGGCGAAGCTTATGTTGAGGGAAGCGAAGGACTTTTGAACAACGCTTTGAACGGCACGTTCGGCGGCACTTGGTATGTCGTTCTCGGAAGTACCGTCGCGTTTTTGGTGTCGGCAATAGTCAACAATCTTTCAAACTTCGGAATAGGGAAGTTGTTTAAAAAAAATCCCGACGGACTCGGCGCTTACGTTTTGCGTTCTTACGTTTCGACGGCAGTCGGGCAGTTTGTGGATAATTTAACGTTCGCACTTGTTGTAAGTCACTTTTTCTTCGGGTGGACTATCGTGCAATGTCTTACTTGCGCGGCTACGGGAATGGTTGTGGAACTGTTGTGCGAGGCGGTGTTTTTCTATCCCGGCTTTGCAATTACTCGGCGGTGGAAAAAAGACGGTGTCGGGAAAGAATATTTCGATTTAAGAAAAAAGGAGAACTGCGATGAAAGTTTTAATAACGGGAACGAGTAGCGGAATAGGGAAGGCGATTGCTCAAAAGTTTTTGTTGTGCGGTCATGAAGTTTGCGGAATAGACGTGTTACCCGCGTCAATAGAAAATTCGCATTATACGCATTTTATAGCCGACATTTATTCGAGCGAACTTCCAAAAATCGAAAACGTTGAAATTTTAATAAATAACGCGGGCGTGCAGGATTCGGGAAGAGATATAGACGTTAATCTTAAAGGAAGCATTAGAGTAACCGAGAAGTACGCTTTTCAACCTAATATTAAAAGCGTGTTGTTTATAGCGTCGGCAAGTGCGAGTACGGGCGCGGAGTTCCCCGAATATGCCGCAAGCAAAGGCGGCATGGTGGCGTATATGAAAAACGTGGCTTTGCGCGCGGCGCAATACGGTGCTACGGCGAACAGCCTTTCGCCGGGCGGAGTTAAAACCGCGCTTAACGAACGCGTTATGACCGACCCTTTGCTTTGGGAACAAATAATGAACGAAACTCTTTTGCCGAAATGGGCGGAACCCGAAGAAATTGCCGAGTGGGCGTATTTTGTTACCGTTGTAAACCGTTCCATGACCGCGCAAGATATTCTTATAGACAACGGAGAACAAGCGAAAGCCAATTTTGTTTGGTAAATAAATTAGCAAATTTATTGCGTCGCACAAAATAAAAAACAGCCTAAGCGTTTAATAGAGTGTTTGGAGTGAGAAAAATAAAAAAGAGCGTTCGGTTTATTCCGAATGCTCTTTTTTATTATCGGCGGAGCGTGATTTGAATTGCGCGCGGTAATGCGAAGGTGTTATTTGAAATGTTTTTTTGAAAATATGGTTGAAATGCGATAGCGAGGAAAAACCGATTTCACTGCAAATTTCGAGCGTAGTTAAATTTGTGAAACGCAACCTGTCTTGCGCGTGCAACAATTTTAAATTGAGCATGTAGTTGTTCAGAGTTTTGTTGGTATACTTTTTAAAGAGATAGGCGAGGCGAGAGTATGAAAACGGCGTAAGCCTTGTTATTTCGCGCGCCGTCAGCAAATACGCTCCCGGCTTATTCAGCTCGTTCAAAAGGTTTTTAAGCCAAGCGGGCGCCGAATACGGTTCCGAAAAGTTTTGTTCGAAAAACGCTTGAATCAAAGACGAAAATACTACTTTCGCATGAAAAACGTTTTGCTCTATGTTGTCGGTGTCTGACACGGTTTGCAATGCGAGCATTTTGTAGAAAAGGCTTTGCAGTTGCGGTTCCGAAAGTTTAAATTTTAGCGGAAGCGCTCCGCTTTCGAGTTGTGTATAAAGAGTTTCATCGTATACGTTAAAATACCTTTGCAAAAAATCGCTTTTAATCAAAAAGTTGATTTGCTGATAGTCTTTTGTCGTCGCGCGCGAAAACGAGTGTAGGTCGGCTGGGCGTATAAGTTGGGCGTCGCCGCGTTCGCAGGAATATTCTTTGCCGTTTAAAGAGTGAACAACGGTGCCCTCCACTATAATGAAAAGTTCCCAATGGTTATGGGTGTGCGGCGCGTTAAAATCGGAATGGCTCCATGTGAACGCCAAATCGCAATCGCCCCACGGGGAAGAGAACAGAAAATCCGCCACGTTTACCTTGCGGTCGCGCGGGACGGCTATGTCGGTGAAAATCGGTTTTTCGAACGAGTCCATTTTCCGTATAAGTTTCCGTTTTTCTTATATAATATCAAAAGTATGCGGTTATGTCAATAGGGCAAGAGAAAAACACAAATAAAACTATAAAAATAAGAGAAAAACACAAATAAATTATGAAATAAAACAAGAAATAGCGCCTTTTCGGTGATAAAATATAGGTAGTTAAAAAATGAGGAAGCGGAAATTATGAAAGCATGGAAAAGGTTGATTGCGCTTGTGGCTCTCGTTGCGGCAGTAACGCTTGCAATGCTTTTCGGTTGCGCCGATAAAACCTCAAAGCCCGCTCCGCAGCCTACTCCCGAAGTGCCGAAGCCGCCAGCGGAGATAGAATACGATTACGTTATAACGGGCACTCGCGATTTTTATGTGAGCGCTTCGGCAACAGCCGCGTCGCTCGACTTATCGGGGATTTACGCCACCCGTTTGAACGGCGACGGCAAATACGATGTGTCGGCAGACTTTTCGGCGGTGGAGTTTGGAACAAAAGGAAAATATACCGCCGTGTATTCGTGCGGAAATAGCAAGATAGAGAAATATGTTTTCGTATACGATAAAACCCTGCCCGTAATCGCGGGCGCCGTATCGAAAACGGTATCGCGCGGCGCTAACCCTCTCGACGGGGTTTCGGCTACCGACCAATTCGGATTTTCGGTTGTTGTGAGCTATTCGATAGAAGTAGGCGGCGTTAAAGTTTCAGAGCTTCAAACGGGGCGAAACGACGTGACATATGTTGCGTCCGACCTTGCGGGCAACGCGGCTCGCGTAACCGTTGCGCTCAACGTTGCGTGAGCGTTTGAATCGTTATTCCATTCGCTGCGAAAACGCGGCGGAAATAAAAATCTCGTAACGGAGGAAAAGAGATGAAAAAGTTAAGAATGGTGTTACTGATGCTCCTTGTGGGCGCGTTGATTGCTTTTGCAATCGGTTGCGGAGGCGACGGCAAACAAAACGGCAAGCCCGATAATCCGCCGCCGAACGTGGATAATCCCGGCGGAAACGAGCCCGACGACCCCGCGAAAAAGTTGAACATAGGCGTTATGTTCGGCGACGACGTTGTTCAAGACGGCATGCTTACAATCGACTATAAAAACGCTCTTGCGGGAATAGCGTTTTTCGATAAGGATTCCGTAGAGCAAGAGTACATAACGAAAGCGCTTACGCAGATTACGGTGAACGGGACGGCTGTGGATTCCCAAAATTACGTTTACGACGCGGGATTGTTGGAATTCGAGCCCGATTACTTTCTGTCGCTTACTCTCGGCACGGAATATGCGGTTAAAGCGGTTTTCGGCACTGACGAAGCCGAATTCAAAATGACTCTTACCGATTCGCTTACGCCCGCTTATACTTACGCCGACACGCTAATTAAAGAAGTTTATTTAACGGGTGTGGAAGTGTCGCTTCCTACGGCTACAAAATCGCCCGCTTCAATCCAGAATACGAGAGTGGAATATTCGCTCGTAAATTCCGAAGGGACGGCAATGCAAATTACGAACAACAAGTTTGTTGCGACAGATGCCGAACGCTACACTTACACCGCGACTTTTTATAAGAATAACGCGGTTGAAGAAACCAAAACCCGCAGTTTTTCGGTGATAGACCTCGAAACCGCGAATCTTGCTTCCGAACATGTTGTCGCTGTTCTCGGCGGAGCTTACGACGAAACCGAGCAAGCGTCTCGCTTTACGGGGAAACACACTCTTTCGCTTATAGAACTCGATTCGGCGTATAAGTTTGTGCGCATCGAATATAAGGGCAGCGGTTCGGTAACTTTCGATAAAAAGGACGGCGACAATATTGTTCCCGACACTACCGAGCTTGAAAGCGCAGAATATAAAACGGTTTGGCTTACAACCTCGTATATAAATTCGGTTGAAATCGAGAGTGCCGAAAATCTGTTTATAAAATCTTTTACCGTGTCGCAGTCGTCGGCGTTTAACGCTTACGATATCGAGAACGTGAACTTTGCGGGAAAAGACTTGCTCCCGTATTGGCAATACGGCGGCAATTTCGTTCCGTCGTTTAACGAGGAAAAGAACGCTTTGATTCTCCCCAAAAACGGCAACAGTTACGTTTACGCTTTGCGTCAACGCGTTATTAAAGAAGCTTACGACAACGGTTTTAAGTATCTTGTTATAGGCTATAAAGGGGCGGGCACCACTCGCGTGTTTAACGACACTACCGGCGATTGGGGCGGATTTTCTAAGGATTTGCCCGCAAGCGACACGAATAGGCGGTTGTCGTTTAACCTCGACGTTGCGGCAAATTCTGCGGCGATAGATTTTACTTCGGGATTTTCATTTATAGTGAACGACACCGACATAGAGTTGTACGAATTTAAATTTTATACCAAAGACGTTGTGGCGATAGAGGCGGGCGTATATAACGACGCCAACATTGCCGACGAGGGAATGGAAAGCGTTTGGAGCGAAGGCGCGGCATACGATACCCAAGCTTCGGCTATGGCGTTTGCCGCAGGAAAAACGTATACTTTCGGCGAGGAAGCTCTCGATAAAGCTCAACATAAGGGCGCTAAAAAAGCGTTGAGCTTTATTGCGAAAGGGAAGGGGAAGGTACAAATTTTTGCCGCCGACGGCGCCGCCGCTTCGGTAGAAGTTACCGTAGACTCGTTAGATTACGTTGCAAAGCTTATGTTGTTCGGAAGTTTTTATTTCACGGAGGAATCTTATATTGCCGTAGTTTCAGACGCGGGTAGCGGCTTAACAGTGCGCTCTATGTGGTTTACCGACAATACTTCGGAAGAAATAACAAATCATCTTGCCGTAAATTTGGCTTCCGAAAGCTTTGTTGCAAAATGGGAAAATTGGGGCAACGAAAACACTTCTTTCGATTCGGTTGAAAACGCGTTGAAATTTACAGGCAACGGCGGAAGCGCTATTCCGCATTTAACTACGGCGGCTGTTCTCGAAGCAAGCCGCGCGGGCTTTGACGCCGTTAAGTTTGTGGCGAAAGGCAGATTCGCGTTGTATATGTTTAACAGCGAGTGGGACCGTTTGGGAAGTTTGGACGCGTTAAATATTTACGATAATTATTCGACTGACGAATACGTTACCGGGCTGATTGTTTTTGCGGGCATTACCGACAAATTCTCGGCAAACACGAATTTAGGAATGTGGACGGGTACGGGCGACTCGTATATAAAGAGCATGGAATTTGTTCGCAAAAAAGATTTAGTCGCGGAGGCGCCCGAGAACGTTCGCAATATTTTTCAGAACGAAGCCAACATTGCCGCCGAAACGTTTAAAGACTTATGGAAAACTACCGACAAAGCTTCGGTAGACTATACCGACGGCTCTTTGAAAATAACTTTCGACGGTAAAAACTCTTTTGCTTTCGAACTCAAAGACTGGCAACTGTACGCTATACTTTTCGGCAAAACTAAATTCGTATGGACTTACGACGCCGAAAATTCGAACGCGAACGATATAAGAATAAAATATACGCATAATTACAGCGACGGCAATCCCACTGTTAAAAGCATAAACGGGCAGGGCGATAAAGTTACGGTAGACGGGCAGGAGACTCGCGTAACAGAATGCGCTCTCGCGTTTAGCGGTGTGCCTCAAAGAATTTGCATAGAGAGCAACGCTACGGGTTCTCAAACTTATACGCTTACGGATTTTCATTTCGAATAAGAACAAAACTAATGTCGCATGGCGCGGCGCGTGCGCGCCGCCGCTTGCGACATAAACTCGATAGGAGAAACTTTATGAAAAAGATTGCTTGCTGTTTGCTTGCGGCGCTGTTCGTGCTCACTGCGTTCGGTTGCACAGGTACCGCGCCCGACCCCGACGACATTATTCAGACGATAGACCCAGAAAAAGAACAAATATATGTCAGCGTTTACAACGGCGGCACCGGCACGCGTTGGATAAAGCAAGCGGCTGAGGAATTTAACGCCGCAGAAGACAAGTATCAAGTTTATATTATCGACGGTAAGTCGAGCGCAACCGAAATTATAGATGCCGTTTCTACCGGCTCCACCAACGGAGTATCGTGCTATTTTTCGGTTGACGCGGCTTTTCAAGAGCTGATTTACACCGATAAACTCGTAGACCTTTCGTCGCTTCTTGCGCGAACGGCAAGCGGCGAAACGCGCACAATCGGAGACAAGCTCAAACAAAAAGAGAGCTGGCTCGAACTTGCTTCCAAAAACGGCGAAGGTTGCTATTTGTTGCCTTACAGCGACAGCGTGGGCGGTCTTGTTTTCGATTTTGACGATTTTGTTGCTAACGGTTGGCTGAGCTATGCCGACGGCAACGATTCCGACGTAACCGCCGAGCTTGCCGAACAGGGAATAGAATTCGAAAATCAAAACGGCAGACTTTTTTATAAGAGCGGAGGAAGCGGCGTTTACTACGAGGAAGGCGAAAGAATTTTGCATGCGGGCAAAGACGGCAAATTCGGCACCTACGACGACGGGCAACCTCAAACGGTTGCCGAATGGAACAATATGCTCGGCAGAATTAAGTCTACGAGCGGTTCTTATCCGTTTATATGGCCGGGAGACTTTTTGAGTTATACGGGCATGGTTCAAAACGCGGTTTTCGCTCAGCTTGCGGGAATAGAGGCGTTTGAAAACTATTTCGCTTTCGACAGCAAGGGTAAAGAAGTGGAGCTGCGCGACGGAACAAAAAAAGTTATAACTCCCGACAACGGTTACGACTATTTTAAAATGAAAGAAATTTACCAAACGATAGAATTCATGAACACTTATTTTACGTCGGACAACGCCCACCCTTCTACGAAAGGCAATACCTCTCATTACGACGCTCAAAAGAACTTTCTTTACGCGCCCGTTTCCGACGGCAAAATAGCTAACTCAGCTATGATATGCGAGGGAATTTGGTGGGAGAACGAAGCTAAAAAGAGTTCGTTCCCGCAAGTAGAGCAAATGGATTCTTCGCGCGGATACGGAAAGAGGGATTACAGATTTATGCTGTTGCCTAACATAGAAGGGCAAAAGGGGATAGACGGAAAAGGGCACGGCTCCGTTGTTGCGGGGCAAGACACAGGTTCGTTCTTTGTGGTTAAAGAAAAGAACACCGAAAAAACGGAAGTGCTGCTCGATTTTCTCGTGCAAACCCTTTCCGACGACTGCCTTGAAAAATTCACTGTGGAAACGGGCGTTGTGCGCGCTTTCGATTACACGGTGTCGGAAGAAAATTTGCAAAAGATGACGCCTTTTTCGCGTAACGTATGGAACATGTATAACGACCCCGAAAACATAGCGGTGGTTCGCCCGTTTCAAGAGCGCCTTAAAGCGCCCGTAGTGTTTGCCACCGACATATCGCTCGAAGGAGTTGTTTTTCCGTTTAACGACAGCGGCAAAATTATGGGCTCCGACACGGTGGTTGTGAGTTGGCTCGAAAAAAACAAAACGGTGCAACAAATTTTCGACATGGTTCAAAACAGCTTTTCTCAATCCGCATGGAACGGCTACATGGAAAAAGCGAGAGCGCAAGGATTTTACGCCGCTTGAATTTTTAGGAGAACACTTTGATAAAAACGAACAAACTTAAAAGGCAATGGCGAAAATCTCTGTTCGTGGGCAGCGTGCTTATTTACCCGTTGTTGTGCTTTCTCGTGTTCTATGTTTTTGTGAACGCCAACTCAATAATTATGGCGTTTCAGAAAATAGATGTGTACGGCAACAAAACTTTTTACGGGCTTCAAAACTTTAAAGAGTATTTGTTGAAAATGTTCGGCGGAAGCGGTTCGCTTGTTGCCACAAGTATAAAAAACTCGCTTTTAATGTACGGAATAAATCTTATTATTTGTTTGCCGCTTTACATTCTGTTTTCGTACATGCTCTATAAAAAGTGCTTTTTGCACAAAACCATTCGCTTTATAGTTATGATTCCGCAAGTGGTTTCGGCATTCGTTATTTGCATGCTGTTTAAAAATTTTACGGGCGGAGCGCTTCCGGATTTAATGAAATCGTTGGGAATAAAGAACTTTCCGAACCTATTGAAAGACGTTAAATGGATGTTTCCCACAAGCCTGTTTTATATGATTTGGATTTCGTTTGCGGGTAGCTTAATAGTGTATCCGAACGCCATGAAAGAAATAGATTCGGGCATAACCGAAAGCGCGCAAATCGACGGAGTGGAAACCATGTGGCAAGAGCTTAGGCACATTATTCTGCCGCTTATTTTTCCCACGCTGTCAACTTTCCTAATAACGGGTTTTGCGGGAATTTTCCTTAATTGCGGGCCTCTAATCGAATTCTATTTATACGAGGCTGACACCGGCATATACAACATGGGCTATTATTTCGTGTCTAAGGTTATGACGGGAAAGAAGATAGAATACCCCGAACTTGCGGCGGGCGGTCTTATTTTAACTCTTGTATCGGCTCCGCTAACTTACCTTGTGAAATTCGCGCTCGATAAGCTCGACCCTGTGGAGGATTAGCGCATGGCAAAAACAGGAACGAAAATCGCGCAGGGCGTGTTCAAAGCGCTTTTACTCGCGCTTATGCTCGCGTATTGCCTAAGCCTTATTTTCACTTTGGTGTGGATGCTTTACACGTCGTTTAAAACGGAATTCGAATATATAGTCGACGCGTTCGCTTTTCCGAAACAGATAGGAAAGATAGGGTTTTCCAACTATTCCGAGATGTTCAAAATATTTGAAATGAAAACGTTGAAAAACGGGGCGGAAGTGGTTTACCGCTTTCCGCACATGTTCGGATACTCTCTTATTTGGGCGCTCTTAACTTCGCTTGTGAATGTATTTTTCACTACTTTGGTGGCTTACGTCGTTGCCAAATACAAATTTTTCGGACGCAATTTTTTGTACGCGCTCGGCATATTCGTTATGATTACTCCCATTGTCGGCAATTTGCCGTCGGCAATGCAGGTTAAGCAGGCGCTCGGAATTTACAACAATATTTGGCTCACTATTTTAACTTCGCCTCAAACGGTGTTCTCGGGCGTGCACTTTATGCTTATGCACGCGGCGTTCAAACATATTTCGTGGAATTACGCCGAAGCCGCTTTTATCGACGGCGCGTCGCATTACAGAGTTATGTTTCAAATAATGTTTCCGCTTGTTTTGCCAACGTGCGTAGTGCTTTACGTTCTCAACTTTTTGGGCGCGTGGAACGATTACAGCACGTTTATAATTTGGTTGCCGAGCTATCCGACACTTGCTTACGGAATGTTGTATTTTCAATCGCAGTCGTCTAAATACGGCGCCACAATGCCTGTTATTATGGCCGGATTCACAATAGTGGCAATACCCAACATAGTGCTTTATTTGCTTTCTCAGAATTTGATTATGTCTAAATTTTCGGTTGGAGGACTCAAAGAATAATGAAAAAAATATTCGCGGCAGTTGCCGCGTGTCTGTGCATTGCGCTCGCTTGCGTTTGCGGCGCTTATTCTGCCGATGCGGAGAGTTCTTATAACAACGTGTGGTATGCGCTTCGCGGCGAGTGGTTCGCCGTGCCCGATGCCGACGAATCTACCGTAGTTTCAAATCCGGGCGGCGAGAACGTTACGCTTCAAGAAGGAAAGTTTCGCGCGACGTTCGAGGGCGATTATATAATAACGCAAGGAAATTCGGTGTCGGTGCTTAAAGTTTACCGCACTGCGCCCGCCGTTACGGTTGAACTCGACGGAACTTTAAAAAGCGAATATTGCGCGGGCGAAATTGTGTATCTTCCCGTAGCTACGGGAAAGAGCGAAATAAAGAACTATACCGATTACGAGGTTGAAATATATTTTGGTGGCGAGCCGTTTAAAACGCTGAAAGCGTCGGAGCGCGAGTTCGTTTTGTCGAAAGTGGGCGAATATAGCGCGATTTACGTTTTTACCGACGTGTTCGGAAAACGCACGGAATATAAAACCGATATTACGGCTTTGAATAAACCGGTTATAGTTATGCAACGATTCCCCGAAACGGCGGTTTTCGGCACGAGCATTGGAATAGACGCAACATACGGCTATTATAACGGCGTAATGTACGAATGCTCGGTAACACTGAAAGACCGCTTGAAAACGCGTTCTTTGGAAGAAAAAATATTTTCGCCTGTATGCGACGGACTGCACGAGTTGACTTTCACATGCGTAATAAACGGCGAAACACTTACCGAAACGGCGCGAATAAACGTAGAGTACGGCACGGAAAGCTTTTTCGTTACTTCAAACATAAAATCGGTGGTGCCCGACGTGCCTTATCCGTCGGCGGCGAACGTTGAGAAAAACGGAGTGTATATCACGGGCGACGGAGGCGCGGTTGCGCGTTACACCAAAACGCTCAACTTAAAAGAACTTTCACAGTCTAAAACCAAAATCATAGAATTTCAGCCGTATGCCAAAAAGGGAGCGAGCATTTCGGAAGTGCGCGTAACTCTTACCGATGCGCTCGACGCGCAAAACACTCTTTCGGCATACTGGTGGATGAGCCCGTGGAACGAAGAAGTAAGCTATATGCTTGTGGAATACGGCACTCAGGCGATTGCGATTTCCAACGAAAGCGCCGATAAGGGAGTGGTGCGCAATCAATACGGCACCGTAACGCAGCATACGTTTAACAACGTTACGAACAAACAGTGCGCGCCGTTTAATTTCCGATACGATTACGACGGGCAAATAGTGTATTCGGCAATAAATTCGTCTACGCCAAACTATAAGGTTCTCGACACCGACAACACTGCGGAATTAAAATCGTGGAAGCCTTTCGGGGGATTTAAAGGCGAAGATGTTTACCTTTCGGTTGAGCTGACCGCTTCGAACAACGCGGGCGTGGTTATATCCGAAATAGGCGGAGAAATTCTGAATGCTTCCACCGCAGAATTTGTGAACGACGGAGTTATTCAGATATTGCGGGAAAGCAACATTCAAACGGGAGTTGTGGGGTACGGCTATTTGTTGCCTCGCGCTCAGGAAAAAGACGTGCTGTTCGGCGACGTCGGCTTTACGAGAACTCTCGAATATTTCGAAGAAGGCGTTTTCCGAAAAATACGCAAAACGGAAGGCGCGGTAGAAGGCGACGTGTTTATGCCGAAAAGAAGCGGCGAATACCGCGCTCGTTTTACGGGGCTTGACAATTTCGGTTCGTCGGTTGAAAAATTTTACGAGTTCGAAGTTAAGGAGTTGCCCGACGACATATTCGTGCAAACAAACGCGCCCGCCGAAGTGGAAGTGCGTTCCGATTTTATTCTTCCCGCAGCCGAAGTAAGCGGCGGCACGGGAAAACTCGAAACGAGCTATCAAGTTTGTTTCGACGGCAAGTACCGCTATATGCAACCGGGAGAAAGAATATATGCCGACCGTGCGGGAAGCATAACGGTGAGCATTATAGTGCGCGACGAACTCGGCTTTGTTAAAACAACGTCTTATTCGGTGCCTATAAACACCGAACGCAAATTTATTGTGGTTAAAAACATGCCGCAAGCGTGCGTAAACGGCGAAAAGCTCGAACTTCCGGAATTTACTGGACTTGATTATTCCAAATACGGAACCGACGGTTTCGAGTTCCCTGTGTCGCTTTATGTGAACGATGTTAGGGTCGATTTGAGCGAAGGCTATACCGTTAATACTTCCGAAGAATTTATAAACGTGACCTTTGTAGCCGACGACGGCTCCGTGCAGGAAATGCGCCGAATAAGAGTAATACCGTCGAACGCTTCGAGCATTGCCGATTTTCTCGTGTTTGAACGCGAGAGCATATCAACGGAATTTTACGAAACGGGTCTCACTTTCTCGTCGGAATCGGATATGGAAATAGCTATGCCTTACGCGCTTCCGTATTACGAGCTTAGCTTAAAGTTTACCGTGCTCGAAAGCTGCAATGCGTTCGATAAAATAGACGTTATAATGACGGGCGCACGCAATGAAGAACAAGAAGTTACGTTGTCGTTTTCCTCAGTATTTAACGGCAGCGCGCTTATGAAAGCCGACGGAAAAGAATATACGACGGCTGTCGAGAGCGGAACATACGGCGTTTTAAGTTCGTATCAAGGCGAGAAATACGACGCCGTAAGCTTGTCGTTCTCGCGCGATGGAATGATTAGCGTAAACGGAACGGAAATCGCGGCGGTTTCGGCATTCGATTCCGGGCGGGTTTTCGGCGGCTTCGACGGCGGAAAAGTTCGCGTTTCGTTTAGGATTAGCGGCGTGAATTCAAGCGCCAAGTTTGTGCTTAATCTTGTTGCGAATCAAAGTTTTACGTCGTATACTCAAAATTACGATGAAATTATGCCCGTTATGGGACTTGTGCGCGACGTAACGGCGGAAGAATACCAAAAGGGAAGCGTGCTCGAAGTTCCCGAAGCGGTTTTTGCCGACGTTCTTTCGGGCAAGGTAACGGGAAAAGTTTCGGTGTTCTCGCCGAGCGGCGCCGCGATAGTAAAAGACGCCGAGTTAAACGAAAAGCTTTCCGTAACGCTCGACAGCTACGGCTATTACCGTTTTGAATACACTCTTACCGACGGGGCACGCAACACCGGAAAACGCACATATCGCGTTCATGTTGCCGACGTAACGCCGCCGAAAATAGAAATAGGGAATATGCCTTCAAAAGCGACTGCGGGCGATTCTTTTACGGTGCCGGAAATAAAAGTGACCGACGATAATTCTTCGCTCGGAGAAGACGGCTTGCAATACTTCGTATATTTGAGAAATCCCGACACTCTTTTGGTTAGAGTGTTCGAGGGGAAAAGCGTGAAGTTCGAGCAGTGCGGAACGTATAAACTTATTGTGTATGCAATAGACGGAAGCGGCAACATAAATTACAAAATTAAAGAAATAGTCGTAAACGGGTAACGGGGAGGAGAAAATGAAAAAAATAAGCAAATTCGCAACGGTTGCCGCGCTTATTCTTGCGCTCGCTTTTTCGGCGTTCGGTTGCACCGACGGCGGCAACACAAACGCGCCCGACGGAAATAATACGGAAGAGGTTAAAGACATGACGTTGTTCGAAAACGGAAAAACCGATTATACTATAGTGTATCCCGACGAGAGAACAGAAGCCGAAGAATATGCCGCTTCGACTTTGAAAGAGTTTTTTAAAGAAGTTTCGGGCGCAAGTATTTCGTTAAAGCAGGAAAAATTCGTAACTTACTCAGACGACGCCAAAATTATTTCGGTGGGCGGCACCCGCTTTATTGAAAAAGCGGGAATAAACGCCGAACTCGAACACGACGGTTTCTTTATTAAAACTGCGGGTTCGAACTTGTTTATAAACGGCGGAAGCGGAAGAGGCACTCTTTACGGCGTATACGAATTTCTCGACGCATATTTGGGAGTTAAATTCTTAACCTACGATTATACTTACACGCCTAAACTGAACGAATACAAATTCGGCAAAATAGACGACGTTCAGGCGCCTTCGTTTGCGTACCGCAACTTTATGGTTGCGGGCTATAACGACGACAAAGCTTATATGAGCCGCATGAGGTTTGTGAACGAATACCACACGGTTGCGGACCGCTTCGGCGGCAATATAGGTTGGTTTTCGTCTTCCGATTGTCCGCCTGCGCACAATTCGCTTTCTTATGTGTCTACAAGTTACGCGTCGCGCGAGCCCGAAATGTTTTCGTTTGTTGGCGGCAAACCTGTGGAAATTTGCCAAACATACGGAATCACCGAAAGCGGCGAAATTGACGACGGCGTGGAACTCAGCCCCATAAAGCTTGCAATAGAGTCGCTTAAAAAATTCGTGCTCGCCGCAAAGTCCGACGTAACGTATTTTATGTTCGGGCAGCAAGACGTGCAAACTCCTTGCCGTTGCGCCCGTTGTATGCGCGACACCGAAAAATACGGCAGGGGAGGAATAAACATAAGGTTTGTTAACCTTCTTGCGCGAGAGGTGCAAAAGTGGGCTAACGAGGAGTTGAACGGCAGAGAAGTGAACGTTATAACGTTTGCGTATCAATATTCGGAAGAACCTCCTGTGGAGCTCGGCGAAAACGGGGAATACCGCCCCATAGACCAAACCGTTGTTGCCGCCGACAACGTAAGCGTTCGTCTTGCAACTTATTTTTGCAACGGTTATTATTCGCTCGAAGATTCTCGGCAAATAGCCAAATACCGCACTCTGCTTTCTAATTGGAGCAAGGTTGCAAGCAAGTTTATGCTGTGGGACTATCATATTGATTACTACAATTATTTTAACTATTATCCCACTATACAAACCTGGAAAGAAAATTTGCGGCTTTATAAATCTATAGGCGCCGAATACGTTTTAATGCAGTCGGCTCAAAACGAAAAGGTGAGTTGGCAGGCTAATATGGAAGCATACGTTGCGTCTAAACTTATGTGGAATATCGAGCGCGATATAGACGAGCTTGTGAACGAATTTTTTACTTACTATTACGGTATAGCCAAAGATTACGCGCTTAAATACAAGACGGACGCCGACTTATATTACCGCACGCTTTTCGAGCGTTTCGACGATTATACTCTTGTGCTCGGCTCCGACCGTTCTGCCGTTAAGTATTACGACATAAGCTTTTTGAAAGGGCAGGAAGGTCTTATGAACGAAGCGATAGATTACGTTTCGGCAAGCGAACTTGCGGACGACGAAAAGCAAACTCTTATAAAACGTTTGAAAATAATGCGCGCGCCTGTTAAATTTATGATTATGCACAATTACAACGGCTACTATTTGGATAAACAGTCGGAATATAAAGCGTATGTAGACGGTGTTCTTGCCGAGCTTGCGGAACTCGGATTCGCCCGTTACAGCGAGGGCTCTCTTTTAAACGAATATAAAGCTAACCATAGGATTTAGAGAAAATGCAAATAACATATAACGAACTCAAAGAAAAAATTCTCGGCTGTTTCAACGGCAAAAACATAGGCGGAACGCTTGGCGCCCCGTTCGAGTGCTATCGGCAAATAAACGACGTCAGCTTTTACGTTCAGGAAAATATTCACCGCAATCCTCCGCCCAACGACGACCTCGACCTTCAAATCGTTTGGCTTAACGCGGTTGAACGTTTCGGCGCTTCGGTGAACGGCGAAATTCTTGCCGAATATTGGCTTACCTATATATATCCGCGCTGGTCAGAATACGGCGCGGGAAAAGCAAATTTGATTCGCGGCTTCCGTCCGCCTATTTCGGGGCGAATAGAAAACGTGTATAAAGACAGTTGCGGCAGCTTTATCCGTAGCGAAATTTGGGCGTGCTTGGCGCCCGGTCATCCCGAAATCGCGTCGGTTTACGCGTGGCACGATTCGTCGGTAGACCATGCAACCGACGGCACATACGGCGAAGTTTTTTGCGCCGCCGTTCAAAGCGCGGCGTTCGCCGAAAGCGATATTCGAACGTTAATAAACATAGGGCTAAGCTACATACCCGAAAACTGTTTGGTGTCTAAGGCTGTGCGTCTTGTTTGCGAATGTTACGACGGCGGACTCGGTTGGAAAGAAACGCGCGAAAAGCTGTTTTGCGAAGTGCCGGGAAGTTTCGGTTTGCAAACTCTTCCGCTCGAAAAATGGACTGAAAACGACTATCGTGCCCGTCCCGGTTGCGACGCGCCAAACAACATAGGGATAGCCGTTATAGGGCTTTTGTACGGCGACGGCGATTTCGGGAAAAGCATTTGCCTTGCAGTGAATTGCGGCGAAGACACCGATTGTTCTGCGGGCTTTGCTGGCGCTTTGCTCGGAATTATTTACGGCAACGCGGGCATCCCGAAAAAATGGTCGGAAGTGCTCGACGGCGTTATAAACACTTGCTGTATAGACCTTTCGGAATGGGGATTCTTTTTACCTAAAACCGTAGGCGAGCTTACGGACAGAATTCTTTTTAATATTCCGCGCTTTTTACAGCCCGATTATGCAGCCAAGCCGCTTATAACGTTTTCCAACGAAAAATTGTATTCTTTGGTTGCTAACGAGGGCAAAGAGCTTTTCCGCGCGCCTTACGAGGTTTACGGAAAATATATGTGGCGCAATCGCGGCGAACAGCGTTTCGATATTAACGAGCTTTTGCGTTTGCCCGAATATTGCGAATGTAAAGAGTTTGCTTCGTTTAAGGCGGTTCTCGAATACGCGCGAGCTCCGTACATAAAGGAAGAAGAAAAATTCGGCTTTACTCTTAAATTGATTTGCTCCGACATTTCGCGTTCTCCGCATTGGGCCGACGTTCGTGTGTACACAGGCAAAGGATTGCGCACGGATTGCGTAAGCTTTTCGGTGCCTTTGCAGAACACTTACCGCTATGTTGCGAAACAAGATTTTTCGGTTTCTCTCACCGAGTTTCACGGCTCTATGGAAGATATAATAGTGGAAATTTCGCTTGTGGGGCGGCATACATACGGCGTTATTAAAGCAACGCTTGCAGTCGCCGATTCGCGCGATGTCACGGCGGAATAAATCTTATGAACGAACAAAATATTCAAGAAGTTCTCGATTTGAACGAGAAAATAAGTTTGCTGTCGGGCGAAAATATTTGGCATACTCGCGCCCAACCCAAAATAGGACTTAAAAGTCTTACGTTGCGCGACGGACCTCACGGAATCCGAGACGGCACGCCGTCGTTTTGTTATCCGAATATTAACTTGCTTGCGTGCAGTTGGGACAGAAAGCTTTTGTACGAGGCGGGAAAGGCGCTCGGAGCCGACGCGAAAGAACACGGCGTGAACGTGCTTCTTGCGCCGGGCGTAAACGTTAAACGCAATCCTTTGTGCGGGCGGAATTTCGAATATTTTTCGGAAGAGCCGTATCTTGCGGGCGAGCTTGCGGCGGCTTACGTTAACGGCGTTCAGAGTTTCGGCGTTGCGGCGTGCGTAAAGCATTTTTGTTGCAATAACAGAGAGAACGGAAGATATTCTTATTCGGCGGAAGTAGACGAGCGAACTTTGCGCGAAGTGTATTTAAAACCGTTTTATACAGTAATCGAAAAATCGAACCCTATGTCGCTCATGACGTCGTATAACAAAGTGAACGGCGAATACGCCGCGCAAAACCGCAAGCTGTTCGATATTTTGCGAAACGAATGGCGTTACGACGGCGTCGTTGTGTCGGACTGGGGCGGGGTGGACAGTCGCGTTTTAAGCTACGCGTGCGGTCTCGACCTTGAAATGCCCGGCTCCGATTTGAAAACCCACAATGAAGTTTTCAGCGCCGTAGAACGCGGCGAGCTTAGCGAAAATAGTATTGATTGCAGCGTTCGCCGAATTAAAAAACTGCACGATTTTTGTTGCGCCGAACGCGATACTAAACCGTTTGAAAGAGATGCACGCCGTCTTGCCGAAGAGAGCATGGTGCTTTTGAAAAATGCGGACGGATTGTTGCCGCTTTGCGAAACTTCTCGCGTAGCGGTTGTGGGAAGCCTTGCGCTTTCGTCTCTTTCGCAGGGCGGCGGCTGCGCCGAAGTAAATTCGTCGGGCGCGAAAACTGTGTTTTCTTCTTTGCAAGAAGCGTTTGCCAAGTGCGATTACATAGAAAAGCCAGGCGTATGTCTGGCAGAGTATGACGCCGTTATAGCGTTTGTAGGCACAAGCCCCGACAGCGAGGGTTACGACCGCGACAATATTTTTGCGGACTGTTCGGTTTTGACGCTATGCGCTCAATTTAATAAAAACACGGTGTGCGTGCTTTGCAACGGTTCGGCGCTCGATTTACGCGAGGTGGCGGCTAACTCGAAAGCCGTTTTGGAAACTTATTATGCGGGCGAAGTTTTCGGAAATGCTCTTTCGCGCGTGCTTACGGGCAAGGTGAATCCGAGCGGACGACTTGCCGAAAGTTTTATTGCCGAGCTGAAAGACAGCCCGTGTTACGGAGAGGAAAATAGCGACGTTATAAGCTACGGCGAGGGGGTTAACGTTGGTTACCGTTACTATTTACGCAAAGGAGTGAAAACGGTTTTTCCGTTCGGCTACGGGTTAAGTTACACAAACTTTAAATATTCGGATTTAACGCTCGACGTGTGCCGAGCGGACGGAAAAACAAAGTTTGTAACGGCGGAATTTTTTATCGAGAACATCGGCTCGCGTAACGGCAAAGAGGTTGTGCAAATTTACTTTAAAACTCGCGGTGAAAGCGGCATGCCCGTACTAAAACTCGTTGCGTTCGATAAGCTTTTTTTGCGCGCGGGCGAGCGTAAAAAAGTTGCCGTTAGAATAGATACGCGCGAATTTATGTATTACGACACGCATAATAACGCCTTTAAACTGCCCGAAGGGAGGTTTGGGGTATGCGTTTGCCGCAATGCCGAGAGTGAAATACTTTCGGCGGAGCTAACGCTTACTAACGGTTCGAAAGTTGACCGCTATACTACCGTTGGCGAAATAATACGAACTGAAAAGGGCGCGGCAATCGTTAAAAAAGAACTTAACAAGGCGATATGCGGTTGCATTACCGACGACGAAAATTATAGCTTCGACATACGCGACGGACATATAACGGGCGACGTGTTTTTCAGAAAAGTGGCGGAAAGTTTGCAACTCAGGCAAACCGTTACGATGAGCAACAACCGTCTTTCCAACGCCGAGTTGGAGCGAATAATAAACTTACTGAATAACTGATTTTAAAGGAAATAACATGGAAACAATTAAGCGACTTTCTGACGGCTGGACTGTGAAAAACGAAACGCATGGCGAATATGCTTCACACGTTCCCGGCGACATTACGAACGACTTGTATTTATGCGGCAAAATACCCGACCCGCTTTTCGGCGTAAATTTTAAAGAGCTCGGTTTTATTCTTAATTCCGAGTGGGAGTATACTTGCGTATTTTCGATTTCGGAAAGCGAACTTTCGGCGGAGCGGCTCGAACTTCGTTTTGAGGGCGTCGATACTTTCTCGGAAATTTTCTTAAACGGCGAACGTGTGGGCGCAACCGACAACATGTATTTACGTTACGATTTCGACGTTAAACGTTTCGCCAAAAGCGGCGACAACGTTCTTTCGGTGAAAATGCAATCGCCTTACAAAGTATACGACTCTCGCAAGAACGAGAAATATATGTCGATTTTTCACCCTAACCGTATATATTACAGAAAGCCTTCGTGTCATTTTATGTGGGACTGGGCGCCCGATTTTCCCGGCTACGGAATTTACAAACCCGTTTATTTGGTGAGCGGCGATTATTGCAATATTTCCGACGCCGAAATAACGTGCGATGTTTTAGGAAATGCCACGTTTATAACCCGTCTTGACGACAGCTTTAAAGATAAGCCGAAAGATTATTCGCTTTGCTTGCGCGTAAGTAAGCGCCCTAATTGCGATTTAAAAGAATATTACGAACTCGAAACCGAAGTTTGCGGTCAGTTCGTTTTGCAAAACGTTGCTGTGGAAAATGCAGAACTGTGGTGGCCGAACGGATACGGCGACGCAAATCTTTACAGTTATTCCATAGAATTGAAGCGCGGCGGCAAAACGGTTTCGAGCAAAAGCGGCAAATTCGGGTTCCGCACGGTAACTATAAAGGAAGAACCGCTCGATTCCGAATCGCTTTCTTTTGTGTTGAATGTGAACGGCACCGATATTTTTTGCAAAGGTTCCAATTGGGTGCCCGCAAGCAATATGACGGGCACTATTACCGATTCTGTGTACGAGCGCTTAATAAAAGCCGCCAACGAGGCAAACTATAACCTTTTGCGTGTGTGGGGCGGCGGAATATACGAGAGCGAAAAATTCTACGACTTGTGCGACGAACTGGGAATAATGGTGTGGCAGGATTTTATGTTCGCTTGTTCCGATTTGCCCGACGACGATTCTCAATTCAGAAAAACGGTTTATAAAGAAGCGGAGCAACAGCTTATTAGGCTGAGAAATCGCCCTTGCATTGCCGTGTGGTGCGGCGGAAACGAACGTCGCAAATTTCTCGACTGCAAGGGACCTCAATACGGAGAATATATTTGGGAAGTGTTGCTTCGCGGACTGCACGCAAAACTGACGCGCAATTCGGCGTATGTTCCCAACAGCCCGCACAGTCGCACGGATATCGACATGGACTATTCTTCGGGCGATTTGCACACTTCTTGCTACGACCCCGCTTTAATAGACGACCGTATTCCGTTTTTCCGCGAATATCTTGCCAAGAACAAAAGTCCGTTCACTACGGAATGCGCTATTTTGGGACCTTGCCGCGTTCGCAGTTTGAAAAAATTCATTCCCGTCGAAAAGCTTTGGCCTGTGAACGAAGTTTGGCACGAGCACTTTATGCTTAATCCTTACGCTTGCGTTCCGGAAGAAACTTTTATAACCAAAGAATTCAGGTTGTCGGAAGCGTTGTTCGGAAAAACCGAAACATTGCCCGAATTCGTTAAAAAGGCTATGAGCGTTCATTCCGAAATCATGCGTTCCGAAATCGAATACGCAAGGGCGAGCGAAAGGTGCAACGGCATTCTCAACTGGATGTATAACGACATTTGGGGGTGCGGCACTTGGTCGGTTATAGATTTTTACGGCGAGAAGAAACCTGTGTTTTACGCCCAAAAAGCGGCGTTCAAACCCGCGCACGTTTTCTTTTGGTTCGACGGAGAAAAAATAAATTTGAGCGTGGCGAACGATTTGCGCCGCGATTTAAACTTGCGCCTTGAATACGGGCAATCTTGCCTTTGCGGAAAATCTTACGGCAAAAATAAAAAGCAAATAACGGTGAAAGCCAATTCGGTTTATACTTTGAGCGGCATAAGCGTTGATAAAAGCGTCAAAAACGGATATTTGCGTGCTCAAATCGAGGGCGACGGCGTTTGGGATAAGAGCTTGTATTTTTACGACTTATGGAAAGATTTGACGTTTAAAACGGATTTAACCGTTTGTGCAGAACAACAAAGCGAAAATGCGGTAACTTTGAAGATAAAAGCGAACGAGTTTGCTCGTTCTGTGTTTATTGATTTGCCGTTTTGCGAAGTTGTGCTCGACGACAATTATTTCGATATGGAAAAGGGCGACGAACGCGTAGTTACGGTTAAGGCGGATTTCCCCATAAATAAAAGCGATATAACCGTTAAAACTTTTGCCGACGAATGGAGCGAGTAAACGAGGGGAGAAAGCGTGAAGCCTGAAAACAAATTTTTGCTCGGACTCGATATAGGCGGCACTAAATGCGCTGTAAGCGCGGGTGCGTCGGACGGTAATAAAATAGAACTTCTCGGGCGCGCGCAGACCGAAACAAAAACTTCGCCGCGCGTCACGCTCGAAGAACTTGCGCCGCAAATCGAAAATTTTTTGCGTTTATATAGGTGCGAGTGCGTGGGGATAAGTTGCGGCGGACCTCTCGATTCGGTAAGCGGGAAAATTCTTCAGCCGCCTAATCTTTGCGGTTGGCACGGATTTAATATTGTTGAATATTTACGCGAGCGTTACGGGTTGCGTTCGCGGCTGGAAAACGACGCCAACGCATGCGCGCTTGCCGAATGGCGTTTCGGCGCCGGCAAAGGCGCCCGCAATATGGTGTTTCTCACTTTCGGTACGGGGCTCGGCGCCGGGCTCATACTCGGCGGTAAGCTTTACGGCGGGACGAACGGCAATGCGGGCGAAGTCGGGCACATAAGGCTCGAAAGGTCGGGGCCGCGCGGCTACGGTAAGAACGGTTCGTTCGAAGGGTTTTGCAGCGGCGGCGGAATTGCCCGCCTTGCGGAAATTATGGGAAAGCGAGAAAGGGAACTTCCCGAATTTGTGCGCGCGGCGGGAGGGTTCGCAAGCGTAACCGCAAAAAGTTTATACGAGGCGGCGGAATGCGGCTGCCGTTTCGCTAAAAAAATTTTTCGCAAAAGCGGCGACATGTTGGGGCGAGGTTTAAGCGTTATAATCGATATGTTAAACCCCGAAGCGATTGTGCTCGGCGGAGTGTATATGCGCGCGCGAAAGTTTATGGAAAACGCAATGCTAAGAGCGGTAAAAAGAGAGGCGCTCGGTTGCGCCGTTGAAGTTTGCAGAATTTTACCTGCGGCACTCGGCGAAAACGTGGGCGATTATGCCGCGCTGTCGGTTGCGGAAGCTTTTATTTCGGGAGAACTTGAAGAATGAAAACCGAAACCGAAAAAATACTAAACGATACTTTTAAAAAATATTGTCTTTCCGAATCGTTGAAATCGGCGGTTGAAAATGCTTTTAAAACGCTTTGTGTATGTTTTAAAAGCGGCGGCAGATTTTATTTGTGCGGCAACGGAGGAAGCGCCGCCGATTGCGAGCATATAGTTGGCGAGCTTCTTAAAAGTTTTCGCATAAAGCGCGCTTTGCCGCAAGAATACGTTGACGCCCTGTTAAATTTAGGAGAGGACGGTGCTATTTTGGCGCGCGACCTCGAAGGCGGCTTGCCTGCGGTGTCGCTTTGCAGCCATACCGCGTTTTTAACCGCGTTTTCTAACGACAAAAATCCTGAGGCGGCGTTCGCTCAACAGTTGTCGGCGCTCGGAAAGCTCGGCGATGTTTTGCTTGCAATTTCCACTTCCGGAAATTCCCGTAACTGCGTGCTTGCCGCGCTTGCGGCAAAGGCTAAGGGAATGAGCGTGTTATTTCTCGGCGGCGGCAACGGCGGCAGACTTAAAAGCGTTGCCGACGTTGCTTTGATTGTCCCCGAAACCGAAACTTACGCGGTGCAGGAATTGCATTTACCGATTTATCATTGCTTGTGCGCAATGCTCGAAAGCGAATTTTTCGGTTGAGTTACTATTTTATTATATTGCCGCAAAAGCTCGATTTTTCTCGCGGTTTATGCGTTTGACATTTGTTTGTATAGCGTGTTATAATCTTTTTCGGAATATTTGAAAGGAAGTAGTTACCTTTATGACCGAAAGAGATTTGATGCGGTTGTTCGAAGAATACGACGGAGAAGTTTCGATGTCGGACTTTGCGCCCGAAGAGCTCGAAGAAATGCTCGGATACAAGCTCGAAGAGCTTGACGCGTTAAAGAAAAAGTATTTCGATTTTTACGACGACGTTAAGTCGCAGTCGCTCAGAAGGCAGGATTGGTAAGATATGTTTTGGTTTTTGCTTATTTTGGGCTTATGGAATTTGTGCGTTTTCGCGGTTTACGGAGCCGACAAAATAAAAGCCGTTACCGGCGGTTGGCGCATTAGCGAGGCGTGCCTTTTAACGCTCGCGCTGTTGTTCGGCGGCATAGGCGGTATGTTGGGAATGATTGCGTTCCGCCATAAAATCAGAAAACCGAAATTTATTGCGGTGTATTTTTTAGCTTTTTTGGATATAGTGGCAGCAATGCTCGTTTGTCTGCTTGCGTTTTAAATTGTTGTCTTGACAAACCGCTAAGTTATGGTGTATACTAAAAAACGGACGCAAGGCGGAAATTGAATTTTTCGCATAGTTCGTTCAATAAGCGAAGCGGGCATAAAATCTTTGAAAAACAAAAAGGGCTTTATTAAAAGATTCGTACCGTATTACGCGCCGTATAAAGGTACGCTTGCGCTTGATTTGTTGTGCGCTCTTTTGTATTCGGTTGCGGGGCTCGCTTTTCCCGTTCTCGTGCGCGAGTTGCTCGGAAGATTCGAAGCGGCGGGCGGTGTGCATGTTTCAACTGTGCTCGGCGTGGGCGGAATTATGCTCGGCGTAAAACTTATAGAAACGGCATGCAGATATTTTATGATTACAGTCGGGCACATTATGGGCACAAAGTTCGAGGCGGATTTGCGTAGAGAGCTCTACGGCAAACTAATGGTATTGCCCGCGTCGTTTTACGATAAAAACAAGGTCGGCGACCTTATGAGCAGGGTAAATAACGACCTGTTCGATATTACCGAATTTTCGCACCATTGCCCCGAAGAATTGTTTATCGCGTCGGTGCGCATTATAGGGATTTTCGTTTACCTCATGTTTATTAACGTGAGGCTCACTTTAATTATTTTTGCGGCTATGCCGTTGTTCGTTTTGCTTGCGTTCGTGCTTAACGGCAAACTCGAAGCGAATTTCCGCGCGCGACGCAAAAAGGTGGGAGAAATAAATTCCAACATAGAGGATTCTCTTTCGGGCATTTCTGTTGTGCGTTCGTTTGCGAACGAGAACGTCGAAATGCAAAAGTTCGAGCGCGACAACAAAGAGTTTGTTGATATAAAAAAGCGCTCGTATAAGCTCATGGGGCTGTTTTTCAGCGAAGTAACTCTTTCTACGGGATTACTGTATATTATAACCATAGTGGCGGGCACGTTGTTTATAGCTAACGGCATTGGCGGATTGAACTGGGTGGACCTTATGACTTACGTTTTGTTCGTACAAACGCTTTATTCGTCGATAGACACGATTATAACGTATATCGAACAGTTTCAGACGGGAAAATCGGGGTTTAATCGCTTTATCGAAATTATGGACGTTCCCGTAGAGCTTGCCGAGCCCGTTTCTCCCGCGTCAGACGTTGATTACGGCGGCGACGTGGAACTTACAAATGTGACGTTTTCTTATAGCGAAGAGGGAAAGGAAGTTTTGAGTAAGCTTGATTTGCGCATTAAAAGCGGCACAAGCGTGGCTCTTGTGGGGCCGAGCGGCGCGGGTAAAACAACAATAGCGAATCTGATTCCGCGCCTGTACGACGTTCAGGGCGGCGCCGTTACAATCGGCGGCACGCCAGTAACCGAAATATCGCTCGGAGAACTTAGGCGCAATGTTGGAATAGTTCAACAAAACGTTTATCTTTTTAACGGAACGGTGAAAGAAAATATTTTGTACGGAAAGCCGAACGCTACCGACGCCGAAATAATAGCTGCGGCAACGGCGGCGGGAGCGCACGAGTTTATAGAAAATCTTGAAAACGGCTACGACACGCCTTGCGGCGAACGCGGAGTAAGGCTTTCGGGAGGGCAAAAGCAACGCATAAGCATAGCGCGGCTGTTCCTTAAAAACCCGCCGATACTTATTCTCGACGAAGCGACGAGCGCTCTCGATAACGAAAGCGAGAGAGTTGTGCAAAAGTCGCTCGGCGAGTTGTGCAAAAACAGAACGAGCATAATAATAGCGCATAGGCTTACAACCGTTCGCAACGCCGACAAAATTCACGTTATAACCGAAAACGGAATAACCGAAAGCGGCACACATTCCGAGCTTATGGCTTTGAACGGACTTTATAAGTCGCTGTATACGTTGTATGAAGAAACGGCATAGCGAAAGCCGTTTGTTTATAAACATAAAAGGGAGGACAAACAAATATGAACGCAACCGAAAAATATAAGATGTGGTGTGAGAGGGTAACCGACGCGCAAATTAAAATGCAGCTCGAAAGTATGAAAAACGAGCCGAGCGCAATAGAAAACGCTTTTTATAAAGATTTGGAATTCGGAACCGGCGGATTGCGCGGCGAGTTGGGGGCGGGCACTAATTGCCTTAACGTTTTAACCATAGCGAAAGTTACGCAGGGAATTGCCGAGCGTATGCGCGCTTGCGGACAGCGCAAGGTAGCCGTGTCGTGCGACAGTCGTATAAATTCCGATTTGTTTAAAGAAAAAGTAGCTTGCGTTATGGCGGCGAACGGAATTAAAGCCATAGTTACGCGCGAACTAATGCCCACTCCGTTTCTTTCGTTTTTAACGCGCGAGACCGGCGCCGACATAGGCGTTATGATTACGGCGAGTCATAATCCCGCAAAATACAACGGCTATAAGGTTTACGGTTCAGACGGCTGCCAACTAACCGACGAGCCCGCTCGGGAAATGATTGAGTATATAAATAAAGTTGAACCTTTCGACGTTAAAACGGAATCTTTCGAAAAGTATCTGAAAAGAGGAGACATTGAATACGCGTCCGAAGAAATTACCGAAAAATATCTTGCTTGCGTTGCGGCGCAGTCTACGGGTTCGGCAAATGGTTTAAAAGTGGCGTATTCGCCTCTTAACGGCACAGGCTACAAACTTGTTCCCGAAATCTTACGGCGCGCGGGCGTTGAGCAAATCGACGTTGTTTCCGAACAGTCGATGCCGGACGGCAACTTTACTACATGCGGTTATCCCAATCCCGAAAAGGCGGAAGCGCTCAAACTCGGACTTGCGCTTGCCGAAAAAAAGGGAAGCGACATTTTGATTGCTACCGACCCCGACGCCGACAGAATAGGCACTGCGGTGCGTCATAAAGGAAATTACCGACTTATGACGGGCAACGAAATAGGCGTGCTTTTAACCGATTATATTCTTTGTTGCAAAAAGAAAAACGGAACTCTTCCGCCTAAGCCCGTAATTGTGTCTACAATCGTGTCTACCGGGCTTGCCGAAAAAGTGGCTAAGGAATACGGCGCCGAGTTTTACAGCGTGCTTACAGGCTTTAAATATATAGGCGGAATAATAGGAGAGCTCGAAAGCAAAGGGGAACAAAACCGTTTTGTGCTCGGATTCGAAGAAAGTTACGGGTATCTTTCGGGTAGCTATGTGCGCGATAAAGACGCGGTTGTTGCAAGTATGTTGGTTGCCGAAATGACGGCGCACTATCTTAAAGAGGGAAAAACGCTTGTAGACCGCATAGAGGAGTTGTACGCTAAATTCGGAACTTACGAACATAAGTTGAAGTCTTACGAATATCCGGGAGCCGAAGGAAACGCCAAGATGCGCGCGCTTCTGTCGGACTTGCGTAAAAATCTTCCCGCTAAACTCGGCGACAGCAAAATAGTGAAAACGGTGGATTATCTTACGCAAACAGAAGCGGATTTGCCGAAGTCGAACGTGTTGTCTTTCGAGGCTGAAAACGGCAGTAAGTTAATCGTGCGCCCGTCGGGCACGGAACCGCTTATAAAGCTGTATATTACTGCGGCTTCAACGCCCGAAGAAAACGAAAAGATTTTTAAAGCGGTGTTCGAGCAAGTGGAAAAAATGTTCGCATAAATTATGTGGTTGAATAAGTCCCGTCGGAGCGGCGGGGCTTTCCGTTTATCTGAATTCGTCGTCTACTCTTCCCAAAAGATAATCGACCGAACAGCCCATGTAGTCGGCTAAAACGTAAAGAGAATAGGCGTTCGGAATACGCTTGCCCGAAAGCCACGCCGAAAGCGTTTGGTTGGGGATTTCGGTTTGCTGTTCCACTTGCCGTATCGTTAAGTTATTATGAGTAATATATTCGTTGAATCTTTCCGTGAATTTGATTGTGGGAATTTTCATTTTCAATACTCCTTAAAATATTATGCTCTTTATATATATTTTCCTACAACTGTTTGCGGATTTTCAAATATCCTACAAACGTAGGAATACTTTTTTAATATTGCGATAAATTCGGGTTGATTGATTGACTTTTCGGGCGGTATATAGTAATATAAATATGTCTGAAAAAAATATAATGGCGTCTGTCGGCGGATATGGAAAATGACGGACGCACGTTTTATGTTTAGAGGAGAACCGTATGAAGTGTACTGCGAAAGAAGTATTGCAATACGTTGAAGAAAACGACGTCAAGTTCGTTAAGCTCACGTTTTGCGACTTATTCGGGCGGCATAAAAACGTTTCGCTGGTGTCGCAACAACTGCCGTTGATTTTCGAAAACGGATACCTGTTCAACTCGTCGGCCGTTCGGGGCTTTACGAATTGCGCGGGCGACCTGCTTCTTTTCCCCGACCCTAAAACGCTTTCGGTGCTCCCGTGGCGTCCGCAGATGGGAGAAGTAATCAGCTTGCTTGCGTATATAAAGCGTCCGGACGGCTCTTTTTATGAAGGCGACACTTTGCATCTTCTCGATGCGGCGAACCAAAAGTTGCATAAACTCGGGCTAACGTGCGAAATTGCCACCGATTGCGAGTTTTATATTTTTAAGCTCGATTCCGACGGCGTGCCCACAACCGTGCCGATAGACAGAGCGGGTTACCTCGATTGCGCGCCTTACGACGAGGGCGAAAACGTGCGCCGCGACATTATTCTTAATCTTGAAGACATGGGGATAATACCCACGGCGAGCCATCACGAAGAAGGACCCGGACAGAACGAAATAGACTTTATGCCTACCGAGCCTTCGAGCGCCGCGAAAAACTTTTTGTACTTTAAGTCGGCGGTGCGCAATGTATGCCGACTAAACGGAATGTACGCTACGTTCGAGCCGAAGCCGCTCGAAAACAGCGCGGGAAGCGGGCTTAGAATTACTTTGACTTTGCGCGGAATAGGCGATAAACCCGCCGCGCCCGCGATGCTCGATTCTTTTTCGGAAGGAGTTCTTTCTAAGGCGAACGACATAACATCCGTGCTGTATTCCACCGCCGAAAGTTATGTGTTGTTAGACGAGTTGAGAGCGCCCGCTCACGACAGCGAACGGCGCGGCAACGCTTCGGGCATAAGGGTTTTGAATTACGCGGACGGCAGGCGTGGCATAGAGGTGAACAGCGCCGACTGCATGTGCAATCCTTTTCTTGCGTTCGCGTTGTTGCTCGAAGCGGGGCTGTACGGTATAGAGAAAAAACTGAAACTCCGTTCGGTTGCCGAAGTTTCGGATTTGCCTCGAAATCTTTCCGCCGCGCTCGATTGCGCCGAAAAGTCGGAGTGGCTCGGTTCCGTTATACCTAAGGAAATACTTTCCGAATATGTGCGCGAACTCAGAGCCGAGCGGAAGGCTAAAAATCCGTAGAGATAAGCGTATGAAAAGTGTGCGTGCAAAAATCGCGCTCGCAGAGCGCCGCGCGGTTTTAATGGGTTGTTCCTACGGAGGAGACGCCGAATGAACGCGCTGATTGTGGCGACGAACAAACAAATATCTTCCGCTCTTGCGTCGGCGGCAAAGAGGGCGGGCGCCGAAAATATCGCCCTTGCTTTCGACGCCGTTTCGGCTAAAAGAATGGCAAGCGAAAGAGCTTTCGGGCTTACCATAGTTTACGCCGACAATTTTTCGGGAAGCGGAGAACTTGCGCGCGGGTTCGCGTCGCGCGGGGGCGGAGTTATTCTTATCGAAGCGGGTCTGTATAGCGACGACATAGCCAGAAGACTTGAAGACGACGGAATAATAGTGCTCGGAAAACCTTTGAGCCACGTCGCGTTATTTCAAGCGATTAAAATGGTGCACGCCACCAACAGACGGATAGCGAGACTTGTGGAAGAAAAGCGGGACCTTTTAAAAAAGCTCGACGACATGAGACTGATAAACAGAGCTAAACTGGTTTTAATGCAAAACATGGGTTTTACCGAAGAACAGGCACACAAGCACATAGAAAAACGCGCTATGGACATGCGCAGAACGCGTGCCGAAGTGGCTATGGACATACTCAAAACCTACGAGGTTTAACAATAACGATTATGAGAAAGATTAACGAAGAATGCGGAATATTCGGAATAATAAGTCCCGAGCCGATACAGGCTGCGGGCTTGACTGCGTCCGCTCTGCTCGCTTTGCAACACAGAGGACAAGAGGGCGCCGGCATTGCCACGTTTTACACCGACGACACGCTTATTTGCCATAAAAACGTTGGGCTTGTGAACGACATATTCGGAGATTTTTTGCGGCACGTTCCGTCTACTAACGTTGCCGTAGGGCATGTTCGCTATTCCACTACGGGAAACAACACGGTGGAGAATACCCAACCGATAGAAACCGTTCATTCGCAACTTACATGCGCGCTCGCGCATAACGGAAATATAACCAACGCGGCAAAGCTCAGAAGCGAAATGGTGAATCAAGGCGGAAAGGTGTTTCACACCACAAACGATTCCGAAATTATAAACATGCTTTTAATAGAGCAAATGATTTGTTGCCGCAATATAGAAAAAGCTGTGCTTAACGTTATGAACATTCTTGAAGGGGCTTTTTCGCTCGTTATAGCAACGCCTGAAAAATTGATTGCGGCGCGAGACAAATGCGGTTTCCGTCCTCTTTGCATGGGTAAGCTCGGTTCCGCAACGGTGTTCGCAAGCGAGAGTTGCGCCCTCGACTGCATAGGCGCGGAATTTGTGCGCGATGTGCAGCCCGGCGAACTGATAAGCATAGACAGGTTCGGCAAAGAAAAAAACATGCGGCAAAAAGATTTGTCGTGCAGAGGTTTGTGCGTGTTCGAAATGATATACATAGCCCGTTCGGATTCGTTTATAGACGGCATGAGCGTGTATGAGTCGAGACTTACTATGGGACGAGCCCTGTACCGCCAAAAGCCTATTGAGGCGGATATAGTGTGCGGCGTGCCCGACAGTGGGCTTGACGCGGCGCTCGGTTATAGTTTGGAATCGGGAATACCTTATGCGCCCGCGTTTGTGAAAAACAGATATATGGGGCGCAGTTTTATTGAGCCGTCGCAAAAAATGAGGGAGCGGACGGTGAACGTTAAGTTAAATCCTTTGAGAGCACAAATAGAGGGCAAAAGAATAGTTCTCGTAGACGATTCCATTGTGCGCGGCACCACGAGCGCCCGTATGCTCGCCCCGCTCAGGCAAATGGGCGCTAAGGAAATTCATTTGCGAATTTCGAGCCCGCCGTTTAAACACCCTTGTTATTTCGGCACAGATATAGACAGCGTCGAAAATTTAATTGCGAATCATCTTTCGGTGGAAGAAATTTGCAAAAAAATAGGCGCCGACAGTTTGGAGTATTTGGATTTAAACAATCTTGTGGCAATAGGAAAAGAAAAAGGCGTTAAATTTTGCAGCGGCTGTTTTACGGGGGAATATCCCATTCCCGTAGTGGGAAGCGGCAAGCACACGTTCGACGACGTATAAAAGAGCAAGCGGCTAAAACGCGGCTATTTTGCGTAGTTTACGTTTAAAAAATGTTTGAGAGTTCAACGAGTTAAGAGGCTGTATTTAAGGAGAAGAGCATGAAGAGATATTTGATTCTGTCGGACGGCAGTGTGTTCGAGGGCGAAGCGATAGGCGCCGACGGCGAAACAGTTGGCGAGGTGGTTTTTACCACCGCTATGGTAGGTTATATGGAGACGCTCACCGACCCGAGTTATTACGGGCAAATAGTTGCGCACACATTTCCGCTTATAGGCAATTACGGCGCCATAGAAGCCGATTCCGAAAGCGACGCGCCCGCGCTGAAAGGTTACGTTGTGCGCGAGGAATGTTTTGAGGGAAGCAACTTCCGTAAAGAAAGCGAACTCGACGTTTTTTTGAAGAAACACGGCATTGTGGGAATATGCGGAGTCGATACTCGCGCGCTCACAAAAAAAATAAGGTCGAAAGGCGTTATGAACGGAACGATTACTTCCAAAAAGACGCTTACGCCCGAAAAGCTCAAAGAACTGAAAGCGTACAGAGTGAAAGATGCGGTTAGTAGCACAACTTGCAAAGAAGAGCGAACGCTCGGAAGCGGAAGCAAAAGAGTGGTGCTTTGGGATTTCGGAGCGAAGGGCAATATAGAGCGCGAGTTGTTAAAACGCGATTGCACGGTAATTCGCGTTCCCGCGCACACATCGGCGGAGCGTATTGCCGAGCTTAAACCCAACGGAATTATGCTTACAAACGGCGGCGGCGACCCTGCCGACAACACCGATATAATCGCCGAACTCAAAAAAGTGAACGAATACCGTATTCCCACATTCGGAATATGCTTAGGGCACCAACTGTTGGCGCTGAGCAGAGGCGCAAGCACTTCGAAGTTGAAATTCGGGCATCGCGGCGCAAACCAGCCTGTGCGCGATTCAGTTACGGGACGCACATACATAACCAGCCAAAATCACGGCTATGCGGTTGTGCGCGATACGCTTCCCGCCGACGCTGAATTGCGCTACTCGAACGCGAACGACAAAACTGCGGAGGGAATAGATTATTCCGCTATTCCCGCGTTTTCCGTGCAGTTCCACCCCGAAGCGTGCGGCGGTCCGCTCGACACAAACTTTCTTTTCGACCGCTTTATGGAACTGATGAGCGAATGAACGCGGCGTAAGCGCTTTGCGGGCAAAACCGCAACCGAAAACAATAACGAGGAGACGTGAGAGAAACATGCCTAAGAATAAGGATATAAAAAAGGTTTTGGTAATCGGTTCAGGTCCGATTACAATCGGGCAAGCGGCCGAATTCGACTATGCGGGCACGCAGGCGTGCAGAACGCTTAAAGCCGAAAAAATTGAAGTTGTGCTCGTGAACAGCAATCCAGCCACTATCATGACGGACAAAGCTATGGCAGATTCTATATATATCGAGCCGCTTAATCTTACTACGCTTGAGCGCATTATAGAGCTTGAAAAGCCTGACAGCCTTTTGCCGTCGCTCGGCGGACAAACGGGACTTACGCTCTCTATGCAACTTGCAAAATCGGGATTTTTGGAAAGCAAGGGCGTTAAACTTCTCGGCATGAAGGTTGACACAATAGACCGCGCCGAAGACCGTCAAATGTTTAAAGACACTATGCTTTCTATCGGGCAGCCCGTCGTTCCGTCGCTCGTTGTTACCGACGTGGAATCGGCTGTAAAGTTCGCGAGCGAAATAGGGTATCCGATTATCATTCGTCCCGCGTTCACGTTGGGCGGCGCGGGCGGAGGCATTGCCGAAAACGAGAACGAGTTGCGCGAAATTACCAAAGGCGGCTTGGAACTCAGCCCCATAGGTCAGGTTTTGGTTGAAAAGAGCATTTACGGTTGGAAAGAAATCGAATTCGAGGTTATGCGCGACGACGCGGGCAACGCGATTGCCGTTTGCAGTATGGAAAACCTCGACCCTGTGGGCATACATACGGGCGACAGCATAGTTGTGGCGCCTACCGTTACTCTTGCCGACAAAGAATTTCAGATGCTTAGAAGCGCGGCGCTCAATATAATTTCCGCGCTCGACGTGGTGGGCGGTTGCAACTGTCAGTTCGCGCTCAACCCCAACAGTTTCGAATACGCCGTTATAGAAGTTAATCCGAGAGTTAGCAGAAGCTCCGCTCTCGCAAGTAAGGCGACGGGCTACCCCATAGCGAAAGTGGCTACGCTTTTGGCGCTTGGCTACACGCTTGACGAAATTCCGAACGCCGTAACGAAAAAGACGTGCGCGTGTTTCGAACCTACTCTCGACTATGTGGTGGTTAAACTTCCAAAATGGCCTTTCGACAAGTTCGTTTACGCAAAGCGCACTTTGGGCACTCAAATGAAAGCTACGGGCGAAGTTATGGCAATAGCGCCGTATTTCGAAGCGGCGCTTCTAAAAGCGGTGCGCGGCGCCGAAAATCTTCTCACCTTAAAGTCCGACCGTTTTGACGAGTGGACTGACGAGCAAGTGTTTAACGGGCTTATGCCCGCGTCGGATTACCGACTGTTTTTGCTGTTCGAAGCGCTATGGCGCGGTTACACGGTAGACGCGATTGCCGAAAAAACCAAAATAGACAAATGGTTCTTAAATAAAATAGGCAATCTTGTGCGCTTCGAAAAGAGCATTGCGGGTAAGGTTTTAGACTCCGACACTTATATTAAAGCGAAAAGATTAGGGTATCCCGATAAGGCGATTGAGGCGATAACGGGCAAAAAGCAGACTAAGCACGCTCGCGCCGTATATAAAATGGTTGACACTTGCGGCGCCGAATTTAAAGCCGAAACTCCGTATTTTTATTCCACCTACGATTCGGAGAACGAGGCGACGGCTTTTATGGCGGAGCGCAAGTCGAACAAGCGTCGCGTTATAGTGTTCGGTTCGGGTCCCATACGCATAGGGCAGGGAATAGAATTCGATTACGCTTCCGTTCATTGCGTTTGGGCTTTAAAAGAAGCGGGCTACGAAGTTGCCATTGTGAACAACAACCCCGAAACGGTTTCCACCGACTTCGACACCGCCGACAGATTGTATTTCGAGCCGCTCACACCCGAAGACGTTGACAACGTTATAGCAACCGAAAAGCCTTACGGCGTTGTGGTGGCGTTCGGCGGGCAAACGGCCATAAAACTTACAAAGCATTTAAGCGCTCACGGCGTGCGCATTTTGGGTACGTCCGCCGACAGTATAGACCGAGCCGAAGACCGCGAACGGTTCGACGCGCTTTTGGAAGAGTTGCAAATAGCGCGTCCTAAGGGCGTTACGGTTAAAACTACCGAAGAGGCGCTCGCGGCGGGCGCGTCGCTCGGCTATCCCGTGCTTATGCGCCCCAGCTATGTGCTCGGCGGGCAGAACATGATAATAGCGTTCTCCGAATCCGACATTAAAGAATACATGAAAATAATACTTGCCGAAAACGAAGACAACAACATTTTAATCGACAAGTATATTATGGGCACCGAAATAGAGGTGGACGCCATTTGCGACGGCGACGACATTTTGATTCCCGGCATTATGGAGCACATAGAGCGCGCCGGTATTCACAGCGGCGATAGCATTGCGGTTTATCCCGCGCATAACGTTACCGACGCAATGCGCGAACTGTTGGTGGAATACACTCACAAGCTTGCCAAAGCTCTCAACACCAAAGGGCTTGTGAATATTCAATATATAATATCCGACAACCGTATTTACGTTATAGAGGTTAATCCGCGTTCGTCGAGAACAATTCCGTATATTTCCAAAGTTACGGGCGTTCCCATGATTCAGCTTGCAACGCTTTGTATGCTCGGCAAAAAACTGAATAAGCTCGGTTACGGCACGGGGCTGTATAAAACGTCGCCTTATGTGGCGGTTAAAGTTCCCATTTTCAGTTTTGAAAAACTTGCCGACCTCGACACTCACTTGGGACCCGAAATGAAGTCTACGGGCGAAGTGCTCGGAATAGGCAAAACGCTCGACGAAGCGCTTTACAAGGGGTTGCTTGCGGCGGGCTACAAAATGCAGAAATCGGGCGGAATTCTTATTTCGGTACGCGATACCGACAAACCCGAAATCGCCGACGTGGCAAAGGCATACAGCGAGCTCGGTTACGAAATTTACGCAACCGAAGGCACCGCGCAGGTTATAAGAAAAAGCGGCTTCCCCGTAACCGAAGTTAAGAAAATAAGCGAGTGCGCCGAGAACAATACAATGACTCTTCTCTCGGGCGGCAAAATAGACTTGTTTATTTCCACTTCCACAAAAGGAAGAATCCCCACCGAAGACGACGTGCGTTTAAGAAGAAGAGCGGTTTCGCTCGCCGTGCCGTGTCTTACGAGTATAGACACAGCAAAGGCGCTTGCGTTCTCGCTTAAATCGCGCTATTCGGCGTATAACACCGAGCTTGTGAATATAAACGATATGCGCACCGAGCGTCAGAAACTCAATTTTATCAAAATGCAGGGGTGCGGAAACGATTATATATACATCGATTGTTTAACCCGCAATATAACCAATATGGAATCGGTTGCGGTAAACCTCAGCGACCGCCACTTCGGAGTCGGCGGCGACGGAGCCGTGTTCATTTGCCCGTCGGCTATTGCCGACGCGAAAATGCGCATGTTCAATTCCGACGGCACCGAAGGCATGATGTGCGGCAACGCCATTCGTTGCGTGGCGAAATATCTTTACGATTACGGTAAAATAGGCGATAAGCGCGAAATTACAATCGAAACAAAGAGCGGCGTTAAAAAACTATGGCTGTTCGTTCGCGGCGGGCACGTTAATTCCGCTAAGGTAGACATGGGAGCGCCCGCGCTTGCTCCGTCTAAAATTCCCGTAAAACTCGACGGCGATAAAATTGTTGCGCGCAAAGTGAAAGTCGGCGGCGCGGAATACGAAATAACTTGCGTTTCTATGGGCAATCCGCACTGCGTGCTGTTTGTTGAAAACGCGGGGCAGGTGGACGTTGCGGCAATAGGAAAAGCAATAGAATGCGACCCGTTGTTTCCCAAGCGCGTGAATGTGGAATTTGTGCAGATTATAGACCGAACCCATCTTAAAATGAGAGTGTGGGAACGCGGTTCGGGCGAGACATACGCGTGCGGCACGGGCGCTTGCGCGGCGGTGGTCGCGGCGGTGCTCGGCGGGCATTGCGATTTGGATGCCGAAGTGTCGGTGCGTTTGCTCGGCGGCGAACTTTCAATTCGTTATACCGACGAAACCGTGTTTATGACGGGCGAGGCTTGCGAGATTTTCAAAGGAGTGGTGCGTTTATGATAAAGAAATATATTTTCGTTACGGGCGGCGTAGTGTCGGGGCTCGGCAAAGGCATAACTGCGGCAAGCATAGGAATGATGCTTAAAGCCAAAGGTTTAAAGGTTATAGCTCAAAAGCTTGACCCGTATATAAACATGGACCCTGGAACAATGAGCCCGTATCAACACGGCGAAGTTTACGTTACCGAAGACGGCGCCGAAACTGACCTCGACTTAGGGCATTACGAGCGCTTTATAGACGAAAACTTGAATAAGTACAGCAACCTTACAACAGGCAAGGTCTACTGGAACGTGCTCGACAACGAGCGCAAAGGCGTTTATAACGGCGAGACGGTGCAGGTTATTCCGCACATAACGAACGAAATCAAAAAGTTCATTTATTCGGTTGGCAAAAAAATAAACGCCGACGTCGTTATAACCGAAATAGGCGGCACAACGGGCGACATAGAAAGTCTGCCGTTTTTGGAAGCGATTAGGCAGGTTTCCAACGAAGTGGGGCGCGAAAACTGTTTGTTTATTCACGTCACGCTTGCTCCCGTTATAAGTTCGAGCGGCGAGATGAAAACCAAACCTACTCAGCACAGCGTGAAAGAACTGCAAAGTTTGGGAATATCGCCCAATCTTGTGGTTTTGCGTTGCAACCGCCCGATAGACGAATCGGCGCGTAAAAAAATATCGATGTTTTGCAACGTGCCGCCCGATTGCGTTATAGAAAATCGCGACGTGTCGATTTTATACGAGGCTCCCATAATGCTCGAAGAGAGCAAATTTTCGGAAATCGTTTCGCGCGAGCTCGGGCTCGACGACAATCCGCCCGACCTTACCGTGTGGAAAGAAATGCTCAGAAAAGCCCATTCTCGCAATAAAACGGTAACCATAGGGCTTGTTGGCAAATACGTTAAAATGTTCGACGCTTATCTTTCGATAGTTGAGGCGCTCACTCATGCTGGCATAGAAAACGGCGCGAAAATAGATTTGCGTTGGCTCGACGCCGAAAAGATAACGCCCGCCACAGCCCGCGAAATTCTCGGAGAATGCGACGGCGTAATAGTGCCGGGCGGGTTCGGCGACAGGGGAATAGAAGGCATGGTTTATTCCGCGCAGTATTGCCGTGAAAACGACGTGCCGTATTTCGGAATATGTCTCGGAATGCAGATAGCCGTAATAGACTTCGCCCGTCACGTCGCGGGATTTGCCGACGCCAACAGCCGCGAGTTCGACATGGAGTCGCAAAACAAAGTTATAGACATTATGGAAGGGCAAATAGGCTACGAAAACACGGGCGGCAGTATGCGTCTCGGCGCTTACGAATGCGTTATTAAAAACGGTTCCGTTTTAAGCCGCGCATATAAACAGCCGAGTATTATGGAAAGACACCGCCACAGATACGAGTTTAACAATGCCTACCGCGAAAAATTCGAAAATATGGGACTTGACATAGTGGGAACGGGCCCCGACGGCACTCTTGTGGAAGCTGTGGAAATTCCCGGAAAGAAATTCCATTTGGGAGTGCAATACCATCCCGAGTTTAAGTCGCGCCCGCACCGCCCGCACCCGTTGTTTGTGGAGTTTATAGCGGCTTCGCTCAAAAATAAGGAAAGCAAATAACTTTTTGCGGCACGCGCCGCGAGAATGCGCATAAATAAAAAATGCGGAGGAAATGAGTTTTGAAACTTAACAAGCATTTTGCCGATTTAAAAGACAGTTATCTTTTTGCCGAAATAGAAAACCGCGTTGCGGCGTATAAAAAGGAGCACCCCGCTCAAAATATTATAAAGCTCGGAATAGGCGACGTAACGCTTCCGCTTTGCTCTGCGGTTGTGGAAGCGGGGAAGCGAGCCGTAGAGGAAATGGGCGTTAAAGAAACTTTCAGAGGCTACGGACCGTATCGCGGCTATTCGTTTCTTACGGAAGCTATTGCGGGCGCTTACCGCGAGCGCGGCATAAGCGTTGACGAAACGGAAGTGTTCGTGTCCGACGGGGCAAAGTCGGACGTTGGAAACATTCTCGATTTATTCTCGGAAGATTGCACCGTTCTTGTGCCAGACCCCGTTTATCCCGTGTATGTTGACACAAACGTTATGCAGGGCAGAAAAATAGTTTATGCCGACGCGCACGAGGGTAACGGTTTTTTACCTCTTCCCGACGGAAAAACCAAAGCGGACATAATTTATATATGTTCGCCGAATAATCCTACGGGCGCTGTGTACACGCGCGAGCAACTCGCCGTATGGGTGGACTACGCGCTTTCGTGCAACGCCGTTATTCTGTTCGACGCGGCATACGAGGCTTTTGTGGGAGACGAAAATTTGCCCCGCTCTATTTTCGAAGTTAAAGGCGCGGAAAAATGCGCGGTCGAGTTTTGCTCGTTCAGTAAAACGGCGGGCTTCACGGGCACCCGTTGCGGCTACACTATTGTGCCGCACGCTCTCGGAGAATTGAACAAAATGTGGTTGCGCCGTCAGTCCACAAAGTTTAACGGCGTGTCTTACGTTGTTCAACGCATGGCTGAGGCTGTTTTCGGCAAAGAGGGCAAAGCTCAAATACGCAAGAATATAGAATCGTACAAAAAAAATGCCGCTCTAATATCCGACACGCTCAAAAGCATGAACGTGTATCATACAGGCGGAGTTAATTCGCCGTATATCTGGTTTAAGTGCGGCGCCGACAGTTGGGCGTTTTTCGACCGATTGCTTCATAACGCCAACGTTGTCGGCACTCCGGGCGCGGGGTTTGGGCGCAACGGCGAAGGATTTTTCCGCTTAACCGCGTTTAACGACGAAAAGAATACTGCGGAGGCAATGAAAAGATTTAAGGATATATTTTAACTAAAAATATATTATGAAAAAAGTTGAGAGGATATTTAAAAACAGACTTTTCGGTGAGACGGATTATTCCGCCGTGCTTTCGGGCGGCGATTTGAGCGGCTATAAGCTTGAGCGCGTGGATTGCGAGCCTATAGAGGTTTCAACCGGAGAAGTCTGTTTTTTCGACCCTTACAGCCCGAGCGGCGGCAAGCCGTTCACAGTTAAATTCGTTAAAGGAAAATACCGTCCGTTTATGATGCTGGTGTCAACGAGCAACGGAAAGCGAGTGGCGCTTGCGGGGCTTGACGGCGGTTTCGCCCGAAATTCGCGGGAATGGAAACTTGCGTTTACCGACGAGCGCGAGATTCTTAAATTGCGTAATCCGAACGAAATTGTGGGAACGGTAATCGGCAGCGGGTTCGGAGCGCTTTGCGACAAAAAAGAACTCAACGAATTCGTTAAGCTTGTTAAAGACGGCGAAGAAACTTTTCATCCTCTCGACGGCGCCGTGAATATGGACGGAAGCTGCGCGCAGGTTTGCGACGTTAAAGAATTGAAACTTCCTGTGTTTAACACGGGGTGGGGAGAGGGAACATATAAGGCGTTTATAGGGTGCGACGAAAAGGGAACTCCTACGGGCGTTATTTGCGATTTCGCTATGGTAGACTATCCGCCGTCCGAAGATACCGAAACGGTCGAATTTGAATTCGACGTGGGCGTAGAAGAGCTATATGTGCCCGACCCTAAAAAGAGCGACGCAGAAAACAGCATTTTAAAATACACAGGCGTTATAGAGAGCGCCGACGCGGACATGGCGACCCTTTTCAACGCATATTCGCGCAGAGGATATTCGTATCATACTTCGGGAAAATTCGACGAAGCGCTTTGCGACTATTTGAAAGCGATAGCGGTTGGACGTTCGACAATAGCGGAAACCAACTTTTTGGCTCACGCTTGGTCGCTATACGACAACGCGGCGTCGATTTGCCGAGAATCGGGAAAAACGGAAGAAGCCGTGCGGCTATACGAAGAAGCCAAAAATTTTTCCGACACTTTTTACAGCGGAGCATATTCGGGGTTAATAGATATTTATCGCGACGGAAAAGAATACCGCCGAGCGCTTGCCGTTGCCGACGAAATGGCGGCGGTGCGTCCTTCCGACCCTACCGCATATTTAAAGCGAAGCGAAATTTATATGGCATGCGAGGAATACGAAAAAGCTGTTTCCGACCTCGATGTGCTGATAAGCACTTACAAACTTAACGAGTCTATCCTCGACAAAGCGCTGTGCCTGACGTTTTTAGGTAGGCACAAAGAAGCGCTCGACGTGCTCGACACATATCTTTTGGAAGGAAGAGCGAGCGAGGTGTATTACGACATACGCGCCGAAATTTGCCTTGCCGACAATAATTTTTCGGCTGCGTACAATGCGGCTCGAAAGGCGTTCGACGTGAATCCCGACTATCCTGCGGCGCTCGAAAAACTCATAGCGCTCGATAGCTTGCTATTCAATTTTAAAAACGTTGTAAAATGGGCGACGCGTTATATAGAGGGGCGCCCTCGAACCGAATACGGTTATCTTGTTAGAGCGGAATCGTATTTTAAAATGGGCGAATATGCCGACGCCGTAACCGATTACGCATATCTTATTCAGCATATAAACGACACTCCGCAATATTGTTGCATGTTGATTCGAGCGGCGCTTGCCGAAGGAAACAAAAAGCTTGCCAAAAAGTATATAAAGCAGTTGCGAAAAACCGACGACGCTTACTATATTTTTGCGGCGGGACTCGCGTTGCTCGAAGAGAAAAAATATTCTCGTGCCGAACGTTATATCGCGTCGGCGCTTGCGCTTAAAGAGGACGATGCCGTTATAGCTTCGCTTATAGATTGTTTTATAGAGAGCGGCGACTATGAAAAAGCGGAAGCCGCAATGAAAAAGTACGCCGAACTTGCCGACGGCGAAGAAGTGTTTTTAAAACACGCCGAAATCGCGTGCGGGCGCGGTGTTCCCGCCGACGCAATAGAGCGCGAATACGTTGCGCGGTTTCTCGGCGGTTGCAACGACGAAGGGTTGCTCGAAAAGGTTAGGGGATATTTCAGCGGTTTGCGCGCTGTGTAAAAATTGCGTTTCGTGTAAAAGGCGTTTGCAAGCGTGAGCGAAAAAACCGAAAAAAAGGACTGCAAATTTTATGTTTGCAGTCCTCAGTGGGAAACCCGCGTATGCCGTCGGTATGCTAACTCTAACCCGCCGTTTGGCAGGTGGGCAAGCCGATTGCGCCGTCTGTCTTCCGCTGTTTGCTCCGAGTTGGAATTTGGAGGAAAACCGTTGTTCGAATAAATTCGCGGTTGCGGCCCGACATATTGCGCATATACAAGCAATCCCTTATAAGTTCTGTGGTTAAATATTACACATACCGTCGCACATCGCAGGAAAATGTATTTCTTTTCCTTACACATATAGTATAGCCTACAAAAAGGCAAAAATCAATAGGTATTTAAAAATATTTTCAAAAAAATTTATGTAAAACCTCTTGACAAAATCGAAAAACTGTGAAATGGCAACTTAAAAATGTACGTTTGCAAATAATTTAAGGAGAAAATAATGGAACTTACGATACTCGGAAAATACGGACCTTATCCTAAAAAGGGCGGCGGAACGTCGTCGTATTTGGTGAAAGGCGAAAGCACTTGCATAGCGCTCGATTTCGGAAGCGGCGCGTTTGGGCGCTTGTTGAATTTTACTGAACTTAACGCGGTGAATGCCGTAATTTTAAGTCATTTGCATTACGATCATATTTGCGATTTGTTGCCGCTTAGCTATTGTTTAAAAGCGAAAGGAATGTCTTTGCCGCTTGTGTTTCCTCAAACCGATTGCTTTCAAAAAAGTTTAATTGCCGACCTCGAAGGATTCGAAGCCGTGCCTCTTCGTGAGAAAATTCGAATAGGGGAGTTCGAATTGAATTTTGAAAAAATGCAACACCCGCTTGAAAGTTACGCCGTTAAAATAAGCGACGGAACAAAAACGCTGTTTTACAGCGGCGATACATCGTTTTGCTCTCAACTTTGCAAATTTTCGGAAGGGAGCGACCTTTTGCTACTCGATTGCGGAAAAGAAAAAAATTCGTCGGCGCCCCATCTTTCGCTCGCGGACGCCGCGTATTTGTCAAGAACTTTATCTGTGCCCGTAATAGCGTCGCATTTAAATCCCGAGCTTGAATACGTTTCGCCGTTAGAGTCGGTAACTATTGCCGAAGAGCTTAAGACGTATTCTGTTTAGTTCGTTATAAAACACGTCCTTTTAATTTTTTGATTGCGGCGGGAACGGTTTCGGGGTCGGGCTTAACGGCGCTACCCGCATTTCTGTAGTCGAACATATTAGTAAATCGTTCGAGAGCGTTTGCCGTGCGGTCGAGCGAGCGGTTTTGCAAATATGTCAGTTCGGTAAGATATTTTTGAGTTAATCCGCCCGCTTTGTTGCTTTCGCGCAAAAGCAGAATGTAATGCGGAATACAAAATCCGTTGCTTTTGGAAAAAACGTTGCGGAATTCTTCTTCGTTGGTAAACATTTGAGCTATTGTGCGCGCATAACGGAGCATCATTTCGTCTACCGTGCGGCATATAACGCAGGTATCCGCCGTTTTTTCGAGTTCGTCGGCCTGTTTAACCGCTTGCTTATACGATTTGCAAGGCGAAATAACGGAACGCACCGATAGCATTCGAGTGTGCAGTTGCAAAGCGAGCCCGAGTTTGTTTTTGCCCGCGAACAGTTTTCTTATGTGCTCGCGGCAAAATCCGTATTTGTTTACTTCCACCCGAAACTCGGGAGCCATAACCGCTTCGTCGAGGTATTGCCCCACAAGGCGCGCCTCGCTTGCAGCGTAAATTTCGCAAAGAGGACAGTCGCATCCGCTTTTGAACGCTTCCCAAATGGGGTCGGTTTGAATATGATATTGCATATCGGTGCTTCTCCGTGAATATTTGTAAGTAGTGGAGTAATAATTTCTCGTTAGAGCGCTTTTATACGCCCTCTAACGTTATTATACCACAAAGGGAGACGATATGCAAGACAACGAACCTTATATCATAACTAAAAAGCGCACCGTAAGAAAGGTGTATTGGGGCAGAATAGTTGCGGTTACGGTGGTGCTCAGTTTAATAGCGGTAGGTGTTATTTTGTGGTTTTCGCGCGCTGCGGGAAAGATTACGGTAGACGCGCGCGAATTTTGGTTTGTTTCTATGGGCGAATATTCCGAACTCAGCGAAGCTTCTTCGCGCGCCGAAGCGGTTGTAAATTCCGGCGGCGCGGGATATTTGCACGGCGCCGAGAAATATAACGTTGCGGCAAGTTGTTACGCAAATAAGTCGGACGCCGTTTCGGTTAAAGAACGGCTTACTGGCGAGGGCGAAACCGCGTCGGTCTTTTCGGTGTCTTGTCCGAAAATAGCAATAGACAAACCTAAGAAAAACGCGACGCTTTTAAAAGATTTGCTTGCCCGTCCCGCCGCGCTTTTCGACGAATTGTATTCGATATCGGTTAAAACCGACACAAAGGAAATATCGGAAGCCGCCGCTCAATACGCCGCTCTTAAAATGAGCGTGGCGTGCGAGGAATACGCAAGAGAATGTAAGGCGCTCGACGCCGCCGCAAGCGATTATTTGAGCGCGCTTTTTACGTCGGTGGGCGCGTCGCTCGACGTTCTGGCGCGTTCGGACGGAAACATTCCGCAAGCGGTAAAATACGCCCTGTGCGAAACGGCGGTCAAAATTTGCAAAGAAACGAACGAATTTGCGAATAAATTAAAAAATATGTCGTAAATACTTGAAAAAAAACTCCGTTTGTGTTATGATTTAATCAATGCTGTGTGTTTTCGGACTTATGGCAAATGATGGGAAGGGCGCCGTCATTGCAGCGCCTTTTTTATTGCGAAAGCGCGGCAAGCGCATATTAAAAAACTAATCAGGAGAAGACAGGTCACTATGAGTAACAATTTTGTCGGCACGGCGGAGCAAGACAAAGCGTTCGACGAGGTTTTAAAGGAGCTTGAAAACGTTCCCGGTCCTCTTATGAAAGCTTTGCAAAAAGCGCAGGAAATTTACGGGTATTTGCCCATAGAGGTGCAAACGCGCATAGCGGATAAGTTCGACGTACCGCTTGAAGAAATATACGGTATAGCCACGTTTTATTCGCAATTTAATCTTAACCCCAAAGGCAAATACACTATAGGGATTTGTTTGGGCACCGCTTGCTACGTTAAAGGAAGCGGCGACGTTTTAAATAAGTTTAAAGAAAAGCTCGGAATCGACGCGGGGCAAACCACGCCCGACCGCAAATTTACTCTTGACGCAACCCGTTGCATAGGTTGTTGCGGACTCGCTCCCGTGCTCACCGTAAACGAAGAAGTGTACGGCAAAGTTACGGTTGACGACGTAGACAAGATTCTCGCAAAATATAACGACTGACGCGAAAAGTAACGGAGGAAGCAGATATATTATGAAAACTTTGCAAGAGTTGCAGGAAATACGCGAACGCATGAAAAACTGTTTGTGCAACCGCGCGATATTCGACGGAGTTGTTCCCGACGCCGACGTGCGCGCTCACATACTCGTTTGCGGAGGCACGGGGTGCACTTCGGGTAACAGCAAAAAGATAGTTGAAGAACTTAAAGCCGCGCTTATTGAAACGGGGCTCGATAAAGAAGTTAAACTCATTATGACGGGTTGCTTCGGACTTTGCGCGAAAGGTCCTATTGTGGTTGTGTATCCCGAAGGTTCGTTTTACCAGCATGTGAAACCCGAAGACGCGCGCGAAATCGTGTTCGAACACATAAAGGGCGGCAAACCCGTAGAAAGGCTTTTGCACAGCGAAAAAGACGCCGACGGCGCGCATAAGGCGATAAACGAAACTTCGTTTTATAAGAGTCAAAAACGCGTTGTGCTCAGAAATTGCGGACTTATCGACCCCGAAAATATCGACGAATATCTTGCGCGCGACGGCTACAAGGCTTATGAGAAAGTGCTGACAACAATGTCGCAGCTCGAAGTTATAGACGAAATCAAGCGCAGCGGACTGAGAGGACGCGGCGGCGGCGGTTTCCCTACGGGAACAAAGTGGGAATTTGCTCACAACTCCGTGTCGGATACGAAGTATGTTGTTTGTAACGCAGACGAGGGCGACCCGGGCGCGTTTATGGACAGGTCTGTGCTCGAAGGCGACCCTCATTCGGTAATAGAAGCTATGATGATTGCGGGCTACGCAATCGGAGCGGAAAAAGGATACATATACGTTCGCGCCGAATATCCCATTGCGGTGCACCGCCTCGAAGTGGCAATAGGGCAGGCGCGCGAATACGGTATTTTGGGCGATAACGCGATGGGACTCGGAAAGAAATTTGACATCGAGCTCAGGCTTGGCGCAGGCGCGTTTGTTTGCGGCGAAGAAACCGCGCTATTGCAAAGCACCGAAGGAAAGCGTGGCGAACCCCGTCAACGTCCGCCGTTCCCTGCGGTTAAAGGTTTGTTCGGTAAGCCCACGCTTATAAACAACGTTGAAACATACGGTAATATAACTCAAATAATTCTTAACGGGGCAGAGTGGTTCGCTTCTATGGGAACCGAAAAGAGCAAGGGCACTAAGGTGTTTGCTCTCGGCGGTAAAATAAACAACACGGGGCTGGTGGAAATTCCTATGGGAACAACGCTCCGAACCATAATCGAAGAAATAGGCGGCGGTGTGCCTCACGGCAAAAAGTTTAAAGCCGCGCAAACGGGCGGACCGAGCGGCGGCTGTATTCCCGCGTCGCTGATAGACACCAAAATAGATTACGACAATCTTATAGCTATAGGCTCAATGATGGGTAGCGGCGGATTGATTGTAATGGACGAAGACAACTGCATGGTGGATATTGCGAAATTCTTCCTCGAATTTACGGTAGACGAGTCGTGCGGAAAATGCACCCCTTGCCGTATAGGGAATAAGCGTCTTTACGAAATGCTCGATAAGGTTACCAAAGGCATCGCCGAAATGGAAGACCTCGACAAGATGGAAGAGCTTTGCTACTACATAAAAGAAAATTCGCTTTGCGGACTCGGACAAACGGCGCCTAACCCCGTTTTAAGCACTCTCCGCTATTTCCGCGACGAATACGTTGCGCATGTGCGCGATAAAAAATGCCCCGCAGGCGTATGTAAGGCGCTCGTTTCGTACAAAATCGTGGAAGAGAAATGTATCGGTTGCGGATTGTGTAAACGTAATTGCCCCGTGAACGCGATTTCGGGAGAAATTAAACAAAAGCACACAATCGACCCCGCCAAATGTATTAAGTGCGGCGCATGTATCGCGCGTTGCCCCAAAGGCGCAATCGAGAAATAGGGAGAAACGTTATGAAAAAGCAAGTTACATTAAAAATAAACAACGTGCCCGTTACGGTAGACGAAGGCACGAGAGTGTTAGACGCGGCTCGCGCGGCGGGATTTCATATTCCCACGCTGTGCTACTTAAAAGACGTTACCAACGACGGAAGTTGCCGCGTGTGCGTGGTTGAAATTAAGGGAATGCGCAATCTTGCGGCGTCTTGCTCAACCGTTGTGCGCGAGGGAATGGAGGTTTTCACCAACACCCCTAAGGTTAAGAAGTCGCGCAAAACCACAATAGAACTCATTCTTTCCAACCACGAGAAAAAATGTTTGTCGTGCGTGCGTAGCGGAAATTGCGAATTGCAATCGCTCAGCCTCGAATACGGTTGCGACCCCGTAGCTTACGAAGGCGTTACAAAAAAATATTTGCCCGACGATACCAACCCTTATTTGGTGCGCGACAATAATAAGTGCATACTTTGCCGCCGTTGCGTCGCGGTGTGCAACAAGATTCAGGGCGTGGGCGTTATCGGTCCCAACGGCAGAGGGTTTAACACGCATATAGGTTGCGCGTTCGAGCGTTCGCTCGACACCGTGCCTTGCGTGGCGTGCGGGCAGTGCATAAACGTTTGCCCCGTAGGAGCGCTTACGGAGCGCGACAATACCCACGAAGTGCTCGAAGCGCTTGCCGACCCCGATAAATATGTTATTATAGGCACCGCGCCTTCTGTGCGCGTGGCGATAGGCGAAGAATTCGGTTATCCCATAGGAACCGACGTGGAGGGCAAAATGGTGTCGGCTATAAAAGCGCTCGGCGCCGATAAGGTGTTCGACGTTGACATGGCTGCGGATATGACGATTATGGAAGAGGGATACGAATTCCTTTCTCGTCTTAAAGACCCCAAAGCGAAGTTGCCTATGATTACGAGTTGCAGTCCCGGTTGGATTCGGTATATTGAATATTATTATCCCGAACTTATAGGGCATCTTTCAACTTGCAAATCGCCTCAGCAAATGTTCGGTGCAATAATGAAAACGTACTATGCCGAAAAATTCGGAATAGACCCCGCCAAAATGGTGGTTGTGGCTGTTATGCCTTGCACGGCGAAAAAATTCGAACGCACGCGCGAACATCAATCGGCGAGCGGATATCCCGATATAGACGTTGTGCTTACCACGCGCGAACTTGCAAAACTTCTAAAATCGCAAGGAATAGACTTATCGAAAATGCCGAACGGCGAGTTCGATAATCCGATAGGCGAAGGCAGCAGCGCCGGTTTGTTGTTCGGTGCGACGGGCGGCGTTATGGAAGCCGCGCTCAGAACGGTTTACGAAGTTGTTACGGGTAAAGAGCCCGAAAAGCTTGACTTTAAAGCGGTTCGCGGCACAAAAGGTATTAAAACCGCAGTTGTGGATATGAACGGCACAAAGGTAAAAGTTGCCGTTGCACACACTCTTCAAAACGCGAAAACCATTATGGAACAAATCAAAAACGGAACCGCAGATTATCAATTCGTTGAAATCATGACGTGTCCGGGCGGTTGCGTGAACGGCGGCGGTCAGCCCATTCACCCCGCTAAGGTGCTTAACACAACCGATATAAAAACTCTTCGCGCGAAAGCCATTTATAAATCGGATAAAAAGGCGAAAATTCGCAAGAGCCACGAAAACCCTGTGGTTAAAAAGCTGTATTCCGAATATTTCGGAGAACCGAACAGCCACAAGGCTCACGAAGTTCTGCATACCGAATATAAAAAGCGCACAAAATTCGAATAAGGAATAAAGTAACAAACGCCTGCGATTATGTCGCGGGCGTTTTGTTGGCATTGCGGCTTTTTACACCGTGTGAAATAGCTTGCAAAATTTGCTTTTGTAGTGTATACTATTCGGTGAGGTAGGTATGCGCAAAAGGGTCGCTTTCGTCAGAAACAAATATTATACGGATTCGGGCATGGACTATGTGTTCGAACGGTTGCATGACGAGTTTGATAAGCGTAATATTTTGCTGTTTCTTGCCGATAATTTATTTGCGGGCTTTCCGTTTGAAGCGCCCGACTGCGGTTATGCCGTGTTTTGGGATAAAGACGCCGCTCTTGCCCGTGCGTTGGAGAGAGCGGGAATAAGGCTTTTTAACAGTGCCGAAACCACCGAACTGTGCGACGATAAAGAGAAAACTTTTGCGGCGCTTGCGGGAAAAATCGAGCTTCCCGAAACTGTAATCGCGCCTCTTGTGTACGACGTTTCGAGCGGCGAGGACGAAAACTTTTTAAATGCGGTGGAAAAACAAATAGCTTATCCTGCGGTTGTAAAGGAATGCGTGGGGAGTCAGGGCAGGCAAGTATATTTGGCTGAAAACAGGACGGAACTTGCGGCGCTGCACACAAAACTTGCTCACGTTCAGCACCTTTTTCAGAGGTTTGTGTCGGGAAAATGTGCGGGTTCGGATATTCGCGTTTATGTGGTGGGTAAGAAAGCCGTAGGTGCGGTAGAGCGTCTCAATACAACCGATTTTCGTTCGAATGTTTTTCTCGGCGGCAAAGTGAGCAAAATTCCGCTTTCCGACGAACTTAAGAAAAAGGCTGAAACAATAGCGTCGATATTAAACCTTGATTACGGTTCCGCCGATTTTATCTGCGAGAAAGGCGAATATGTTTTTATAGAAGCGAACAGTTCTGCCTATATGAAGAACGCCGAAGCGAACGGCATACCGCTTGCCGAGTTGTTTGCCGAATACGTTGCGGAGGTTGTAAATGAGTCTTAAAGACAACGTTATGCGGCTACGCGAACGCATATCTGCGGCATGCGCGGCTTCCGGCAGAGACGAGAGCGAAATAGAAATAGTCGCCGCTACAAAGTGCGTTCCGTTAGAGATTGTGAACGAGTTGCCTGAATGCGGCATATATACGGCGGGCGAGAACAGAGTTCAGGAATTTGTTCGAAAATACAGCGAGCATTCTCCGCTTACATGGCACATTATAGGCGCGCTCCAAACAAACAAGGTAAAATACGTTGTAGGAAAGGTAAAGCTTATTCAGTCGGTAGACAGAAGTTCTCTTGCCGAAGAAATAAGCAGACTGTCTGAGCGCAAAGGAATAATAACCGACGTACTTGCCGAAATCAATATTTGCGGCGAGGAAAACAAAAGCGGCGCGCTTCCCGAAATGGCTGAAGAATTAGCCGCCCGAATAAATTCGCTCGGAGGCGTTCGGCTGAAAGGCATAATGTGTGTGCCGCCCGTAGGAGCCGACGGCAAGCCTTATGAGAGAATGTACGGAATTTTTGAAAGACTGAAAAAAAATTTTCCGAGCATAAACACTTTGTCTGTGGGAATGAGCAACGATTTCGAACTTGCCATACGCAACGGAAGCACTATGATTCGTCCCGGCAGAATACTGTTCGGGGAAAGAACATACTTAAAATAAAAACGCTTGAATTTAAGGAGCGAATATGAAATACGACGATTTTGCGAGAAACGGAAGAAATTACAGAGGCGACGGAGAGAACCTCGAATATTTCGAGGATACCCACGCGGGCGGTTTCGGCATGCCGAATTATTCGCAAACGCAAACTATGAAGCAAACCGCGAGTTTCGGCACAAAGTTTATGGCAACTCCGTACTTTCCGAACGTGGTTGTTTACGAGCCGCGCTCGCCCGAAGACGTGCAACTTTTAATAGACTATTTAAAGCAACGCGAGCCTGCGGTTGTCAACCTCGACAACGTTGAGCCTTCAGCCGCTCAAAGAATTTTGGACTTTGTGAGCGGAGCAACTTATGCTCTCAGCGGCAGCGTTCACAGAATATCGGGCAACATTTTCTTGCTGTCGCCCGAAGGAGTGGGAATAACGGTACCTTATGAATCAAGATAAAAACAGCGTGAATAAAGACGACCTTACCGACGGAGACGTTTTGAACATAGAAGCCGAAGCAAACGAAGCGCCTGACGAAAATGCGGTTTCGGCGCCTTTAACGGAACAAACCGAAAAAGACGCGCCGCCTAAACCGAGTTTAGGATTTGCATACTATTTAACTCGTTTCGGGAAAGCCGCATGGGCATATATAAAGCACGCTCGCGTGGAACTTATAGTGCTTGCCGCCGTGCTCGCGCTCGATTTGATTACCAAAGCGCTTGTCGGAAAATTTATGTATTACGGGCAAACGATAGAGGTTATACCGAACTTTTTGAATATAACTTATGTCCGCAATACCAAAGCGGCGTTCGGTAGCGCTTTCGGACTTGAAAAAGTGCTCGGCGATAACGCTATTCGAATTATTTTTTTAATTATTACCCTTATAGCTATGGGCGTGTTTTCGTATATACTCTACCGTTGCCGCAAGCGTCACTTTTTAATGAGACTTGCTCTTGCTCTTATTCTTGCGGGTGCGCTCGGTAATTTTATAGACCGACTTGCTCTTCGCTATGTGCGCGACTTCGTTGAAATTATATTCTTCGGATGCAAAGTGCCGTTTCTCGGATACAGCTTTCCTGTTTTCAACGTTGCCGACATGGGGCTTACGGTAGGCGTAATTGTTTTCTTGGTGTATTTTATAGCGATATACAAAGAACCTAAGAAAAAAGTCGCAACTGAAAACGTCTCCGCCGAACCTTCGGAAGTTATAGAACATAACGACGGAGATTTAAAGAACGGTTCTTCGGCGAACGAGGTTGCCGACGGATTCGAGGACGCTTCCGAAGAACTCGAGCCGAAAAAAGAGCAAGCGCGGGAACAAGACGATAATGGCTGAGCCCGTTACCTACACGGTTGAATGCGGCGGCGAGAGAATAGACGTGTATCTTTCGGCGCTTACTGGCAAGACGCGCTCGTATATAAAACAACTTTCCGATTGCGGCGGAGTGCTTTTGAACGGCGAACGGTTTAAGTGCGGTAAAATTCTGAAAACGGGCGACGTGCTTACCGTCACCGAAGAAGAGAAAACGCTTAACGCCGAGCCTGAAGAACTTCCGCTCGAAGTTATTTACGAAGACGACGATTTGGCTGTTGTGAATAAGCGTCAGGGCATGAGCGTGCATCCGGGAGCCGGCAATAAGTCGGGAACTCTCGTAAACGCTTTATTATATCGTTTCGGCAAGCTATCGGCGGCGGGCGGCGAAATCCGTCCGGGAATAGTTCACCGACTCGATAAAGACACGTCGGGCGTGCTTTTGGTCGCTAAGAACGATAAAGCCCATTTGTCGCTTTCCAATCAACTGAGCCGCCGCGAGGTAAAAAAGAAGTATCTTGCCGTTTTGGAAGGAAACGTAAAATCGGACGAGGGAGAAATTCGCACTTATATGGGGCGTAGCCCGCGCGACCGCAAGAAAATGGCGGTATTGCCGCAAGGCAAAGAGGCGATTACTTTTTACAAAGTGCTTCAACGGTTCCGCTCAAACTGTTTTGCGGAGTTTTATATTAAAACGGGCAGAACTCATCAAATACGCGTGCACGCTCAGTATATAGGGCATCCCGTAGTAGGCGACAAAACCTACGGTTACTCGAAACAAAAATTTTCTTTAAACGGGCAGTTGTTGCATGCCGCGCAAATAACGTTTAAACATCCGTCTACGGGCGAAGAACTGACGTTTATGGCACCGCTTCCCGATTATTTTAAAGAGGTTTTAACTAAACTCGAAAGAGAAGGAGAATAAGATTATGAGATTCAAAGCCGCCATCATGAACGACGAGGGGATGCGCAGGGCTCTTATTCGCATAGGTCACGAAGTCATAGAGCGCAACAGAGGCGCCGAAAATCTTGCGCTTGTGGGAATACAACGCAGAGGCGTGCCGCTTTCAATAGAGCTTAAAAAAGTTATTAAAGACGTAGAAGGCATAGACGTGCCGTGCGGAAGTCTTGATATAACCCTTTATCGCGACGATTTTTCTCTGATAGACGACCACCCGCATATAAAGGGCACCGATTTGCCGTTTTCTATTACGGAAACTAATATTGTGCTTGTGGACGACGTTTTGTTCACGGGTCGCACCGTGCGCGCCGCTATGGAAGCGCTTTGCGAAATGGGACGCCCCAAAACGATACAGCTTGCGGTTCTTATAGACAGGGGAGGAAGAGAACTTCCGATAGGCGCCGATTACGTCGGGAAAACCGTTCCCACTTCGCGGAGCGAGCTTGTTTCGGTGAACGTTAAAGCACTTGACGGCAAAGACGGCGTTGATATATTCAGCATAGATTAAAGGAGCACCGTTCAATGTTGAAAAGAAAAGACCTGTTGGGGCTTAAAGACCTGACTGTGGAGGAACTCGAAGAAATTCTTTCCACAGCCGAACAGATGAGAAAAATTCTCGACCAAAACGTAAAAAAAACACCGCATTTGCAAGGCAAAAGCGTTGCAACTCTGTTTTACGAAAACAGCACGCGCACGCGCACATCGTTCGAAACTGCGGCTAAAATAATGGGAGCCAACACTTCGTCTATATCGGCTCAAACGTCGAGCGTAACAAAAGGGGAAACGCTGATAGACACCGGAAAAAACCTCGACGCGCTTTTAACCGACGTGATTATCGTTCGTCATTCAATGTCGGGCGCTCCTCATCTGCTTGCAAAAAACGTTAAGGCAAGCGTTATTAACGCGGGCGACGGAACAAACGAACACCCCACGCAGGCGTTGCTCGACATTTACACAATGAAAGAAAAATTCGGTTCTTTAAACGGGCTGAAAGTTGTTATCGCGGGCGACATAAAACATTCGCGCGTAGCTCGCAGCAATATTTGGGGACTGAATAAGTTGGGCGCTTGCGTAACTGTATGCGCACCGAAAACGTTGTTGCCGTCTTGCATAGACGAAATGGGAGTGTCGGTTAGCTATAACCTTGACGACTGCATACGGGACGCCAACGTTGTTATGGGGCTGAGGCTTCAGCTCGAACGCCAACAGGCGGGACTTTTCCCGAGCGTAGCGGAATATAACGCTTATTACGGCATAAATTCGTCGAGACTTATGCGCGCCGACGGTAATGCGATTTTGCTTCATCCCGGCCCCGTAAATCGCGGGCTCGAGCTTAGTAGCGACGTCGCGGACGGCGAGCAGTCGTATATTTTGCGACAGGTGACTAACGGAGTCGCGGTGCGAATGGCGGTGCTGTTCTTGCTCACGCGTCCAAAAGAAAAGTAGTTCGGAGGCTTAACGTTTATTATGAATATGCTAATAAAAAACGGTACCGTAGTTATAGGCGATTCGCTTGAGCGCGCCGATATTTATGTTGAAGGAAGCAAAATCGTGAAAATCGGCAAAGACATAGATTGCGCTGCCGATAAGATTATAGACGCGGACGGCAAAATAGTGCTTCCCGGCTTTGTGGACATGCATTGCCATTTGCGCGAGCCCGGTCAGGAATATAAAGAGGATATAAAAAGCGGTACGGCGGCGGCGCTACGCGGCGGTTTTACGTCGGTCGCGTGTATGCCGAACACTAATCCGCCGCTCGATAACGCCGCACTTATTAAATACGTTTGCACGCGCGCGACCGAAGTCGATAACGCCAAAGTTTTTCCTATAGGTTGCGTTACCAAAGGTCAGCAAGGCAAAGAAATAACCGAAATGGGGTTTATGAAAGAGGCGGGAGCGGTCGCATTTTCCGACGACGGCAGACCTGTGGAAAACGCGAATATTATGCGTCTTGCTCTCGAATACGCCGCGAGCCACGATGCGCTTATAATAAGCCATTGCGAAGACAAGGAGCTTGCGGCCGGCGGAGTTGTGAACGAAGGGCTTAACGCCACAATATCGGGGCTTAGGGGAATTACTCGAGCTTCCGAAGAGTGCATGGTGTCGCGCGATATTCTTATTGCCGAAAGTTTGAACGCCAAAATTCATATTGCGCACGTCAGCACGAAAGGCAGCGTGGAGCTTGTGCGGCAAGCGAAAGCGCGCGGCGTTAAGGTTACTTGCGAAACTTGCCCGCATTATTTTTCGGCTACCGACGACGAAATACTTAATTACAACACCAACGCGAAAATAAACCCGCCGCTACGCACGCAACAAGACGTCGAGGCAATAATAGAAGGGCTGAAAGACGGCACAATCGACGCGATAGCAACCGACCACGCGCCGCACCATGCCGACGAAAAAAATCTTGAATTTAACCTTGCTCCGTTCGGCACCGCAGGATTCGAAACCGCGTTTTCGCTTGCGTACACATATCTTGTTGAGCCCGACTATATTGACCTTGTGAAACTTAGCAAGCTTATGAGCTCGAATCCCGCAAAAATACTCGGAATAGGTTCGGGAACGCTGAAAGAGGGGGAGCGCGCCGATATTACGGTTGTAGACCCCGATAAAAGTTATATTTTCGACAGCTCTAAATCTGTGTCTAAGGGAAAGAACAGTTTGTTCGGCGGATGGAAATTGCGCGGCGCAGTTACCGCCGTTATAGTTGACGGAATAGAAAAGGAGATTAAAAGTTATGATTGACGCTTTAATAGACAGAATACGGGAATTGAACAATCCGACGGCAGTAGGGCTTGATACGTCGTTCGATTATTTGCCCGAAAACGAAAAGAAAAGGTGCAAAACTCTCGACGACGCGGGAAAAGCTATAACGGAATTTAACCTTACGCTTATAGAACGTATCCGCAAACTTGTGCCCGCAGTAAAAGTGCAGATTGCGTACTATGAAATGTACGGAATAGCGGGGCTTAAAGCGTTTGAATCCACGCTCAAAGCCGCCAAGCAAAGCGGACTTATTACTATTGCGGATTGCAAGCGTAACGACATAGGTTCCACCGCTTCGTGTTACAGCGCCGCCTATTTGGGGAGCGTTAAAATAAACGACAAAGAATTTACTCCGTTCGAATCTGATTTTTTAACGGTGAACGGCTATCTTGGTTCCGACGGCTTAAAGCCGTTTATTGCCGATTGCGAAAAACGGAACAAAGGAATTTTCGCGCTCGTTAAAACCTCTAATCCGTCAAGCGGCGAATTGCAAGATAAAAAACTTGACAACGGCGAAACGCTTTACGAAAATATGGCAAGGCTTGTTGCCGACTGCGGACACGGACTAATCGGAAAATACGGATATTCCGACGTAGGCGCCGTAATAGGCGCGACTCATCCCGCGCAAGCCGAAAAGGTAAGAAAAGAATTTCCGTCGCTGTTTTTCTTGATTCCGGGCTACGGCGCGCAGGGCGGCAGCGCCGACGGATTAACCGTATGTTTCGACGGAAGAGGGCTCGGCGGAATAGTGAACAATTCTCGCGGCATTATTTGCGCGTATAAGAACGAAATATATAAGGGGCTCGACTTTGCTCAGGCTGCGGAGCGAGCTGTTATAGACATGCGCGAAGCTCTTTACAGCGCTCTTAAAAAGGCGGGCAAAGCGAACTGATATGAAAGACGTAAGATTAAAGTTAAAACGAAAGAAAACTCTTGCGGAGGGGGTGCTCGAATTTGAATTCTCTTCCGCCGAAAAATTGCCGCAAATGCACTGCGGGCAGTTTTTGCATATTAAAGTCGGGGGCGAATTTTTGTTGCGCCGACCGTTCTGCCTTTATAAATACGACGATTATTCGGTAACTCTCATAGTTGCGGTAGTGGGCGGCGGAACAAGGCGTATGGCGGAGATGAAAGAGGGCGACGAGGTTTTGGCAGTGTTGCCCATAGGCAACGGTTTTACTCTCGGCGCCGAACATAAAAAGATTTTGTTGCTCGGCGGCGGAGTGGGATGCGCCCCGCTCGTGTCGGTGCCTCTGACGTATCCCGATAAAGAATATGTTTCTTACATAGGTTTTTCAACCGAGCGCGCGGTAATGTTTAAAGACGAATTCGCAAAATTCGGTTCGGTAACCGTATGCACCGACGACGGAAGCGCGGGGAGAAAAGGGTACGTTACAGACGTTTTACGCCAAGACATAGAAAAGATTAAGCCCGACGTTATTTTAACTTGCGGAAATACTCCCATGTTAAAAGCGGCGGCGCGTCTTTCGGCGGATACCAAGATACCCGCGTATATGTCGGGTGAAACGCGAATGGGGTGCGGAGTGGGCGCTTGCCTTGTTTGCGCTTGCGCGGTGAAAGAAAAAGACGGAAGCATAGTGCACAAGCGGGCTTGCGTAGACGGCCCCGTGTTTAGGTTGGAGGATGTGTTGCTATGACTGATACAAAAAATATAACGCCCGATACTTCGGTTGAAATTTGCGGCGTAAAATTTAAAAATCCCGTAATTACGGCAAGCGGCACTTTCGGGTTCGGCAAAGAATATGCGGAATTCTACGATATAAATTTACTCGGCGGCATTTGCACAAAAGGTATAACGAAAGAGCGCAGAGAGGGCAACCCTTCGCCGCGCGTTGCGGAAACCCCTATGGGAATGCTCAACAGCGTGGGACTTCAAAATCCGGGCATAGAGGGCTTTATTAAAGAAGATGTGCCGTTTTTGAATACTCTCGGCACCGTAGTTATAGCAAACGTAGCCGGAAAAACCGAAGAGGATTATTGCTATACGGTTGAAAGAGCGAGCGCGCTCGACTGCGTTAAAATGGTTGAACTCAACATAAGTTGTCCAAACGTTAAAGCGGGCGGCATGGCGTTCGGCGTATTGCCGGAAAGTGTTGAAAAAATTACGGCGGCTGTTAAAAAACATTGCTCAAAGCCGCTTATGGTAAAACTTTCGCCTAACGTTGCGAATATATCCGACAACGCGAGAGCGGCGGAAAACGGCGGCGCCGACTGTTTGTCGCTTATAAACACCGTGAGCGGAATGGCAATCGATTGGAAAAGCAGAAAGCCGATTTTGGCTAACGTTTGCGGCGGACTAAGCGGTCCCGCAATAAAACCCATTGCTCTTAAAATGGTTTATGAAACCCGCAAAGCGGTTAAAATTCCCGTTGTCGGAATGGGCGGAATAGTTACTGCCGACGATATAATGGAATTTTTGGTGGCCGGCGCTTCGGCCGTTCAAATAGGTTCCGCAAATATTTTCGACCCTACTGCGGGGTTAAACCTAATCAATGAGTTGACAAATCTTATGAAAAGGTGTAGTATAAATAGTGTGCGTGAAATTACGGGTTCGCTCAAAATTTAGCAACCGCGCAAAGGAAAGCAATGAAACTTACTAACGAGCAGATATTGGAAGTGTTTAAAAAGACCGAAGGAATATTGCACGGTCACTTTCTTTTAACGAGCGGACGCCATTCCGACACATACATGCAGTGCGCTAAGCTTTTCGTACATCCCGAAGAAAGTGCATATTTGTGCGGAGCTCTTTCCGAACAGCTTAAAGAGTTTAAAGCGGACGCGGTGGTGTCTCCCGCAGTGGGCGGCATTATAATGGGCTACGAAGTGGCTCGTCAGCTCGGCGTGAAAAACTTTTTTGCGGAACGCGAGGGCGGCGGCATGACTTTAAGACGCGGCTTCGCGCTCGAAAAAGGTATGCGCGTAATCGTGGTTGAAGACGTTGTTACTACCGGCGGTTCGGTGAAAGAGGTTATAGAGCTTTGCCGTGCGGCTGGCGCCGAAGTTACGGCGGTTGCGTCGGTTGTAGACCGTAGCGGCGGAAAAGTTGATTTCGGAGTGCCGTACAGAGCTCTTCTTTCTATGGAAGTTAAAAGCTATGAAGCGGACGAATGCCCGCTATGCCGCGAGGGAAAAATTCCGGTAGTAAAACCCGGTAGCAGGGGCTTAAAATAAATTATTTCGGAGGAAATAAAAATGTCGAAACAAACAAAAAAGACCACTCAAACAAGAGTTTACACTGTGCCTAAGCTTTGCAAAGTGTTGTCGTTTGTGGCGGTTATGCTTATGGGGCTTGGAATAGCCATAGGCGTGGTGCTCGGCTTTTTCGAGCCGTTTGCCGCAATCGGTAATTGGATTAAAAATATTGCCATAGCCATAGGTATGATTGCTCTGTGTTGGTATTCGTATTACGAAGCGCGCTTGCATGGGCAAACTTGGTTTGTTCTTTGGATAATAGCGGTAATTTTGGTTGTAGTGTTCTATGTGCTCGGTGTTACGCCTTTGGTTAAATGGTAAACCGTTTTGTTACATTCTTTGGATTTGTAATAAAAAACTTGAGCATACTAAATAAAAAACGACGGAGATTTTTAACATGGCGGTAAAAGCAAAAAAACGTAATTTTATTCAAGCGTATTTTTCGAACTTCGGAGTGCGTCAAATATGCGACTTTCTAATGCTCGGCGGCGCGATTGTGCTTTTGGTGGGCATTTTCGTTAGCAATATTGTTATAGCGGTAGGGCTGGGAATTTATATTGTGGCTACGCTTCTTGCGCTATATCGCAGTGTGCGCGTTCTTTGCAGCAAAATCAATCGCCGTTCGCCCGAATATAAAAACGCGATAATAAACACCGTAATTATGGGATTGATTTTCGCGCTTGCGCTTTTCGGCTTTATTTACGCGCTTGTTTAAAAATTAGTATAACAAAGCGGCGCTTTCGTTTTTGGGAGCGCCTTTTTTAATACAAAAACAAAGAACGGTATTTTGGGAGAACAAAAGAATGGCGGAAGAACGCAACGACATAGAAGAATTGCTCGGAACTTACAGACGCGCTAATGCGCCGAGTGCCGAAGGGCACCGCGAACGTGTGCGCGAGTCGGTAGACCGAAACCCCGATTTTGCGGGATTTAACGAATATCAAATGCTTGAATGGTTGTTGTTTGCCACAATAGCGAGAAAAGACACGAAAGCCATTGCAAAAGAATTGCTCCGCACATTCGGTTCGCTGTCGGCGGTGTTGCACGCCGACTATTACGAGCTCGTGCGCGTTAAAGACGTGGGAGAAAAAACGGCGCATCTTTTGGCTCACATTCTTCCCGTAGTTTTACGCGCCGAATACAACCGATATAACCGACCCGAAAGGCTGACTACGGCGGCAAGCGCGGCATGGTATTTATATACCCGCTTTTTAGGGCAAACAAAAGAAATTTTGCTTGTTACGTCGTTGAACGTAAACGACGAAATAATTCAAACGGACGAAATTACCGAAGGAATGGTAGATTCCGCCGCCGTAGACGTTATGAAGATTTTAAGAATTGCCGACAGAAACGGCGCTAAGAAAATAATTCTTTCGCATAATCATCCCGGCGGAACTATGAGTTTTTCGGATGCCGACATGGAAACTACCGCGCGCGTCGTTGCGTGTTGTATGATGACCGGTTTTACTTTTTACGACCACCTTATTTTCAGCGGCAACAAATATTTGAGCATGTTCGGCAATAAAGAGCTCGACACAATAATAACGCTGAGTCGAAAGCTTTGCACGAGAATGACGGCGGCGCTAACGGCTGAAAAGACCAAAATGCAAATGTTAAGCACGTTGCAACTCGGAGAGCGCGGAGCAACGCTGAACTCAAATCAAGAGAAAATAGAAATATTGAACGCCTATAAACAGTTGCTTGCTTTCGGCAACGAAAAAGAAAGAGAAGCCGTTTTTAACTCTCTTGTGCAAACGGTAAGCAAACCTCAAACTTCGCGCTAATTTAAGAACGTTCGTCTTGCGGGGTGACGAATAACGTTTTGTAGTCGGTATACACTACTTTTCCGGGAGGGCTGCCTTTCGGTTTCGAGACGTACTTTTTCAACGTGTAATCAACGGGCACGTTTTCGCCAAGTCGCGCTTTCGAATAATATGCGGCTATTTGAGCCGCGCGAACCAAAACGCGCTCGCTTACGTTTTCGCCTGACACAATAACGTGGCTGCCGTGAATTTTTTGAGTGTGAAGCCATGTGTCGGACGCCCGCGCCGCTTTTGTTAGTCTGTCGTTTTGATAGTTCGTTTTTCCCCAACGTATGGTACAACCTTCGAAAACGATTTCTCCGCCGGAAAGAAGTTTTTCTTTTTTGCGTTTTCCCTTAGGCTCATGCAAAAGATTCGCCGCATACAGTTCCGCTGTAATTTCTTCCAACCCTTCGGCGTCGGTAAACGAAAAACTGTCGTAAATGGAATTGAAATATTCAAGGTCGGCTACCGCTTCGGCAATTTGCTCTTCCACAATAGAAAGAGTTTTTTTCTTTTTAGCGTATTTTTTAAAATATGCTTGCGCGTTATACTGAGGCGATTTGCTTGAATCGAGTTTAACGGTAATTTTTTGCGGCGGCTCTTCGTAATAATTTTCGGCTTCGAACGAACTCATTCCTTGTTTTAAACGGTAAATATTTGCGGTAATCAATTCGCCGTTAAGTCTGTCGGTTTCGGCGTCGGACGCTTCGGCTTTTCTTTCGCGGAAAAGTTTGAGCTTTTTTTCGGTTCTCGCTATTGCGTTTTTTACCGTCGTTTTTGGGATTCGCGCCTTTTCCGACAGCCGTCTGTCGCGGTCGAGCGCAAAAAAGTGAGCGTCCATAGCTTCGTTTAAACTGTTGAAAAACTCGTATTCTCCGTCTTGTTCGAACGGTTTAATCCAAAAATCCGATTTAACGCCGCTTTCTTTGCGCACACACGGTTTCGCGTTTTTCAAAATGCGCGTTTGGTTAAACGCGTCCGCAAGTTTTTCTATTTGCTCTGTTGTAAGTTCGTTAAAAAACAAACCTCCCAATGCCGCCGCCGTGATTGCGTTTACGGTGGCGGGAGCAAGCCCCGCCGCGTTCGCAAGTATATAGCCGCCTGCGTTGCCGCCATCGAACGAACTTAAAACGGACTTTAACGCGCTACCGTCGAATATGTTGATTTTGTTTTGCGGAGGGGGAAAAGAATAGGTAAGACCGGGCAATACCGGGCGCTTTTCGCTGCTTGCGGGCGATATGTGCTTAATACATTCCGAAATTTTGCCGTCGGCATTTGTAAGAATTATGTTTGCATATTTGCCCATTATTTCGCAGATGAGAGTTTTTTTCTCTTCGTAACCGAGCTCGTTCCGCGCTTTTAGCGCAAACATCAAAATACGTTCTCCGTCATGCGCCGTAACTTCGGTAATCGAAGCGCCGCCTATGTGTTTGCGCAGGTGCATTAAAAAAGCGGGCGCTGTGAGCGGATTGTTTTTGGGCGCGTTTTTAGTTATGTGAACGCGAGGAAGCGACGGGTTGGCGCTCATTACAACCGTATGATTTGCTTTTGCGTGAATATGCAGAATTATTTCGTCGGGCTCGGGCATGGTGAGTTTGTCTATTCTGCCGCCTCGCAAAAGTTCGTTTAACTCTATCGCTATTTGTTTGATATGCAGGGAATCCGCAGGCATCGTTTTTGCTCCTTTCGGCAAGTTACTTTTAAGTATAAACTATATTCGGCGAATTAGTCAATACAATTTGACAAAGCTAAGCGGATTGTGATATTATATTTAAGTATGATTTTTTGGAGGTTATCATGGAATACAAAACGGAAAGACAAAAGGGCAGCGTAAAATTCTTGTTTTCGGTGCCTCAGAGCGAATGGGAAGAGGAAATCAATTCCGCTTATATAAAGACGAGAGGAAAATATAATATTTCGGGTTTCCGCAGAGGTAAAGCGCCCCGTAAGTTTATAGAAAGCTTATACGGTCCTACCGTGTTTTTCGACGACGCGTTCAATTCGTGCGCTTCTAAGGCATACGCTACAGCTCTGAAAGAGAACGAGGACGTGGAGCCTGTTGACGAACCTAAGGTAGACATAGAGAAATTCGGAGAGGACGCTCTTACTTTTACGGTGGAAGTAACCGTAAAACCCGAAGTTACGCTCGGAGAATACAAAGGTCTTACCGTGCCCAAAGCCGAATATCCCGTAAGCGAAAAAGATATAGACGACGAAATCATGCGTTCGCGTCAGGCGAAAAGCCGCATGATTGAAGTTACCGACCGTGAAGCGCGCGACGGCGACACCGTTACAATAGATTACAGCGGCTCGGTTGACGGCGTTAAATTCAACGGAGGCACCGCCGAAAAGCAAGAGCTTACGCTCGGAAGCAAATCGTTTATTCCCGGATTTGAAGAACAGGTGGCGGGAATGAAAATAGGCGAACAAAAAGACCTTAAAGTTAAATTCCCCGACGATTATCACGCTGAGGACCTTAAAGGAAAAGACGCTGTTTTTGCGGTTACTTTGCACGGTATCAAATTCCGCGAAGTGCCCGAACTTACCGACGAATTCGTGAAAGACACGACGAAATTCGAAACTGTTGAAGAATACCGCGCCGACGTGAGTAAACGCTTAAACGACAACGCTACGCGCAGAGCCGACAACGAGAACAAAACGAATATGCTCGATGCGATTGTGGAAAAAGCTTCGGTGGAAATTCCCGAATGTATGATTGAAAACGAGCTCGAATATATGTTGCAGGAATTCGAATACCGCTTTTCGCAAATGTATCGCGGCATGAAGCTCGACGACTATTTCAAATACACAAATTCGTCGCGCGAGGACTTTAAGAAAGACCGCAAAGCCGAAGCGGAGAAAAACGTTAAGACCCGCCTTGTGTTGGAACAAATTATAAAAACCGATAAAATCGAGCCTACGGAAGAGGAACTCGATGCGCGTTTGAGCGAAATAGCGTCGTCTATGGGCAAAACCGCCGAAGAATACAAAGGCACTCTTTCGACTCGCCAACTTACCCATATAAAAAGCGATATGACAGTTGAAAAAGCTTTGAACGAGCTTGCGGCGGCAACAGTTTTCTCGGCGAAAGAGAAAAAAGCCGACAAAGCCGAAAAGCCCGCCAAAACTGCCGCTTCTAAGCAAACCGCCGCAAAGCAGAATTCGGGCGCGGAGAAAAAGCCTGCGGCAAAAAAGAGCGCGTCCAAACAGTCAGCCGACAAAAAAGATTGATTTTCGTCGGAATAAATAAATCGTAGGGAGGATATAAATAGTATTATGATTAAAAGCAGTCTTGTACCTATGGTAGTGGAGCAAACCAACAGAGGCGAACGCTCGTATGACATTTATTCCCGCTTGCTTGAAGACCGTATAGTTTTCCTAACGGGCGAAATAGACGACATAACAGCCGATTTGATTATAGCGCAACTCTTGCATCTTGAAGGCAAAGACCCCGACAAAGATATTAGCCTATATATAAACAGTCCGGGCGGAAGCGTTACCGCAGGAATGGGAATATACGACACCATGAACTATATTAAGTGCGACGTTAGCACAATATGCGTCGGCATGGCGGCGAGTATGGGCGCCTTTCTTTTGAGTAGCGGCGCTAAGGGCAAACGTTTTGCGTTGCCTAACAGCGAAATTATGATTCACCAACCTTTGGGCGGAGCGCAAGGGCAGGCGAGCGACATAGCCATTCAGGCGGAACACATTCTGAAAACGAAAAAGAAGATGAACCGTATTTTGTCGGAAAACAGCGGGCAACCGCTCGAAAAAATCGAGCGCGACGTAGACCGCGATTACTACATGACCGCCGAAGAGGCGCACAAGTACGGGCTTATAGATAAGATTTTCGTTAAGAGAGCTTAACGGAATCGGAGGGTATGTTGAACGAAAAGAACAGAGAGCTTCAGTGCGCGTTTTGCGGCAAGAAGCAGTCGGAGGTGGTGGAACTTGTTTCCGGTCCCACAGGCGTGTCGATATGCGACGGTTGCATAGGAATTTGCAACGAGATAATTGCCAGCAGAGTTAAAAAGTCAGCCGAATCGACAGCCGTAAAATTGCCGTCTCCCGAGCAAATCAAAAAAGAACTCGACGAGTATATTATAGGGCAAGATATGGCGAAGCGCGTTTTGAGCGTGGCTGTGTATAACCATTATAAGCGTATAAACTATAACGCGGCTCATCCCAAAGGAAAGGGCAAAGCGAACAAGCGCGACATAGAGCTTAAAAAAAGCAACATTCTTATGTTGGGTCCTACGGGATGCGGCAAAACACTTTTAGCGCAAACGTTGTCGAAGATTCTCGACGTTCCTTTCGCGGTAGCCGACGCCACGACTTTGACGGAAGCGGGCTATGTTGGCGAAGACGTTGAGAACGTGTTGTTAAAACTCATTCAAAACGCCGACTACGATATAGAACGCGCGCAACGCGGAATTATATACGTTGACGAAATCGATAAGATTTCGCGCAAAAGCGAGAACGTTAGCATAACGCGCGACGTTTCGGGCGAGGGCGTGCAACAGGCTCTTTTGAAAATTATAGAGAGCACTGTGGCGAGCGTTCCTCCGCAGGGCGGGCGCAAGCACCCGCAACAAGAGTGCCTAACCATAGACACAACGAATATACTGTTTATTTTCGGCGGCGCTTTTGTAGGGCTCGATAAAATTATTTCCAAACGGGCAAACGCGGCTTCGCTCGGCTTCGGCGGCGAAATCGCGTCGAAAACGGAAAAAGACACTTCGCAGTGGTTTAAAGACGTTCAGCCGCAAGACCTTATTCAATACGGGCTAATACCCGAATTTGTGGGAAGAGTTCCCGTAACCGTTAGCCTCAACGACCTCGACAACGCCGCTTTGGTGGAAATTCTCACCAAACCGCGCGACGCGCTAACCAAGCAATACGAAAAGCTTTTGGAAATGGACGGTGTGGAACTTGTGTTTACGCCCGACGCCGTAGCCGCAATAGCCGAAAAGGCAATTGAACTTAAAACAGGCGCTCGCGGTTTGCGTTCCATTGTGGAAAACTGTATGCTTGAAATTATGTATCGCGTTCCCACCGATAAAAGCATTGTTAAGGTGGTTATAGACCGCGAATGCGTGCAAAACGGAAATATGCCCGAGCAAATATTGCGAAACGAACAAAAAGCTTCGGCTTAAACAAAAGTCGGATTTTAGTTCTCGGGTATTAGAAAATATGTAAAAATAATCTTCTTCGTTCGTTTGAGCGGAGAAGATTTTTTTGCGGAATAGGACGGGTTTTTGTCGCATGATTTTATGCCGTGTTATTCACACGCCGTTCACCGGCAAAATAAGGCGGCAATCCGCTTGTAACTTTTTACGCTTTGTGATATAATAGTAAAGCATAGGGGAATCGACCCCGTGTGGAGAATTAGAGTATGGACGAAATGACTTTTAACGAACCGTCTAAGGCGGGTATGCCTCCGCCTAAGCCGTCGGTAAAAATGATAGTGCTTCGCGGACTTGTTGTATTTCCCGGTCAGTCTGTTGTTTTCGATTTGGGACGCGATAAGTCTATTGTGGCGCTGAACAAAGCTGTGGAAAGCAATCAAGATATTTTCCTCGTGGCTCAAAGACGGCACAACGCCGCTAATCCCGCTCCCAAAGACATTTACAGGGTGGGTTGTTTGGCGCGCGTCAAACAAATCACAAAGCTTCCCAACGACAGTTTCAGAGTGCTTGTCAGCGGAATAAAGCGTATGGAAATAGAAAGCTACGCTAATATAACGCCTTATTTCGAAGTGGTTTTAAAAGAGTTTGTTTCTCGCCCGAGCGACCCTATTCTTGTTGAGGCGGCGAAAAGACGTCTTGCCGACCAACTCGAAAAATACAAAAAGCTCGAAACGAATTTTCCCGCCGACGCAATGCGCAGTCTCGATTTACACGACACAAAATCTTTTATAGGGCTTATGGGAACGCATTTATACCGCGAGGACGGGGAAAAGCAGAAGTTGCTCGAAACTCCCGACGAATACAGTCAGCTCGAAGACATATACGCCGTTATGGTGCGCGAATGCGAAATAATGGCGGTTGAAAAGAAAATAAGCATAAAGGTGCGCGAGAATATCGATAAAAACCAACGCGAATATTACTTGCGCGAACAAATTAAGGCTATACACGACGAACTCGGCGAAGACACCGACGAAATAGAAGATTACCGCAGCAGGGCTAAGGCTCGGGAATTGCCCGAAGAGGTTCAAAACAAGATAGACAAAGAGCTTGCGCGCATGAGCAAAATGAATCCCACTTCGCCCGAAGCGGGAGTAAGCCGTACTTACCTTGATTGGTTGCTCGATATGCCGTGGTCTGAAGAGTCGGACGATAACCTTGACCTTAAACGCGCTCGCAATATTCTCGACGAAGACCATTACGGGCTTGAAAAAGTTAAAGAGCGTATTGTTGAATACCTTGCGGTTCATCAATTAACCAAAAATCTTAAAGGTCCCATATTGTGTTTTGTAGGACCTCCGGGCGTAGGTAAAACGTCGGTTGTGTCGAGCATAGCGAGAGCGGCGGGAAGGAAACTCGTTAGCATGAGTTTGGGCGGCGTGCGCGACGAAGCCGAAATACGCGGACACCGTCGCACTTATATAGGCGCGCTTCCCGGCAGAATTATAAGCGGAATGAAACAAGCCGACGTTATAAACCCCGTGTTTTTGCTTGACGAAATAGACAAAATGTCGTCGGATTTCAGGGGCGACCCCGCGTCCGCCATGCTCGAAGTTTTAGACCCCAACCAAAATAACGCATTCAAAGACCATTATCTAGAAGTTCCGTACGACCTTAGCAAAGTAATGTTTGTGACTACCGCTAACAGTCTCGATACGATACCCGCGCCGCTTTTAGACCGCATGGAGGTTATAGAACTTTCGGGATATACTTACGAGGAGAAGCTCGAAATAGCTAAAAGGTATCTTGTGCCGAAACAGCTTGCCGCCAACGGACTGAGCGAAGAGGTTGTTACTATTCCGGATTCGGTTATAATGCAGATTATAGCGGGTTACACGCGCGAGAGCGGGGTGCGCAATTTAGAGCGCGAAATAGGAACCGTAATTCGCAAAATCGCGGTGAAAGTAGTAGAAAACGGCAAAGACAATATAGGGCATTACGATGTTGCGAAAGCCGACCTAAAAGAATATCTCGGAGTTGTTAAATTCACCGACGAACGTAAAAACGATTCGGACGAAACGGGACTTGCCACAGGGCTTGCTTGGACGAGTGTTGGCGGCGTAACGCTTAATATAGAAGTGGCGGTTATTCCCGACGGAAAAGGCGAAATTATTCTCACAGGAAGTTTGGGCGACGTTATGAAAGAGTCGTGCCGCACCGCGCTAACTCTTGTGCGTTTGCGCGCCGAACAGTATGCGATTCCGCTCGATAAATTTACGAAATACGATATTCACATTCACGTTCCCGAAGGCGCCACGCCGAAAGACGGACCGAGCGCGGGCATAACTATGGCAACAGCCATTCTCAGCGCTCTTAGCGGCAGAAAGGTGAACCGTAATGTCGCTATGACGGGAGAAATCACTTTGCGCGGAAAAGTGCTTCCCATAGGCGGACTGAAAGAGAAATCGTTGGCGGCGTTCCGCGCGGGCGTAAAAACGATAATTATTCCAAAAGGAAACCGTAAAGACGCCGAAGAACTTCCGACGGAAGTAAAAAAGAACGTGAAAATACTTTGCGCCGAAACAATCGACGAAGTTTTCACGTCGGCTTTGGTGTGAGTTTTGCATGAAAATTACAAATGCCGAATTTATAACGAGCATTGCGGCTTTGCCCAAATATAAAGAAGCGTCCTCGCGCTATTCTTGCCCCGAAATTTGCGTGGTTGGGCGTTCGAACGTAGGAAAATCCACGTTTATAAATTGCGTGACAGGGCGCAAAAAACTTGCAAAAGCGTCGGTAACTCCGGGAAGAACAAGACTTATAAATCTGTTCGATTTAAATCGCGGCACGCTTGTTCTTGCCGATTTGCCGGGTTACGGTTATGCCGCCGCTCCGAAAACCGAGCGAAAAGGTTGGGCGCAGCTAATAGAGGAATATTTGGGTTCGTCCGAAAAGTTAAAGCGCGTGTTCGCTCTTGTGGATTTGCGGCACGAACCTACGGTGCTCGATAAACAAATGCTTAAATATTTGTATGCCTATAATATTCCGTTTACGGTCGTTGCTACGAAAGCCGATAAACTTTCTAAGTCGCAAATTTCCGCCGCCGTGCAAACCGTTTCAACGGCTCTTACGGTAGGGCGCGACGATATTATAGTTTTTTCGGGTTTGAACGGAACGGGGAAAGAAGCCGTAGAAGCTGTTCTCGACTCTGTTTTGGAGATTTAGCCGAAAATAAAATTGTGTCAAACGAAACCTCTCGCGCATAAGTATTGCTATATGTATTGCGGGAGGTTTTTTTATGGCTAACACGTTGAGAGCGGGCGCTATAACGGGAAGCCCTACGGCGGGGCTGTGCGAAAGAATGTGCATAGAGGTGAAAAGAGTATTCGACGGTTGCAAAGAAGTTTTCAACAATCAGTCGTACGTTTTGGAACTCGCGGGAATCCCTCCGCAGGCTACGCCGCCGTTCACGTTTGTAGAGGCGGTAAATTACGGAGCCACCGCGTTTGAGAACGTGAGCGTTAGTTCTCTCGAAAATGGAAAAGCTCGAATATCGGGCGATGTGGTTGTGCCTATTTTGGTGACTTTTACTGACGCTAACGGGAACGCTTACACCGCGACAAGCAGTTTGAGACTTCACCGCGACGTTGTGCTTAGCGTACCCGCTCCTACTATCGCGCCGTATACGATTGAAGTTTTTTCGGCGTTTGTGAGCAGAATAGGCAGTTTTATCAGTAACGAAGCCGTTTCGGTTAGCGCTTGCCTTGTGCTTATTATAAAGGTGATTGTTATTGCCGACATTCTCGTGCCGACATACGGAAATTGCGTTTATCCCGAATGTGTGGATTGCGGCGATATTTGCAACGAATTTTTGTCGCTCCCGCTATTTCCGTAAAAGTGTAAAGACCGAAAACACTAACGAGGGGTGAAAGCCGCAAAGCAAACGCTTGCGTTTGTCGCGTAAAAATGTTATAATAATATAATGAAAGTTTACGCAATAAGCGATTTACACCTGTCGGGCAACAATCCTAAGCCTATGGATATTTTCGGCGGCTCGTGGGCGAATTATATGCGGGAAATATCCGACGATTGGCTTAAAAAAGTTACCGAAAACGATACCGTGCTTATAGCGGGCGACATTAGTTGGGCTATGAGTTTGCCCGACGCTTTGCCCGATATTAAAACGGTGTGCGATTTACCGGGCAAAAAAGTTTTTATACGCGGCAATCACGACTATTGGTGGAAAGCAATAGGAGCTGTTCGTTCCGCTTTGGGGAACGGCGGTTTTGCCGTTCAAAACGATTGCGTGAGAATAGAAAACACATTGATTTGCGGAAGCAGAGGTTGGACTACTCCGGAAAATTCAGGGGGAGTAACCGCCGAAGACAAAAAAATTTACGAGCGGGAATTGCAGCGTTTTACGTTGTCACTTGCCGCTATGAGCAAAATGCGCGGAGAGGGCGACAGAGTTGTGGCTATGATTCATTATCCGCCTTTTAACAGCCGACACGAACCGTCGCCGTTTACCCGTATGTTTGAAGAATACGGAGTAAATGCCGTCGTGTACGGACATTTGCACGGTAATCACGGCAGAATGTGTTTGCACAAGCAAATGGGAGGAATAGACTATTACTTGACTTCGTGCGATTTGGTGGGGAACAAACTTGTGGAAATATTTTAGCGTCAGATTATTTACATAAAATAAAAAGCCGTCTCCCTAAGGGTATCTGTTATAGGGATTTCCTTGTGTGCTAAGAAATAGCGCACTATCTTCGCTTGCGAAGTATAGTGCGCTATACTTTATAAAAGATTATAACGATAAATTGAAATTTATCGTTACTATGATAATTTGTTATTCAAGCACTGAATGTATTGTGCGACTAAAAAATAATTTTTTATATCTATTTCGTCTAATCCTCTGAACAGAAAAAGGTCATCGTAAATTTCCGACACTCTATTAATATCTTTTCCTTCTATATGGAAAAACCCCGTAACTAAATCAATCCCGACTAAAACAGATGAATCTTTAGCTTTATATGCAACAATTTGCGGTACTGCACCTTGCGGTAGTTTCTCTCTATTAGATTCATTTTCCATAATGTTGAATTCTACGACATCATGAAAAGATAAAGAATCTAATTTTTCAAAACGATATTTGTTGCAAAAATAATCATTTATTTCTGCTCCGCTTTTCCGATTCGGTTTCAACTTATCACGATTTTCGTTATATATGCATTTCCACTCCTGAATCATTTCAATAGTTGGCTCTGTTGTAAGCATATTAAAATCTCCGTTAAATTACTGTTTATAGTAGTTTCATTATAGCATAACCGTACTAAAAATGCAAGGACTGACTATCGTCCTTGCTTGAATCCCTATGAAATACACCCTTAATACGGGGGACGGCTTTTAAATATTAAAGTTTAAAGAGTTGCTATAATTTCTATTTCAACGAGAGCGCCCATAGGCAAAGCCGAAACTTCCACGCAGGAGCGCGCGGGCGGCTCGAAGCTGAAATAGTTTGCGTATTCGGCGTTCACTTCGGCGAATTTAGACATATCGGTTAAAAAGATAGTCGATTTAACGACGTTTGCCGATGTAAGCCCCTTAGAGGCAAGTAAAGCGTCTATGTTTTTGAGCACTTGTTTGGTTTGCGCTGTAAAATCTTTGCCGCTCAGTTCGCCCGTAGCGGGGTCTATTGCTATTTGTCCCGAAAAAAATATCAGCTTTTTTAGCTCTATTCCCTGAGAATACGGACCTATCGCTTTTGGAGCGTTCGGCGTGCTCACAACAGTTCTAAATGAGTCTTTTTTCTTACTCTTTTTGTCTTTCATAAAGAATTCCTCTATTAAATTTTATTAGCTGCAACCGCGCTTCGATTGTTCGGAATAATAAGATATCCGTTTTGTTCGATTGCGTCGATTAACTTTTTTCCGTGCTCGAAACCGCTTACTTCGCAGGCGATATGCAAAATTGTTTCGTTTAGGCTGAGTTCTGTGCTCATACGGTCGTATTGAACCGATATAATATTTGCTTGTTGCGCGCTCATTATGCGCGAAAAGTTTTCCAAACTGCCCGGTTTATCGGTGAGCACAACGGAAAACTTCATTTGCCGCCCTCTGCTAACGAGACCTTTTTCTATTATTTTGTGAATAAAGCCTACGTCTATATTTCCGCCCGACAGCACGCAGGCGATTTTTTTGTTTTTAAGGCAAGCCGCTTTTCTCGACAGTGCGAGAGCAAGGGGAGTGGCGCCCGCAGGCTCCACCACTTGTTTGGAACGTTCCATAAGCTGTATTATAGTTGAAGCTATTTCGTCGTCGGATACGGTGTATACTCCGTCGGCAAATTTGTTTATTAGCTCGGTTGTTATTACTCCGGGATTTTTCACGGCTATACCGTCGGCTATTGTGTACACGCTGTTTGTTGACACATGCTTTTTTAATTCGAAGCTACGTTTTACGGCGTCGGCGCGTTCGCCCTGAACGCCTATAACTTTAATTTTAGGGTTAATTTGTTTAATAGTGTATGCTATTCCCGCAAACAAACCGCCTCCGCCCGCAGGAACGATTATTGCGTCGAGATTAGGCATTTGCTCTATAAGTTCGAGCGCTACGGTGCCTTGCCCCGCAATAACGTCCTCGTCGTCGAAAGGGTGCACGAACACGGCGTTCTTTTCTTTTGTTAAAGTGAGAGCCGCATTGTACGAATCGTCGTAGCAGTCGCCGCTCAGCACTACCGTTGCTCCGTAGCTTTCGGTTGCGGCTATTTTTGCTATAGGCGTGGCAAGGGGCATAACTATATAAGCTTTTAGCCCGAGTTCGCGCGCCGCATAAGCCACTCCTTGCGCGTGGTTGCCCGCGCTTGCCGCAACAACGCAAGACGCGTCCGTTTCTTCCGAAAGTTTCTTGATTTTATTGTATGCGCCTCTAACCTTGAACGAGCCCGTTTTTTGTCTGTTCTCGCATTTGAGCCAAATTTCGGCTTCGGCGAGTTTAGAAAAGGTGTTCGAGTGTTCGAGGTTAGTAAGGTGAGTAATTCCGCGTAGTCGTTTTTGCGCGTTGTAAACGTCTGTTAAGTTCATTAGTTACCGCCGTCGTTTTTGTACTTTATTATAATAAATCATTGAGTGAAAAAAGTCAACTCTATCGAACGCACGGCGCTATTCGTATTTCGTTCGCTTTGTTTTTAGCTTAAAAACGGAATTTCCGAATTAAGCCTCAAAAAATGGAATGAAAGAAGAAATGTTGAAAAAAAGTCAAAAAAAATTCAATAAAATGGGCAAAAGTGTTTGCAAGTGGGCAAAGATGTGTGCTATACTATATTAGTAACGGCGAAAGCGCTTTATATGCGCGTTCGGCAACGTAAAAAATCCGTCTTTAAGGCGTAAGGAGGTTAAGGCATGTTTTTCGGCGAGTACAGACATCAAATAGACGAAAAAGGCAGAATACGCATTCCGCCCAAGCTCAAAGCTATGCTCGGCGAGCATCCGTTTATAACGCGAAGCGGCGGCAACAGCCCGAATAAATGCCTTATTGTTCTTCCCGAAAAGGACGCGGCGCGAATTTTCGACGCCGAATTCGGAACTCTCAACGTTCTTACCGACGACAGTAAATCGGTGCGCGTTATGGCGTCGAGCGGATTTGTTGCCGAAGAGGACAAAGCGGGTAGAATTTTGCTTCCTCAACGTCTTATGGAACATGCGGGGCTTACCAAAAACATTGTGACGCTCGGCGCATATAACAGAGTTGAGATTTGGGACGAGGAAAGCTGGGACGCATACTCCAAAGGAGAAGCCGAACCCGACGATAAAATCGAAGAAGGTTGCGGCGATGAGTGATTATCACGTTCCCGTTATGTTGTGCGAAACCGTAGACGCCTTGCGAGTGGGCACAGGAAAACTGTTTTTCGACGGCACTCTCGGCGGCGGAGGTCACACGGGAGAAATTCTTAGAAGAGGCGGCAGGGTTATAGCGACCGACCGCGACATGGAAGCAATAGACTATTCGAGAATGAAGCTTTCGCAAACCGCCGATTACAACGGCAAATACACCATTGTGAAAGATAATTTCAAGAACGTGCTCGAAGTGCTTTCGGCAAACGAAATAGAAGCTTTGGACGGCGCCGTGCTCGATTTGGGAATATCGTCGCATCAAGTTGACGAAAATCTTCGCGGGTTTTCGTATAGTGGCAACGGATTGCTCGATATGCGCATGGACCGCGACCAATACCTTTCGGCAATGACTGTTGTTAACGAATATACCGAAGAGGAATTGTCGAGAATTATTTACACTTACGGCGAAGAACGGTTCGCCCGAAAAATTGCCCGCTCTATTGTTGAAGCGAGAAGCAAGTCGCCGATAGAAACAACAAAACGCCTTGCCGAAATAGTTAAGTCGTGCGTGCCCGAAGGGAAAAAAGGCGGACATCCCGCGAAAAAAACTTTTCAAGCTCTGCGAATAGAGGTAAACAACGAACTGTCGGGTTTGGGCGAAGCTATTTGCGACATTGTTAGCAAGCTGAAAAGCGGCGGTCGAATAGCGGTTATATCTTTTCATTCGCTTGAAGACCGCATTGTGAAACAGACTTTGAAAACTCTTTCGGTAGACTGCGTTTGCGATAAGTCGCTTCCCGTATGCGTTTGTAACCATAAGGCGAGCGTAAAACTTATAGGAAAGTACAAGCCGTCGGCGGAAGAAACCGCTCGAAATTCGAGATGCAAAAGCGCGACTCTGAGAGTTGCGGAAAAACTTTAAGAAACTCAAAACGACGCTTTTTTTAAAGCATAAACCGTGCAAAAGGAGCATAAAGATATGATAACTGCGAAAAGAAGAATTACTACCGAGCAAGACAGATTCGGCGGTTATGCAATTCAACCCTCTCAAAAAATTACTTTTGACGAAAATTTGGAGAACGCTCCTTTAACCGATTCGGATAGAAGATTCGATTTTCGCGTGAACACGGACGAGCCTTCGTTTTCCGCAACGCCGACGTATTCCGATATGTCGAATTATTCGGGCGGAAGAACGTATGCGGCGCCGTATTCGGAGCAAAACGCGGTTAATAGGGAACAGCCTCGCGCCGCAGTAACGCAACAGCCTTCGGTTATAGAATATTCCACAAGGCAAGATTACGCGGGCACCACAGGTTTTATGCAAAACCCCGTAGCTACTCCGAGCTATACAAAGTCGCGGCGTAAGAAAGAGGATTTAATGCCGAGCATACGCACACGCGCATACGGACAACCCGAATTGCGCGAAGCGGAAAAAGAGGAAGAGAAATCCCGCCCGCGCGACAAAGCGAAGCTTTCGGGTAAAACAAAAGCGGCGCTCTTGATATACGCAGCAGTAGTAGTGATTTTGGCGGTTATGGTAATAGCTACGGGTCTTGCGGTAAGCAATATAAACGCGCAGGCTTCGGCGCTCGAAAACGAAATAACCGTTAAGAACGCTCGCATAATCGAGCAAAATTCCGAAATCGCCCGCCTTACAGACCCCGATAGAATTGTGGGCGCGGCTGTGGGCGAAGGAATGGAAAAAATAAAATTGCCCGCCGAAGTGCAGCTTATTCCCACTACCGAACCGGTGAAATACGAAGGAAGAACAAATTGGTTTGACAAGTTTTGCGACTTTCTGAGTAAAATCATCGGAGGATAAATTCTTTAAATTGAATAACGTACCGAACAGCACTGTTACAACGCGAAAGAGGTTATTGATACTTATAATATCGATAACCTTTTTATTTTGCGTCTTATTCGGAAGATTAGGGTATTTGCAGCTTGTTGCAAGAAAGGATTTGCAGTCGCGCGCCGCAGAGCAATGGTACCGCGATTTGCCACTTGCCGCGCCTCGCGGAAAAATTTTGGATTCCACAGGTTCGGTGCTTGCCGACAACAGAGAGGTATACAGCGTCTACGTTCGCCCCAACGCGGTAACCGATAAGCAGGCGGTTGCGGCGGCTCTATCCGGGCATTTAAATTTAGTGTACGATAAGCTTTTGGAAAAAATAAGCTCGTCGCGCGTGAGCGAAATCACAATTAAGCGTGCTGTTGAGAAAAACGTTGCCGAAGCCATTCTTGCGCAAAATCTCGACGGGGTGTATTTTACTCTCGATTCGAAAAGGTATTATCCCGCTTCTAACTATCTTTCGCAAATTCTCGGTTTTACCAACATAGACAACGTTGGGCAAAACGGGCTCGAAGGATATTACGACGAGTATCTTAAAGGGGTGGACGGCTTTGCTTACACCGCCACCGATATTAAAGGGCATGAGCTTGAAAATAACGTTACCAAATACGTTCCCGCGATTCCCGGTTGCGATTTAACTTTGTCGCTCGATATGAATATTCAGTCGTTTGCGGAAACTGCGGTGTCGAACGCTTTGTCGGAGCATAACGCGAAAGGCGCTTCTATGATAGTTATGGATTGCAACACGGGCGGCGTAGTGGCAATGGCGAGCGCGCCCGGCTTCGATTTGAACGAGCCGCCGAGAGACGACCTCAATATGCTAAACGCGCTCAGCAAAAACAAGATGATTGTAGACGTGTACGAGCCCGGTTCCACGTTTAAAATTTTCACTACCGCAACAGCTTTGGAAAACGGGGCGGTAAGCGATTCCGACAGATTCTTTTGCGGAGGCGCTCGGCAGGTTGACGGTCAAAGAATAAAATGTTGGCGAAGCATAGGGCACGGTTCGCAGGATTTGGGCGAAGGCGTGAAAAACAGCTGCAACTGCGTGTTTATGGATTTGGCGTTGCGCTTGGGAACCGACAAGCTTTACGACGGAATACGCAATTTCGGTTTCGGAAGCAAAACCAACGTGGATTTCTACGGAGAAAGCAGAGGGCTTTTGATGCAACAGTCCGCCGTTAAAACGGTTGACCTTGCTCGAATAGGGTTCGGGCAGGCGGTTGCCGTAACTCCGTTACAACTTGTAACCGCAGTTTCGGCGGCTGTAAACGGCGGAACTTTGTACGAGCCGTATTTTGTGTCGCAGGTAAATGATTACAGCGGCAAGTTGATATACGAGCGTCAACCGAAAGAGGTGAGAAAAGCGATTTCGCCGAGCACGTCGGAAAAGCTCCGAAATATGCTTGAAAAAGTTGTGAGCGAGGGCGGCGGACACAAGGCGGGAGTTGCGGGCTACAGAATAGGGGGCAAAACGGGCACCGCTCAAAAATACGAGAACGGACACATTGCGCAAGGAAAATACGTTTCGAGTTTCGTGGGGTTTGCGCCCGTAGAAAACCCGCGCTACGTTTTGGCTATGATTGTAGACGAGCCGGGCGGATATATGTATTACGGGAGCTTGGTGGCGGCGCCGTATGCGGGCGAGGTGTTCAAAAAAATATTCGATTACACGGGGCTTAAACCGTCTCAAACGGATACCGTAGTAGAATGGGTAAATATGCCCGACGTGCTCGGCTTGAGCCCGGAAGAGGCTTCCAAAAGGTTGTCGGAGCGCGGGCTGTTGTTCGAGTCGGACGGCGAAGGTTCGTCTGTCGCGTCTTGCGTGCCCGTTCCGGGCACACGCATTCCTAAGGGCGACGTGGTGTTGATTAGAACCGAATAATTGCAAAAACAAACGTAAATCAAAAGCGGAGAACGCATCGGTAAAAAATATGAAATTAAAGATTCTTATAAAAAATTGCGCCGTCGAATACGGCGACATAGAAATAACAACGCTTTGTCATGAAGCCGACAAAGCGAAAGTCGGCAGTTTGTTTTTCTGTCTTGCAGGCAGTAAAAGCGACGGGCACGATTTCGCGTCGGAAGCTGCGAGGTTGGGAGCGTCGGCGGTTGTGTGCGAGAGAAAAACCGACGCGGATTGCCCTCAGATTATAGTGCCGAACACGCGCGCGGCTTTTGCCGAAGCGGCTTCGGCTTTTTACGGCAACCCGTCGCGCGGGCTTAAAATGTTCGGTATAACTGGTACTAACGGAAAAACCACGACTTCGTATGTTCTTGCCGAAATATTGCGCGAGGCTGGCGAAGAGGTAGGGCTAATCGGAACTAACTGTATAAGGTATTGCGGGCACAGCGAGAGCGCAACTCTTACAACGCCCGACCCTGTGGAACTTAACGCCGCTTTGCGCAAAATGAAAGATTGCGGAGTTACAAGCGTTGTTATGGAGGTTTCGGCGCACGCTCTCGCCCTCGATAAAATTTGCGGAATAGAATTTGACGTCGCAGGCTTTACCAACCTTTCGCAAGACCACCTCGATTATTTCGGCGACATGGAAAGCTATGCCCGCGCCAAAGAAAAGTTGTTTCATAACGGAGTTTGCAAATGCGCCGCAGTAAACGCGGACGATGCTCTTGGGCAGAAGTTGTTGCGAGAATCGGACGTTCCCGTGCTCGGTTACGGCACTATGAATCCCGCCGACGTATTCGGAATCGATTTGAAAATGAGCGCCGAAGGTTTGAGCTACATAATAAATCTTTCCGACGATATAGGGGAAGTTAAGTTTGCGTTGCCCGGAAGATTCAATATGTATAACACTCTTTGCGCCGCAGCTATGGCAAAACTTGCGGGTGTGGGCTTTGCGGAAATATTGCACGGAATACGTTCGTTGAAACGGGTGGACGGGCGGTATAACGTTATAAACACGTCGAAATTCAGCGTAATAATAGATTTCGCGCATACCGATGACGGACTTTGGAATATAATAACGTCGGTAAGAGAATTTGCTCCCGCCCGTATTATAACCGTGTTCGGTTGCGGCGGAAACCGCGACAGAAGCAAACGGAAAATGATGGGGAAAGTGGCGTCGGAACTTAGCGACTTAACTGTTATAACGAGCGACAACCCGCGCTACGAAGAGCCGTCCGACATTATTGCCGACACTTTCGAGGGAGTGCCCGAAAATAAACGCGGCAGCGTGTTTACCGAACCTGACAGAAAAAAAGCGCTTAGGCTTGCGCTCGATACGGCGGAAAGCGGCGATATTGTGCTTGTGGCGGGAAAGGGCGCCGAACGCTATCAAGAAATAAAAGGCGTTAAATACGAATACAACGACGAGGAATATATTATGAGCTTGTTGCAAAACGGGAGCGCGAATGATTAAAATACTTATTGCAACTTTGGTCGCATTCGCAATTTGCGTTGCGGTTATGCCTCTTGTTATTATGCTCGGCAAACGGCTTAAAGTGCGGCAAACCATACTTTCGTATGTGGACAACCATATAAGCAAGAGCGGAACTCCCACTATGGGCGGCATAGGCGTTATGATTGCGCTGTCTATCTGTTGTCCCGTTTTTTCCAATAAAGACAACACCCTTATGCTCGTAACGCTTTTCGTAACTCTCGGCTACGGCATAATAGGTTTTATAGACGATTTTATAAAAGTGTTTTTTAAGCAGAACAAAGGATTGAGTCCGCTTCAAAAAATCGTGTTTCAGCTTCTTATCGCCGTTATAGTGTCGGTGTTCGCCTATAACAATTCGCTTGTGGGAAGCGTGATATACGCGCCTTTCACTCTTAAAGAACTCGATTTGGGCATGGCGGCTATTCCGCTTTTTATGCTTGTGTTTTTGGCTTTTACCAATTCGGTAAATCTTACCGACGGACTTGACGGGCTTGCGGGTAAAGTGTCGGTTTCGTATCTTTTCTTTTTCGCTATTATAATAGCTTTCGCGGCGTATGCGTCGGGCGACGGCGCTGTGGAAAGCGAGTTCGGAAATTTAGTGCTTTACTGCGGCGTGCTTATGGGAGCGTTGTGCGGCTTTTTATGCTACAACTGCTATCCCGCTAAGGTGTTTATGGGCGATACGGGCGCGCTCGCGCTCGGCGGCGGTTTCGGCTGCCTTACCGTTATGAGCGGACTTGAGCTTGTTGCTCCCATTATAGGCGTTATGTTTGTGGCAACAAGTCTTTCGGTAATATTGCAGGTGGTAAGCTTTAAGGCTACAAAAAAACGAATATTCTTAATGGCTCCGCTTCACCATCATTTCGAGCGCAAAGGAATACACGAGAACCGCATTGTAACAGTGTATTCGTCGGTTACTGCCGCTGTGGGAATTTTAACCGTTATTATAACGGCGGCTTGCGTTTTGTAAGCTTTATAAAACGCGCTCTTTCCGTCATATCGGCGTTGTTCGCGGCATAATATTATGTGGACAACTTAATCGAAACGGAGAGAGGCAATGAATACGGAATTTAAAAACAAGCGTGTGCTAATCGCGGGCAAAGGCGTTAGCGGGCAAGGAGCCTACGAAGCGTTGACTGCGGCGGGAGCGGTGTGCGCCTATGCCGAAGACGAAAAAGAGTGGGGCAAGTTTGCCGCCGAGCTCATAGTTGTTAGTCCGGGCATAGACTGCAAACAACCTGTTTTTACTTTCGCGAAACAAAATTCCATACCTCTTATGGGCGAAGTTGAGGTTGGCGCGTGTTTAAACGGAGATAAACCGATTATAGCCGTTACGGGCACTAACGGAAAAACTACGGTAACTCGGCTTATAGGCGAAATTATTACACGTTCGGGGCGTAAGCCCGCAGTTTGCGGCAACGTGGGCAGTTCGTTTTCGCTTGCCGCGTCGGGCGGAAATTACGACTGCGCCGTTGTGGAAGTATCGAGTTTTCAGCTTGAAACCATAGTTTCGTTTCGCCCTCATATAGCGGTTATAACAAATATTACTCCCGACCACCTCGACCGCCACAAAACTATGAAATCGTATTGCGCGGCTAAACTAAGAATAGCCGAAAACCAAACCGAAAAAGATTATCTTGTGCTGTCGCAAGACGATATTCCGCTTTCGGCTCTCGAAGGTTTCGCGCCCAAAAGTTTTACGCTGTATACATCTGCGAACCGTAAGCTTATCGGCGCCTATACATATAACGGCGGAATTTATTACAACTGCGAAAGAATATGCGATGTGGACCGCGTAAAAATCGAGGGGGAGCACAATATTAAAAACGCGCTTTCGGCGGTGTGCGCGGCAAAAGCGTTCGGCATACGAAACGAAAGTATTGTCGACGCTCTTACAAGCTTTACAACCGATTCGCACAGATTGCGGCTTGTGGCAAGGATTCGCGGAAAAAACTATTATAACGATTCGAAGGGCACGAATATAGCCGCGTCGGTGTGCGCGGCTCGAGCCATGAGCGGAAGCACTTGCATGATTGTGGGCGGGAGCGACAAAGGATACGAATACGACGAACTTTTCGAGGCTCTGCCTAAAAATATCGTGCGCGTGGCGGCTGTCGGGCAAACGGCATTAAAAGTGCGTAAAGCGGCTTTGCGCGCGGCGTTCGAAAACGTTCGAACGTTTAACGATTTTACTGCGGCTTTCGAATGGGCGGCTTCGGGCAACGAGGAAAACGTGTTGTTGTCGCCCGCGTCGGCAAGTTTCGATATGTTTTCGTCTTACGCCGAACGCGGCGAAGTTTTCGAACGGTTGGTGCGCAATGTCAAATAATAAAAAAGTTTTGTTGCACGAGGGAAAGGGCGAATACGATTTCGTCCTAACGTCGGTAACTGTGCTGTTGGTGCTTTTCGGCGTTGTAATGGTGTACGCCGCAAGCAGCTACAACGCGCAAGTGAACTACGGCAATAAATATTTTTATATGTTTAAACAGCTTGTGGGCGCCGTTCTCGGTTTTGTGGCAATGATTGCCATGAGTTTTATCGATTACCACGTTCTCGGAAAGTTGCGCTTTGTAATTCTCGGAATTTCCGTTTTGCTTTTGGTGCTCGTTTTTATTCCCGGAATAGGAGTGGAGAGCTACGGCGCGCGGCGCTGGATAAATCTGCCCTTTTTCACAATGCAGGCCAGCGAAATAGCTAAATTCGGATTTATTATATTTTCCGCCGCGTATATGGCGAAGCATCACAAAAAAATGACTACGTTCAAAGGTATTTTGCCTGTGCTCGGAGTGGGTTCGTTAATATGCTTACTCATAATTTTGGAGCCGAACATGTCTATAACCATTTGCGTGGTGCTTCTTATGTTCGCAATGCTTTTTATAGGAGGGGCGAGAATAAAGCATTTTCTTATTCTCGCGTTGCCCGCAGTGGCAATGGTGCCGCTTCTTATAATAGCCGAACCTTACCGTTTAAAACGTATGCTTGCGTTTATAGACCCGTGGGCGTCTCCGCTCGGGGAAGGGTATCAACTCATTCAATCGTTTTATTCGCTCGGAAGCGGCGGGCTTTTCGGACTCGGACTTTTTAATTCGCGTCAAAAATATCTGTTTTTGCCTTTTTCGGAAAGCGACTTTATTTTCAGCATAATAGGCGAGGAGCTCGGGCTTATAGGCTGCGCAATAGTTATGTTCGCGTTCGTGCTTATTATAGCGCGCGCAATCCGAATAGCGCAAAATAGCACCGACAGATTCGGGTGCTATCTTGCGAGCGGAATCGCGTGCATTATCGCAATTCAAGTGCTTGTTAATATCGCTGTTGTTACGGGTTCCATACCGCCCACAGGGCTTCCGCTACCTTTCGTAAGCGCAGGCAGCAGCTCGCTAATTGTTTTTTGTTCGGGTATCGGAATTTTGCAGAGCGTTAGCCGCCGAAGTCATAAAACCGTTAAACTCACTGTGCGACAGCGTCGGAAGAAACGGGAACGTTTGCCGACGAAGCCATAAAGCGGTTGAACGATTTGCTTGACAGTACGCCTATGCTCGCGCATAAAGCGATTATTGTGTCGGGAATAAAGAACACTCCGTTATATGCGAACGAATACGCCCACAAGTGGTTTTGCCACCAGCCGTCCCAAGCGATGTATTCGCCCCAAAACAACACGCCGCTCAAAACGTGGCTTATGTAGCGCACAAGGAAATAGCACGCCACGCCGATAAAGAAAGGAATATGCGCGGCAAGCGCGGGTTTGCCTTCCGCCGCGACTTTGTTATAGCGAGTTTGGCGGTAAGAAAATACGCCGAGAAATGTTAGAGAAAGATAGGGTATAACATAATCGAGCACAGCGCTCATAGGGTGCACTATCGAAGGGCTCTGAAAGAATTGCAAAACGGTATATGCCGCAGTAACTACAAGTCCTTTAAAAAAGCCGAAATAGTAGCAATAAATCATTACGGGCAAAACGGAAGCGAACGTAATGGTGCCGCCGTAAGGCAGACCGATTCCGAGAAAAGACAAAGCGTACGAGGCGGCAAGACAGATTGCGCCGTAAGTTAAATCTTTTGTGCGAATAATGTCGTGCTTGCCTTTTGCTTTTAGAACAAAATAGGCAATGAGAGTGCCCGCGATGAGCGCGGCAAACAGGCAAATGCACAGAATGAGCGTAATGCGGAGCATGGAGTCGGCTTCTTTGAAGTCGTCGAAATCAAAGAGCTTGTTGGCGCCAAGCAGAATGGAAAACAGTTTATACAAAAAGACCTCCTTCTTACCGTTTAAGCCCGAACTGACAAAAAACGAACCGACTCGTAGTCGGTTCGTTTGCCGTTATAATTGCATGAAAAAATTTACAATCGACAAGCTTCCCTACGCGAGTGCTAACTCACAGGTTCAAAGGGACCAACGACTTGCCGTCGTTATCTCAGCCGCAGCGTTATGCAGCGCCCCCAGCGGTAATTATGTAACTAATATAACGCGAATTTGCCGAGCTTGTCAAGCGATTTCGAGATTGTATTTTTAAAATCGCGGCTATTTTTCTTGCATAAATGAGCGCAATAGGGTATAATTGCGATATGGCGTATATTAGGCGGACATTCAAATATATGTTTAAAGCGTTCGGAGCACTTGCTCTCGTGTGTTTACCCGCCGCCGTTCTGCTTGGCATTTTCACAAAACCTATGGCGTCGCTCGCATATTTGGTGGAGTATTCCAAAACCTACGTTAAAGGTTTTCCCGATATGTTTTGGCTTATATTCAATAAGTATGCTACAAAATACGTTTATCCGCTTGTGTTGATTTTTATCGCGTTGATATTTTGCACGTCGCTTGCCCTTTCGGTTATAGAAAAGCATTTTCGGGTAGGAAAGCTTATGCTTGTTTCGCCGCTAAAACAAATAAACAACTATTTCCTTCCCGTGCTCATTTCGTTTTTTATTTTGTCGCTTATACTTACGCTATACGGAATGATACAAAGCGGACTTCTTACGCTTTTGCACATGTTGATGAGCGGCAAAGGATTTCCTACCGCATTCAACATGGTTATTGCCGTAGTTTTGTCGGTGGGGCTTTTTGTGCTCGCCGTTTTCGCATCGTGTTCAACAATGTATTGGACTCCCATGATGGTTATATACGGATTTTCGTTCGGCGACGCGGCGGCTTCGTCGTTAAGGCTAATAGACAAAAAGAGCGGCGGCATAATTTTGGGACTTTTAACGCCGTTCGCTATTGTGGCGGTTTTTGCGAGCGCGGTTTCGTTTATAGGAATAAGCTATGTACGCATAGCGCTTGCGGTAATTTTGTATCTTTTCCTTATTATGTATCTTGTGTCGTATATCATGATTTCTATGTTCGACCTTTCGGGAATGGAACGGCGCGACGAAAAACGCGCGGTGGGCGGTAATTGAAATGGCGTTTAAAAATGCGTTAAAAATGCTTGTGAGCAAATTCGGGCTTATGTGGGTTCTTTTGCTTTATATAATTATAACGGGCGCGATAGTTGTGAGTTTAAGCTTGCCTTTCGCGTTGCCTGTGCTTAGGGTTTTTAAAAGCGAGGGTGTGGGAAAGTTGATTTACTCGCTTTTTTCAAGCTCTTCTGTTGGCGACGGCATAGACGTGTGGTTCGACAATGCGTATGCCGTTGTTCGCGCAATGAAAAACAGCCTTATAAAAAACCGCGCCGCCGCATTCAGCACGGGCGCGTTGATAGTTTTCGTTTTGATTTTTGCGTATAGATTTATTTTCGAGCTTTACGAAATACCGCTTTTAAACGTTTTAGAGGGCGCAATGTCGTCTAACGCGCGAATAGGCTTTACGGGCAGATATGTTTCGAACATAGGCAAATCATCGAAATTCGCTTTGGTAAAAATGTTGTACACAATAGTTTTCGACGCGATTATCGTTTTGGCGGTGTACTGGCTTTTCGTTTTGTTTAATGTGCGAGTGCTGAAACTTTTTGCCCCGTTCGTTATTATGCTTGTGCTTTTGGTTTTGTTGGCGTTTAGGTATGCGTTCATTTCCATGTGGGCGCCCAACATAGTGATACGAGACGGGGGAATATTCCGTTCTTTCGGCTTTTCGTTTAAACGCGTGTTTCGCAACATGGGCAGCGTGTTCACAACGTTTTTGATTTCTTGGACTCTCATTATTGCCGTAAATTTGCTCGTGGGCGTGTTCACTTTCGGCGCGGGACTTATTTTAACGGTGCCGCTCTCGCTACTTTTTATAAATCTTTTGAACATGGCTGTGTATTACGGAAAAAACGGAAAGCGCTATTATGTGGATTCGGCAACGGTGGTTACTCCGCCCGTTGTATCCGAATAAGGTTTTTCACCGAATTTTAACAGTGAAATTAAAAAACGGCGAGACGCGGTTAAAATGTCTTGCCGTTTTTAGCCGTTTAATCTGCTAAAACTATTTTATTACTCTTACGCGAACGATATTTTCGAGTTTGCGGATTTTATCGACGGTTGCGTCGGGCACGTTTTCGTCGAGGTCGAGAATTGTGTATGCCATAGAACCGCCGGACTGCGAATTAAAGCTGCCGATATTTATTCCTTCTTTCGCTATTAAGTCGCTGATTGACGAAATCATGTTTTTAACGTTTTTGTGGAACACGGTTATGCGCACTTTTCCGCTTCTCGCGCTCTTGCAGTTTGGAAAGTTTACCGAGTTGGTCACGTTGCCGTTTTCCACAAAATCGACTATTTCTTGCGCCGCCATGCGCGCACAGTTGTCTTCGGCTTCTTCGGTGCTTGCTCCGAGATGGGGGATAGTGATAATATTTTCTATCCCGAGCAATTCCTCGCAAGGGAAATCGGTTACATAGCGGTTAAGTTTTCCGCTCTTTATTGCGGCTATCACGTCGGCGTTTACGGCAAGTTCGCCGCGCGAGCAGTTAATGAGATTTGCTCCGTCTTTCATTTTGGCAATGGTTTCCGCGTTTATCGTGCCTTTCGTGCTCGGCAAATAGGGAATGTGCAAAGTAACGTAATCGCATTTGGAAAGCAACGCGTTTAAGTCGGTTTCCTTTTGAACGTTGTGGTTTAACGTCCAGGCGGCGTCGATTGAAATGTAGGGGTCGTATCCTATAACTTTCATGCCGAGCTCTACGGCGGCGTTAGCTACACGCGCGCCTATTGCGCCCAGCCCGACAACTCCGAGCGTTTTTCCCGTAATTTCTCCGCCCGCAAAAGCCTTTTTTCCGCTTTCTACGCATTTTGGCACTTCCGCGCCTTTTCCCGCAAGCGACTGAGCCCACGCTATTCCGTCGGTTATTTTTCTGCCGCACAATAATAGAGCGCAAAGCACAAGCTCTTTAACTGCGTTTGCATTCGCACCGGGCGTGTTGAACACAACTATTCCTTTTTCGGCATACTCGGCTGTGGGAATATTGTTTACTCCCGCGCCCGCGCGCCCTACGCACAGAACCGATTCGGGAACGGCATAGCCGTGCATATCGAAAGAACGAAGCATTATCGCATCGGGAGCCTTGCATTCTTTCACAAGCTCGAATCCGTGCGATTGAAAAACGTCGGATACCGCGCCGCTTATTTCGTTTAATTTTAAAACTTTGTGCATTGGTGTTCTCCTTTTTAACCGTTCGCTTTTTCGAATTTAGCCATAAAGTCTACGAGCTTCTTAACGCCCTCTATGGGCATGGCGTTGTAAATCGAAGCTCTCATACCGCCCACAAGCCTATGCCCTTTAAGAGTGAGCAACCCTTCTTTTGCGGCTGCCGACACAAATTCTTTATCGAGCTCTTCGCTGGGAGAAACGAAAGGCACGTTCATCAAGGAGCGGAATTCTTTTTCCACGTTGTTGGTGTAGAATTTGGAGTTGTCTATAAAGTCGTAAAGTATTTTTGCTTTTTCTTCGTTCATTTTTTGAACGGCTTTCACGCCGCCGAGTTCTTCGAGCCAACGGAACACTTCCATAGCCACATAGGTGGAAAAGCACGGGGGAGTGTTATAAAGACTTTTTTCTTTGATTTGCGTGCTCCATTTCATCATTGTGGGGCAAACGGGATTTGCGCAGTCTTGCAAATCTTTGCGAACTATAACTATGGTTACGCCTGCGGGACCTACGTTTTTCTGCGCCCCCGCATACAGCGCTCCGAATTTGGAAACGTCGATTTCCTGACTCAATATGCAAGAGGATATGTCTCCCACAAGAGGAATATTTCCGGTGTCGGGCACGGAAGAATAACGGGTGCCGAATATCGTGTTGTTGTAGCAAATATGAACGTAGTCGGCGTCGGGGCGAAACATGCTTTTATCGAGTTTCGGGATATATGTAAAATTTTTGTCCGCGCTCGAAGCCGCCTCAACCATATCGCCGTATTTTTTTGCTTCTTTATAGGCTTTGCCCGAGAAGTTGCCCGTAACTACATAGTCGGCTTTGCCGCTGCGGTGAATGTTGAGCGGAACAGCCTCGAACTGCATGCTTGCGCCGCCCTGTACGAAAATAATATCGTAGTTCTCGGGCACGTTCATAAGTTTTCTGAGCCGTGCTTCCGCTTCGTCGTTTATAGCTTGATACGGTTTTGAGCGATGACTCATTTCCATAACCGATATGCCTGTGCCCTCGTAGTCGGTAAGCCCGCGTTGCACGCGTTCGAGTACGGGTAGCGGGAGCATGCTCGGTCCTGCCGAAAAATTGTAATTTCTCATAATTTTAATTCTCCTATTCATACATTATACATAAGTCGGGTTCATTAGGCAAGCGATTTAAACGCCTGAGCGAAAGCATTTGTATTCTAACTTGCAGTCTTTGAGCTTTGTTGTTTAAAATCGTTTTCGAATATTTAATTCTTTGCTTAAACAGCGCATAAAACGCGCAGAATAATTTTGACGACGATTTCACCTAAAAATCGCGTTTTTAATAAAAAACGGCATTTTTAATAAAAAATTTCGCTCAAAATCAAAAAAATGCGAATTTTTACTCGAAAAAAGTGTTAAATATACGCAAACCATTATTGACTTTAATTAAATAATGTTTTATAATAATATATGATACCTATAAATTAGCTGTGTAATTCTACACACCGAATTGCGAAGAGGTTTGTTTTAAATGAGTAGCAATATAAGAAAATTCAGAATATGCGCCGTGTGCCTTAGTCTGCTGTTCGTGCTGACTACGGCTTTCGGTCTTTTGGCTTTATCTTTAAAAGGCGCTTATGCCGCCGACGGACGAGCCGCCGCATTGCAGGGAGAACTCAAATTCAAGCAAATCGCGGTAGGCGAGGATTTTGCTATTGCGCTCACTTACGATAACGATTTATATGCTTGGAGTTTGCTCGATACTGCCGTAGAGAAAGGACTTAACGGAACTGTTACGGAAAGAGTCGAAAATAATATAACTACTATAAACGTTACGCCTAATACGGGAGTTGACACTCTCGGTAAATTTTATCCAAAAAATCCCGTTAAACTCGATGTTTATTTAACGGGTGTTAGAACGGGCTCCACCGTTGTGTCGGGGTTGCCTAAACCTTCCAATTTAGGTTCGGACACTTATATAGGCGAAAACGACAAAATCAAACAAATTGCGGCAACGAGAAAAACCGCAGCGTTTTTAACCGAAAAGGGTTTGATATATACTTGGGGCTACGAATCTTCCGAGCCGAGTGCAAACGCTACTTCAACCGATTTATTGTTGCGCCCGCGTACCGCCGAAACTGCTTATCCTGCAGCTAACCACTATTTAATACCGTCGGTAATTAACTACGGCGGAACTTTTAACAGCGTGAAAATATCGAATATGTTGCCTATCGGAAAGAGCGGAACCGACGGCGCAAGCAATAGCTCCGATGATATTGCGGAGTTTGAACTTTCTTCTTCGGAATATAATTATTCGTTATATCATAAAAGATGGTCTCATTCCGAAAGCTCCGGTTGGCGTTTAGTGAATTCTAATTTTATTTGGGGACAGAACGCTTACGGGCAACGTTACAATTCCGACTCTAACGTTTATGCGCTAAATAAAAACGAGCAAAGCGATTATTGGGTGGCTAACGGCGACAATTCCGTGTTGTCGCAAGTTTATCTTGGAGACGGCAACGTTTATTATATCAATAATAACAGCTTGCAAGTTCGCGGCAAAAACTATGTTGTTCCGACTTCCGAGATTCTTAAAGCTAATTTGAGCGGCACCGCTACCGAGCTTAACGGAATATTTAATCCGTTCGGAAGTGTTGGAGCGGTTGGCTACACAATGGTTAAAACCGGCGCCGAGTTTTTAGGTAGCGGTTTTGGTGCGCCTTTGGGCACAGGCGCTATGGGTACGTTAGATGGCAATTCTTATGTGGAAATCCCTAATGCCGTAATGAAATTTACTTCGCTCGGCGCTTTAACGTTGCAGGCAAACGCCGTAACTGCGGAGCTTAAAGATTCGAACGGCAACAAAAGAGCGGACGTTAAACTTTCTCAGTTTTCCGCCGCCAACGGTTACGGCTATGCTATTAACAGCGACGGTAAACTTGTGTTTTGGGGCGATAACCGTTTGCAACAGGGTACAGGTAATTTAACCGACCAAATAGTAACGTTAAAAAATGTAAGCGAAAACACAGGATTTAAGCAAGTTGTTGCGGGCAAGGTTCTTTCTGGCGATTCTATTATAGAGGGTATTAACACGCCGATAGTTACGGGAAGCGACACTAAGTGGGCTGACGATTATAACTTGGCGGCAAAATACGTTGACGGCAGCACTTTGATTAGCGCAACGTTGTCGTCGAGCGGAATAAACGTTTTCGGTGCATATAACGGGGATAAGTTCGATACCACAAAAGTAGACGATTTGCTTAAAGCGAAAGGCGTGTCTGTGGGCGGCGCAAATTCTATTGCGGCGTTGTTCGGCGGTTACGGGAACAATTTGTTCGTGCTTTCCACGCTCGGCAAGATTTACCGCGTTCGGTTTGACGAGTCCGCTATTCAAGACGCGAAATCCGACGGTACTTACAATTCCGCAAATCTTGCAGATTATCTTGTTTGCGAACAGTACGATAAATTCTATGTAACCGTTTATAATAGCGACGGAACTAACACGGGTTGTTCGGAAACCGTGAATTGGTCGGTTGGAAGCGAAGCTTCTAAAATAACGTTCAATAAAGATTACCTCGACAGTTCGAATAATTCTTTGGTTAGCGCAGTGGTAGGACTCGACGTAGACGGGGGAAGCGCTCTTAACGCAAACAATTCTTTAATCAAACCGCAGGTGCCCGAAGGTAGCGAAAGTTTGGTTGCCGTGTCGCCTAAGTATGCCGTTACTAATAATAATTCGGGCGACGCTTACAGAATGATTTTGCCTTTGGCACAATATACCGCTATAAGCAATAGCGAAAATTTAAATATTCCTTCCGATTTAAAAGATATTGACGCATCTTACAGCGGACTTATTGACACTCCGAGTGGCGTCAACGGTTGGAATCTTGAATTCTATTGGAAAGAGGGAACAAAGACGTATGCCGAACCCATACCGCAAGACGTCGCTTTCCGTTACTTTAAAATAGAATACAGATATGCAAATGATAGAGTGGAGTTTGTGCTCACCCCCAAACGTTCCACTGCGGGCAAATCGATAGTTATAAAATATTGGGTGGGGCGTTACGACGCCGACTTGAACGCAAGTCTTGTGACGTCGACGGAAGCGAACCCCGCGTTTATGTTCTACGACTTTAAACAAGCAAGTTTGGAAGTGGAAATTGCGGATACGCAGTTCGCTAAAAACTATACTTTAAGAGTTGATAACAACAACGAGAACAGCAATTCTTCGGTTCCGTTGCTTGACCCTAACAATCCGTTCAATAAGCATTATTCCATTGCGGCTATGAACGTTTCGGAAGGCTTCAATAAACTAATTGAAAGTCTTGCCGCCGAGTTTAACGTTACCTCTGAAAACATAGTGGGAACGGCTAACGACGCTAACATGGGAAGCGTTAAAAGGAAATTGTTGGAGCTTGTTGGCGAGCAAGACGCCGGATTCCCCGCGCTTTCGAAAGTTAGCGACGGCAGTCTCGATTATTACGGAGTGGAAGGATATTACGACAATCTGTATAGATTCTTTGCAACTGACCACGACGGCGACATAATAGAATTCGAAAGCGTTTCCACAATAGGTAGCGACTACAAAGAGTATTTCGATTTTGCCACAAGAAAAATCACGGTGGTTTTGCCGTTCTCGGAATTCGGCTCGTCCGTATCGGTTGACGAAGCAAAATTGAAAAATTTGTTTGAAAAAACCGAAGCCAACGGCAACGTTTTGCGTTTCGACAACAAATACGGTTTAACGTTGCGGATTATAAAAACAACAACGGATAGCGGCGACGTGTTCAGCATGGAAATAAGCTACGAAGTTCTTACCGTAACCGCAAAAAAATCCATGACCGACACTTACGTTACCTATACGGAAAAAGCCGCAGGTAGTTACGATATTTCCGCTCCCAAAACTCTTATAGATACGGGAAACCCCATGAACTTGTTGCGTCCCGTTATGGGCAAGCGTAATGCGTCGGGAGAATTTTCCGACACTGTAATGTTTGAAAACTCGAATGCGGATTTGCGCGGCGTAGAGGTATTTACGCAATCGTCGCTCACGTTTAAGGAACGTTCTTCGGCTGATGCGGGAGCTATTTATAATCCCGTTGATAAGCATGAAATTTTCGGTTCCGCTTCCGCAGGCAAAAATGTGTATACCATGAAAACCGTACCGCTCGCTTTGGGTATTTCGAACACGGGAATAGGCGGAGGACAGTACAGAATTTATTTGGGCGATTTCTTCGACGATTACGAGAATTTGCGTTTTTCGTATAAAGGAGACCCCGACGCGCTCGACGATTTGAAAGCGACGTTCGGACCCGGCTTAAACGCTGTGGAAATTACCGACATAGGAGAAGAATCGGGACGCGGACAGTATATAGAAATAAAACCGTATCGCGAGGTCGCGGGCGCTCAATTTACTTTCGAGGTTCGCAGAATAATGTCGGGAAGTTCCACATTTGCCGACATGAACGAAACGGCATATATCAATTTTACCGTTGCCGCAACATTCGGCAAATCCGACCTTTTCTCTAAAGTTGCCGGAGCACCTGACAAATATAATATAAACGGTAGCGAAGAAATAAAGATTAGAGACCGCATGCAAACAACCGAAGAGTTTTTAACAAGAACGGGAATGTGCACGGTGGAAGTGGAATCAAACGACGAGACTGTTGTAACCGTTAAGCGCAGCGACGATAAATTGAAGTTTGTGCTCACGGGTAAATCGAGCGGCAATGCTATTGTGACATATAAGGTTAAACTTTTCGGTAGAAACGAGTATGTGTTCACCGACAGTTTCGAAGTTCAGGTAACCACGCAGGCGGCAATGGATGTGCCGTATCAAGTTATAGACAGAACAAAAATTTATTTCAGCGAACTTGAAAACTATGTTAAGCGCATGAACGAGCTTGGCGATGTTTCGCTTAGCTTAAAAGAAGATAAGCCGTTCCGCACCGAGCAAACCGACGGAGACGCGTCTTTGCCCGATTCCGAACTTGAATGGTACGAAGTAGAGAATATTAAATTCTTGAAAACGCCCGAAATCGACAGCTCGAAGCAATTTTTGTTGCTTGCAATGGGAGATTTCGATTCTTCCGAAACTCCTCCCACGTCGCGCGTTGTGGTTACTTTTGTTGATAAAGACGGAAACGAATACGACGTTGCGTTCCGCGTTTCTCCCGCCGCTATGAGCGTTAAAGATAAGCTCGCGGGCAAAACCTTTACTTTCGATATCAACAAAGCTAACGGAACTATCGCGGTATACGGCAGAGAAAGCGGCGACGGCGTGGAAGAAGCCAAAAAGCTTTATGCCGAGCCTTACGAGAACGGCAAATTCTCTATCGGCGTGGAATTTTTTAAGAGCGTAATGGAATGGCCCGAAACAAAAAGACACGTTATTGTTGCCGCGCAAACAGACGGAAGCAAGTATATCGAGGTTACCACGAGTTCGCCCGAAGACGCGACTGCGATTTTAATTACGCCGCTTTATCCCACAACCGAAGACTTGGTTGACGGTTGCACCGTTCAAGTGTCGTTGCGCGAAACAACGGACAACACCGTTACGCTTCTCAGTTTTTATGTGCGCGTGTCGGGCATAAAGATTGTGCTTGAAAAAGAGGAATACCGCACGGTTATACTCGCCGTATTTTTCAGCGTGCTCGGTTTGCTTGTTATAATATTCTTTATTCGCATGGGCGTGTATTGGAAGAAGAAAGCCGACCAACGCAAAATAATCAAAAAGAATCAAACGCTTATCAAGATGCGCGAAAAGATGCACAATAAAACCGAAGCGGTTAATAAGCGGAACGTTGTGCGCACTAAGTTGAAGATGGAAGACCCCAAATATGCGCGCATGTTCGACCAAATGCGTCGCGAAAAAGAAGCCCAGTCGGGAATAGCTCTCGACAATTCTTTGGTGGCTCAAAAAGTGGATAAAAAGGTTAAAGCCGAAAAAGCCGCAAAGAAGAAAAAGAAGAAAGGTTCGCTCGACGAATTGCAAGCTCAAATCGCGGCTAAGCGCGAGGCAATGGAGCGTATGCAAGCAGGCGACTTCTCGGCTATGCCTGAGGGTATGGCTACTGTTGTGGACGTTCCGCCTATGGACGGCGTTGTGGTTGAACAACCCGTTTCCGAAGAAATGCCTGTGTTCAACACCGCCGATTTGGATTCTATGACGGCGGAGCAACTCGACGAGCAACTTAGAGCCACTTTGGGCGACGACCCTATTATATTCGAAGCAGTGGAGCCCGACCAAAACGGCGGGAATCAATAAACGCGAGGAAATGCGAAGATGCGGAGTGAGATGAGAATTCGAAAAAAGAAAAAAATATTCGGCGTTGCTCTAATGCTTTTGCTTGCGGCAACCGTTTTGCTTGCGTTTTTGGCGGGGCAAAGCTTAACTGCCGCTAACGCTTCGACGGAAGGCGATTTTTCGTCGAGCGGTTCTCTTATAGATTATACGGCGCCTCTCGACCATACGATTGTGCTCGATGTTAACGGTTCGGTAAACACAAACCGCGAAACTACTTACAACGAAATTTTGTCTAATAACGGCAAGCATATTCAAAGAGATATAGCGGTTGAAGCGTTGTTGAGTCCCACTTTGCATCCGAGTTCTGAGTTTGCGTCGTATCGTCTGTATTACGCTACCGACATAATTAACTACACGACCGAATTTTTCAGCATAGAAGCGGCGCCGCAATCAAGCGGCTGGTACAGACAGATAAGGATTACGGCGAAAAAATCGACTTCGTTGCTCGAATCCACCGATGACTCGCAAAACCGTAATCCCCGTTTTGCTCTTATATTAAAAGACGGTTCGGGTAGCAATGCAAATTCCACAACCGTATGCGTCGAAGTTTCGGTAACGTCCGAAAGACCCACTATGGAAGGCGTGCCTTCTACCGTAAAAGAATTTTATGTGGGCGCGGAGCTTAACGCGAACAGAACGGGCGAACTCCCGAACGTTACTTCCGATTATTCTTTGCCAATTCGTTTAACAAATCGTAATTTGGTTAAAATCGACCTTCAAAACTATCTTGTTGGCAGAAAGCTGTTTTTTACAGACCCTAAAAACGAAACCCATACGGTAATTGCGGCGAACGAGCAAACGGATTATTCGAATTTGGACCCCGACAAGGTTGGAGTGTTTAGAAACGGAAGCAGATATTTAACGTTCGAGGATTTAAATTCGTATTATATTTCCAACACACCCACTACGGGCGCTTTGGTTAACGACGATATTTCCTTTACGGAGAAAGTTCTTAAATCGCGGCGCGGTTTTACGATTTCGGTTGACGTAACAAGTTTGGAAGCTCAAATTTCGGCTTCCGACGGAAAAGGCTTTTGGAACGGCGAACGCTACTGGGAATTGCCTATAACTTTGCATCACGTTACTACCAACGACGAGCTTACAATTCGTTTGCCCGTTGTGTTTATTCCCGAAAATTCGCCCAAGCAAAATCCCGATTTCGGAATGAAAACCTCGCTCAATGCGGGAAGCAGTCTTGTGCAAGAAAGCGACAGCCAGGAAAATATTTCGGGCTTTGGCAGCGTTAGAGTGTATCCTACGTCGCTTTGCGATTATCCCACGCTTTCAAAATATGAAATGTTCTTTTTGGAAGCTAACACTCCCAATCCCTCAACTAATATCGTTGAAGTGAGCGCAGGACCTGCCGACGAAAGGGGCAGGGTTGAATATTATTTGGTTCACGGTTTGGAAAACGGCACTGCCGACGTGAATTTTACGGTTCGTTTCAGTTACGGCAACGACGAATACGAATCTCTTACCGTGCCCGTAACTTTTAACGTTTACGGAAAATACAGCAATTTAAGTTTTGATATAAACGGAACGAAAGCTCACCGCTACACAATTAACTCGGGGCTTTTCAGCAGAATTAAAGCCGACGGCTATCAAATAGTTGGTGCGGAATTAAAGAAAAAGGACGGCGACACAACCGACTACGCCGCCGTTACATGTTCTAACGGCACAATCACCATAACTCCCGTGTCGAACGTATACGACCTTAACACCGTGAGCGTAGACGTTACTTTCGTTAGTATGGAAGGACGCCGCATAGTTTTGAATTGCCCCATGCAAATAAACATGAAAGCGGGCGATTTGTTCACAGGTTGGAGACTGTGGCAAAAAGTTCTGTTTTGGGTAGGACTCGGGCTTGCGCTCGCGCTTCTTATCTTGCTTATTGTGTGGTTGTTCATTCGTTCGGCTCACCGCCGTAAACTCGACGAGCTTGAAACGAGCGCACCTACGAGCGCGTATATAATTAAGCTCAATTCCACGATTGCGGCGGCTCAGGCTCAGCAACGCGCCGCAATTCAGCAACAGGTTGCGCCCGTCGCGCCTGCTCCGCAACCCGGCTCTATGCTCCAACTCGGAGCGGGTCCCGCGTCTACTCCCGCGCCCGCCCCCAACACGTTGGCGCTCGGAGTTACTCCGCAAACGTCCACTCCCGTGTATTCCGACACCGTTATGTCGGCAACTTCGGGACCGTCTATGTCAACCATTCCGCCTACAACGTCGTTCAGTAGGCCTCCGGTAGCCGACGAAATATACATTCCCATTTCCGATGAAGAACTTTTAATTCGTATTTACGAAGAACGTTTCGAGCCGCGCGGCATGTTGAAACGCACGTTCGACAAGAGCAAAGATTTGCAACAGCGCGAGCTTGAAAAGGAAAAGGAGCGCATACGCGAAGACGTTCGCAGCGGCATGAGCATAGAAGAAGCTTGCAAGTCGCTTAAACAGCGCGAGGCTGAAGCCGCAAGCGGATTTGTTGCTATGTCCGCTCCCGCAACAAGCGAACCTGCCGTTCCTGCGGTAGACCCGTTGATTGCGGCGTTGGGCTTCGACCCGAGCGAACCTATCGTGTCGGACGTTAAGCGCGAAGAGCCTAACGAAAGTTGGAGCGAGGAAGAGAAAAAACTTAAAGAAGCGGAATACAACAACAGCCGCTTGCATTCCGAGCTTAACATTATCGAAACGAGAATTGCCGCCATAACTGAGGCGACCGAAAAGACGAATGCGGAACTTGCGGACGCGAATTTCGTTGTCGAGTCGGTTGCGGGCAATATTAAAGAATCGGAGCAAAAGCTTGACGATAAGAACACCGATTTGGCTGTTGAACGTCGTAAGGCGGCGAAAGAAGCTCTTAATAAAGAGATTGCGGAGCTTGAAGCGAAAATCCGCTCCGATAAAGAGGTAGCGGCGGCTAAAAAGGCGGAAATCGACGCGGGCAACGGTTTGCTTGCTCGCATAAAAGAGGTTTCCGACGATTACGCCGGCAAGAAAGAGGCTACGCAAGCGCTCGTTGCGGCAAGCGACGGAGAGCTTGAAGCTGCGCGCGAAGAAGCGCGCAAGGCTGCGGAACTCGCGGCAAAGGCAAAACGCATAGCCGAGCTTAACGCCAAACTTGAAATCCTCAATCCTATGATGCTTACGGTGAACACGCTCGACGGAGAAATTGCCGAGATTGCCGAAGCGATAGAAAACAGCGTCGCGGCAAAAGATTCTCGCAAAACTCAGGTTGCGACTCTGCAAAACGAGCTTATGTCTACAACCGACGCCACGCAGATTAACGAGCTGAGCACGCAGATAAAAGCTTTGAACAAAGAAATATCCGAATTAGACCGTAGCTCCACTGCAAATACTACTCTTAAATCCGATAAGAGCATAGAAATGAAATCGGTGTTCCGTAAGGCTAACGAGTTCATTGAAAAAGAGGAAATAGAAGTAGAAGATATTATTCCCGCCGAAGACTTGATTATAGGCAATATTGCGCTTAACAAACTTCGCGCACAGGTTGAAAAAGACAAAGCCAAAGCCGAACAGAACGTTGCCCACTGGCAGAGCGAATGCGACGCGCTTACAGGCGACCTCGATTCCATAGTTATGGACGCTGCGGCAGGAGTTGCCGAGCGCGTTAAAGCCGCCGAAGAGGAACTTGCGGAAGCGCAGGCTAAGATTGCCGAAATGGACGCGAAAATCGAGGCGACCGAAGACGAAGAGGAAAAGCTCAATCTTACTATGGAGCAGATGACTCTCGGCGAAGAAGTGGCGACGCTTGCGGCGAACCTCGAAACGTTGCGCGCCGAAGGCATAAAAGAGAATTTCGAATTCCGTTCTATGAGCGAGTCGGAGCTTGAAAATGCCCGCGAAGAACTTGCGCGCGCAAAAGAAGATTTCGAAAAAGCTACCGAGCGGTTCCACGAAGTGAACACGAACGTAAATCCTTTGGATTTGATTACTTCCGGCAGCGGCGTAATTTCCAAAGAGAGAAAACGTATCGAGGCGGAGAACCTCAAAAAGCTTGTTAAAGAACAGCAAAACGCAATAGAGCAGGCAAAACTTCAAGCGCAATTAGCGCAACAAGAAGCCGAGCGCGCGGTTGCCGACGCTCAGCGTGCGTCCGAAGAAAGCAAAGCGGAAGCCGAGAGACTTGCGCAAGAAGCTTTGGAAAGGGCGGAAGCGGCGCGGCTCGAAGCGGAACAGCGAGCGCAAGACGAAATAGAGCGTATGCGGCTTGAAGCGGAAGAAGCCAAACGCGCGGCTGCCGAAGAGGCGGAAGAGGCAAAACGCCTTGCCGAAGAAGAGGCGGAAAAAGCCCGTCTCGAAGCTGAGGAAGCAAAGCGCCTTGCCGAAGAAGAAGCGGAAGAGGCGAAACGTCTTGCCGAAGAGGAAGCCGAAAAAGCCCGTCTTGAGGCGGAAGAAGCGAAACGCCTTGCCGAAGAAGAGGCGGAGCGCGCAAAGAGAGAAGCCGAAGAAGAAGCGGAGAGAGTTCGTCTCGAAGCGGAAGAGGCTGAAAAGGCGAGAATCGCCGCCGAAGAAGAAGCAAAGCGCATAGCCGAAGAAGAGGCGGAGAAAGCCAGAATCGAAGCGGAGGAAGCCGAAAAAGCCCGCCTTGCCGAAGAAGAGGAGGCGAAACGCCTTGCCGAAGAAGAGGCTGAAAAGGCGAGAATCGCCGCCGAAGAGGAAGCAAAGCGCATAGCCGAAGAAGAAGCGGCGCGCAAAGCCCGAATAGACGAAAAAATCGCTAAGCGCAAAAGCGAAATCGCAACGCTCAGAGAGGAACTTAAAAACGTTGTCGAAGAGGAACAGGGGCTTGCGTTGCGCGAAAAATTCTACGCTATGCAACTTGCGCTCGACGAAGACGAAAAGAGTTCTACCGAACTTGTCGATTTGCTCAATAAGTCTATGGACGACGCGAGCCATGCGGCGGAGTTGTCGCGGTATAAAAAGCTTGCTAATCAGAAGCCGCGTCGCATAGTTAAAAAGGTTACGGAACGTGTGAACCGCGTGCCCAAGAAGAGAGCGGGAGCACGTCCTGCCCGTCCCGGAGCGCGTCCGGGCGCCCGTTCGGGTGCAAGACCCGCAGGTGCGCGTCCCGCCCGTCCCGGAGCGCGTCCGGGCGCAAGACCCGCAGGCGCACGTCCCGCTCGTCCCAGAGCAAGAACTTCGAGCGTTACGAGAAGACCTTCGAACGGAAGAGGTCCGTCAACTAAAAAATAAAAAGGAAGAAAGGCGCGAGAATAAGTTATGAAAAATATGTTTGATGAAATCAGTAAGTTCTCTATGGCAGACGACGCCGACGATTACGATGAATACGAAGAGGAATTCATCGAGCGCGACGAAGAGTACGACGACGGCGAAGAAGAATACGAGGACGAAGAGTACGACGACGAGGAGTACGAAGACGATTACGACGATGAGGAAGAGTATGAGGAAGAAGAGCCGTACGAGGAAGAATACGACGACGGCTACGACGACCAATACTACGACGACCGATTGAATCAAGTGCTCGACGAGTTGGCGGAATTAAAGCGGAATATGGCTCAACCTGTTGCGGCTCAGCCCCAACAGCCGTTTTCGCCTATTCAGCCGCACCTCTTGTTCTCCATTCCTCAGCAAAGCAACGAAGTTGTTATGTACAACGAAATTTCGCGTCTGCGCGACGAACTTTCAAAGACGCAAAATTCCCAGTCGTTGCATGTGGAGCTTTCGCGTCTTAAAGAGGATATGGAACGCGAGAAAAGGCAGAACGAAACGCAGTTCTTATCCGAAATCAAACGTCTTAACGAAAAAATAGAAGAGCTTCAGCAGCCCGCTCAAAACAGAGCGGCGCTTTCCGGCGGACAAACGGCGGGATATTTGCCCGAACCTGCGCCGCAGCACGTTCCTCAAAAAGAACTCGGAAAGCTTGTGGGAATAAGCGAATCGCTTCTAAAATCGACGCGCGAGTCTGATTCCCGTATAGTTTCCGACGTTGGGGAAGTAAAAACAAACATAGCCGACGTTAAAAGCAATATTTCGGACGTTAAAACGAACATATCCGATTTTAAAAGCAATATAGACGAAGTATATTCAAATGTTTCGGAAGTTAAAACGGCGGTTGCCGACGTTAAAACAAAGCTTGAAAGCATGAGCGACGACGAGCTTAAAGCCGCTTTAACCGAAATTAAAGAAACTTTGAAAACTCTCGAAGAGCGCCCCTTGTGCGTTGATAGTTCGGAAGCTATCGGCAGTATGTCCGACGTGCTTGCCGAAATTGCGGCGTCTATAATCGCGCTTAAAAATTCCGTAGGCGAAAACACGGGCGTGGGGTCTATCGATAAAAAGCTTTTAAACAAGATAGCGCGCATTAAACCCGAAAGCGGCGGAGTGGATTTAACCGAAATCATTCGCTCGGTATACGAGTTGAAAGGTATGCTCGGTAGCAACGACCCCGACCGTCAGGCGCTTGTTAATATGGCGCTTAAAGCGTATACCGACCTCGACCTTTTGCATGCCACGCTTAACAACAGCATAGATTTTCGTTCGAAACTCGAAGCGGTGGAAAATTTTGTGTCGGCTGTAAACGCGCAAGACTTTATAACTACCGACGCGCTCGGCGCTTACGATATTGTGGTTAAAGAGCTTCTCGACACGCCGCTCGACCGTAGCGTGTTTGATTCGCTGTGCTCTTTTGCGACAGCCACAGGAAAAATAACGGTTTCTTCGGCTAAGAAAGATGCCGTTAATAAGTTTATAGCGTTTTCCGAAAGAGCGAAGCGCGAAGATATAGACACGATTTTGGAATTTTTGCCCGAAATGGTCGCGGCAAGAAACGATGCGGAAGGTTCTAAGAACTTAACCGCTAATTCGGGATTGTACGACGATATAATTTCGGTGAACGAGGAACGTTTATCAGAAACCGACGACGCCGAAAAGCGCGCGTCCGAAGCTGAAATAAAAGCTCTTATAGCCGAACTTTCGGATTTGAGAGTGGGTGACGTTGCGAGTTATTCTCCCGCTATGCCTTTGCCTACGTCCGACGCGGTAAGTTTCGACGAAGGCGATTCGGTGTCGGATAGAATTAACGCGCTCACTCAATCGATTGCCGAATTGAGCAATTCGGTAAACGCTATCGTTGGCAATTCGGCTGCGTCGTCAGGAGAAAAGGCGTTTGCGTCCGACGATATTGCCGCAACCGCCGTTCAACCCGAAATAATGTCGGGTGCCGAAAATTTGACGGGCGAGCTTGAAAATCTTAAATCCGCTCTTTACGCTCTTAACGCGAAATTGAACCTTGAGGAACTTTCTGCGGCAATCAATCAAAATTTTGCCGATGTAACCGCGCGTCTTGCCGACATAGAGGCGGGGATTGCGGGCGGAATAGCGGTTTCCGATAACGTTTCTTTTGAAAATGCCGAATCGGCAGACTCAAACGAAATAATAGCGGGAATAAGCGAAAAAATAGACGCTATGGCAGACGACGGAAGTCGGGAGGTTGTGCTTGGCGAGCTTGCCGAAATTAAAGAAAAGCTTGCGGAAACCGGAGAAGTTATAAATCAAATCAACGATTTGCGCGCCGACCTTGCGGTTATTACGGAGTCGGTAGGTTCTTCGGCACAGTTCGATAAGTTGTTCGACGATATTGCGGCGCAATTCGATAAACTTTACGACGACCTTACGGCGGTAGACGGCGAGACAGCCGAGAAATTCGACGGAAAACTTACCGAAATCAAAGAAACGCTCGACGGTTTGGTCGCTTCCGATTTGTCGGCTTCTGTGCTTGACGGTATAGTGGATTTCAGAGCGTCATACGAAGAAAACAAGTCTTTGAGCGCAGCCGACAGAGAAAAAATTCTCGAAGATTTGGCGTTTGTGCGCGAACAGGTTCAAAACAGGCTCGACGCGCAAGCTAACGAAACTATAAACAACGAAGAACTTGCGGCGCGTATAGCGGGCTTGCAAGAAGAATTTTCCGACAATATTAAAGCGCTCGAAGATAAAATTGCGGAGCTTGACGTTTCGACCACCAACGAACAGTATGCTCAGGCATCCGAAAAGCTTTCGGAACAGTTGGTAAATCTTACCGAAACGGTAGACGAATTTGTAGCTACGCAAGACGAAGCCGATAAGCAAGCGCTTGAAGAACGCCAAAATATTATTGCGGCGATAGACGAACTCAAAGAAAAGAGTTCGTCTATAGAAGACGTTTTGGCAACAAACGGCTTGCTTGCCGCCGACAATCAAAACGCGCTTATAGAAGAGCTTCGCCGTATTCTCGACCAAATAGTGCCCGCTCAGGCTCCTGACGGCAGCGTTGGCAACGTGCTATACGACGAAATTACTCAAATATCGTTTAAGCTCGAAGAGGTGCGAGCGGCTTATGAACAGGCAAACGGTGAAATATCCGCAACTCTTGCCGAAATCAAAGAGCAAGTTCATCTTAAAGAGCTCGAACAAAGTCTTGCCGCAGTTAGCGCGTCGGAAGAAGAAAAGAAAACGCTTCTTACCGAAGTTGCCGCGCTGCGCGAGCGGTTGAGCGGCATTGAAAGCGCTCAGGAAATTCAAGCGAACGAAATGTCGGCGCAGTTTGCCGCCATTGCCGAGCGTATAGACTCGTTAGGCGGTGCGGCTACCTCGCAAGCGGCGCCCGAAGTGAAAGAAGCTATAGAAAAGCTTGACACACGTTTAAGCGATTATATTGCTTCCGACGTTACCGCCGCCAACATGGATTTGCTACTTAACAATCTTAACGATATAAAAACCGTTCTCGAAAGCGACGGAATTAAAAATCTCGGCGAACATACTGTTGAGGACGTTAAGCGCTTATTGGAAGAAGTTTCCGTAATAAAAGAAAAATTGCTCGGAAACGCGGGCGAAGACAGCGCGCTCAATATGCAAATTCTTATGGCTGACGTCGCCGATATTAAGGATAAACTCAGTTCGGGATTCGAATCGGTGGGCGATTTTGTGAGAATGCAAGACGACCTCACGTTTATTCGCAATCAAATAGAAGCGAATATAGACGGTGCTCCCGAAGAAAATTCGATTGCCGAAACGTTGGAGAACGAGGGTATGTCGATTATAATGGACGACATAGCCACAATCAAAGAAAAATTAGCGGCATTCGACGAATACGATACCGTTTCCGAAATTCTTTCGTTGCGCGAAGACGTTAAGGCGGCGAGAATGCTCGATAACACCGACATGACGGCGGAACTCGAAAATTTGAGAAACGATTTGCTTGAACTTAAATCGGATTTGTCGGATATTAAAGCCGTTAAATCGGACGGCGAAACTGTTGCGAGCGCGAACGTTACTCCCACAGGCGACGAAGTGAATATGTTGCTCGGTGAAATCGTTTCGTTGCGCGACGAAATTCAGGCGTATAAAGACGACGTTGCGAACATTCTCAACGCGCAAAGCGAAAGCCGTGCGGAAGAGAACGGCTCCGACGAAAACGTAGGAACTATATTAGACGAAATTGCCGGGTTGCACAGCGAAATTGCGGGCGTCAGAGAGGTAAACTTTGCCGAACAGGCTGACGAAATCGACGCAATAAAAACCGCTCTTTCGGAAATCCGCGACATGATTTCGCGCCGCACAACCATTTCCGACGATGGTGCTCAAAGCGAATCCGTCGGGTCAAACGAGTTGAACGTTGTGCTCGACGAAATAATAAATTTGCGCGACGAAATTACCGCGCTGAAATCCGATTTTGCGGAAACTAAATCCGCGACGTATACCGAAAGCGAGCAGTCGTCCGATTCGGAAATTGCCGCGCTTGCCGACGAAATTGCGGAATTTAAGACTGAACTTTATTCGTTAAACGAAAAATTGAACGCGGTTTCGGATAATTCCGCGCTAACCGAAGAGTTACAAAATTTGAACGCTCAAATTGCCGATTTGCAAACGCTTGCAATAGGCGGTGCGGTTGCGGAAACCGATTTCGAATCCCGCGATTCCATTATGGGCGAATTAAACGAAATTAAAGAAATGCTTGCGGCGTCTGCCGAAAACGTCGTTTCCGATGCCGCCGTTTCCTTAGACGATTTATACGGCGAAATGCTGTCTTTGCGTCAAGATATGGAAAATATCAAGCTTAGTCAGCCTATTGCAACCGACGACGGTAACTTTACAGTTGATTTGGCGCCCATAAACGACCAATTATTCGAACTCAGAGAACAGCTTGCAAACATGCCTGTGCAGAACGCGGTAGAGGCGGAACCCGATACTGCGGTACTTGAAGAAGTGCTCACGCT
>NZ_CALPCN010000006.1 GCF_943193045.1 Pumilibacter muris | reverse complement strand
TTCGCCTAACACGGGTTAAGCAAGCAAGTGCCGCAAGGCACGCAGCGTAGCGCCGTGTTACGCTTGGGCGACATATCTTTACGAATTAAACCCGCGCCCCACAACCTCGCTCGTTCCGCTTATATACGCGAACGTGTCGGGGTATTTTTTCAGCACCTCTCTAAACTGCGATAGCTGACGTTTTCTTAAAACGCAAATAAGCATAGCGCGCTCTTCGCCCGTGTACATTCCTTTTGCCGTAATCATTGTTACGCCGCGTTTCAACTTAGAAAAGATTTCCTGCGAAAGCTCTTCGGGATGATTGGTTATAATTTCGAATTTGAGCGCCGATTTAAAGCCCTGCAATATCGTTTCGGCAACTTTGCTCGACGCGAACATTTCCACAAACGACAGCAAAACGGGCACAATGTCGTTGCCGTATACAAAGAACGACACCACAACCACCGAGCTATCGAGCATAAATATAAACCAAGTGACGTTTGTTGCGGAATACTTTTTCTGAATTATCGTTGCGATAACGTCGGTGCCGCCGCTGCTTCCGCCGAGTTTTAGCATTATGGCAATTCCCGCGCCGCCTATAATTCCGCCCGCAATCGCAGGCAATATTTTGTCGGCTTCAAACGGAAACGTGGGAAAACCCACCTTTTCGAACAGCACCATAAGAGCGGACGACAGCAAAATGGAAATACCCGAAATTATGGCGAATTTCTTTCCTATAAAAATAAACGCCACAATTATAAGAGGAATATTTATGGCAAGCAAAAAATAACCCGCGTTGGGGTTTCCGGGCAGTTTGTTTTCAAGCATAGACGCAATACCCGTAACGCCGCCGGGCGCGAAATTATTAGGCACTATAAAAGAATAAATGCCGATTGCGCGCACAACGCCCGCCAAAATTATCCCGAAAATAAGAATGAGCCAACGCTTGGCTGTCATTCTTTCGGAAGAAGCAAGCTCGCGCTCTTCCTTTGCAGCTTTCATTTGTTTTTTCGTTACCATATAATGTTCCTTACGGATTTTATTACCGCGTAAAAATTCGAGTGCACGGCGCTTTCCCCGCCAAAATTTCTTCAATGCTGTGTTCGGCGCTCGCTATAATCACTTTAACGCCCGCCGCAACGCAAGGCTTTATGTATTCGAGCTTAGCCTTAGCCCCGTTCGCTCCCGCGCGCGAAGCTCCTTTGCAAAGCCCCTTAACTTTTTCTATTTTTTCAAGCGCTTCATAAACCGTAGGCGCGCTTATTTCGGATATAAGCGACGAAGGATTGTTTATGTCGCTGTATATTCCGCTCAACGTGGAAAAAATAAGCAACGTTTTCGCATTAACGAGACACGCGATTTGCGCCGCCGTTTCGTCGTTATCCACAAGCTCCACCGCGTTGCCCTTTTCGCGCTGCAACTTTAAAATTTCCATTTTGCGGTTCTCTTCGCACGAAACCGCATCGTTGTAGTTTATTATGGGAACGGCGTTTTGGCTCGGAGCCCTCATAAGCATTTGTCTTATGTTTTCCCGCTTTGCCGCGTCGTTAAAATGCCCGTGTTCAACTAGCACTTGCCTAACCGAATAACGCGCGTCTATAAAGTTGCGGTAGGTTTGCATTAAAATAGCCTGCCCTTGCGACGCGTAGTCCATTTTAACCTCGTCGGGATTTCCTTCGAGCTCGCAACCGTTGCGGTGCAAATAATCGAGCCGCCCTATTTCCGTAGCGCCGCTCGACACCCATATCATGCCGGGACGCAGTTGGCGCGAAAGCCCCGCGAACTTATTATAGTCTATGCTGTGGTGCGGGCTGTCTATGAGCGCCATAGAGCCTATTTTTCCGACTAAATCTATCATTTATTTTCCTTGTCGGCTTTCTCCGACACGCGCGGCGCGGCCGCTTATTCCTTCGGCACAATAATAACATAACTTGCGCGAAGTGTCAAGCGCGAAAAGCCGCGCGCAACGCGAATTTCTATTTTATAAACGTTTTGCGCTATAATAAAACGATTAAAGAAAACAAAAATAAAAAAACGCTCGAAAAACGCTTTTCGGCGCGCGGTAACGAAACTACAAAAGCTTGCTTTTGCGGCATTTCAATGTTATAATAAATTTATGAAACACTTTTCCGACCTTAAAGACGCCTACACTCTTTGCGAGGCTATCGGCAGTCAGGTTCGCATGGATATTCTCGAACAGATACTCGAACACCGTTCGGTAACGCTGAGCGACCTTGCCAAAAATCTGCACCTATCGAACAGCGCGCTCACTCCCCACATAAAAAAACTTGAAAGCGTGGGGCTTATCCGCCTAACCGAAGAGCCGGGAAAACGCGGCACGGCGAAACTCGCCTCGATAGCGCTCGATAAAATTTTAATAGACGTTGCAACGTTTTTGCCCGAAAAAGCGCAGTCGTTTCAACTTCCCGTAGGGCAATACAGAGCGTGCACGGCGCACAGTAGGTGCGCGCTTGTGGGCGCAACGGGCTTTATAGGCGAAACCGACGAACCGCGCTATTTCACCTACCCCGAACACGCCGATTGCTTGGGGCTTTGGCTGAGCGACGGCTCGCTTACCTACACTCTTCCCACGCCGCCCGCAAGCGGCACCGTTATTTCGGAAATCCGTTTTCATTTCGAACTGAGCGCCGTTGCTACGGCAGGCGACACTCTTCCCGGCAGAGTAATGTTTTATATAGACAACGAACTTCTCGGCGCCGCCACTCTGCCTCCCGAAAACCGCGACCGCAAAGGCGCTCTTTGCCCCGATTGGTTCGACAGAGTGTATCCGCAATACGGAAGTTTAAAAACGCTTTCCGTGAACGCTCGCGGCTGTTTTTGGGACGGAATAAAAATATCCGAAGTAACGCTCGCGCGGCTCAGCGACTTAAAAACTTTTACGCTCGCCTCAAAATCGGGGCTCGCTCTTTTCGGAAAAAATCTCGGCGACTACTCCACCGACATAGGATACACAATAGAATACGACAGAGAAGAGTAACTATGTCGCTCAAACGCAAAATTTACGTTAAACGTCATTGCGAGCGTAGCGAAGCAATCATAAACATAGCGCAACGATTGCAGCGCTCGTTTCACTCGCTCGCAATAACATAAAACGTCGTTGTCACAAGGCAACAAAATCGATTTTCACTCAATATTCAACGCTTACAAGCGTGAGCCCTTTCGCCTCTGCGGGAACTTTTTTCACCTTGCCCGCTTCGCCGCCGACAGCCGCCTTAAAATCTTCAAGCGTAAGCTTTCCGCAGTTAAGCGCCAAAAGCGCACCCGCAAGAAGCCTAACCATTTTATAAAGAAAACCGTCGCCGCAAATTTTAAATTCGCAAACGGCGGGAGTTATTCCTCTCGGCTCGAACAGTTCGAACGAGCACGAAAACACCGTGCGCACAGTTGTTTTTGCCGACGAACCCAAACAGTAAAATTCCTTAAAGTCGTGCGTGCCCTCGATGGCGGCAGCGGCTTTTTTCATAAATTCCACGTTAGGCGCACAATCGAGCCGCAACGCGTAACGCTCGAAATGCGGTAGCGGACGGGGCGAGACATACATTCTGTAAACATACGTTTTGCGTTTCGCGCTTCTCCTCGCGCAAAATCCGCTTAACACTTCTTTGCACGAAACGGCGCGCACTGATTGCGGCAACCGCGAGTTGAGCGCGGCGGCAAGCTTATGCGCGGGAACCGAAGTTTCGCAACTGAACGACGCCGTTTGCCCGAGCGCGTGCACACCCTCGTCGGTGCGTCCCGAAGCCGTTACCGTAACGGGAGAATCCGCAAACTCGGCAAGCGCGTCCTCCAAAACCTTTTGAACGGTTGGTAAATTGTTTTGACGTTGCCAGCCGTGAAAGTCGGTGCCGTCGTAACTAAGCGTAAGCAAATACGTTTTCATATAAGCACCGCCAAAAACGCCCAACCGAACCAATTATAACGCAAAAACAATATAACCGCAAACAGCGCAAGCATTACGAATGCGGCAACGAAATCGCGCGCGCGGAGTTTTAAAACTTTCATTCGCGTGCGCCCCTTAGCGCCTCTGTAACAGCGCGAATCCATAGCGTCGGCAAGTTCGTCCGCTCTCCGAAACGAACTGACGAACAGCGGAATTAAAACGGGCAAAAGCGCTTTCGCCCGCTTAAATATGTTGCCCGTGTCAAAACTCGCGCACCTTGCCTTTTGCGCGTTCATTATTTTTTCGGTTTCTTCCAAAAGCGTGGGAATGAGCCGCAAAGCTATGCTCATTATTATGGCAAGTTCGTGCACGGGCAGCTTAATCATTGCGAGCGGTTTTAAAAGACTTTCAAGTCCGTCGGTGAGTTCAACCGGCGTAGTTGTGAGCGTAAGCAAACTCGGTCCGAGCACCAAGAACACAAGACGCAACCCCATTCGCGCCGCGTTAATAAGTCCTTGCTTGTAAATTTTTATAAAATGCCACTGCCAAAGCGGTTCTTCCGTTTTGGTCGCGTAAAACAGCACGCTCATAATAACGGTGAACAGCACCAAAAAGAGCACCGCCCGCACGCTTTTAAGCACCTTTAAAGGCGGAACGCGGCTTATTAAAACTACTATAAGCAAAAACACGGCAAGCAGCGCAAATCCCGCGAATTTTCGAATAAAAAATATTCCCACAATATAAAGCACAACTGCCAAAAGCTTTATGCGCGGGTCAAGGCGGTGAATCGGGCTTTCAACCGGATAATACTGCCCGAAGCTGACGTCTTTCATTCCGTCACCCCCTTAGCGCGCAAAATCTCTTCAACAAGTTGCGCTTCGGTTAAAACAGAACGCGAAACGTTAAGCCCGAGCGAGTTAAGTTCGCACGCAAGCGCGGTAACTCCCGGCATTTCTATGTGCAAATCGCGCAAAAGTTCGGTTTGCGAAAAAAGCTCTGCGGGAGTGCTAACAAGTTTCAGTTCTCCCCCCGCCATCACCGCTATTTTGTCGCAATAGCGCGCCACTTCGTCCATGTTGTGCGAAATCATTATCACGGTAGGGCAAAGCGTTTCTTTTATTTTCGTTATAAGGTCGAGAATTTCCCGTTTGCCGCGCGGGTCAAGCCCTGCGGTCGGTTCGTCGAGCACCAAAATTTTAGGGTGCATGGCAAGCACGCCGGCAAGCGCCACTCTCCGCTTCTGCCCGCCCGAAAGGTCGAACGGACTGCGGGAACTGACCTCGTTATAATCAAGTCCCACCATTTCTATAGCTGACTTAACGCGCTCGTTCAATTCGTCGCCCTTAACGCCTATGTTTTTCGCGCCGAACGCAACGTCGTCGGCAACGGTTTCGGCAAACAGTTGATATTCGGGATATTGAAAAACCATGCCCACACGCGCGCGGAGCGCCTTGTAGTCGGGGCGGTGCTTCCGCTTAGGCTTTTTTCCGCCGTTCCCTATAAGCGTAAACTCGTCTATTTCTATCTTGCCGCTCTGTATTCTCGTAAGCGCGTTAAGGTGCGAAAACAGAGTGCTCTTTCCGCTCCCCGTGTGTCCGATTACACCCCAAAACTCGCCGTCGGCAATTTCAAGATTCACGTTCTTGAGCGCCGCTTTCTGAAACGGCGTGCCTTTGCTGTAAACGTAATTTAAATCTGTAATTTTTATCGGCATAGCGCTTTCACAAGCTCCTCAGGCAAAGTCACGTCGGCGTTCAGTTCGAGCCCGCGCGCTCTCAGCGCGTCGGCTATGCGGGCGGCAAGAGGCAGTTCGAGCCCCGCCCTTTCAATTAAATCGCGGTTGCGGAAAATTTCTTTTTTCCCCTCGCCCGCCACAAATCCGCCGCTAAGCACTATTATGCGGTCGGCGAGCGCAGCCTCTTCCATAAAATGCGTTATCATAACAACCGTCATTTTTTCTTCGCGGTTGAGGCGCATAATAACTTTCATAACCTCGTCGCGCCCAACGGGGTCGAGCATTGCAGTGCTCTCGTCAAGCACCATGATTTTGGGCTTTACGGCGAGCACTCCCGCTATTGCAAGGCGCTGCTTTTGCCCGCCCGACAGCCTAAACGGCGTACCTTTGCGGTGTTCTTCCATTCCCACCGATTCAAGCGCCCATTGCACGCGTTCGCTGATTTCTGCGGGCGGAAGCCCTATGTTTTCGGGTCCGAAAGCAACGTCGTCCTCTATTATGGACGCCACCATTTGATTGTCGGGATTTTGAAAAACAACCCCCACGGTTTTGCGAATGTCGAATAGCTTTTTCTTGTCGGCTGTGCTCATGCCGTCTATAAGAACTTCGCCTTCTTTGGGCAATATAAGCCCGTTAAAAAGCTTTGCGAGCGTGCTTTTGCCGCTGCCGTTATGCCCGACAAGCGCCACGAATTCGCCGTCGGCAATGCTAAACGACACGCCGCCGAGCGCCTCTTTTTCGTCGTCGGCGTCTTCGTTGTAAATATATTTAACGTTTTTAACTTCTATCATTCTTTACGCTTTTTGTTGCGCCGTTTTCCGCCGTCGCTTCTTGCGGTTCGGCAATAATTTGCGGTTCGCCGTTCCCTTCCGCATCTTCCGTCACGTCAACTTCGGCGCTGTCCGTTTTAACGCTCTCGCCGCCTGTTAGCGCAAGCTCTTGCTCTTGCGGTTGAGCTTCATCGCCCTCTTCGCCGTTTTCGGGCAACTGCGCCTCTTGCGGCGCCGAAAGTTCGCCGTCCGCCGATTCGTCTGTAATCTTTTCTTTTTCCGGGCTTTCTTCTTCCGATTGTTTCAAAACTTCGTCGCGCGCTTTTTTGAGCGCCTCCACAAGTTTGGTGTCGCCCGCTTCTTCGGCTTCCGCTATCGCGGTGTCGTAGTCGGGAATCTTACGCAACAAAAATCTGTTGAGATACTTTGTCTTTTTTCTAAGCGCAACATAGCCGAGCACGCTAACCACAAACGCCGCCGCAGTAGACACAATCATATCGCCCATTGTGTCTATAAGTCCGTAGCCCTGCTTAGGCGGAACAGCCTGTTCCACATTTTCGGGCGGAATATACCGTTGCATGTTAGTGCCGAAAAGGCTGTCGGAAGTAAATTCGAGCACTTCCCACAAAAGCGCGATTGCAAGAGCGAAACAAAACGAAAACAACGCCACAAACAACGGGCTAAGCTTTAAATGAGTGTTGCGCGAATCGTTCAAAATGTTCACAAGCGAGAATCCGCCCAAAGCTATGGCAAGCCCGCTCGTGGTGTGTAAAAGCTTATCGAATACCGCGCTCACTTTATACGTTTCGAAAACTTCGCCCAAAATGAAATGCGCGAATATGAACAACAGCACGAATATGTGCATTGCCGACGGAACATACAACTTAAATCTGCGTTGCGCTATGCTCGGAATGTTATATAAAACAAGCGAAACCACGCAAAGCATAATGTGCTCTATGTGAGTGCCTTTGTCGAAAAGAGTGGGCTCGGTAAAAAGCGACACAAGCGAAAACATCATCGTGCAAAGAATGAGTATTTGAAACATCCAATACACAACGCGCGTAGCCGTGCTGTTCAGCTTCGTTAAATTTATGTCGCTTTTTTTGTTGCGTTCGCCCTTTCCGTTTTTCATAAAGCTCCGTTTAAAATACGGCTCGATATTATCTTGCCACCACGCCCGCCATATTATAAAGCTCGGTGTTAAATTTCTTTTTCATGCCGCAAGCCGTAACAATGTCTTCGTCGTACAGCTTGTTGTCGCGTATGCCCACAACTCTGTTGCCTATTCCCTTTTCAAGAAGCTGCACGGCATACACGCCCATTGTGGTGCCCAAAAATCTGTCTTTCATGCTCGGACTTCCGCCGCGTTGCAAATGCCCGAGAACGGTAGAGCGAATACTCAACCCCGTGCGCTCGGCAATCTGCTTAGCCCATTCGTCCGCCGTGCCCGCGCCTTCGGCAAGCACCACTATTCCGCTGTGCTTTCCGCGTTGCTTGCTCGCCTCCAATCTTTCGCACACGCGAGCAATGTCTATTTTGTGTTCGGGAACTATTATAACTTCGGCGCCGCCGCCAAGCCCCGTGTGCAACGCAAGGTCGCCGCAGTTGCGCCCCATAACCTCTATAATCGAAACTCTGTCGTGGCTCGTCATTGTGTCGCGTATTTTGTTAATGGCGTCCAAAATGGTGTTGCACGCGGTGTCGAATCCAAGCGTGTAATCGGTGTAGGCAAGGTCGTTGTCTATTGTTCCGGGTATTCCGATAGACGGGAAATTGCGCTCGCTGAGAGCTTTCGCGCCCATAAAAGAACCGTCGCCGCCTATAACGATAAGCCCTTCCACTCCGTTCGCTTTAAGTTGCTCAACCGCCTTTGTTTGCCCTTCTTCGGTTTTCATTTCAAGGCAACGAGCCGTGCGCAAAACGGTGCCGCCGCGCTGAATAATATCCGACACGCTGCGCATGTTCATAGTCACGAACTTTCCTTCCAAAAGCCCCGCGTAACCGCGCTCTATTCCCATAACTTCCATGCCCGCGAAAATACCGTAACGCACAACCGCGCGTATTGCCGCGTTCATTCCGGGCGCGTCTCCGCCCGACGTTAAAACAGCGATTTTTTTCATAAAGCCTCCGTAGCAAAAATTTGCCCCGCAACGCCTTACGACGATTGCGGAAATTTCTCCGATAATATTGTATCAAAAAAAGCGCAATAAAAGCAACTGTTTAAAGAAAGTTTTTTTATTGTCTTGCGTGGCAACGGAAACTCTTTTTGACTTATTGAAACTTTGCGAGCGAAAGCGCGGCGGCTTTTTGGTCGCAAAAGGTCGGCGTTTGTTCAGAGCAAAGATTGCCGCGTCGCCTACGGCTCCTCGCAATGACAAGCGAACCCGTTGCCCGCAAAGCAACAAAACACCCCTTACTTCTTCACCGCAATTTTCACGTTTTCGCTTCCCATAAGTCCGCGAGCCTCGCTTACAAGGCTGTCGCTCACTTCCACCCCTATGCCGAGCGGATAAAGCTTGCCGTCGTCAAGGTTTTTGCAATACGTTTCGTCGCGTCCCGGATATGCCGAAAGAATGTCTTGCAAGTTGTCCATAACCGACGGGTCGCTATTGCCGAACGAAAGATAAAAGCAAATCATTTTGGGCGGAGCTTCGGGCTTAACGTCCCCCCACAGCTCTATTGAATCAACCCACACGGTAACGGAATCTTCGCGGTTTTTTATTTTGCCCGTAACGGTAACCATTCCGTCTTTTTGAAAAACGTTTTTAAGCTTTTTATAAGTGTAACCCGTAAGCATTAGGTCAACGGTGCCGTATAAGTCTTCGAGCTTTCCTATTCCGAGCTCTTTGCCCGATTTCGTGAATTTCTTTTCCGCCTCCACAAGCATTCCGCCGAGCTTTACAACGGTGTCATCTTTAAGTCCCGTAAGCTCGCCGTCGTCGCCCCACGCGGGTTTTATATTAGCCGAATTGTAGTTGTACTTTTTAAGATGCCCCGTATACTCTTCGAGCGGGTGCCCCGTTAAATACACGCCCGCAACTTCCTTTTCTTTGGCAAGTTTAACGCCGAGCGGATATTCTCTCATAGCGGGATACTCGAATTCGTCGAGCTTTGCGCAATCGTCGCTCATATCGAAAAACGAGAACTGACCTTTAAGGCGCGCCGCTCTGTCTTTGTTCACTCTGTCGATTACGGTTTCATACACCGCAATATATTGGCTGCGCGTTTTGCCCAAGCAATCGAACGCGCCCGCATATATAAGACTTTCGAGCATACGCTTGTTTAACTGCGCGTTTTCTATTCTTTTGACGAACTGCACAAAGTCGGTAAATTCGCCGCCCTTTTCGCGCTCTTTTATAATTTCTTCTATAACGCCCTTACCAACGTTTTTAATGGCGGCAAGCCCTATTCGCACCGCTCCGTTCTCAACCGTAAACTCGACGAACGACTTATTGATAGACGGCGGCAAAACGGTTACGTTGCGCTCTTTTAAATACGTTAAATAGTTGGTTATTTCGTCTATGCTCGTTATTCGGTTGTTGAGCACCGCCGTTATGAACTCTACGGGATAATAGCATTTAAGATATGCCGTTTGATACGCAAGATACGCATACGCCGCCGCATGGCTTTTGTTAAAGGCGTAAGACGCGAACGCAATCATATCGTCGTAAATCTTATTCGCCACGTCTTCGGGCACGCCGTTTTTAATGCAACCGGGAATTTCGACGCCGTGGTCAACCGTGCCGTGAACGAACACTTCGCGTTCCTTTTCCATAGCGTCCACTTTTTTCTTGCTCATCATGCGGCGCACGTTGTCGGCTCGTCCCAAAGTGTAGCCGCCGAGCGCCTGAACCATTTGCATAACCTGTTCTTGATACACCATTATTCCGTAAGACACTTCCAAAATGGGTTTTGTAAGCGGGTGGTCGTATTTTATTTTGTCGGGATTTTTTTTGTTGAAAACGTACTCGTCTATTTTGTCCATAGGGCCGGGACGGTACAGCGATATTCCCGCTATAATATCTTCGAGGCTTGACGGTTTTAGGTCGCGCATGAACTTTTTCATGCCTTCCGATTCGAGTTGGAACACCGCGTGCGTGTCGCCGTCGCCGATTAGCTTAAACACGCCCTCGTCGTTATATTCCATGTCGTAAAAGTCGAGGTTTACGCCCTGCGTCACCTTAACAATATCCACAGCCTTTTTAATGTCGGTAAGCGTTCTAAGTCCCAAAAAGTCCATTTTCAAAAGTCCGAGTTCCTCGCACTCTATCATATTGAACTCTGTGGTTATATTGCCGTCGCCCGTTTTAGCCATAGGAACGTGGTCGGATATGGGGTCGCGACAGATAATTACGCCCGCCGCGTGCATTCCCGTCTGGCGCGGCATTCCCTCTATTTTCATTGCCATATCCAAAATAACCCGCGCCATTTCGTTGTTGTCGTACATGTCGCGCAACTCGCCTATAACGGGGCTCGGCTCGTTGTCTTTCCATTTTTGAAAGCCCAAAATGTGCGTTAAGTGCTTTTTGCCCATCATTCCGGGAATGAGCTTTGTAATCTTTTCCACTTCGGAATACGGGTAGTTATACACGCGCCCTACGTCTTTAACCGCTTGCTTTGCCGCCATAGTGCCGAACGTTACTATCTGCGACACGTTCGGCGCTCCGTATTTTTCCGTAACGTACTGTATAACGAGTTCGCGCTTGTCCACGCAAAAGTCTATATCGAAGTCGGGGTTTGACACGCGCTCCGAATTTAAAAAGCGCTCGAATATCAGTTGATATTTCAAAGGGTTTACCTTTGTTATTCCGATTGCGTAAGCCACGATACTGCCAACACCGCTGCCTCTGCCCGGTCCTACGGGAACGTCGTGCGTTTCCGACCAGTGAATAAAATCCCACACAATAAGGAAGTAATCCACAAAGCCGAGCCTGTGAATAACTCCGAGTTCGTATTCGGCGCGTTTTTCTATTTCTTCGGTTATAGTTTTATATTTGCGAGTCAGTCCGTCGTAAGTGAGCTTACGCAAAAACTCGTAGGGCTCGCTTCCGTCTTCGGGATAGTACGACGGCAAAAGCGGCTCTTTGCGAAAATAATAGCACCCGTCGCATTTGTCGGCTATTTCTTTCGTTACTTCCAAACTTTCGGGCAACGACGGAAACAGCGAAAGCATTTCGTCGTAGCTCTTCAAATAAAATTCTTTCGTGGGGAAATATCCGTCGTCGGTTATTCCTTCGTCGGTAACGGCGTCGCCCGCGTCTTGCCGCACTTCGTCTTCGTTATACACCATTGTGGTGCGGAACGATATGCACTGCAAAACCTTTTGCATTGTGGCGTCGGCTCGCGTTAAATAATGCACGTCGTTGGTAGCAACAATCTTAACTCCGTTTTCGCGCGCCAACCTGATAAGGTGCGGCAACACAACTTTTTGGTCTTTTATGTTGTGGTCTTGAATTTCTATGTAAAAATCTTCGCCGAACAAACTTTTAAATTCTTTAACGAGCGCGTCCGCTTTGTTCAAGTCGCCCGCCAAAATAGCTTGCGGAATAGCTCCCGCAACGCAAGCCGAAAGGCAAACAAGCCCTTCGGTGTATTGCCGCAAAAGCGGCATGTCTATGCGCGGCTTGTAGTATAACCCTTCGGTATACGAGCGCGAAACAAGCTTTATAAGGTTTTTATACCCCGTCTCGTTTTTCGCAAGCAACACAAGGTGATTATATTTCGGCATTTTCCCGTCGCGGCTCGTTTTAACCGCCATATCTTCGCACATATAAAGTTCGCACCCTATTATGGGCTTAACTTTATAAGGGCGCTTTTCAGCCATAAACTCATAAAAATCCGCTTTGGGGTCGGTGTGTTTAACAGCCGCTTTCACAAATTCGAGAACGCCGTACATGTTGCCGTGGTCGGTAATGGCAACGGCGGGCATGTTCATTTCGTCGCATGCGGAAAACAGCTTGCCTATGCGGGTCGCGCCGTCAAGCAAACTGTATTCGGTGTGAACGTGCAAATGCACGAATTCTTTCTCTTTGCGTTCCTCTTTATTCGAAGCGGTTTGTTCCATGCTCGTAATTTCCTTGCGTGTGTAGTCTGTTCTATTCGGGGTGCTTTGCCGACAGCATCTTAACCGCCGCCGCGAGCGCGTCTTCTTGGTCGTCGCCTTTTGCGATAACGGTAACAACGTCGTCGCTTTTAAGAGCCATGCTTATAACTCCCATTAAGCTTTTTCCGTTTATTTTTTTCGTGCCCATTTCGAAAGTGATTTCGCTGTCGTAACGCATGCACCGCCCAACAATCTGTTGCGCGTCGGTATGCGTGAACACTCTTCCGACAGCCGTTTCTTTAAATACCATTTTTATTTCCCTCCCGTTTCCTTTTTCGTTTTTTTCCTATACCGATTTTTTTTATACTCCGCCGCGCTCGTAAATTTCTTTTAATCGTCGCAATCTGTTTTTCAATCCGCTTTTGGTAATTCCGAGAAGCGCGGCAAGTTGTTCGTAGCTGTAATCGGGATGAGCGAGTCGCATTTGCGCCGCTTCTTTCAGCCCTTGCGACACGACGCTAAGGTCGAGTTCTTTAAGATACGCGCATTGGTTGAGCCCGGTGGTGATTTGCTTATCTATGTTATACAGGTCGCAATTTTGCTGACGGTTTATGTGCGCGCTCATTTGCCTTGCCGCCATTATCGAATTGAGCGACAGCACCGCTTTTACGCCGCCCATTAAAGCGAGGCAATCGCTTATGTGCTCGCTGTCTTTGGTGTAAACCACAGCTCTGCCCCTGTGCGCGGTGAGCTCGGTTTTAATGCCGAACCTCAATATAAGCGCCGCAAAATCTTCGGCAATCGTCTTTTTTCCGAAAGAAAATTCAAGGTGGTACTTGGGCACAATCAAACTGCCGCCTCCGAGATAAGCGCCGCGCACGAACGCCGCCGCGTCGGCTCGCTCCCGCGTTAAGGCTTTGTCTATTCCGTCGCACACCACCCAACTCTCGGAGTTAAGCACTCTGCATTCGCCGAGCAACTCAACCGCGTCGCTTATAAGAACTTCCGACGTTTTTCCAACGCGCGAAACTTCGGCGGCTTTTCCCGTAAGGCTTTGCGCCGCGTCGGAAACGGCTTTCGCAAGAAATTCGTTTTGCGTCGAGACGCTCGCCGAAACGCGCGAACCGTGAATAAGCAGCGAACCCGACGTGAAAATCACTGCCGACAAAAAAGCCGTCTTTTCTCCGCGCGAGGCAAGCGGTTTTAACGCGAGCTCTTCTTTGCTTGCCTTGCAAAGCTTGCTCTCCGCTTCTTCCAATTCGGTGTTTCCGTCCGCTCCCGTCAATTAAAACTCCTCTCCCGTAACGTTTTCGCCCTCTTTCGTATCTTTGCATTTTCCGCTGCGGAACAACGGCAAACGCTCGTAGTTCGCGAGCCGCGAGAGCGGTATTCCCACCCGCTCTATTCTTTGTAACGGAACAGCAAAATCCGCTATTCTGCGCGGGGAATGCGCGTCGCTGCTCGCTATAAACTCGCACCCTTCTTCGGCGGCTGCCGCAAGCTCTTCGTCAGATAGGGCTATGCGTTTTCCGTTCAGTTCGAAATAAGTTCCGAAATATTTGCAAGCCCTCGCCACCTCGCGCACGTCGCACTTGCAACTGTTTCCGGGATGCGAAAGAATGTCTATTTCGTTTTTTTCGAGCGCGCTCAAATATGCCGCAGTATTCCTCGCAATCGTTTTTGCGCCAGAAAGCCCTATGTTGTTAGGCAAAAAATATTGTAAACTCGCCGGAAAAGCGCGCACTAATTTGTGATAGCCGCACACCGTTAAGTCAAGCTTTGGCTTGTCCGCCTCGCGCACGTCGATTTTTCCGTTAGGCGATAAAATATTCGCTTCCACGCCGATATATAATTTAACTTGCGGATATTTTTCGGCAAGCATTTCAGCTTGCTCGCGCATTTTCGCAAGTTCGCCTCTGCGCAAATTGTAGCAAAGATGGTTAAAGCCGTGCTCGGTTATCGCAAGTTCGCGCAAACCGAGTTTCGCCGCTTTAAGCACGCTGTCCTCTATGCTTCCTTTGCCGTGACTGTACACGGTGTGGGTGTGGTAATCGCCCCAAAACGCCATTTAAAAAAATTCTCCCAAAAGTTTGATTTCGCGCTCTAACCGAATTCCGTATTTCAAAAACACCGCCGTTTCCGCTTCGAGTATAAGCCGCAAAACGTCTCCGCTCGTAGCTCCTCCTCTGTTTATTATAAAATTCGCATGAATAGGCGATATTTCGGCGCCTCCCGCGCTCGCCCCTTTAAGCCCCGCGCGGTCTATCAAAAGTCCTGCGGGCAAAAGCCCCGCCGCTTTAAACACGCTTCCCGCGCTCGCCCCCAGCGGCTGAGTTTTTCGGCGTCGCGCCAAGTTGCGCTCGGATAGCTCCCTTATGGTTTCGGCATCGCCGAGCGGCGCTTTCAGCCTAAGTTTAAGCACCGTTCCGCGAATCCCGCTCGCTCGGTATTTAAAACCGCATTCCTCCGCTTTCAACTCTCGCACTTTGCCGCCGGAGAGCACCGTAACGCTATCCAAAACGTCTGCCATACAGCCGCCGAACGCGCCCGCGTTGCCTATCGCCGCGCCGCCCGCGCTGCCGGGAAGCCCATACGCCCATTCAAGCCCCGTTCGCCCCGCCGCCGCATATTCGCGCGACAGAAGCGACAGCAAAACTCCGCTGTCGCACTCGCAAAATTCGCCCGAAAACGTTCTCGAAGCAGTTCTGTTCACAACCACGTCGCCGTCGTAACCCGCGTCGCCCACAAGCACGTTGCTACCGCGCCCCAAAACAAGCGCGCCGCAATCCGCCGCCTCGCAAAGTTCTTCTTGCGTGTATGCGTAAGCAAGACGCCTTGCCCTGCCGCCCGTTAAAAACGTGCAACATCTGTTAAGAGGCGCGTCGCGGAAATAATCGAACATATATATTTTACCTCATACGGCGATTTTTTTCAAGTCTTTTTAACCAAAGATTTCGGATATACTTTTTTATGCCGCCGCTCGATAAAACGTTCGAGCGGATTTTGTCGCCCGCCGCCCCGCCGCTTGACACCTCGCCCGACGTTTTGGTATAATAAACGCATGCAGGTAATCGAGGCGAAAAACTTAGCGCTCGGCGTGGCGGCTAACATTTCTATCGACGACGCGGCACCCGGCAAAGCTACGGTGTCGGCGGCTATGACTTATCTGTGCGGAAAAACGGACAGAGCCGCTTTTTTGAAAAAATGCGCCAAAAACCCGCTTTACGCCCGCGCCGTTATAATGTGCGAACATGCGGGCAACGATTTCGGCGCCGACGCCTATTGCGCCACCCACAAAACTCTTTTCGAGCCCAAGCCAAAATGCGGCGAATTGCGCACAGGCGAACTCGTTATGACGGGCGGAAGTTGCGCCGACCCCAAGCTTTTGCGCGGCTCTCTTAAAAACGTGCTCACAAAACTGCAACAAATGCAAAGCGCGCCCGCAGTAAACAAAGCCGACTTTGCAGCTCAACTGTGCTGCTACATGCGCGAGCTTATAATACTGTCGCCTTTTTCATACGGCAACGGCACCGCGCGCAGAGCGTTCGTACAAAATTTTTGTTCAAGTCGCGGTTTCTCTCTAAACTACGCGGCAATAGGAAAAGCCGAACTTATCGCCGCCGAAAGCGAAGCTTTTGCCACCGACGACCCGCAACCGCTGTTTTCGGCTCTTATAAAATGCCTTAACTACGCGCAAGACGAAACGCAGAACTCAACCGCGCGTAAACCGAGCCGACGCGCCGCCCTCCCGCCCCATAATAAAATTCAAGCAAAGCAACAAGAGCCGGCAAAACAACTCGAACCCAAAAAATCCGCCGATAACGCCAAACAGCCCGAATTAAAGAAAACTGCGGAAAACGCCAAACAGTCCGACTCGAAAAAATTTGCGGAGCAATCAAAATCGCCAGACGTGAAAAAATCGGAACCTAAAAAACAACAGGATTCCGAACGTGAAAAAAACGAAGCGTTAAGAGAACTGCGCGAAATAAAGCGCGCGCTCGAAAATCTTACCTCGCGCGTAAACGAGGTTATAAAAAACTTAAACGAAAAATAAAAACGCCGTTCTTAAAAGAACGACGTTTCTTTTTAACGTTTATTTCTTTACGCGCTAACGGTTTAAACTTTGTTTTTTTCATCAAATTAACTCCTTTATTTTATTATTTTTTTATTTTAAAACTTTACGACATGAATTTATCGCCGTATATACACTATAATATCACATTTGGTGTATAAAATCAACTTTATAGCAATGTTTCTTTCAATTTTTTATCCTAATCGAACATTTATTTTTTCGAGCGCGCCCATAAGTTCGCTCGGCTTGTCTATTATTATATCCGCGCCCATTTCTTCCAAAAGCGCGCGGGGGCGAAATCCCCAACTCACCGCAATTATGGGTAGCCCGCTGTTTCTCGCCGTGAGAATGTCTATGTTGCTGTCGCCCACATATACGGCGTTTTCCCGAACGGAACCGAGCTCGCGGAGCGCATATTCCACCATGTCGGGCGCGGGCTTTTTATTCAAACCGTCGCGCTCGCCAACCGCAAGCGTAATTTGCGGAAACAGTTTTTCGCGCAAGTCCGCGACTGCGGCATGATATTTGTTTGAAACAACCGCCGTCTTATATTTTGCGCAAACGCCGTCAAGCATTTGTTTAACGCCGTCGTAAGCTCTCGTCTTGTTCTCTTTGTTTTTGTCGTAATGCTTTTCGAAAATTTCAAGCGTTTCGTCCGTTTTGTCTTTCGCAAAATCGGGCAACGCGCGCTCGATAAGCTTTCGAACGCCCTCGCCCACGAACGAACGGACCTCTTCGAGAGTACGCGCGTTATAACCCATTTTGCCGAGCGCGAAATTCGTGCTGTCGCAAAGGTCGTCGAGAGTGTTCAAAAGAGTGCCGTCCAAATCGAAAAGTACAGTATCCATAAATTTAATTATACAGCCCGAAAAAGCAATTTGTCAACCGCTACGCCGTTGCCGCATATAAATACTGTATGAAAATTTACGTTTATGCAATATGTAAGAACGAGAGCAAATTCGCCGAACGGTTTATGGAGTCGGCGCGCGACGCCGACGGTGTTTTCGTGCTCGACACAGGCTCTTCCGACGACACCGCCGAACGGCTTGCAAAGCTCGGCGCTACGGTAAAAAAAGAAACGTTTTCGCCGTTCAGATTCGACGTTGCCCGCAACCGCAGTTTGGAGCTTGCGCCCGACGACGGCGACCTTTATATCTGCCTCGACCTCGACGAAATTATGGAAGCGGGTTGGCGAAAAGCGTTAGAGACTGCGGCTAAAAACGCGCCTAACGCAAATCAATTTTTATACCGCTATGTGTGGAGCAAAAACGCCGACGGAACGGACGGAGTTGTTTTCTGGTCTGAAAAAATTCACCGCAAAGGCTTTGTGTGGAAAGGCGCGGTGCACGAAATTCTTGCGCCTGCGAAAGGCGTTGAAAAACATGCGGCTTACGCCTACGGCATGCAAATAACGCACTATCCCGACGCAACGAAATCGCGCTCGTCGTATTTGCCGCTTCTCGAACTCGCCGCCGCAGAACAGCCCGACGACGACAGAACCGCCCACTATTTGGGGCGGGAATACATGTTCGCGGGACAATACGACAAAGCCATAAGCGCGCTACTCCGCCACCTCGCGCTTCCGTCGGCAACTTGGAACGACGAACGTGCGGCGTCTATGCGCTATATATCGCAATGCTATTCGCGCACGGGAAACAGACGCGAAGCTATTAGGTGGGCGCTTAAAGCCGTAGCGGAATCGCCCGACACGCGAGAGCCTTATTTAAGACTCGCCCGCGCGTTCTACGACGATTCCGACTTTGCGGGCGTTATGTATGCCGCGCAAGCTGGCTTGCGTATAACGGAGCGCAAGCTGTCGTACATAACCGAGCCCGACGCATGGGGCGCGCCTCTGCACGACTTTTTAAGTATCGCCTATTATCAATTCGGGCAGTTTAAAAAAGCCGAAGAGCAAGCCGCACTCGCTCTTAATTTTTGCAACGACGAGCGCATAAAAAACAATTTGCGCCTCTTTCGTGAAGCGCAAAAAGACTGACTTTTTATATCCTTTTGCGCTATTGCTATAAGAGCAAATCGGAAAAACAATTCCGCAACCCTTAAAAACCAAGACTAACAAAACGCAAAAAAAGCAAGGTTCGAAAGAATCTTGCTTTTCTTTGCTTCATTATACTTTTTGGCGCGTAATGCCCCTCTCCGCGCCGTTTTTTCTCAGGTCGCCCTACTCGTCGCTTATTTCTATTTCCGAATCGTGCTCCGTCAACGTTACCGCCGTTTGCAACAACCCTGCCGCACGCATGTTTGCAAGAAGTTGATTCAGCGTTGCTCCAACCTCTTCGGGCGTTGGAGTGCCTTCAACGTCGGCAACGGGCGCCGCAGGAGTAACCGTTCCCGCAGGGCCTTGAGGACCGGTCGGTCCGGTGGGTCCTATTTCACCCGTCGCGCCTGTGGCACCCGCAGGACCTTGAGGTCCCGTAGGTCCCGCAACGCCTTGAATACCTTGTAAACCTTGAATGCCCTGAGGACCTGTCGGTCCCGTAGGTCCTACCGCACCCGCAGCTCCGTCGGCTCCCGCAGGGCCTTGAGGTCCCGTAGGTCCTACTGCGCCCGTCGCGCCTGTGGCACCCGTTGCGCCCGCAGGTCCCGTAGGGCCTACTTCACCCGCAACGCCTTGAACGCCTTGCAAACCTTGAATACCCTGAGGACCTGTCGGTCCCGTAGGTCCTACCGCGCCCGCAACGCCTTGAACGCCTTGCAAACCTTGAATGCCCTGAGGACCTGTCGGTCCCGTAGGTCCTACCGCGCCCGCAGCTCCGTCGGCTCCCGCAGGGCCTTGAGGTCCCGTAGGTCCTACTGCGCCCGTCGCGCCTGTGGCGCCCGTCGCACCCGCAGGTCCCGTAGGTCCTACTTCACCCGCAACGCCTTGAACGCCTTGCAAGCCTTGAACACCCTGTGGTCCTGTCGGTCCCGTAGGTCCGATTGCGCCCGTTGCTCCCGTCGCGCCCGTAGCTCCGGCAGGTCCCGTCGCGCCCGCAGGTCCTTGCGGTCCCATAGGTCCGGTGGGTCCTACGGCGCCCGCCGCGCCGGGCACGCCCTGAAGTCCTTGCACGCCCTGAGGTCCGGTAGGACCCATAGCGCCCGGAAATCCCATAGGACCTACGGGTCCCATAGGTCCGCGCGGTCCTGTGGGACCGGTGGGACCTATGCACATATTAGGCTCAGGACAAGGCGGAGGCACGGGGCAACCGCAGTCGGGCTCGGGCTCGCAACAGTCGTCGGGGCGGCAATTCCCGCAATCGCATCTGTTTCCGCATCCGAAATTGAATCTGAACATGTTTTAGTCTCCTTTGTCGTGAGATAGCCTCTCTATCCCATACTATTCGCCGAACCGTTAAAGCGTTTATGTTTTTAAGCAATTTTTTTGCGCTTAAAGCATAAATCTTTTTATTGCGAATATTGCAGCTTACAATCGCGTTTGCCGCGCGAAAATTATAATTTTACCGCATTAAAAGACTTGCAAAAACTTTTTTTATTTGCTATAATAAAAAAGCTGTGTTGCGGCGGTATAGCTCAGCTGGCTAGAGTACTCGGTTCATACCCGATTGGTCGTTGGTTCGAATCCAACTACCGCTACCAAAAAAACGACTCTCTTATGAGAGCCGTTTTTTTATGCTATAAGTCGTATTTTGCACGCCTAAACGTCTTTTTTTCTTACAACCTTAGTCGAGAAACAAGCTTTCCACAATTTTAACCATTTCTTCTCCTGAAAGTTGTTCTCTGAAACGAACGTTTGGAACTTCGCGTTGCATTTCTTCAAAAAGCTTTTTCGCGCAACAAATTTTTCTTTCTTCTTCGGGCGCAAGCTCCTTTCTATCTTTGGTTTCAACAATCAAATTCAACTGTTTTCCGCCGTCTTTTTTCTTTACAACATACATAAAGTCGGGGCTGTAAGTGCCGTCGGCATACGTCGGAATGCGCACCGTTCTTCTCGGAATTTTGCCGAACACTTCGATTTCCGCAATATCCGACATAAAATTAAGCGTTATATTTTCTTTTTCAAGCTGAGAATCATAACAGCAAGCGTCGTAAAGGTAATTCTCGGGAATGGAATCCGTTGCGGAAAAAACGCCGACGTCGCTACGAACTACCGACTTTTTTAAAACGCCGTTTTCGCAAAGAGGGTCGTTCACTTCAATGTCAAGTTTTTCGTAGGCGTATCTTTCTTTAAAATTCAAAACAAACCATTCTCGATATTCGTCTATAAAACGTTTTAAAGTTTGCCTGCTGAAAAATTGCGGCGGCACGGGTTTATCGGCAAAATACTCGCACAAAGCCGCGTGCATTATAGAAAGCGGAATATTAGTCCTCTTTTGCACCTCTTTCAAAAACGCGGCATACGGCATAACCTTTTTCACGGTAAAAGACAACCCCGCGTCAAACTGAAAATCGACGCTACCGTCTGCGTCAACCTTTTTGGAGCGCGCTATTTTGGTAGTAACGGTGGAACGTCCGTCAATGTTTTTTTCAAGAATATCCGCAACCGCTTGTTTCAAAGTTTCGTCGTCGATTTTTTGAAAATGCAAATAGAATTTTTGATTTATAAGCTTCCACAGCCTTTCAAGCTTTTTAAACACACTCTCGCGCACGTTTATTTTGGCAACGGATTTAGCTTTATCGTTCACATCCAAAATTTTAGCGTTATTCAAAGATTTGAATAAATCGGGATATTCTGCGGTAAAACTTTCGCGGTTTTCTTCTATCAAAGTAAAATCAATCGGGTCAATATAATTCTTAACAATTAAATCACGCAAAAATTCGCGTCTGTCAATATGTTTCGTTTTTGCATATTGTTCAAGAAATTCTTTTGTAATTTTAAATTCAAGACTTGCGTCGCCGTTTATTTCTTTTTTTAGCCTGTCGGCAAAATCCTTTTCCGAAAAGTCTATTATATAGCGCAAATAAAACTGCTCGTCGCTTATGCGGTTGCCGTATTCGTCAACGGGCAAGCGTAGCCCGCGCCCAACTTCTTGCAGTTTGCTCGTTTCGCTTCCGCTGCTCCTAAGCTTTGCTATAACGAACACGTTCGGATTGTCCCAACCCTCTTTGAGCGTCCATTTCGAGAATATAAACCGCGTGGGCTCGAAGTTACCTTCGTCGTCGCGTATGCGTATTATTTTGTCTTTCGCGCGCAAAACTTTGTCTACTTCGCGCTTTATTTCCTCGCTGTCCGTTCCGTTGTCTTCCGAAAAATACGCCGCTATCGTTTCGGGTATGTGCGCAAGCGAATATTCAAGGTAGTCTTTGTATTCCGTTTCACGTTTGGAAGCCGAAAGCTTTTTAATTTCGGACTTAATTTTTTCTCGCAACAGCTCTTCGAATTCCGCCCGCAGATGCCCTTCGTCACGAAAAGATTCGATACTGTCTATAAAAAACAACGACAGCGTTTTTATTTTGTTTAAACGCATGAAATTCTTTTTCTCTTTTTCGAAATGGCGTTCGAGCGCAAGCCTTAGCATTGTTCTTTGATACGTTTCGCCGAACACTTGCGGATAAATGGAATCGCCCGTGCGCAGTTCCATTCCGTTGGAAAGAGTAACAACTCCTTTCGCAATTTCGCACACCGTTATTCCGTCTAAGCTCGCGTCGATTTCGGAAAGCGCCTGACCTTCGGTAAAGTCGTAAGCTTTTTTTGTGAGTTCGTTTTGCAAGCGCGCTGTCTTAACTGTTCCCCTGTTGGCGGTTATGCTCAAAACTTTAATTTTAGCTTGCTCTTTCATTTTTTCTTCTTCGGCAATGTATTCCACTTCAACGCCCTTAATAAGATTGCCGTTAAACGAATCGCAAGAACCGAGATTGTAAACCACGTTTTCGTAGTCGAACACGCCTTTCGACACTTCGGGGAACGTGGCGCCGTAACGAATAACGCATTGCGGCTTTATATTTTCAATCAAGCATTTAAAAGTTCTTTGTTCGCGTGAAAATTTGTGCGGCTCGTCTATAATCACAAACGGCGCGATTTCGCGCAACGTGTCGTAAGGATTATTATAAACGCCCAAAAGAGTTTGGTCGTAGTTCGCTCCCATTGTAGCTTTTGATGTAAGCATGCCGCTGTTCATCAACAAAACGTCTATTCTATTCCCGCCAACGTCTGTTGCGTTGGCAAAATCCGCAATGGCGCTCGGAAACATCTTTCTGCCTTTAACGTTTTTTTGAGGGTCTAAAACATGCAAACACAACCGAGCTCCGCCGTATAACGCTTGCAAATCTGTACGCATATAGCTTGATGTTAAAAACGCTTTCGCGCCTTCTTTAATTGAAACTGTGGGCACAAGCACTATAAATTTGTTTATTCCGTAATGCTTATGTAGCTCGAACATAGTGCGGGTGTAAACGTAAGTTTTTCCCGTGCCCGTTTCCATTTTAACGTCTATGTTAAGATAGTCGTTATCGGTGTAATTGTTTTTGTAATAGGCGGGTAACGTATAATCGTCGGTATAATAATTCCCGTTTTGAACAGCGGCAATATTGCTTTTTATTTCGCTCGCGGAAAAAACCATGCGGGCGCATTTGCTTTTGTCGGCGCGCTCCTGAAATTCCGCTTTCGCAAACACTCCGCACACAGCGTTTATGGCGTTTAATTGATGGGGCAAGTTGTTTTCTAATCGCATACTTTTTCACCTCAATAACGAATAATAGGGAAAAGAGAAGGTCTGTTTTTTAAAGTGATTAAATTAGAGGAAAGCGCGGTGTTAGAGCAGTGAGTGAACGCGTAGCCGTATTCTATAATTCTGTCGGGATTAAGCTCGTAAGTTTCCAGCTTTTTCACGAGTTCTATTATTGCCTTTTCGGGCATATCGTCGAGTAAATACAAAGTTGTTCCTACTTTGCTATCGGAAAGAAGATATGCCGTGTACCCGCATAAATCCACTTCTTTGTAGCTTGCGTTAAAGCCGTACCCGTCGCGTATCTTCCACGTTTCCATAATTGTTTCTTTTCCGTATTTGCTTTTTATATCCTCGCCGTTTATTGGGAGCGCGGGGTTAAACTCTATTAGCTTATCCAACGTATTTTTGTCTGTCGCTTTTAAATAATACGTTTTAAAGCCTAAATCCGCGTCTTTCGCTTTTTCCGGCTCTTCTTCCGACAGCTTTTTCCCCGCTCGCCTTATCCTCTCCCGCCCTATTTCATCGATTGTTTTGTAGCCGGCTTTTTCCGCCTCGCTTTTTTCTTTTACGGGCTCGTCGAGTTGCACCATTATGTATTTGCACTTTAATTGTTCGCTTACGTTCCTTTGCATTACCGCATGCGCAGTGGTAGCCGAACCCGAGAAAAAATCAAGAATTATTGCTTTATCATCAAAATGGGTTGCTGCGTCAATTAACATTTTCACATAGTTTTTAGGTTTTGAATATTCAAAAATTTTACTTACATTGAACAAACTTTCAAGTTCTTCATACGCATCTTCATTTGTTCCTTTAATACTAACACCATTTATATAACTAGGAAATCCTTTAAATTGAAATTCTTCACAAACTTTAAAAACCCTAATTTGAAAATTTATTGTATTTATGACGAATTTTGCACCAGCTTCTAATTGTTCGTTAAATTTTTCTTGTGACCACACGAATGGAGCTTTTATGCGAAAAGAATTCTGTATTATTCCTTGTTCAACAACAACTTTATCAATCAATTCAACAGGATTTACAGCATCTCCATATACACCACGCTCATAAATCCCATCTTTCAATTTTGTGTAAATTGTTCTTTCAGGAATTTGCAAAATAGACGTTTTATTTGTTCTCTTTATTATAGGTTGAGATTCCTCTTCATCCATTTCGCCGCCATAAAGTCCGATATTTTCATTTATTTTTTTAGCATATACTAATAAATACTCTGTTAAACTAATTATCCCTTTTGCTAAAAAACTACCCTTGCGTTTTTTGCTCCAAGTTACTTTTCCCACAAAATTAGCTTCGCCGAAAATAGAATCGCAAAGGAGTTTGCAATTAGCTTGCTCGTTGTCGTCTATGCTAATAAAAATAACGCCGTCGTCCGAAAGCAAGTCTTTCGCAAGCTCCAAGCGCGGATACATAAACGTTAGCCATGCCGAATGGGTGCTCTCGCCTTGCATTCTTAAAATACGCTCAGCTTCTTCCTCTTCTATATTTATTTTTCTTGCAAGCTCTTCCGCTGTAAACTCGAATTTGTCGTTATACACAAATCCGTCCGACCCCGTGTTATACGGCGGGTCTATGTATATGCACTTTATTTGCCCAGTATACGAATATTTTAGGTGTTGTAACGCGTCAAGATTGTCTCCTACTATATATACGTTCTCGGAGTTTATTTCTTTGTTTTGCTCGTCAGGCACTATTACCGTTTCCGAATCGAGGCTCGCCAAATATCTGCCGTAAGACTTACCTAAAAAGTCGAGCGTATACCCCTCTTTTTTCACGTCAACTTCCGCGCTTTCTATTATTCGCTCTAAAATCTTTATATCGAACTTCCCGTGTTTATCGAAGCATTGCGGAAAATCTTTTTTCAACAGTTCTATCTCTCGGCTGTTTGCCTTTGCCTGCTCGTTCTTTTCGAGCGTTTCTTTTAGCATTCCTCTTTTCTCCTTCGTGCTCTTTCTTCTATTATATCATGTTTTTTTTTAATTGAACAGCGTTTTTTATATGTTGCACATTTGCGCATATACGCGCATATATCATATTAAACTTTAAACGGCAAAGAGGTGAAATTTGACCGAATTAGAACTGCTCGCAAGGCTCATAATGTGCGAAGCGGGAGGCGAAGGCGACATAGGAATGAGCGCTGTGGCAACCGTAGTTATGAACCGCGTGAACATAACGGAAGGCGAATACGGGCGCTACAACACCGTGCGCGACGTGGCTTACGCGCCCCGACAGTTCGAGTGCGTAACGGGCAACCACCCCACTCAAAATATTTGGTCTATGAATCCGGAGTGGGTGCATTACGCAATAGCGGAGTGGGCGTTTAACGGCGGACGGCTCGGCATGGTGGGAAACGGCTTGTGGTTCTTTAATCCTTACGGCCCCGAATGTTCGTATAATTTCCCGTCGGGCGTAGGCGTTTTTATGGCGCGGCTCGGCGACCATTGCTTTTACGCTCCCACATCGTCATACTACAAAACTTAACGCCTTTGCCCGAAAAATAAAAGTAATTACATAAAAGGAGACATATTATTATGGAAGACGTTTGCAACTGCGAATGCCGCAACCCGTCGGAAAAAAACGGCTGCGTAAACTACCCGAACATGCGCACCGACCTAAACTCCGAACCGTTTCGCGGCTCATTTCAACAACTGCTCGAATCAAACATAGGAAAATTCGTAACAATCGAATTCTTGCTCTCTTCGTGCGAACTTCGCCCCATTTCGGGCTATGTGGAAAGCGTAACGGGAAGATACGTTGTTCTTCGCAATCCGAAAAACGATTGCCGACTTGCCTGCGACGCATGGACAATTAAAATAGTGTCGTTCCCCTGTTGCAATTAGCGCTTCCCCCTTGTGTTCCGTTAGCGAAAAAAGCCGTTCCTTTATTGCAAGGAACGGCTTTTGCGCATTTTCCGCCGCGTAAAATATATTAACTCCGCGCAAACTTTTTATATTAAAACGGTTGCAATTTAAATCGAACTTTGTTATAATATAAAAGTTGCTTATTGCGGCCCCATGGTCAAGAGGCCTAAGACATCGCCCTTTCACGGCGGTAACCCGGGTTCGAATCCCGGTGGGGTCACCAAAAAAACAAACCCGAACACTCTTGTTCGGGTTTGTTTTTTATACTTTTTATAAATTCGTAGCGCTCCTATTATCATCTGCAATATTTTCTTCCAAGCGCAATCCTTTTTACCGTATTTGCAGTTGAAAGCGATAAGCGCGCAATTTGTAAGGTATTTAAACAAAATTTTTTAAGTTTATACTTTTTAAACTTTCTTTTATTCTTCGCTCTCTGTTATGTGCCAAGCCCACGCGCCGAAATCGCCTAATTGCGGCACAGGAACGCCGAGCACGGCAAGAGTTCTTCCGCTCGCAATAATGCCGAGCTCCTCTATTTTATACGTCTTACGCTCGCTGAGCCCGCGCAGCCGCAAAACGTTCGCATAGCCGCCGAAAGGTCCGCCCAAAAACACTTCGCCCGCAACGTAAGCTTTCGTCTTATCTTTCGACACAAGCATTTCGCAAAACATATTTGTTTCGAACGGATTGCTCAAACGGTAAAGGTCGCCGCGCAAAACGAGCTCTTCGATTTGTTTATAATTTTTAATGTGGCTTTTTATTTCTGCTTTCTCGCCGTCGGTAAGTTTGGAGCAATCGAGTTCGCAGCCCGTTGCTCCGAGCGACGCGACGACGCAACGGGTGTTAAGAGGGGTAGTTCGCCCCGTTTGGTGGTTGGGGCAAGCCGCGACGTGGCAACTCATTGCGCTCACGGGATAGCACAACGAAGTTCCCCACTGAATACGAGTTCGCTCGAAGCCGTCGGTGTTGTCGCTTGTCCAAATTTGAGGAAAATAATATAGAACTCCCGCATCGAAGCGTCTGCCGCCGCCCGCGCAACCCTCAAAAAATACTTCGGGGAAAGCGGACGTAAGCCGCTCCATAAGATTGTACGAACCCAAAATAAAGCGGTGCGCAAACTCGCCCTGACGGTTGGCGGGAATGCTCGCCGAATAAAATTCGGTTAAATCGCGGTTAAAATCCCACTTGACGTAAGCTATATCGTTTTCGGAAAGGATTTTACTCACCGAATTAAATATGTAGTCCACAACCTCAGGGCGGGTTAAATCGAGCACAAGTTGATTGCGTCCGCGCACAGGTTCGACGCCCGCTTTCGCTATAACCCATTCGGGATGAGCGCGGAAAAGCTCGCTATCTTCGTTCACCATTTCGGGTTCGAACCATAAGCCGAATTTGAGCCCTCTTTTTTTGCAACGCTCGATAAGCGTTTTTAGCCCGCCTTCAAGTTTTTCGGTGTTCACAACCCAATCGCCAAGCCCCGCGTTGTCGAAGTTGCGCTCGCCGAACCAACCGTCGTCGAGCACGAACGTGTCCGCCCCGAGTTCGGCGGCGCCGTCTATAATGGGCAACAGCTTTTCGGCGTTAAAATCGAAAAAGGTGGCTTCCCAGTTATTCGCAACGAGCGGACGGTGCGAACACGCAAATTCGGGACGCATTATGCGCTCGCGGATAAAATCCGCATATTCGCGCGATAATTGCCCCAACCCCTCGCCCGAATAGCACAAAACGGCTTGCGGCGCAACAAAAGTTTCGCCCGCGCCGAGTTCCCACGAAAAACCGAAATCGTTCACTCCGCCCTGCACTCTCACGCTTCCCGAAAAGCTCTTTTCGGCTGTAATAGCCCAGTTCCCGCTATACACAAGTTGCGCGCCATAACATTCGCCTTGCGTTTCGGTGCAACCGTCGCGCATAATCGCGGCAAACGGATTCAGCCCGTAAGACGAAACGCCGCGCAAGCTTTGCAAGCGCGTGACTCCCCGCCCTATTTGAGTAGTTTCCACTCTGCACTCCGTAGCCCACGCGCCGAACAGCCTAAGCATTTTATAATCGCCGCTCGGAAGTTCGTTGCAGAACGAAAACGCGCGTTTAAGACGCACAGGCTCGCTCCCCGCGTTTTTAAGCTCGGCATACCGCACAAGCGCGTCGCTTCCGTCGAACACAACGTAATACAGCGTTATTTCGCTCGGCGAAAAATCGTCGCGCAGAGTAACCGCAAGAGTGGCGTCGGCGCTTCTCGCATGCGGAAGCCCTTTTAATCGGGGCGCGCCATTTCTAATTTCGTGCGATACATAGCGGAACCTACTCATGCTCGCGCCGTCGTGCCGCTCTATAACAGCGGTAGGTTCGCGGAAATCGCCCCTACCGAAAAAACCGTATTCGCCGGGCATTGCGTCTAACGCAAGCTCGCCGTTAACGTTTTGCGGCGGACACAGCAAATCGCCTCGCCTAATAAGTTCCCCTAAATCGTTTTCGTCTATTCGCCCGCCGTAATGAAGATTTTGCAAAAAACCCGCGCCGTTCACATACATAACGTAATCGTAACTTTTGCCGCGAAGCCAAAACGTTTTTTGCCGCTCGTAATAACGTATCATAAAACACTCTTATCCCCTTTTATATAATTAAAAGTATACCATACGGATTATGCGAGCGCAACCGTTTTTCTTCCTTTTTTAACGCGAAATGCACCGATTCAGAGCAATGCTCGCAATTTGTTGCTTAGCTCGTTTATAAAGCCTTACGCGGCTACTTGCGCTTAGCATTTGCCTTACTCGCTCTATCATGTTTAATCCCCGTTTAGCATTTTGAATGCACAAAAAAAAGACCCGCACTGTTGCGAGTCTTTTCAATTATTTGTTCGTATTTATTATACCGTAACCGTATTCGAGCGGGCGCTGTATAATCCGTCCGACGTTGCCGCCACAACCCAATATTCGCCGGGCTGACCTTCGTCTACGGTGTAGCTCGTTTCGGTTATGCCTTTGGCGGCTATAAGCGTTGCGTCGCTCGTTTTGCGATACACGGTGTAGCTGTCGGCGTTATCGACAGCGCTCCAGCTTATAACTCTGTTTTTAACCGAAATGCTCGGAGCGGAAAGTGTTTCGGAGCTGAGTTTTTTACCTACTAAAACGGGCTCGGAACCGATGTAGCGCTCCACGTTTTTAAAGAAAGTATATGAATCCGCCAAGCCGTCGGCTTTGCCGAAATACACAATGTAGCCCGCGCAGTAGTCGCCGTTAAAACCGCTTGCCGTAACGTCGGAACCCGAAACCTGTTCTTTATCGTCTTTCGAACCTACGGGAAGCGCCCACTTGCTACGGTAAATAACGTTCGCGTCGGTGCCCGTGAAATACATGTAGTCGTCTACCACATTCACGATTTTGGCGCCCTCGCCGAGCACCTTTATTTTGTCGTTAAGCGAACTTCTGAGCTCGACTTCGCCCGACTTTGCGCCGAGCATATAAACGTTGTTGCTAAGCTCTCCGCCCGGACGGAAGCAATAAGTCGAAGTGTAATCCGAAATCTTCGAGGTGGAAAGAATGGTGCCGCTAATCTGAACGCGAGCGCCGTCGTCGTAAGCGCCGAGCGATTCTTGTTCCTTTTTATATGCGGCGTCGCCGTACACCTCGCCCGCGCCGTGCTTGTCGCCGTTCTCGTCGGTGTACTCTTCGTTGCCCATTAAAAAGTCGTGCAAACTGTCGTATTTAATAAGAGTGTTGTTAGAATTGTCTGTCGTGCGGTAGAACAACAGTCCGTCGCGCACCGCTTCGAGCGCGTCGGTCGTTTTTTCCTGCGAGTGATACACGCCGCCGCTCTTTCCGTCGGGACGCATAATTTCTATAACGTTGCCCGTTTTCTGCCGGTCGCCGTCGCGCACCGCGCGAAGCACATACACAAAGTGGTTGAGCGTGTTTTCGCTCATTCCGCTGTAATAAGTTTGAGAATACGGAAGCAAAACGCTTGTAACGCCCGTAGCGATTGTAACCTTATTTTCGGGCTTTTTCGCAACGCGCACCGAAACGAGGTCGGTTCCGTCTTGCGCCACAAGATAGGCGGCGCCGTTATATTTATAGAACGCGTAAGGGTTCGACTCGTTGCCCGTGTTTTCGGTGGTGTATATTTTCTGAACGTCGGTTCCGTCAAGCTTGGCGCGGAAGAAATCTGTTTTGGTGGTTTGCACAGTGCCCGACTTGTTCTTTTCGTTGTTGGGCGACGCAAAGTATACCCATTCGTCGTAAATAAATATTCCGCCGTTCGCGTATCCCGAAGTGCCTATGCGTTTGGGCGCTATTCTTTGAACGTTGGCAACCAAACTCTCGTTGTTCTCGTAGTCGTAGCTCTTGCTCGAAACAAACTCCATGCTGCCCGCGCCTTCAGCCGCCGACGGCACAAAATCGTTACCCTTGCGCTCTCCCGTAAATTCGGCGCGATAAAGCCCGCCTTTAACCACGTTCGGCCATGTGTTTTGCGAACCGTCGGCATCGTCGTAGCCCGCATAACCGTTTATAAAATAAACGTAGTTTCCGTATTGCACAGCCATGCCGCCATTTCCGTGCACCATGTAGGTTGTGTCTTGCTTGCCTACAACCTTTATTTTGGAAAATGACTCGCCGCTGCATCCGCAAAGCGTAAAGCACGCCGCAAGCACAAGGCACACCACTATGGGAATTATTTTCTTCTTCATTTCAGAACTTACTCCGTTTGCGTTAAAAAAATTTCGTTTACCGCCGCCCCGCACATATGGCGCGGCGCGCTTTTTCGCGGGTACTTTTTTTATTATACTATAATTGTTGCCGTATAGTCAATTATTTAGACAAGATTGCTCGTATTCGCAGGCGCGTTTCATTGCTTAGGCGGTTTCACCCTAAGGCTTATTTTGCCGCTTAACAATCCGTCGCTTACCGCTTTAACGGTTATTTTGCCGTCGTCGCCGCCCTTCGCCTTTATAACTGCGAGCGCTTTCCCCTCGTATACGGGGCAAATAGCGTTGCAATCGGTTTTAGACTGCGCTTCGGGGTCGGCGGAACCGAGCGCTTTTAGCTCGCCCGCGCCCGTAACGAATATTTCCACTTCGCGCGAGGCGAACGGAACAACCCGCCCTTCCTTATCCGTTACCGCAATTTCAACAAACAGCAATTCGCCCTCGCGGCAAGATTTTTTAGCCGCCGAAAGTTTAACCGCGCGCGGAGCCGTAACCGATTCGAGTTTAACTCTGCTGCACTCCCGCCCCTTATGATAGCTTACGGCTTCGAGCGTGCCCGGATAGTAGTCGGTTTTAAACGTTGCTATATGCTTGTTCACGCGCCCCGCAAGCTTGCGCCCTATAAGTCTGCCGTCGCGGTAAAGCGCAACAACCTCGCCGCCCGAATAAACTTCCACTTCCATAGTTTTGCCCAAATTATGCGGCCAGTTCCAAACGGGGTGAGTTTCTTTAACCGCCAACCCCGATTGCGTAAGTTTTTGACGCGCTTCGGGATTGTTCACAGTTATGCAACTCCGGCTTCTGTCGCCGAGTATTATGGCGTGATAATAAGCCGACGGCTTGCGCGAATATATAAGGTCGAGGTCGCCGCAATACGACGCGTGAGGTGGCAACAACTTTGTTTGCTCGTCCTCGTACTCGGGCTTTCCGAGCGGTTCGCCGAGCATGTCTGCGGCGCAATACACGAACTCGCCTATAACGTTTTGATTTTTTTCGCACTCGTCAAACGCGTCGAACGCGCGCGACGGATAAGACGCGCAACCCACAATAAGCCTTTCGGGATAGTCGGCACGGTCGAACGCATAGCGCGGATAAAGATACGCGTAGCCCGCAACGTCGGCGCAATCGAACGACGATTTCGTTAAACCCCCGAACAAGTCTTTTTCGCGCCCCATGCTAACTGCGGCAGAAGAGTCGGTAACCTTAGAAGATTTAAGACCCGCCGCTTCGAGCTCTTCGCGCAAAGGCACGCGCTCGCGGGCGTTCACAACCACAAACCGCGTAGGGTCGAGCGAACGCACCTCTTTGGCAAGCATTTGTGCCGTTTCGCTTCCGTCGCCGCGCCCGTATGTTTCGGCGGCGTCGTCGCACAATCCGTATAACACAACCGACGGGTGCTTGCGAAGTTGGCGCACAAACCTTTCGCAATCGTAAGCGGCGTTAGCGTCGAATCTCGCGTGCCCGTCGTAAGGAAAATCTCCCTGCCCCCAAACCTTGAACAAATCCACTTCCGCCATAAGCCCGAGCTTGTCCAAAGCGTTTAACGCTGCTTCCGTAGGGCAACCGACATAACGAACGGCGTTATATCCTATTTCTTTTATTCTTTGCAGTTTGTATTCTTCCGCCGAGAGCGTGCTCTCCAAACCGAGTATTCCGTTGTCGTGCCCCACTACGGCGCCTTTAAGCTTAACGCTTCTGCCGCACAGCACAAGCCCGCGCGTCGGCGTAAGCGCTCTGCCAACTATGCCGAAAACGGTTTCGCTCTCGTCGAGAACCTTTTCTTCGCCGTCGCGCAGAGCGAGTTTAACGGTGTATAAATACGGGTCGTCAACCGTCCAGGTGTAGTAACGCGAAAGCTTAAAATTGAGCTCGCAAAGATTTACGCAAGAATTTTTTAATTTTATTTTTCTCGTTTTACGCACCGTCTTTTTGCCGCGCGCGTTAAAAACGGTAGCTTCGAGCGAAAGATTTTTGTTCCCCGAATATTCTCCGTTTTTATCGCAAATTTCGGCATGCACGGATATGCGCGCCTTTCCGCTCTCCAAAACGGACGTAACGAAAACGCCGTCGTCGCGCAAAGCCGCCGACGAAGCGTGAGTATGAATTCTGACGCCTCCGCCTATTCCCGCGCCCGCGTATTTTCCCGCCATCTGCGGCGCCCACACACTTAGCTTTAATATGTTTTTCGCGCCGTAGCGATAGTGTTTTGTAATGTCGGCAAAGTGTTTGCCCTCGCCCTCGAAATGCGCCACCTTAACGCCGTTTATGCTTACGTCGGCGAATTGATTAACGCCTTCCGCTTCGAGTATAATCCATTCGTTTTTATTAAGCTGCGGCAAAACGCGGTAAAACGTTGCCGAAACCGCGTCGTAATAGCTTCCGTATTTTCCGAGCGCAGTATTGTAATTTCTGTTTTTTCTTCGCAACAAATCCAAAGGCAAGTCAACGTCTACCGCCTCTGCGGGAATTCCGATTTCGTCGCATACAGTACCGTCAACGTACTTCCAGCTATTATTTATGTCTATACGCATAATCTTCCCTTTTAAGCTTTTTATACTTTATTATATCAATATGCGCCCGTTTTTGCAAGCATTTAGCGCACATTTGGGAATTTATGCAAAATGGCGGCAACCCTTTTTCCGCTTACGGATTGCGCGGTATTTCCTTTCCCGTTTCGGCGGACTGAAACAGCACCCAAAAGCCGTCGCCCGCAGGGAGCTCCGCTTTAAGGGGCACGAAATCCGCCCCCTCGAGCGCGGGCGGCGCGTCGCCGTATCTGCCGGGAACGCCGTAGGCTATATAATCGGGCGCGGCTCCTATAAGCCCTACCGTGTAATATCTTCCGCTTCCGTCGTAGTCTACCTTAACCCAACGGGTGCCCGGCAAAGCCTCTTCGAGCGGCGAAAATCTTTCTCCGTTCGAAAAAAGTTCGTCAAGTTGCTCTTTAACGGTGGCGTAAAAACCCGCGTCGGTTTTAACCGCCGCAATAGCCTGCTCCACCGTGTATTCGGACGCGCGCTTTATCTTTATTTCTCCGCCGTCCTTTTTTTCCGACTTTTCGCGCTTAACGTCCGCCTCTTTTTCGAACGCGGGCTGTTCCGCAAGCGCCGAAACGGTTGTAAACGCCGCCGACTCCGCCGCCCCGCCGGCGTTCTCGTTGGAGCGGATAGCCGCGAACGGCATAACCGTTGCGGACTCTTTTTTAACTTCCGCGCTAAAAGCGCGAGCGCCTCCGAACCTTGACGATAAGTAGCGCCTTTGCATTTCGCTCGGCGTAACGGGCTTATCGTAGTAGTCGGCATTTTGCGCGGTTTGCGAAAGCGGCACGCGCGGCGAATAATCGAAATAATTCACTTCGGCAAGAGCGCCGTCGTAATACTCGGCGGACGGCTCTATATCCAAAAAATAGTCCTCTATCTTCTTCTCGCTAAACTTAAACTCCTGCGCCTCCGCCAAAGCCTTGCCCGTATCCGCAATCTTCTTCTCAACTCCGCCTCTCCTGATACCGTCCATTAAGTTGCCTTCCCACAGCTTTCTTGCCGCCGAAGTGCCGTAAAGCACAACTTCTTCGTCGTAAGTGCGGAAAAGCACGAGGTGCACCGAATCATATTCGCCGTCGGGAAGCGCGAACCGCGATTTTATTCTGCCGAGCGAGCCTATTTCTCTGCGAAAAACCTGCGTCGCCGTTTTCACGCCGAGCGCGTATTCTCCCGCCGTTAAATCGGGCAGCGAAAAAGTGTTCACCGTTACGAACGTTCCCATTCCGTTGCGTTCCAACAATACCGTTCCTCTGCCAACCTTACCCGTGAGAATCACAAGCTTTTTTTCGAAGTTCATGCCGAGCCACCTCTTTCATGTATTCGACTTTATTGTACTTGAATATATATGCCGTAACTCGTATAAAAATGCCGAAAAAAGTGTTTATTTGTGTAATTTGCCGAATACGCGATTTAATAAAAAAGGCAAACCGTTTTAAGTTCGCCTTTGCTTTTTTTATACGTCCCATTCCCCAAGTAAAAAATCCGACAAATGAACAAGCTTTATACCGTCGGCGTTTCCTTCGGCAAAATCGTCTAACGTAACAACGTATTTGGGGTGATTGTCTTTTATTCGTTGCAAATTGCCTATTTCCCTATCTTTGCCGCTTTCCGATTCGGGAATTTGCCTGCAAACCTGAACATACATTTTTTTATCTTTGTCTATGCCCACAAAGTCGATTTCTTTTCCGCCCGCGTGCCCCACATACACCTCGAAGCCGCGCCTTAGCATTTCAAAATAAACTATGTTTTCAAGCATTGCCGAAACGCTCGTAGCGTTAAAACCCAAAACCGAATATTTAAGCGCGGGGTCGGCAACAAAATATTTTTCCTGCGTTTTAAGAACTTCTTTCCCCTGAATATCGTAACGGTTGGCTCGGTACACTATGAAAGCTTTTTTCAGCATGTCTATATAGTTGTAAACCGTTTCAACGTCTGTTGTGCGCCCCTCGCTCTTCATGTATTTGGCAATAGACTGCGCCGAAAACGTTTTTCCCACGTTTTCGAAAACATACCGAACAATCCGTTCGAACAAATCGGTTTTGCGAATGTTGTTGCGCTTAACAATATCGTTATACACCACCGAATTATAAATGTCGCGCACTATGGTGTATACTTCGTTTTGAGTAAAATTGCCCACGCTCACGGCGGGGAATCCGCCCAACCTAATGTAACTTTGCAACAACTCTTTTTCGCCGCGAGTATCGCCGCTGTCTTTCCGGAACTCTATATATTCTTTAAACGACAGCGTGTATACGGGAATCGAAATGTATCTGCCCGTAAGATATGTTGACAACTCGCTTGACATAAGCTTAGAGTTCGAGCCGGTAACGTATACGTCGGTGTTGCAGTCTTGCATTAAAGCGTTAACGGCTTTTTCCCAATTTTCAACCTCTTGCACTTCGTCGAGCAATAAATAATATTTGCCCGACTCCTTCATTTTGGAACGAAGATTGTTATACATGCCGTCGCCGTTCTCTATTGTGCCGTGTTCGTAGGAATCGAACCGCATAGAAATTATATGCGAGCTCTTAACTCCGCTCTCTTTCAGATATTCGGCAAACTCTTCGAAAACAGTAGACTTTCCCGCGCGACGAATACCCGCAAGTATTTTAACAAACGGTTTATCCATATAAACTTTTAATTGTTCAATATAATGCGGGCGCTGAATCATAAACGGCACAACTCCTTAAAGTTTTATTAGTTTACCATATTATTCCCAAAAAGTCAAGAGTTTATAGGGGTATACCCCGATAAACTTCCCATTTTTACCTACTTTATCGGGTTATACTCCGATAAACTTCCCATTTTTACCGACTTTATCGGGTTATACTCCGATAAACTTCCAATTTTTACTAACTTTATCGGGTTATACCCCGATAAACTTATCTAATTTTTTAGACAAACCGCAAATGTCATTGCAAGGAGCTGTCAGGCGACGGGGTAATAAACTAATTAGCAATAACAAAAAAACGCGTTTAAACGCGTTTTTATTCTAAATCAAATAAATCATTAGCATCAATTTCAAGAACTAAAAGCATATTGTATATATCATTAACATGAGGCGCTCTTCGACCTTGCTCCCAATTTGAATATGTGCTCAAATTTACGCCAAGTTTTTCAGCCATTTGCCTCTGCAACAATTTTCTTTCTGTACGAATTTCGACTAACCGCTTACAAAAGACTTGTTTAAAAGCCTCTTTTTCTTTTATAAGTTCTCTTAGCCGTTCTCTCATAGTAATATTATAATAAATATTACTAAAAAATACTTGACATCGGTCAAATTGACCGATATAATGTTATTATAGTCATTTTGACTACAATATTATGTCATTGTTAATACCAAACAATTCGTTAGCATCAACTTCTAAAACCCAAAGCAAGTTATAAATATCGAATATACTCGGCTCCCTTCTGCCTTGTTCCCAATTTGCAAATGTGCTAACGGGTATCCCCATTTTTAAAGCTACTTGCGCTTGCGTTAAATCTTTTTCTTCTCTCAATTCTTTGAGCCGCACGCAAAAAAGCTTTCCGAAAATATTTTTCGGATTACTCTTCTCTTTTGAAAGCAACTCAACCAATTTATTCATTGTAAATAATTATAATAGCTTATAGTCAAAATGACTTTCAAATAGTCGTTTTGACTACAAGAAAAGAGTTTTATATGGAAGATAAAAAAGAAGAAACCAAAGCGCAAGAAGAAAAAGAGAATAACAAACCTAAATCGAATTTTAAAAACATAACTTTCGAAATGGTTCTTCCCAATTTAAAAAAGGGTCCAAGCTCTTTGCGCGCGTTGTATTACGAACAATTCGGCGACCGCACTCCTATGTTTATAGAAGTGCCGAATATAGTTGTAAAGCTTGATTTTGTACACGCGCTTTATCTTGGCGACGTTTGCTATACGGGCTTAAACTATCTTTACGACCCGAATTTTAACTATGTTATTCCCGAATTGAAAAGAAGCGACGGCACCGTAGAAACCGAATATCCTATGGCAGCCGACAATTTCAATATGCTTCTTAAAGAACTTGCTTTCCCTTTAAAAGGATAATTATTGCCTAATAATGCCCTAAAAGCTTATTAGGGTGTAGATAGATAGGGCTTGCCCAGCCCTGATTTCTCCCGGTCAAGCCTATCCCGCAGACAGGCTTGACCTTTTTTTATCCGTTCACACCCACAACCTACGCCCCGTAGAAGTGTATTCCCCGTTTTCGCCTTTCACCGCCTTAACGCGGTACTGCGCCAAAAAGCGCGTTAAGGCGTATAAATCCACCCATATTTCCTTAGGTCCTTTTTCCTGTTCGGGCGCAAAAATCAACTGCAAGCCAAAATGCAAATGAGGGCTGCAAGACTTTAAATTCACGTTCTCGCGCGTAGAATAGCCCGTAACGCCCAAATAGCCTATAACGTCGCCCGATTCCACCCTTTTGCCCACAGTCATGCCCTGAGCGAAAGGACGGCCCTTTCTCAGGTGCGCGTAATAATAGTAGCGAAGCGTGTCGTCGGAGCGAACGCCTATTCGCCAACCGCCGTATTTGTTCCAGCCGCATTCGGTAACTGTGCCGCCCTCAACCGCAACTATGGGAGTTCCCACGCTTCCCATAATGTCGTGCCCCAAATGCCTGCGCTTATATCCGTAGCTGCGCGAGTTCCCGAAATCGTCGTAATGGTTATACCAATGTCCCGCCGCAAGCGGAAAACAGCATCTTAGCCCGTGTTTGCGTTCTCCCGTGTTTTCGTCTAAATAGTCGCCCACAAGCGGAGCGAGCACGGCGCCGTAAGAAGTTCGCAAATATTCGGCGTAATCCGTTTTTGGCATTATGTCGGCAAATTTTTCGCCGTCGCGCAATCTTTGCACAAGCTTAGCAAGAGTTTTGCGGTCTTTGCTAACCGAAAACCTGTTGCCGTTTGAATGAGCCAAAAAAGCTACGGCGTCCGAAAAATTATAGCCGCAATCGGTGCCGTAAAACTCGTTTTCGTATTTGAGGCACTCTCTAAGCGCCCATTCGCTCGCGTTGAAATCAACCCATTTAACGGGCGCGGCATACGCGAACCCGCACGACGCCGCCACCGCCGCAACGCATAAAATAGCACAAACAAATTTTTTCATACTGTGTATAGTTTGCCTATACCAAAACATTTTATGCAAATAAGTCTTTTTGACTTATCCGCGTTTTTGTGCTATAATTTTAAATAGCCGAAAAAAACAAAAAGGAGAAAGCTTTTATGGTTGCCGACAATCACGTTCACACAAAATATTCCCCCGACGGGCACAACGAACCCGAAGAGTTTGTTTTGCGCGCCTTAGAACTCGGTTTAAAACACATTGTTTTTACCGAGCACGCCGACTTAATGTATTATAAGCCGAACGTGGCGCATTGCGACCTTAGCGACTACTTTTCGTGCGTGCGCGCTCTTCAAAAAAAATACGAAGCCGAAATTTATATAGGCGCGGGACTCGAAATAGGCTTCACCGAGCAAAACAAATACGCCAACGCCGAACTCGTGGAAAAATACAAGCCGGACTACATTATAAACTCGGTTCATCAAGTGGGCGACGCCGATTGCTACTTTGCCGAATATTTCGAAAACAAAACGCCGCAAGAAGCTTACATAACTTATCTTAAAGCAGTGCTCGCCTCCCTCTCTGCGCCGTACCGCTATAACGCAATCGGGCATTTGGGATACGTTTGCCGCAACGCGCCTTTCTCGCTTTCGCTGTATTCCGCCGCTCTCGAGCTTATAGACGAAATACTTAACGGCATAATAGAACGCGGAAAAATTCTCGAACTGAACGCAAGCGTGCGAAAACTCGGCGGAGCTACCGTTCCGCCCGAAGAAATTCTACTGCGTTACGTTTCGCTCGGCGGCAAAAAAGTTTGCTATTCGTCCGATTCGCACCGCCCCGACGATTTATGCCGACACTTCGACGCCGTTCGCTTATCCGCGCTTGCGGCCGGCATAAACAGCCAAACGGTTATAGAACACGGAAAAGAACTTTCGCTCGAATTTTAAATATTTTTAAAATTTGCTTTGAATATCTTTAATCTAAACACAATTCGTAAAAAAAACACGGAACGTCGGCTCCGTGTTTTTTATATTTATCTTACTTATCTTTTAAAGAGCGCATTACGTCGCATTCGAATTCGAATGCGGTAATCGCGCCCGCGCCGCCAGCGTTGCTCATATTGCTCATATAAACGCCAACTATTTTAAGTTCGGGGTCAACCCAAAAATGCGTGTTGTAGGCGCCGCTCCAACCGTAGCTCAAAGGAGAAAGCTCCTGCACGTTTTCGGTTTGGCGTTGCCTTACGCGCACCGTGTAGCCCCAATTAGAGTATTCGTCCATGCCTGCGAACCCGTTTTTAAAATGCGGCGCGCGCATAAGCCTAACCGATTCGGGCGAAAGCACCCGTTGCCCGCCAAACTCGCCATCGCCACAAAGCATTTGCGCAAAACGTGTGTAGTCGCAAGCTGTGCCGAACATTGCCGTGCAACCGCTTACCGCCCCTGCGGGAAAACCGTCGTGCCCCTCGCGCCCCATTTCGTGCGGTTCGAGCTTGTCGGCGGAGTCGCCGAGTCGGTACATTTTAACAACGCGCCCGTATTGCTCTTCGGTTAAATTATACCCCGTGTCGGTCATGCCGAGCGGCAAAAAAATACGCTCGCGCAAAAAAGATTCGTATTCGGTATCTGTAACCTTTTCCACTATTGCCGCAACAACGTCGAGCGCCGCCAACGGGCTATACATCTGACTTGTGCCCGGCGAAAAATCCAACAGCCATTCGCCGTAATGCTCAACGGCTTCGCGCGGCGTGCGCACATGCGCGCGGGGAAAACTTGCGAATTGCGCGTCACCCACCTCGCCCGAACCGAGCCCCGAAGAATGAGTTAGAATATCTTCAACGGTAATTTCGCGCTCGGCGGCTCCAAGCGCCGCAACTTTTCCGCGCCCGTCGAGCTTTCCAACCCTACTTCGGGCGAACGCGGGAAAGTATTTGCTTATTTTATCCGACAGCCGCAATTTGCCGCGTTCGGCGCACCACAGAGCCGCCGCCGCAGTAATAGGCTTAGTCATAGACGCCAACCTAAAAACGGAATCGCGCCTAAGCGGAATTTTTTCTTCTATGTTCGAATATCCCGCAGTATAATCCAAAACGCATTCGCCGTTAAGCATCACCCTAAGCGTTACGCCGGGCAAAACTCCGCGCTCTATGCGCCCGTTCACCGAATTTATAACGCGCGAAAATTTTTTCGAATCGCCCAAAATAACACAGTTTTTCAAAGTTCAGTTCGTCCCTTTCGCCTTGCCGAGCGAAACGCGCAAAACTTCTTCGCACGGAAGCAATATGTTTTCGGGTTCGCCGCCCTCTATTCTGCGCACAAGCGCTTTCACCATTTCGGTGCCGCGCTCAAAGCAAAACGTTTCTATTGTGGTGAGCGGCGGAGAGAAAAACTCCGACATGCTAATGTTGTCGTACCCCACAACCGACACGTCTTCGGGCACGCGTATGTGCAATTCGTTTAAAGCCCTCAGCGCACCCAACGCGCTTATATCGTTTATGCAGAACAAAAGAGTTACGTCCGTTTCGTGCGAAAAAACCTGCATTGCGCCCTCGTAGCCGAGCACCGTAGAATTGCGAAGCGGAAAATCGCCGTAAACAAGGTCGGCTTTCGCAAAACCGAGCCGCTCCGTCTCCTCGCAAAACGCGTTCACACGCGGGTCGTTGTTTGCGGTTTCAAAGTCGGGATAGCCCACTATATACGAAGCTTTGCGATGCCCCAAATCGTAAGCCCTGCGAATGAGCGAACGCATGGAGGGCGCCATATCGTGGCTAACAACGCTGCCGCACTCGCGTTCGAAATTAACAAGCGCAACGCCGCTGTTGTTCAATTCTTTCATGAAAGTAAGCGTATACGGAATGTTCGAAATATTTATTATGCCCGCAAATCCCCGACTCATTATGTCGCTGTATTTCTTTTCTATGCTGTCGGAAATCAAAATAATCGTTATAACGTAGCCGAGCTCCGCCGCAGCCGTTTCGATTCCGTGCAAAATTTCAACAAAATACGGATTGCCTATTTCGCTTATGAACACTCCTATTTGCCTACTGTTTTTTGTGCGTAACCCCTGCGCGATTACATTCGGGTGATATTTCAGCCTTTTAGCCGCCGACCTCACCCGCTCTTCAACTTCCTTAGTTGCCGACTTTTTGCCGTTTAATATGTTGGTTACGGTTGTTTCCGACACACCCGCCGCCCGCGCCACGTCTTTTCTGCTGCTCATAGTTTACCTCGCGTTATGTTCGCACACCCGTGCCTTATATATAGTATAATTTAAGTCCCCCCCCCGTCAAGCGTTTGCGGGTTTTTTGTGTTGATTTTGTGTTGCAAAGCTTTCGGTTGCCGTAATATTTAAACCGACCGTCAGTTTTCCCCTCGCAACAAAAAAGACTTTTCAATACTTACTTCCCGTAGCAATACCCGAGCCGCCCGATAGGCGCGGCGTCGCCCGAATTGTAGTAGCTCAAAACGTCGTCGGGATTAGTAATGTTGTCGCACACCTTAAACGAGAACGACGGAACTTCGCCGCCCGAAAGCCCGAGCGCGGCGCGAGGCACAGCCACTTGCAACACCTTTCCTTCAACCGCGAGCTTAGCCTCGCCCACAACTTCGTAGTCGCCCGAAGCGGTGCGGCGGCACACAGTGCTCTTTCCGTCGGTAACCGAGCGGTTCACAAAATAGTTGTAGCCGAACAGATTGCCTGCGGCGGACGCGTCGGTGGAAATCAAAACGTTCATCCAGCCTGTGTCGTTCGCTTCATACGGCTCAACGTTTTCAACGGTGGTAATGCGGAAATAAACGTAATCGCCGTCGTGCGTAACCGTTACGGTGTCTATATCGTTGCGGTTACTGTCGTCGGTTAAATACACAAAGTGCGGCGAGTTGGGGTTAGAAACCCAGCCTCTGTAATTGCGCGCCGTGCATTCGCCCGTAAAGTCGTGATAAACTTTGCCGTCTTTCCATGCCGCCGCATCGAACTTAGCAACGTCTATACTTGCGGCGGGATACGAAAGTTCGAATTCATCGCCCGTTTTAAACGCGCGAATATTGCGCGCCGTTTGCAAATAGAAATTGTCTTTGTAGTCGCCGTATGTCGGCTCAATGTCGCGCGAGTATTCCTCGTTGAATCCGTCCACCAAAAACGGCTTGCCGTCGGCGCCCGTCTGTTTGCTCGCCGTCCATTCGTTCCAACCCGTTATAGTCACCATGTTCACTTCGTTTTTGTTGTCGAGCACCTGCTTCCACAAAAATTCGTAGTTAGTACCTTTGCTCGAATCTGCCGAAATGTTTTTCTTGGTCGCGTAATCGTAGCCTCTGCCGTAGTTGCGCGTGGTGTCCGAAAAGCGAATAGTGTTCATGTGCTGAGCCACCGACACGTTCACCGTGCCGCCGCGATTTTTAAGATACACGCCGTTAAAATATTTTTCCATCCACGGGAACGAATCGGGGTCGAGGTCGTCTTGGTCTTCCGCCTGATTAGGCCAAATCGTGTTTTTAAACTCGAAATAGTCGCTAAGTCCGTAGTTGGGGCTGTCCTCTTCCGCAAGGTCGAGTATTTGCTGCGATTCGAGCGTCATAACAATCATCGGCTTGCCGTTGGGCGCGAACCAAACGTCGTCGTACATTCCGTCGCGGTATTTATAAAACTTGTTGTAAATTTCGCGCACCACGTTCACGTCGTCGTTCGGCTTTGTGCACTGCGAATTTTTGGTGCCGTTGGTGCCGTTGTTGTTGGTGTAGAACATAAGGCGCGGCACGTCCCAACCCGCCTGAACGTATTCGTGCACTATTTGCATAACCTCATAAGTCGAGTCTTCGAACAATAGGCTTATGGCGTCGTTGAACGTCTTGTCGCTGAACGCGTTCGTAACGTCTATAAACAAAAAGTCAACGCCCGCCATAGTGAGCATTTCGAGCTGTTTGCGAATTACCCATGTGTCGCGTTGCGAATAGTAGTCCCAAAGCGGTTTGCCCCAGTAGTAGGCGGTGTTGTCGGGGTGCTTTGCCGCTTCCGTAAACCACTTGCCTATGTCCGCGCCGCCGTCCGTCATTTCGGTAACGTCGTGCACTTCGTCGTAAGGCATTTCGCCGTGAAGAGTGAAAAAGAACATGCCCACATATTTGTCGTCCTCTTTCTCGCCGCTAAGCGAAAAGGTACGCCCGAAATCGTCGGTTGCCGAAAGCATAGCAACAGTGCGCTGTTGCGGCGTCATTTTATCCCACTCCGTTTCTACGGGAGGCACGGGCGGATTGTCGTCGGGCGGCGGGTTGTCGCCCGTAGGAGTTTTGGGAGCATTGCCGCAAGCGCAAGCAAACAGCAAGCAAAAAGCGAGTAAACAAGAAATTAAAAATCCGAGTTTTGTTTTCATACCCAATTCGGAACCTCCTTTCCTACCAAAAATTCGTTTTTCGCGCCGCCCTCTTTAAGTTTGGCAAAGAGTTCGCGCACGCCGCTAACGCTGTTGAGCGCAAGATAATAAGTGTAGTCGAAAGCTTTGTAAGTTTCCATAGAGAAATTGCCGAGAGGAGCCGCGTAAGTGCTCGACGCCGCCTTATACGGCGCGGAACCAAGCTCCGCCACCGAGTTGTTGAATCCCGTTGTGCGACCTGCCAAAGTGGTTACAACGTCGGGCACATAAAGCCCTATTCCCCAATCTTCTTCGTTTACCCAAGCTATCCAGTTTTCGGTGCAACGCATGCGCGCGTCGCGGTTGCCGTCCCAAAACGCCATATTCTCGCGGTAAGTCAATTCGTCGTTCGTGAACGGTTTGTCGCCGTTGTAATACACCGCTTTGCCGAGAGGCGCTATTCCGTAGAACGCGGGCAACTCCTGAGCGCGCGGATTGTTATGTTCGTAACCCGAAAAATCGGTGAAACGGTTTCTAACCTTAACGTATTCGCCGAGCTCGGGGTCTTTTTCCACGCTGTACCAATTTTCCATATACGACGGCGTAACTTCGTTGACTTTCGCCCAATCCATAGGGCGCGCTTTAATATAAACTTCCCCCTCCGAAACTTGAACGTCAACCAATCGGCTGAAAAAGTTTTTCTTATCGCCGCCCTGCACGGGGTTATAATGCCACGGGCGCGTGTTGTTGTCGTCCGCGCCGAATTCGCCCGGAATATATCCTTGATTATTATCCGGTCCTATGCCGTAATACGATTGCTGAATAAGTCTGCCGTTGTCGTGCGAGTTCACAAGGTTTACGTCGTTATCTGCAACAACGGCGCCGCTCTTTTGCTCTTTGCCGACATACACGCCGTTTTCGGTGTTAATCTGCCTGACGGTGCCGTCGGTGCTCGACAGCCAATTCACCGCGCCGCCCGATTTGAGCGTGCAACCTATTTTCACAGTTTCGCCCGCAACGAAAAGCTGCATCTGAGGTTCCACCTCTTTGTTGGTGAACGACACGTCGTAGAAGTCTATGGGGTGCTTAGCCGCCGAAACGTTCGAAAGCGTTATTTTGCCGTCGGTATCGCCCAAGTTAAACAGCTCTATTGAACGGAGCTTTTTGTTGCCCTCGTTCTCGCCGTAAAAGTCGAGTATTTGGCGCAGTTCCACGTTTTGCCCCGCAAGAGTATAAAACGTTTCAACGTCTTCGTCGCTGTCGTCGGTTATGTCGCCCTTGTATTCGTAGGCATAACGGATTTCGCCGCGCAACGTTACATTAGACGAAACAATCATTTTAAGATAGTTTTTATCGCCCAAATCGGCGCCCGGCTCGTAAACGCACTTGCCGCCCGACGCAATCTGTTTTTCTTCGCCCTCGAACACCGAAACGAACTCCACCGCCCACTTGTCGCCTTCGGGTTCTTTATCGGGAGGGGTTTCGGAATTAGGCTTGCCGCAACCGAAACACATCACGGCGCCGAGTATCGCCGCCAAAAACGCCGAACCTTTTTTCATTCTCTTTTCTCCTTTATCCTAAATATTTTTTTACGTCTTTAAAACACATTCGGCAAAGCGGACTTATTCGCCTTGCCGAACAAAATTTTTTAACCTTTTATGCCGCCCACTTTCACGCCGCCTATCATGCTCTTTTGGAACGTGAGGAACAGCGCTATGGGCAATAGCGACATCACGGTACACATTGCCATAAGCCGCGCCGAAAGTTGCGACGCCACCGTCTTATCGCTGAAATAATGGTAAAACGCCAAGCCTACCGTCCATTTCTTGCTTGAATTTAAGTAAATGAGCGGGCTTTGAAAGTCCATCCACATGCCTATAACAACGTTTACCGCAATCAAGATAACTATGTTGGCGCAAAGAGGGAACACAATTCTCAAAAAGATTTGAAATTCGTTCGCGCCGTCTATTTTAGCCGCGTTGTCCATTTCTTTGGGAAGCGAACGCATGAACTGAATAACAAGGAATATATTCAGAGCGCCGCCGCCCCAAAACGCGCCTATCCATTGCGACACAAGCTTATCCACAAGCCCGAAACGAACGTAAAGCGTGTATTGCGGCACCATTAGCACGGTAGAGGGAATCATAACCGTAGCCATTATTATGGAGAACATTGTTTTTTTGCCCGTGAACTTATGGCGCGCAAGCGGAAACGCAACGAAACACGCCGAAAGCGGAATGAATATGGCGTTTATAGCAATAATTACGAGAGTGTTCAAAATGTTCTTAAAGAACCGCCCCACAACGGCGTAATTCTTTACAGTGAACATTTTAGGGAAAAAGTGCACCAACTCGCCCGGCAAAGTTTCGGCGGGAGACATGAACGATTTTAATATCATGAACGCGTAAGGGAACAAAAAGAAAACTATTAAAACCGCAGCAATCAAATATTTAACCGCAAGCATAGCTATGCGTTTGCGTTGCGCCGCCTTTTTTTCGGGCGACGTATAAAGCGTGTGAACGCCGCCGTCGAAACTTGTTGTGTCTATCGAATATCGCATGTTTTCGGTTGTACCTCCTTAATTGTCGTCGCCGTACTGCACCCAATTCCCCGTTTTAAACATTACGAGGGTAAGCATACCTATAATGAGGAACAGCACCCAAGACATAGCGCACGCCAAGCCGTGATTGTGCACGCTGCCCGAAAACGCGGTTATATAAATTCTGATTGCAATAAAATAAAGCGACTCGTTTTTGCCCGTGCCGTAAGCGGCGAACGTGCCGAACACTTGCAAACCCGAAATCATGGAAACAACCATGTTGTAGAAAAGTATGGGAGTTGAAAGCGGAATAGTTATTTTAAGCAAGCAACGCATGTAGCCCGCGCCGTCTATTCGAGCCGCCTCGTAGTATTCGGGCGAAATGTTCTCGAAAGCCGCAAGCCACATAATCATGCCGCCGCCCAAGCCCCACAAGCCCGTAAATAACAGCGACAGCATGGCGGTGTTTTCCGACTCGAAAAACGTGGCTGTGGGAAGCCCCGCCTTTGTGAGCCACATATTGAACAAGCCCAAACCGTTGTAAGGATTGCCCGCCGTAGGAACGCCGTAAGAAAGCACGTCGCGCCAAATAAAGCCGCTCGCAAGTCCCGGAATAAGGCAAGGCAAATAACAAAGCACGCGAATTATTTTTATGCCTTTAATCTTATTGTGCAAGAATAGCGCCAAAATGTAAGACAGTCCCAAGTTTATTACCGTGCTTGCGATAACATATATAAACGTAACTCCGAAAGACTTCATAACGGGCAAAAACAGACCGCCGCGCCCCATAGAGAACATGTTTATATAGTTGAAAAAGCCCATTTGAGTGGCTCTTGCGCCGTTATAGTTGCTGAAACTGTATAAAAACGACATTACAATAGGAAACGCCGTGAACACAAGCGCGCCCACTATGAACGGAAGCAAAAACACATAGCTGATTAGGTCGTTTTTTATTCTGCGGTTGCGGTGCAATTTTTTACGTTCCGCGTCTATCGGCACAATAACGCCGCCGAAATTATTATCCATACTTTTCCTTTTCAAATTCTTTTTCGTTCTGTTGCCGCGTCGGGCTTCGCCCTTCTCGCAATACTCGCCTACGGCTCGTGGCGTTCGCACGCTTTGCGTGCTCGGCTGAGGACAACTGTATACCGTCATTGCGAGCGTAGCGACGCAATCTTTTGCAATATGCGATTATCGCGGCGGTTCCCGCTCTATGTTCAAGATTGCCGCGTCGCGCTTCGCCCTCTCGCAACGACAACTGCTATACTGTCATTGCGAGCGTAGCGACGCAATCTTTTGCAATACGCGGTGCCTATTACTCTAACGGAGCCTTGCGGATTTGGCTGTTTATATCTTTTCTGAAACCGTTAAGTTTAGAAGCAATATTCTCGCGGGTTTTGGCTTTGTCGCCCTTAACCACAACTTCAAGGCTCAATAAATCAACGAACACGCCGTTCACGGTGGAACAAATTTCGGTTACAATGGTTGTGGGAACGTACTTTTTGAATTCCATAGTGGTGGCTGCGTCTCTACGGTATACGAACGCGTCGTGATTGAAGTCGGCGCGAAGTTTGCCGTATTTGGCTTCGTTCACCTGCGCAAGATTGCGCCATGCCGCGTCTTCGTCGTCTAAAAGCGACTGCACAACGGGAACACCGTTGCCGCAAGCGCTGAACGCTTCTTGCGCGCTTTCGCTTACTATGTTTTTAAGGAACAGCCAAGCTTCGGTTGCATGAACCGCGTTGCGATACATAGCATAGCCCGAGCAACCCGCGCCGATAGAATACTTGTCGTCGTCGCCCAAGCAAGGCATGGGAGCCACGTTAAGATTTTCATACACGCCGTTGCGCGCTTCGGTTTTGGCTATAACGTCCGAGAGGCAAGCGCGAGACTGAAAGCACATTGCCGCGCGTTCCGACGCGAAAAAGTCGAAGCCTTCGGTTTCGTTCGGACCCGTCATTACGTTGTTATAAACCATGTCCACAAGGTAATCGAACATATTAACGGTTTCTTCGCTACTGAGAGTGCAGTTGCTATCCGAATCGATTATGGTAGCGCCGAAGTTACGCGAAATCGCGTAGTTGAGCGAGCCCCAAATCGAACGGAAATCAACAGCCTTGCCCGCTTTATATTTTTGAGTGGACGCCATCCACGCTTGCACCTTTTTCGCAACTTCGGTAAATTCCGCTTGCGTCATGGCGCGAACTTTTCCGTTTTCGTCCTTAAATTCGTCGGGACTCTTAATTGTGGAGTCGGCGGCTTTCGCTTCCGCAAACATAGCGGTGTTGTATAAAAGCGCAATTTGGTTGTAGTCGCGCGGCATCATATACATGTGTTTCTTAAAATAAGAATCCTGCACCATAGACTGCACAAGGTCGGTAGTGTCCCATTCCTTATCCGCTTCGTCGAAATAGTCAATCGGCATAAGAACTTCGCTGCTCACAAGGCCGGGAATATCTTCGTTCGCCACCCAAATAATGTCGGGCATACTGTCGTATTTCCCCAAAGTGGTAGCGGCGCCGTGCATGGTAACAACGCGCGATATAAGGTCGGGAAAGGTTTCAACCTCAACCTTAATATTTTTATACTTGTTTTCAAAGTCTGTTTTTAACGCGTTAAAACTATCCGCCGACGCAATGTCGTCCATAAGCGCAACTTTAAGAGTGCCCTTATAGTTCGTGTCGGCGTTAAAGTCAACTTTCGAAAGCACCTCTTTCATAAGCTCGTCTATCGGCACTTCGGGAGAATAGAAACAACCCGAAAGCGACGTAAGCGCAAGGCAAAGCATAAGCGATGCGGCAATAGCGGCAAAGAATTTTCTGAATTTTTTCATATTGAATTTTCCTTATTTTCGGGGTTGACTGCGGCGGCAAACGCTTTGCCGCCGCACTCCCCTATTGTAGTTTTAGTTACTGTTTAAGCGGCTTGATTTTCGTCGCCACTCTCTTCGGGGACATCGGGCTCTTCGGTCTGCGGCGCAAAAGTAGCTTCCGTATTGAGTGTCGGTACAAACTTTTTCAATGCTTTAAACTTATAATAACCTTCTTTGTCTGAAGTTTCTTCTTTTGTAAAATAATTTGCTAAATAATAACTAATATCTTCAAGAGCAGTATCTACTGAAATATACAATGTTTCAGCACCTTGCCATCCGCCGAAATCCAAACCAAACAACGAACCGCAATTATCGGGATTATTACCTGCATAAGCTTGCGACGGACCTACGTTTTTGGCTACTTCATTATTGCCTTCTAAGAAAATCACATTGCGAATGCAATTAAAGAAAACTAACGAACGCGTATTAAAATTAGGAAAAGCGTTATTTGTAGTTCCTTTTTCGTATTGTCCCAAAGCGTCCGTATTGAGTTCAGCACCTATATGAATTTCTCCGATATTTGCCCCCATAAAGGCACCGTCGTCTATTAAAGTAACATCGTTAATATAAAGCTTCTCTAAAACTAAGCTATTGAAAGCGTTAACGGCAACTGTACCTATATTTCCAAGATAAAGCGTTTTTAATTTAGTAATTCCCGCGAAAGCCATTCCAGGCAAATCAATACGAGCTCCCTCTCCTACATGAGGTAAAAATTCCAAAGACACTATACCTGCATTTGCAAACACACCTGTTTCTAACGTAGTAACGGAACCGGGAATAGCAAGTGCAAAATTATTAGCATTTTTGCCCGCTTGGTCAAACGCGTTATTCTTGATAGTTTTTAGTTCTGTGCAATCTTCAAGATTAAAGGCTTCCAAATCGTACATTTCGTTAAACGATTGTATTCCGATTTCTTTAATGTGGTTTCCTTTTTGCACCTCAACTTTTGTCGCAGTAGAAAGACGGAAAGTAAGGTTGGGAATGGAAGTTAAAGTGCAAGGAAGATAAACCGTTTTAACGGCGGCGTACACGCTTTGCATAGCGTCAACGGCGTCTTTATTCGCTTCAACTTTTGCTTTATAAGCCTGAGCGTTAGCTTTTTCCGTCTCATCTTCTATCGCAGCTATTTGGTCGTCGGTTAAAGGTTTTTCGTAAGCAAGGAAATACAATGTTGCAATATCTTGCGGGTTCTTGCCAATCGACACAACGGGCAAACGGTTGTGTATTGCGGGAATGCGGAGCACTCCTTTAACGTCGACTTCGTCCATAATGTCGGAAGCGGAAGCGTTGCTCGAAATGAACGCTTCGTAGCCTACAACGGTTGTGCCGTTTTTAACTTCGCGGTATTCGAGAAGTTCCGTGCCGATAAGCGATTCCTCAGCCAAATCGTTCCAATCGTCGGTGCAAACAACGGTGTAGATTTTAACGGCGTGTTCTTCGTATTCAACCGTAGGCTCGGTTTCGCCGTCTTGCGGTTGTTCTCCGCCCTCTTCGGCGTTCTCTTTCACCGCAAGGATTTTAGCGGTAACTTTCGCAACGCCCGCTTGTTCGGCTTTAACGGTGGCGGTTTTTCCGTCTTCCGACGCGGTTACGGTTGCCGCCGCGCCCTCAACCGAATATTCGATTTTGGCGTTTTCGATAAAGTGCGTAACGCTTATAGTTGCGGTTTCGCCGTCGTCTTCGCCCGTTACGCCCGCGTCGAAAATTTTCTCGTCTTCGTCAAAGTCGGCGTTAAAACGGTAGTCGACGTTTTCAACCTTTACGGGAACGGTAACGGCGTCGGCGCCCTCTAACTGCACGGTTAAGGTGTCGTCGCCGCCCGCAAGACCTTTAATAGTTGCGGATTTCGCGTTCGTTTCGGTTTGAATAGCCGCAACGGTAGTTCCGCCGAGCGAGAACGACGGAGCTTTATCCGAACCCGTAACGGTAGCGGTAACAACAACGTCTTCGCCTATAATAAGCGTAATCGAATCTTTATCGAGCTTAATTACGGGTTTCGTAGGTTTTTCGGGGTCTTTGTCGTCGGGATTGTCGGGGTCTTTGTCGTCGGGCGGCGTAACCACTCCGCCGGGATTGTTGTCGTCGGGCTTTTTCGAATCGTTGTTGCCGCAAGCAACTAAGCCGAATGCCAACATAACCGTCAGCATAGCCGATAACAGGAACAAACAAACTTTTTTCATAACTTTCCTCCAAAAATAGTATTTATCTTTCGCCCCTTTTCAGAGCTAAAAGCCAAAGTAATTTTTTGTTGCGAGCTTTCAAACATTACGCTTTAAGCACCCAACGAGTGTAACCGTCTTTTTGAATACCGTCGGTTTTCTGCTCGTAACGGGATTTGAAAAATTCCGAAGGATTGAGAGTATCGAGCACATAAACTTCGCCAAAGCAATAGCTCTTCGCGCCCTCGGCGGTTTTTCCGTAAGCGCCCAAAAGTCCTCTGCTGTCGTAGTCGAGAGCCGCGAACGGAAGCGCACGCACGTCCTCAATCATGGCGTTGTCTATTGTAAGCGAGCTCACCAAACCGCTGGTAAGCGCGTAAACAAACGGATTGCCCCATTCTGTGGTGTGGTCTATAAGCGCGTAAGCGCCGTTACTTACGCCGTTTTGGTCAACGTCAAGCTCGGGGTCATACTGATAGTCTTTATCCCAATATTTGTAAGGCGAGAACGCCCATTCGCACGTTGCGGCGTCAACATATACGTCAACAATGCCCCACCCTTGAAAGAACGTGCACGACTGAACGCGTTTAACGTTGCAAAGGCGAACTTTTTGAAGCGCAAGGTTATATGCGAACGCGCCGTCGCCGGGATTTGTTAGCGTTCCGCCGTAAATCGTAACCGCGCGTTCTTCGTGACCTTCGCCGTTGTCGTCTTCGAATATAACGCTTTTAAGAGTTTGGTGGTTGTTGCGGTTAGCGTCGTTGGCTATTTGCGCAAAAGCCGCTTTGCCTATAACCGTAACGCTCTTGGGAATAAAAATTTCGGTCATGCAATGGTCGGCGAACGCGCCGCTTCCTATCGTTTGCAATTTGGTGAGGTCGCGCAAGTTGAACGAACCGAGTCTCGCCGTACGGAAGAACGCATGACGCCCTATTGTTACGAGCTCGTTGTCCTTTTGCACAAGCACCGCTTTAATTTTAACTTCGCTGAACGCGTCGGCGCCGATTTCAACTACGCTCGCGGGAATATAAACGCTTTTCACGTTAAGCGTTGTAAAGCTCTCAAACGGCTTAACGAACGGTTCTTTGTGTTCCGACATAGCCTCGCCGCTGTATTCGGCAAACGCACGCATAAAGTTTGCCGCAATCTTATTAACGGGTCTTGCTTCCGAATCGTCGGCGCCCTTATAGTAGGCGGGAATAACGAGACTTTCGGGAAGAGGAATTGTTCCGTTAAGCACTCCTTCCGAAAGCGTAACCGTGTAGCCTTCGGTAATGTCGGAAGCCGCGCGAACTTTCGCTCTCGCCGCAATTTCGGCGGCGCCGCTCTCTCCGCCCGTTTCGTCGGGATTTTCCGGGTCGGGCGCGGGCTCGGGGTCGGGCGCGGGCTCAACGGGATGGTTTTTAGCGCGGTCCGCATCTATTTTGTCTTTAAGACTTTGCGTAAGCGTGGGGTCGGGCATCGCAGCAAACTCTTCGGGCACGCTTTCCGTGCTACGCTCAAACGAGAAATACTTATAATCGTAATATTTGTCTTGAAAGAAGTTCACGAAAGTAATATCGGTAGAAGCCGAAACTTCTTCGTGCCCTTTATCCGCGCTGTCTTTGCTAAGCGTGATTTTCACGTTTATTTTGCCTTCGGCGGTGGGGTGAACGGTAACGGTGTCGTCTTCCACTTCCCACGTTGCTATGCCTTCGGCGCCCGTTACGTCAACTTTCATGCTTGTGGTTTGGTCTTGCCCGAGCGAAGTATAGGTAACTTCGTAAGGCACGTCTACCGCGCTCTCGGCGGATTCGGGCATACTTATTTTAAGCGACTGCGTAACTGTTACTTTGCAAGCTGCGGTAGGGATTTTCTTGCCGCGCTTATTGTAGCCCTGCACTCTCACTTCGCCTTTTTTAAGCGCCGAAACTTTAAGCTTGCTGTTGCCGATATATTTAACGGTGGCAACTTCGGGATTGCCCGAAACGTAGCTCGAAGCAGTTCCCGTAAACGTTATATAGCCCGAGTCGCCCGCTTCTATTTTAAGCTCCGTTTGGTTAAAAACGCAGTCGTCGTTCGAATCGGGAAGCGGAACTTCGGGTTCGTCGTCAGGCTGAGTGTCGTCGGGGTCTTTGTCGGGGTCTTTGTCGTCGGGCGGCGTTACTATTCCGCCGGGTTCTTGCCCGTCAGGCTTTACTTTGTTGCATGCGGAAAATCCCGCGAAGCAAACGAGAAGCACAAAACTAAGCAAAAGTCCGATAATTCTCTTTCTCATATTTTATTTGCCTCCTTATTACGGATTTGAATTTTCTGTTAAAAAGTAGTCGTGCCCGAACATTGCCGTAAGGCAAGTCATGGTGTAAACTCTTCCCGCGAAGTCGTTGGGGTGATTTATGTTGTTTGCCGTTATATCGCGGTAGCGTTCGCCCTTTTTGCGATAGAGTTGGCGGTGCATTTTGGTAACTTCGGCAATACCGACGTTCTTATATTCCGACTCTTCGCCTTCGGGGAAAAACTCGTTGTATAATGCCTGCATTTGGCGGTCTATATCGTAATAAACGGTTGATTCGGGATTGCCTATCATGGGAGCGACAATAAGCACTTCTATGTCGGGATTGTGAGCTTGCAAGTTTTCCACTATTTCGCCTATACGGATTGCGTAAGATATGTGTTTCGCATCATAAGGCGTATGCAAGTCGTTGAGTCCGAAAGCCACGACGCAAAAATCGAGCCCGCGAAGCTGTTCGTTCGATTCCGCCTGCATTCTTCCCCACGCCGCGTCTTTTCCGCCAACCGACGGATTAACGTAGGTAATGTTTTCGTTGTCGAAATGCTTAGCCATATACGACGTCATCATGCGCGCGTAAATTTCGGCGTTAGGCTCGAACGAACTGCCCGGCATTCCCGACGCTATTGCGCCGAACGTTACGGAGTCGCCCAAGTAGCCAACCTTAACGGGTTCTTTCGCTTCAAGTTTTGCGGTAAGGCGAGTAAACTTATCTTTGAACACTGCGGGAACTTCCCATTCTTCGGAAGCGTATTCGTTGTGTTTGTAAGTTATCGCAACTTGCAAATTCGAAATATACGAGCCCTCTCTGAAAAACAGATACGTTTGATAGCCTCCGCCGTTTACGTCCGAGCCCTTTTTGGGCCAACTTGTGGCGTTTTGCTCTTTGGCTTTGTCGGCAGGCAAATACCAGTCGTCTTCCTCAACGTAAGGAATGGCGGAATTTTCCGTTCTTTTCAACAAATTGTTTTCGGCGTCGTAGGTGTAGTCTTTTCCTTCCTCGTACACCGTTTTAAGGTCGTAAGAGCGCACGCTCAAAATTTCGGTAGCCTTATACAGCAGCGGCGAAGCGTCGTTTTTTCCAACGAACAACGCAGTTTCGTTATACACAACGTTGCCGCGCCAATAAGGATAAATGTAGGTATCAAGCTCGTATTTGTCGTAAGTCATGCCCTCGTTATATAAGCGCTCGAGCTTTTCCTTTGCGGGCGGATTGTCGTCGGGTTTTTGAGCTTCGTTTCCGCAAGCGCTAAGTCCTACCGCCGCAAAAGCCATTATAATTGCCGCAAGAGCGCAAAATATTTTTTTCGTCATAACGGTTTTTAACTCCTTAAAAAACGGAATGTATTTCTTATTTTGCTTAGTTATTTTAAAGCTTATAATAATCGGAGCCGAATATTGTTTCAAGGCAGGTTTGCGCTATAAGCCTCATTCCCATATCGTTGGGGTGGTTTACGTTGTTGCCCGTAATGTCGCCGTAGCGGTTCCCCTTTTTGTGGTACAGCTGGCGGTGCATTTTTGTAACTTCCGCAACGGCGAAACCGTTGTATTTGGCGTTCCCGTTCGGGAAGAACAAACTTTTAATCGCCTGTTCCTGCGTGTCTTCGTCGGAATACGGGAAAGAAGCGGGATTGCCGAGCGCGGGCGACGCGAAAAGAATTTCGCAGTTCGGAAAGTTTTGGCGCGCCTTTTGCACAAGCTTTTCTATGTTTTCCGCAAACTTTTGCGGCGTATATCCGAGCACGTTTTGGTCGTTGAGCCCGTAGCCGAACACAATTAAGTCGGGCGTTACGGTGCAAGGCTCGGTAGGAATTACCGATGTGGGAGTGCGCGCGGGGAAATAAGAAAGCGCTTGCTCGGCGGTTGTTCCGCCCGACGCTATGTTCTGCTGAACAACCGTAGCGCGCGGATACTTCGCTTTAATAAACGAAGTAATCATGTCGGTGTATTGTTCGGCGTTTGGCGCAAGCCCCACGAATTTAGAAGCGTTGGCGCCTTGCACAACCGAGTCGCCGTAGTAAAGTATTTCTACGCGTTGCCCGTTTTCAAGCTTATTTCTAAGCTTAGGGAAAGCCGCAACGTTGGCGGCGGGCAAAGTCCATTCTTCGGGCGCGTATTCCTCGTGTTCGTAAGTTATCGCTATTTGCTGTTCGGAAATAGTTTTTCCTTCAGCAAAATAAACGTAATTCGACCACTCGTTAGTTGCCGTGTTCAGCGTGGCTCCTTTCGCGGCAAAAGCGTTTCCGCTTGCCAATAAGCCGTTGGCTTTCGCCTGAGCCAGCGTCATGTTCCACCGCGTGGGTTCCCATGCGGGAATACGCGAATTAGCCGTCCTGCGCAAAAGATTTGCAGACTTATCGTAAGTGTAGTCTACGCCTTCGGCGTAAGTAGTTTTAAGGTCGTAAGAGGTAACTTTTAAAATTCTCGACGCTTTATACAAAAGCGGGGTCGCGTCGGTGTTGCCCACAAACAACGCAGTTTCGTTATACACGGTGTTGCCGTGCCAATAGGGATAAACGTAAGTATTTAAATCGTACGAACTGTATGTCATACCGCCGTTGTTCTCCTTAGGTTTTTCGGGTTCTGTGGGCGGGTCGGGTTTTTCGGCGTCGCCCGCGTTTACGCGTACTCTGCACGCGTTATATTGCCGTCCGTCTTCGTCTACCGCCACAACGTAAGTAACGCCCGACTTCAAGCCTTTTACCGTTACGGTGTCGTTTTCGGCGGTAACCGCTATTTTATTCGAATCGAGAGCGCGGAACGTAACTGCGCCGCCCGTTGTTGTAACTTTCAACTCGAACGACTCTCCCGCTTTCACTTCTTTGTTAAGTTCGCTGAAATACGCCCGCGTAACTTCTTTTATTTCCTCTTCTGCGGGCGCCGTAACGCTCTCGTCAGGCTGAACCGCATTGCGCAAAAAACTCTCTTTTTTGGGCGAGGGCGCGGCGCATCCGAAAAGCGCAAAACCCGTTGCCGCCATAGCGAAAGTCAATATTAGCGATACTATCTTTTTCATCGATTTCTCCCTACAATATTATTTAGTGTGTGCTCTACGCGCGAATTGAATGCTCTTTTAAAGCATATTTTCGCAATTCGTTCGGTTTCTCGAATCGCCTCGCGCAGTTATTCGAATAACTCGCGAGGTTTTTCGAATAACCTCAACGATAAATACAGTATAACATGCTTTTTGCGTCTTGTCAATAGGTTCAGAAAAAATAAATTATGTTTTTTTGTTTTTATTCAAAAAGAAAGGGCGCAGACATTGTCTACGCCCTGTCGCTTACGGTTTAACGCAACCACAGCCAAATTAAAATTGCGGTTATTCCAAGCCCGCATATTGTGCACAACAGCGGTTTAATCATAGACAAAAACGTGCCTTTAAACACCGCCCGACGCTCCGCCCGCGTAAGTTTGGGCATTTTGTCGGGCTCGTAGTTTTTGCCTCTGTAACACGGCATTCCCTCAACGTTCATATCCGCCACAGTTCTGCCGTCGTCTACAAACTTGGTTTTTTTCTTTTTTGTTTGAATGCCGTATTCGTCTTTCTTTTTCATTCTTTTTCTTTTATTTGTCTATATCCTTTTGAAAGCACAATCGCGTCACGACGGGCAATATTATCGAGTTAGCGGGAAAAAGCGCTTTCACACAATCCTCTCAGAGCCTTAGCGCGAACTTTCAAAACTACTCCTGCGGGTATAAATGGCAAGCCACAAAATGCCCTTCTTCATACTCGCGGTAAACGGGAGCTTTTTCTTTGCATACGTCGGTGCATTTAGGGCAACGGGTATGGAACTTACAGCCCGAAGGCGGATTCGCGGGCGAAGGAATATCGCCCGAAAGAATTATTCGGTTCATTTTCACTTTGGGGTCGGGCACGGGCACCGCCGAAAACAGCGCCTGAGTGTACGGGTGCATAGGGTTTGAGAAAATACTTTTGTTCGAGCCGAACTCAACCATGCTACCCAAATACATAACGCCCACGTTATCCGATATATGTTTAACAACGCTCAAATCGTGCGATATAAACAAATAGGTAAGCCCGAGCGACTGCTGCAAATCTTTCAATAAGTTTATTATTTGCGCCTGAATGGAAACGTCGAGCGCCGAAACGGGTTCGTCGCACACAATGAGTTCGGGATTAACCGCCAAAGCGCGAGCTATGCAAATTCTTTGACGCTGACCGCCCGAAAATTCGTGCGGATAACGTTCGTAATAATAGTCGCGCAAGCCGCACTTATCCATAATATCCAAAACGTAGGAATGGAGTTGCTCTTTCGGCACGATTTTATGATACTTCACCGCCTCGCCTATTATTCCTCCTACCGGCATACGGGGAGGCAACGACGAATACGGGTCTTGGAAAATTATTTGCATTTTGGTGCGCAACGGGCGAAGCCTGCTCGGCGGAAGCGGCGCAATATCCACGCCGTCAAAATAAATTTTTCCGTCCGTCGGCTGATGCAATTTAAGAATTGTTCTACCCATAGTGGTTTTGCCGCAACCGGATTCTCCCACTATGCCCAAAGTTTTGCCGCGCTCCAAATCGAACGAAACGTCGTCTACCGCTCTGAGTTGCGCGGTAGGACGCCCGAAAAAGTCCTTTTTAATGGGGAAATATTTTTTAAGATTGCGAACACGCAATAAATATTTTGAAGAATCGGTTAAATCCTCTTCTGCGGCGGGCTTTTCGGCACCCGAAGCCGTAATTGAATCCGCTTCTACCGCGTTCGCATTTTCCGAAGCATCTGTTTCAACGCCGTTAGCAGCTTCGATTGCCGCGTCGGCTTGAGCCGATTCCAAAACGGCGTCGGTTGCCGCATCGGTAGCGGAAACTTTTTTATCTTTCGGCTTAGAGCCGTTATTGCTTGCCATTTGTCCCCTCCTTTCCGTACAGATAGCACGCCACCTTATGAGTGGGGCTCACGCTAACCATATCGGGGAATTTTTGCGCGCACGCCTCGCACGAACGAGAACAACGCTCTCTGAAATAGCAATATTCGGGCATGTTTATGGGGTTGGGAACGTTGCCGGGAATGTTGAACAGCCGTTCTCCCTCCGAGTTCATGCTCGGCTTGCTCTTTTGAAGCCCCACCGTGTAAGGGTGCAGCGGGTTGTCGAAAATTTCTTGCACCGTGCCCATTTCCACTATGCGACCCGCATACATAACCACAACGAAATCCGCCATTTCGGCTATAACGCCCAAATCGTGGGTAATAAGCATAATGCTGCCGTCGATTTTGTGCTTTATGTCGCGCAACAGGTCGAGTACCTGCGCTTGAATGGTAACGTCGAGCGCGGTTGTAGGCTCGTCGGCTATAATAAGGCGGGGATTGCACGCAAGCGCCATAGCTATCATAACGCGCTGACGCATACCGCCCGACAGTTCGTGCGGATAGCTTTTATATACGCGCTCGGGCATGGCTATGCCCACAAGATTGAGCATTTCCAAACTTTTGGCTTTGGCGATTTGCTTCGTAGCGCCCGGCAGGTGCAACAAGCTTACTTCGTCGAGTTGGTTGCCTATGGTGAGCACAGGGTTAAGGCTCGTCATCGGCTCTTGAAATATCATCGATATTTGACGCCCGCGAATTTTGTTCATGTCGCGCACAGGCATTTTTGCAATGTCATACGCCTTTTCTTCCATTTCGAACAACAAGACGCCGCTACTGCCCGTTTTTTGCACGTTCTCCATAATGGGATTGCCGAATTTATCGAGCACAACGTTGCCCTTTTTGTCGGTTTTGGCGCGCGTTAGAATTTTTTTATTTCCGTTCTCGTCCAAAGCTTCGTTGCCGTTCTCGTCGAGTTCGTATTCCCAAATAGGAATAGGCTTGCCGCTACCGTCAAGCTTGTAGTCGAGCGATTTAAAACGAATCGAACCGTCGGCAATTTGCCCTTGCGGCGCTTGCACGAGCTGCATCAAAGAAAGCGAAGTTACGCTTTTGCCGCAACCCGACTCGCCCACCACGCCTACGGTGCTCGACTGCGGAATATCGAACGACACGCCGTTCACAGCTTTAACAACGCCCGCGTCGGTATAGAAATAGGTGTGCAAATTCTCGAATTCCACAATGTTGCGGCTGTCGCGCATTTGAGTGGTGTATTCTTCGGGAGACACGCGCCGCTTCTTTCTTTTTTCGAAAGAACGCATTGTGCGCATGTTTTCTTTGCTTATGCGCTTGCTCTCTTTGCGCGAAATATAATGCTTGTTACGGAATTTGCCAGCATACCAGCTTTTAATACGCGATATGATTTTTTTGAACTTGTTCTTTTCAACGGGTTCTTCAACTGCGAACCCGCCTTCGTCCGATTTTTCCGATTCCGAAACAAAAATATTTTTTTGCTCTTCGCTTACCTGCGTGTCGGAAACCGCGTCGCCCGTTTCCGCGTCGGCGGCGGGAACGGTATTCGGAGTTTCGTCCGATTTTTCCTCTTCGAACTCGGTAGCCGTTTCTTGCGGCTCGCTAACCGTAGCGGTTACTTCGGCAACAACCGCCTGCTCTACGCTTTCCGACACGTTAGCCGTCGCCGCGTTCTCGACGGTTATTTCCGACGGTTCGGACGTAGCGGCTTTTTCCATTTCGGGCGCGGTTTTTTTAACGCCCGTCGCCGTTGATTTCGTTGAGGAACTTGTTTTCGCCGTTCCCGCAGAAGTCGTTTTCGCAGTAGAAGTTTTCTTTACGCCCGTAGAAGTTGATTTCGTCGAGGAACTCGTTTTCTTTGTTCCCGCAGAAGTCGTTTTCGCAGTAGCGGTCTTTTTCGCGCTCGTCGAATTTGTTTTTTTCGCGCTCGTAGCGGTTGTTTTCGTAGCGGCTTTTTTAGCGGAAGAGCTTGCCGTTGCCGTAGCTTTAACCTCGCTTTCCGCCGTTTTCAATTTTTCTTTATCTTCGGGCTTTGCCGCCGAAGTAATGTTACTTTTCTTCGTCGCCATAGCCTACCTCTTCATTTTCGGGTCGAGCGCGTCGCGCAGACCGTCTCCTATAAAGTTAAACGCAAGCACAGCCAAAACGATTAGCACGCCCGAAGGCACCCACACCCACGGATTGTATTGCAACACGTTCACGTCTTCGGTGATTATGTTTATCATTGTGCCCCACGCCGCATACGGAGCTTTAACGCCAAGCCCCAAATAGCTTAGGCTCGCCTCGTACAGTATCGTGCTGCCAAGTCCGAGCGTCATGGAAACAATAAGTTGCGGCATAACGTTTGGCACCAAATGCTTGAATATCTTTCGGGCTGTGCTAAGCCCCATAGCTTCGGCGGCAACCATGTATTCCTGCTCTCGCAAATACAAAATCTGACCGCGCACTATTCGCGCAGTGCCCGCCCAACCGAGAAACGTAAGTATCACCATAAGATAATAAATACGCAAACTCGGGTCCACTTTCCATGCGTCTAACAACGAACCCGCAATTAAAAGGAGCGGCAACGTCGGAACGCAACTGAAAATGTCTACAATACGCATTATAACCTGGTCTACCCACTTGCCGAAATAGCCCGCGAGTCCGCCCAAAATTACGCCTATAACCGTTTCGAGCAACACGACCAAGATAGAAATTGTCAGCGAAATTCGTCCGCCGTACATTATGCGGGTGAACACGTCCATTCCCGCCTTGTCGGTGCCGAGCCAGTGTTTTAACGACGGCGGCGACAAAGTGTTTATAGGTTGTTTGGCAACCGTTACCTGAATGATTTCGGTTTCGTTTCCGTCGGCGTCCGTAACGGTTACGGGCACCGAAATTATTTCCTCTTTTCCGCCGTAATCGGTTTGAGTTTCGCCCCAACGGTTGAAAATAACGGGTCCCAAAAACGAGAACAAAAACAACAAAATAATTAGAGTAAGCCCCACCATGCTCAGTCTGCTGCGGAAAAACCGTTTCATAACAAGCATGAAAGGAGAAAGCGTTTTAACGTTTGCGTCAAGCGGCTCGTTAAGCGTTTGGGCTGCAGGCGCTTGCTCCGATAAAATCGCGTTAGTCTCGTCGGCATTTCCGAGCGTAAGTTCGGAAACGGAACGCGCCGCCGCGTCTTCGATTACTTCGGAGGCAGCGCGGATATTTTTTTCTTCGTTCATATCCTTTTCCTCCTTCTTTAAGTTAATTTAACGCGCGGGTCAACCACAACGTACATAATATCGGACAAAAGCGTTCCGAGAACGCTGAGCACCGCAAGGAACATATTGTAGCCCATAATAAACGGTATGTCGCCCGCAATTTGCGCCTTATACGCAAGGTTGCCTATGCCGGGAAGCGAGAATACCTGTTCGATAATCATCGCGCCCGAAAACAGCGTGGGCAAAATTCCCGCAAGCAACGTTACAAGCGGAATCAAAGTATTTCTGAAAGCGTGTTTATAAATAACCTTGCTTTCTTTAAGTCCTTTCGCGCGAGCCGTTCTAATATAATCGGCGTTTAAAACTTCGAGCGTGTTGGTTCTTGTGTAGCGCATAAGCGAGCCTATGCTTAGCACAACAAGAGTAAAGATAGGCAGAATTATATGGTGAATGTTGTCAAAGAAATACATCAGCCCGCCCGTTTCGGTAGAGGAAGCGTCCGCCATACCTTGAATGGGAAACCAACCCAAATCCACCGCGAAAACCTTAATAAGGATTGCCGCAAAGAAAAAGCTCGGAAAGCTTATTCCTATCATGGTGAACACCGTAACCGCGTAGTCGCGCGCGCTGTACTGATGCGTAGCCGCCGTAACTCCGAGCGGAATAGCAATAAGAAATTGAAATATGAGAGCAATAAAGGCGATAAAGAACGAAGTCCACATGTTCTCGGAAATTACTTTGCTGACGGGGGCGTTATATTTAAAACTTTGCCCCAAATTGCCGCGAAGCAGATTGCCGAGCCACTGGAAATAGCCTTTGATTATGCCCCAAAAGCTGTTGTCGCTCAATCCGTAAATTGCTTTGAGCCGCTGTATATCTTCCTCTTTAACCGAGCCTTGCGACTGTTGCGCCGCAAACTGTTGGTCTACGAAGTCGGTGGGCATAAGCCGCACCAACGTGTAGATAATTAGCGAAACTCCGAACAAAATAAGGAAAGCGAGCAGTATTCTTTTTACAATGTATTTAACCATTAACCCTACTCTTTTATCCTATGCGCTTTTTAATTTTCTTTTAGGCTTACTTCCCAAATGCGGCTGAGCGGGTTTGTGAACGCGCTGTCGCTCTTGTTAAGCGAGCTGCCGTCAACTATATTTTTATTATATAAATAAATGTTGTTTCTTTGATATGTGGGAAGTTCAACCGCAAGGTCCATAACGTATTCGAGACATTCTCTGTAAAGCTCTGTGCGCTTAGCTCTGTCGTCGTATTTGCGAGCCTCGTCTATTGTTTTGCTGAGCGGCACAACTATGTTGTTATAGTCGGCGGTAAGAGTTCCTTTTCCGAATCCGTTAGACGAATTGCCCGATTTGAGTTCGCGGTATCCCCAGTTAAGCACGCTGGTAGCTTTGCTGTTGCGGTGATAAACTTGATACATATCGGGGTCTATCGTGCTGCTCCACGCCGCCGCCCACACGTCGAGCGCGCCGGTAGCGAGCTTAGTTAAAGTATAGTTGTCGGCGCGAACGTCTATATCCCAACCGCAAGCGTTGAGAATATCGGCAGCTTTTTTAAACGTGTTGTAAGTGGGGTGTTCGCTAAGGTTTGCGCCCGCGATTGTAAACGTAAATTTAAGTTGCTTGCCGTTGTAATACGCGTCTTCGTATTGGTCTAATCCGTCGCCCGTCTTTCCCGTAACTTTGAGCGCAACTCCGCTCTTGCTAACAACGTGCGCCTTGCTCATAAAGTCCAAAACGGTGGCTTGCGTTTCGGCGTCGGTAGCTCCGTAAGGATAACGGAAATTGTCGTCGTAGCTGTATTCGTCGTCAGGATTTATTCTCGGATAAGCCCAACTAACTTTGCTCATAGGCCACGCTATTTTTTGCGCGGTGTTCGTGTAGTACTGCATGCAAAGCGATGTGTCGCACGCGCTCATAATAGCTCTGCGCAAATTCACGTCGGGAATTTTGCCCGCGTTCACGCCTATATAGCCGTAGCCGAGCTGAACGTTTTGAACGTATTCGAGCACCTTTTTGTCGCTGCCGATTTCGTTCATGTTAGCGCTCGTTGCCTGCGGCATCGTGTAGTGCACCGCGCCCGATTTAACAACGTTTATGCTTTGCGACTGGTTTATAACCTGATAGCGAATAAGCTTGATTTTCGGCTTGCCCATAAGGAAATCGTCGTTACGGGTAAAGTAAACGATATTGTCGGATTTGAACGCGCCCGGCTCGGGATTAGCGCTGCCGTTGCGGTCGGTCGCCTTGTAGGGACCCGCGCCTACGGGCACACCCACCTTGTTGCCGCCTTTAAGAACGTTGTTCATAAAGTCGAGCGACGAATATTGCACACCGAAACTGTCGTTTTCAATCGAGAACGACGTAACGTGTTCGCTGTCGGAATAGTAGTGCAAAGGCGCAACTGTGAAACCGAAGTTCCAAATAGCTTTGGGGTCTACCCCGTTGATTTTTATTTGAAGAACTTGATATTTGTTGCCGTCTTTAACCGACCAGTCGGAATTGAGGTCGCCCATATCGTCGCCTTTCGGAAGCGCGGCAACGTTGTAGGTGTTTCCGTTCATGGTAACGGTAGAGGTATCTCTTCCGTCGAGAGCGGTGATACCGCTTATGTTTTTGTATCTCCTGTCGCCGCTGCCGCCGAGCGTTTCTTCTTTGGCTTCGGCAATAAATTCGGTAAGGATTTCTCCCGCCGTGCCCCACGACGTGGCTATTTCGGCAAATTTATTAGGCATGTTAGCGCGCTCGACGTAATCTATTGCCGCCTCGCGCGTGGTTATTTTTTCACGGTCGTAGTTCCAGTTCTTAACCGTTTCGGTCTTTTTGTCCCACTCTACGAAACCTTCGGCATACATAAATCCCTCTACGTCGTTAAAATGATACGGCGCGTCTTTGTAAGCCTCGATTGCTCCTTTATAGTCGTTTTCCACTTCTTTGCGGAAAAGTTCGCGTATGCGGTTGTAATCTTTAACGAATTGATGCTCGGCGCCGTGTTTTTTAATAATAGCCTCGCGCATGGTGTCTTCGGGATAAATGGTGTATACAACGCCGGGATTTCCTTGCGAGGGCTTGCCGTCTTCTATTATTGTCGTTACGGCGCTCACAAGGTTTGTAAGACGTGTACGCGCTTTATTTGTGGCAGCCGCCTCTATTTGCTCTTCGGTTGTGGCGGTGCTTTGAGTGCGGTATTCGTTAAGTCCCACTATGTCGGTTGAATACATTGTGGTGGAACCGGTGTAAACGGGGTCGAGATAAACGTACATATTGAACAGCACGTCGCGTATGGTAAGCGGCACGCCGTCGGAGAATTTTATGCCGTTTTTAAGCACGAAAGTATATGTGGTTTCGCCCGTCCACTTTCCGTTTTCGTAACGTCCCAACTTATTTTGGCTGTTCCCCTCTTGGAACGACGTTGTATAGTCGAGAACAACGGTGGGCTCGTTGTTGCCGTAGGCAACTTCTCCCTTGTCGTCGGAGTTGAGCATTGCAATTTGCGTCATGCCCACAACCTCGCCGTCGGCGCCCGCAGTGTAGAAAAACGGATTGAACACGCCGTCGAGCTCTTCGCTCATAATAACGAACGCGGTGGATTCGTTGCTCACCTTGTTTTTGGTGCAACCGGCAAAGCCTCCGAGCGCAAGGCACAAAGCCATTGCGGCACAAATAAGCACAGTAAGTTTTCTTTTCATTTTTTAACCTCCCGTAGCGGAACGAATAAAAACTCCGCTTTGAGTATTATGTGTGTATTTTCGTAAAAAACACAGGTGCCTTATAAGTATAGCCCATTTACGTATATTTTTCAAGCGATTTAACGCTGTTATTTTTTTGATATGTTTGGGACTGCCGCGCTTCGCTCGCAGTGACATTAAAGAAGTTTCTTTATGCTTAACGACAGTAACGCATTATTTTTATAGCTCCGTAAAGACGATTGCGTTAAAGTTGGGGTCGGTTTCGTCGAGGTGCCAGCCGTATCCCGAAAGTCGGTTGTCTATGTCTATTCTGCGAACTACGCCCGCAACCGACGAATTTAACTCGCCCGCAATCAGTCCCATAGTATAATTGCCGGGACGCGCCACCGTTTTTAGAACTATTTTGCCCGAAAGCTCCACGTTTTCGAGAGTAACGCCTTCTTCCACTATTCCCGCAAGCAACCCAACGCTTCGCGGCTGAGTCATGGTGTCTTCGATTGTAACGGTAACGTTTTCGAATTTAACGTTTTTGAGCTTGGCGCCCGTTTTAAGAGTTTTGAATATTCCCCATTCGGCTGTACGAACGCCGAAAACGGGAAATTCTGCGGTTACGCCTTTAATCGTGTGCCCGTTCCCCTCTATAATGCCGTCAAAGTCCACCGTGCCGCCGTTCCATTCGGTGTCGGAATTTGTAAAGTCTATACTGTTTAAAAGATAGAAGTTTCCGCCTGCGGTAACGCTCAAAAAGTCGGACGGCTTACTAACGAGGGTATATTCCCCCTCGAGCCAATCGGTGTAAACTTTAACTTCGGTATTCACCGACTCGCCGTTTTCCACCGTTCCTATATGCTTAGTGGAATGGTCCCACTTGTTTTCGCACTCGCGGTCGCTATAAAGCCCCAAAAGAGTGTGACCTTCGCGCGATACTTTGGCAGACGCGGAAAGCGTTCCGCCCTGTCCCACGTCTACCGACGAAATTCTTTGTTCTTCGTTGTTTGCGTCCACATAATAAAACACATATTTAAAGTTAGGCAGCCATTTGGCGTAAAGAGTAAGGTCTTTGTCGGTTTTGCGCGAAAAGTCCCATTTTTCGGCAAAGTCGGCCGACGTATACCACCCTTCGAGAAAGTGCCCCGCCTTTCCGGGACGCGTATCCGACAGCTTGCCCGTGCCCAGCTGAATTATTTGAGCCGCGCCGCTCGAATCCTTTTGATAATAGTAGAATACCGACATATTATCCTGACTCGAAATTGTGCAACCTTCTCCCATTTCGAACTTTACGGTTATACGGTCGCCGTATTGCTTTTCGAGCTTTTCGCGCGTTACAACGTTAGAACATCCCGCAAACAGCGCCGCGCACAATGCGCACATTATTAACATGACTAAAAGTTTTTTCTTCATCGTACTTTTTCCGAATTTTTTATTTTTTAAACCGAAAACAGCGTTCATTCTATCACAGTTCGGCAAAAGGCAATTTTTCGGCGGTAGCGCAATCGGCAAGAGTAACGGTAGCTTTTCCGTCTTGCACTTTTACAACAGCCATAAACACGGGCGACTCCAAATCGGAACCGTGCTCGTATACCGACAACACAAACGTGCCGCCGTCGTCCGACACATATTCGGTGCGGTAAACGTATTCGGTAGCTTTCTCGCTGCCGTTCACCACTTCTATTATGCGCATATACCCGCAATCGAACTCGCCGTAACGAACGTCGAGCGCAATTCCCGTTCCGAAATCGTAATAAACGTTTTCATTTTCGGCATCTTCCGCCTCAACCGTAGCCAAAGCGTCGGCATGGAACAATTTAACAAGCATAACTGCGGTGGCATCTGAAAATTTGGGAGCGTTAATATAAACTTCGGGTTTAATTCCGTTTGCCACAAGCTCTTTAACGCGGTCTTCCCAAGCGGTTTTATCGGCAAACTCGAAAGTTGCGTAAAGCATAAGTCCGCCGTCAGATATTGCGTAAATGCAAGGCATGCGTTCGCCGTTGTAGTAGCCGTTGTCGTAAAGGAACACTTCGGGGTCTTTATCAACCACAGTTCTGTAATATTTCAAAAGTCCGCGATAATAGTCAGACGTAAGACCAACGCCGTCAAATTCCAAAGCTCCGGTGCCGCTTGCGGAATAAGCGAACCATGCGCCCCGAGCGTCGTCGGTAGGCGCAAGCGGCAATTCGGTTTCGCCGCTTACAAACGTCATTCCGTCGGCTTTTTCCACCATTGTGAATAAAACCGTAAGTTCATCGCCGTTCTGTGTTTGAACGTTCACGCAAACGTCAAGTCCGCCGAGTTCGTCGTTGTAGAAGAAATAAGCAAGATACGCCTGCCCGTTTTCGGAAAACCACCAAACGGCGCCCGTGCCCTCGTAGTCGGCGTTCAAAAGCTCTACCAGCACCGACGCGCCCGTATTCATCTGAACCGACCACTGCCCCGCATATTTGTTCACAATGCCGAGCGCAACAGGTTCTTGCGACGCGCGCGCAAGCGACCACAATCCCGTTTCCTCGTTGAACGTAACGTTACCGTAACCGCTTATTTGAGCCACGCCGTTCGCGTTCACAGAATAAGCGTATTCTTGCGCGGAATCGGCGGTTTTAACGCTAACCTTTCCGCCGCCGAGTTCGCCGAGTCCGTTAAAGTCGAGCACAAGCGAACCGTCGGAATTTGTAAGTTCTCCGAAGAAAGAATCGTGCTTGCGGAAAATCACAGGTTCGGCGTCAAGATTTTCAGAGTCGCCGAGCGCCAAAGTATTGCCGTCGATAAGTACGGCAACGTAAATTTTGCCGCCGCTTTGGAACACGATAGTGTCGGCGTCGGCATACGCGAACGCGGCTTCGGCGTTCGAGCCGAGTTTCGCTTTATCGAACGAAATCGCAAGCTTGCGTTTATCGGAATCGAACCAGTCGCCGCTCAAAGCGTTTTTCGCTTTAAGGGAGCGCTCTCCGTTGTTTAACGAAATCGTTGCGCTCAAACCTTCGCCGCGAACGGTTGCGGCGAACGAAAACGCGCCGCCGTTGTAAAAGTTGATTTTTCCTTGTTCAACGGTATAATAATATCTGTTGCCGTCGGTGTCGGAGGCGTAACCGTAGCCGTGTCGGGTAAGTCCGTCGAGCGTTAAGGAATAGCCTTTACCTTCGTCGGTCCATACTCCCGCAAAGCCGCCTTTTAACCCGTAAGCAATTCCGTTGCCGCAAATAAGATAGCCGCGAGCGTCGAACGTAAATTCGAAATTCTCGTTCCCCGCCGTAAGAGTCAACTTATTTCCGTCAAGCGTATAACTGCCCGACTCCGTTCCGTCGGCGCCGAGAGTTACATATCCGCCTTTGCCGTCGAACTCGATATAGTCGGAAACGTAAACGTCCGCTTCCCACTCTCCCGCGTAAATATCCGAGCGGGTAAGAGTTAAAGAGCCGCCCGAAAGAGTTTGAGCGTCGGCGCTCAACACAAGCGTGTTTCCGTTCACCGTAACGCCGTTACTTTCGAAAACAAATTCTGTTTGAACTCCGCCCACAGTGCCCAAGCCGTTAAGTTCGAAAACATATTCGGTGCCGTCGGCGGCAAACCATGTGCCCGCCGCGTCGTGTTTGGCATAAGCCGTAATATTTCCGAAAGTCAGTTTGCCGTTCTCCGCCGCAGCTTCGTTATATTCGGCGGAACTCAAAAACGCGGGCAATCCCGAAAGAAATAGTTTTCCGTCGCCGCTTACGCCATACCCGAAAGCATGCGACTTAGCGCCCGAATTAACCGAACCTTTTCCGTCGAGTTCAAGCGACAACTCGTAGGCAACTCCGCTATGCGTAAAGAGGTAATTTCCGCTCAAACGCGAATAATCCGCAAAGCCGATATAAACCGTATTTACGGCTTCGTTATCGGTTATAAGGTAAGCTGCGGGAAGAGGATTTTCGCAAGCCGCGTCAGAATATATTCCCGTAGAATACACTCCGTTGCCGCCCGATAGCAAAACGCCCGTTCTCACGGGAACAAGCCCGTTTCCGCTAAGGTGCATAACTGCGGTAAATTCGCTAACTGTGAAAACTTGGGAGCCGCTCGCGCTAACGCCGTTTTCCGAAATCGTTTTTCCGTTTAAATCCACAGTGAACGAAAGCGAAAGCGCGGTCGAAGCGTCGCTCTTCGGCACGGGATAACCGCCGTCGAAAATCCATTTGTCCGTATTCCAACCTAAAAGCGCGCGAACGGCGTCGGCGTCGGTAAACGAATATTCTTCGTTTTCCACGCTAACGGTGCCGCGAGACGAATAATACGAAACGAACACAGCCGATTTCGTTGCATACGGCGCCGCGTCCGAAAATCCGTTGCCCTGCTCTCCGAAAATATCGCCCCTTACGGCGTTTAAAGAATTGGGCGCGGACGCTACAACTGCGGAAGTGGAAAAGCTGTTCGCAATCACCGCTTCGACGTCCGAAAAATATCCCGCGATTCCGCCCGCCGACGAAGAGCCCATGTCGCTGTCGGTTTCGGCGGTAACGTTGCCTGTGGAATAACAGTTGGTAACCGAAGTGTAACTTCCCATATATCCCGCGATTCCGCCAGAACTGTGGCCGCCCAAAACGTTGCCCACCGCCGCGCAACCAACAACTGCCGCAACGGCTTCGGCGTCGCCCGAAAGCCCGCCTATAAGTCCGCCCGCATAAGCGAGGTAATCGGAATTTACCGTAACTTCCGAATTGCAGAATAAAACGTAGCTCGGGCCGTATACCGACACGGTGCGAACGTGCCCTATAAGCCCGCCTATTGTGGTGTAGTAAGCGAACGTATTGGTGTAGCCCGCAGTGCCGCTTGCCGTAACTCCGCGCACCGTGCTCGACACAGCGTCGCCCGCAAGCACGCCTGCGTTCATAACGCTGTTGCCCGCCACATTAACGTCGGCGTTTTTTATGTTCAAGTTTTTGATTGTAGCACCTACAATTCTTCCGAAAAGACCCGCGTTGACGCTGTCGGTAATCGAATTTATGTCTTCGGGAGTGGAAACGTATTCGCTTACGCGAATTACGAAATCGCTTATAGTGTGCCCTTTGCCGTCAAAAGTGCCGTTAAACAACTCTATGCAAGGTATTTCAAATCCGCGAAAATCAAGGTCCGCCACAAGTTCGAAATGGCGTTTGCCTATGTTGCCGCTAAGCGAGTTAATCATATTCGCAACGGTAACCCACTGCGCGGGCGTTGCGATTTGATACGGCTTCTCTTTTGTTCCCAAACCGTTCATAAACGACGTGTCGGCAACAAGCCCTTCCACCGTAATTTCGGTAATTACGCTAACGGTAACGGTGTAAACGCCCGAAGAGTCGGGCAAAAGAGCTTCGCCGTTCGCAAGCACTTTCGGCTCGCCCAAATAGAAAGGCGACGGCTCAATCATAAACTGAACCCGCTCTCCTATTTGCACGCCTACCGGCGCGCTGCCGCGTTCGAAAACGTATTTAAATCCGTCGGCTTCAATAAAAGTAAGGTTTTCTTTAACAACGGGAGTATCGGTGGAACTCCAACGGGCGGAAAGAGTTAAGTTCGCCTTAACGGGCTCGTCGAAATTGTATTCTTGGGAGTCAAGATACCAACCGTCGAATTTGTAGCCCGACCTTGCGGGGTCGGCAGGACGCGACACCTTTTCGCCGTCTTTAACTTTAACAACCGAAGCGGCGGGCGCTCCCGAATAGTTAAGTTCGAAAGTAACGGTATATTCCGTAGCGGCAGTTTCATTTTTTCCGCAAGCAAGCGAAAGCGCGCCCGCCGCAACGGCTAAGGCAATCGTGAGTAATAATGCCGTAACTTTTTTCATTATGTTAGCGTTTAACCTCCATGAAACTCTTAAACCAAAAGAGCAAAACTCAGTTTCCGTTTATACAATTTATACAATCTTATTTCTTAGCTGCGCTTTTGCCTTTTTTTGCGCCGCTCTTTTTGGGAGCCGCCGATTTTTCGGCTGCGGGCTCGGTCTTTTCGTTCTTTACGTCCGATTCTTCCGCAAAACTTTCGTCAACCTTTTTCGCGTATTCCTCTTCGGTGTTCGGAACAACCTCGTGCGATTCCACAGTGGCAGCCGCCTCGTTGCCGTGCGTTTCGGGCTCCGTTGCGGGAACTTCCGCAACTTTCTCGGGCTCCGCAGTTTCCTGCGTTTTCTCTTCCGCGCGAACGCTTTGCTCTTCTTTTTTCGCGTCGGAATTTTCACTGCCTTCTTCGCTCTTATCAAGCACTCTCTTTTTAATTATCGGCAACAACAGCAAAGTAACCGTTGCGATGAGCGCCGCACCGAGTATTATAACAACCACCACAAGCGCTACGGTTCCGCCCGAAAGTCCTTTTTCAACCGCTACGGGCGCCGGAGGCTCGGGTTTGTTTCCGCCGTTGTTGTCTTTAAGCGACTGTATTCTCTTTTCCGCGTTTTCAAGCACCGAAAGATTCGTTACGAGAGCGGATTGCTCTTTGTCCGAAATTTGATTGAACGCGCGGCGCGCTGCCATTATCTGTTCTTCGTGCGCAAGCGTAACGTTTTTGGGAATGTCGTTTATAAGCGCTATTACGTTTCTCGTAACGTCGTCGGCAACCACCGCTCCTATAATCTTGAAATCGAAATAGTTGTCTATAACATACGAATCGTAGCCAACGCCGTTTTTCGGATAAGTCATTGTAAGGTTGCGGGTTATTCCCACATAGCTTACAAAGTTATTGTTGAACAGCACGTTTTCCGCCGACGAGAAATATTCCTCAGCATATTTGCTGCCCGTCATGCCGAGCGCGTGAGCGCTGTTGGCAACGTGTTCGGAATCGATTTCGTCCACATACGTTTCGTCGTATTCGGCTTCGAGCATGGGCGCGTTTATGCTACCGAAGTTCACAACGCGCAAATTTTCGCACGCCGCGAAAGCCGCATGCCCAACCGCTTTTAAGGTGTACGGCAAATTCACCGTAATTAGCGAGGAATTGCCCGCCGCCGCATAGTCGGAAACTCTCACGGTTCCTTCGGCAACGGTAAACGAATTAGCGTCGCTAAGACGGGAATACGCTATAAGTTCAAGTCCGCCGTTCGGCACAACAACGTAAAGCGCGCCGTCTATAACTTTAACCGTTTCGGAAAAATCGAAATTATAGCTCTTATAAGGGCGGGCGAAAGCGTCGTCTGTAACGGCGTCGCGCGAGAACAGCGGGCTGCTCATAGGTATATTTGTAAGCGCAAACGGATTGTCGCCCAAATCCTCGATATTTTCGCCGAGTTCAACCGAAACAAGTTTTTCGTTGTTTGCAAACGCGAGTCTGCCAACATATTTCGCCGACGTGAGTTTTGCCGACGATATAGACGTTCCCGCAAACGCCTGAGCGCCCACTTCGGTAACGTTTTCGAACCCGCTCACCGAAACAAGATTGCGAGCGCCGCTGAACAACTGCGCCGCGATTTTGCCTTGTTTTAAAGTAGCCGATTGCACGGCGGAACCCGCGAACGCGCCTATTCCCGCTTCGCCGACTTCCGTAAGGTTTACGTTGCCCGAAAGCTTAGAGAACGCGAACGCATAATCGCCGATTTTTTCGGCTTTCGCAAACGGTGCAAAATCCGTTAAACCGGTGCCGCAGAAAGCTCCCGAGCCCACGTTCACACCGTTTATAACGCCGTCCGAAACTATAACTTCGTTCAAAGCGCTCGCGCCGTAAAAAGCTTCGTCGCCGATAGTTTTAATCAAAGCCGACAATTCGAGCGAAACAAGAGCTTTGTTGCCCGCAAAAGCCAAAGCGCCGAGCTTAGCGGCTCCCGAAAGGTTAAGTTCTTCTATTTGAACGTAAGCGAACGCCCCTTCTCCGAATTCCGACACATATTGTGCGCCCTCTACCGTAACGGGACTGTAAACAGGGCTCGACTGAGTGCCCTTGTTGCCGCACCCGTAAAAAGCCATATTGCCTACCGTAGTTTTGTCGCCGCCTTCGCTTCCCGCAAATTTTATGTTCGTAAGCGAGGCGCAACGTTGGAACGCGCCCGAACCGATTTCCACTCCTTGCCCGAATTCAACCGACGCAAGAAGAGGCGAATTGAAGAACGCACCCTCTTTTATAACCGTTTTTGCGGGTATTACCGCGCTCGCAATATTCAATTCGGCAAACGCATAAGCGCCTATAACGCTTCCGCCCAACGACGGCATAACCTTTATGGCGGTGCCCGCGAACGCAAAGTCGCCTATGTCGCCCAAACTTCCGCCGTTTTCAACCTTTACAGTGTCGAGCTTTTCGCAACCGTAGAACGCATAACCGTCTATTATTACGTTTTCGGGCAAAGTTACCGATTGGAGGCTTTGCACCGAACTGAAAGCGCCGAGTCCTATTTTTTCAACTCCGCTTTGCACGGCGTAAGTTTTAACGGTGACGCCCGCAGAATCTATGGGAGCAACCGCAACCAACGTTTTTCCGCCGTCGCGCAAAAGTTCTCTGCCTCCGTTGGAGGTGGTGAACACCGCGTTCCCGTCGGCAACTTTAAACGACGATATTTTTGTTCCCGCAAACGCGTAAGCGCCCACTTCGGCAACGTCTTTTCCGAGCGTTATTTCCGTTAAGTTAGAGCATCCGTCGAACGCGCCCTCCGATATAACGGGCGAATTGATTTCTATTTTTGTAAGTTTATTGCAACCCGCAAAAATAGACGCGTCTATTTTTATTTTGGAACCGAAAGTAACTTTCGTTAAGTTTTTGCAGTTTTCGAACGCGCTCGCGCCCGCCGATTCCACTTTGGGAAGCAACACTTCTTTTATAGCGGTGCCGCGAAACGCTCCCGTACCTATTGCGATTGCGTCGGTAAGCTTAAATTCGCTTATAGAAGTGCTTGTGTCGAAAGCGCTTGTGCTCGTTAAACTCGAGCAACCGTTAAACGCGTTATGGCTTATAATTTTAACGTTTTCGAGCCCGACAACGTGCGTAAGATTTTTACACCCCTGAAAAGCGTAAGCGTTAATTTGCCGCAACGATTTGGGCAAATACACTTTTTTAAGCGCCGTCATGTTGGCAAACGCATATTGGTCTATAAGTTCCACGCCTTCGGGAATTACAACCTCAGTAATCTGTTTTTCAATGCGCTGCTCGCCCACAGGTCCGCTCGTGGTGTAATAAGGGTCCTCTTCGGTAATGTCTTCGGGCGCCTTATCCACAGTTTGCGAAAGAGAGAAAGCGAACTGCGATATTGTGGTAAGGTTTAGCTTCGCGGGAATTTCCACTCTGCCGTCAAGATTTTCGCCTATTCCCTTATAAGCGGTAAGATAAGCTCCGCTCGTAACGTAAGGGTCTTGAACCTCTATATCCACCGACGCGCTCACCGAGCGGGTGTCCTCTCCGTCTATCCAAACAGAAGCGGTAATTGTGGCTCTTCCCTTTCTGAGCGCCCTAATTTTGCCTTTCGCGTCAACCGACGCAACCGACGTGTTGCCCGAAGTGAACACAACGTCGGTAACGTTAGGATAATACGCCTGTAAATCGTAGAACAGGCTCACAATTTCGCCGGGATACAAATCGAGTTTGCGGCTTCTTGTGTCGAACAGCGTGGTAGTGCCTTTCTTGCCTACCGAAATTTCGTCGGAATAGCGGGTATAATACGCGAAATCAATGTTAAACCCGAGCAAACTGAACGAGTTCACCGCAGGACGGTCGAACCATCTGTAACCGTCGTCGCCCTCGCCGAGCACGGTAACGTTAACAGTTTTCTTAACGTCGGCATACGCCTTGCTCGAAACGGTGATTGTGGCGGTGCCTTTGCTCACGCCCAAAACGGTGCCGTTCACAACCCGCGCCACGTTTTCGTTGCTCGAACGGTAATCCAACAGAACGTCGAACGAATCTTCGGGATACAAAAGCGGTTGCAACCGTTTGGTTTCGTTCACGCTGAGCGTAACGTTTTCCTCTTCTACCGCGATAGCTTCTATGTTTTGCGGCAACGTGAGGCTATACGCGGTGGAGTTCATTGCGTAGTCGTATACGAACACAATAAATTCTCTGTTGCCCGCTCTCATGTTGGCAATATAGTCGTTAAGTTCAAGCGTTACGGTGCTTGTCGAATTTCTGCTGCCGTACACAGGCTCGAAATATTCTTTTTGCATAAGCCCCGTTACGCTGTTGAACAATATGGGGCGCACGGCTTGCGCGTAATGGTTGTCGTACACGTCAATGTCCGCGTAATACGTCGTCTCTTTGGTGTTGTCGTCGTATTCCGAATAATAGCGCACGTCGGTAATTTTGGGCGCTTCGAAGTCGGTCGTAAAAGTAAATTCGTAACTGTTTTTAAGGTTGGTGTCGGCGCCGTCGCGTTCGTATTCAAGACGCGCGTCTAAACGCACAGTGTATTGCGTATTGTTTTTAAGATTATAGTCGGCAACGTCGAATTTCACGTCTACCGAGCTGTAGCCTATCATAGAACCGTAGTTGTAAGACTTGCGTTGGTTCGTTTCGGTCTTTTTGTAAATCTGTCTGCCCGTAACGGTGTCGGTTATGGTAACGTCCATTTCTTTGGCGTTGCGCAAAAGCCCCGCCCAAACCGCGTAAATCGAATTTAAGCCGTTTTCGTGGTTAGTAAGCGCTATGTGCTCCTCTTGCGCGGGAATTTGCACGTCTTCGGGATTTTGCACCCAGTAATAGCCGCCCATGTAACCTATATAGTCTTTGCTCAGTCCCGCAATGGGTCGGGTAGCCCATGCGTCGGGCTTTATTTTGTCTTCGTCGTCTATTGCGTCGTTGATTTCGTCGGGGTTTGTTTCGAAATAAGTCAAGTCGAAAATGGGCGCTTGCGTCCAGTCGCCGTAAAACGCAAGGAACGGAGCCGACAGATTAACGCCGCCGTCAGTCGATAATAGGCGAACGAAACCTTCCACATACATGCCGTTTTCAAAGCTTGCGTCAAGATAATCTTTCGCGGCTTTCGAAAGCGTGAGAACAACGGTAAGTTCAACCTCACCGCCCGCCGCAACGGTTACGCGCTTGCCCGAAACGCCGTTGCCGCTCACGGAAACCGAAGTGTCGGAAAGCATATACGCGCGCTCGCTGCTCACCGTTTCGTCTTTATCGGTAAGAGTGGACGAAACGCTTTCGGTATACACAAGAGCCTCTACGTCGAACGAAGTCGCCGAGTTCGAAATATTCTTAACCGTAAATTTAAGAGTATAAACGCCGCTCTTTTCGGGGTCGTCGCCGAGTTCGAGTTTTGTGCGGTCAAGTTCTTCGTCGCCGTCTTTAACGTATAAATAGCTGCCCGTGTTTACTGCGTTGTAAAGATTCGCAAGTCCGGCGCCTTGCTTACGAACGGAATACGGATTGCCGAATTCGTTGTAAGCAATATCGGTTGTAGACATTAAAAGCTGATTACTGAGTTTAGCAATTTCTCTTCTCTGAGCATTGTTAGGTTTTCCGTCGAACCCGAGCTTTTCTTTGGCATACTGTCTAACGAGCGCATGCACGCCCGCTTGGTTGGGCGAAGCCATGCTCGTGCCCGAAAGTCTGTCGTAATATCCGCCCGGAACGGCAGCCAAAATGTCACCGCCGTGAGCGGTGATTTCGGGTTTTATGCCCAAACTCGCGGTAGGTCCCCACGACGAGAAGTCGGACATAAACGGTCCCGCAAGATTTTCTTTGGATAAAGTGATTTTGCCGGCGGATGTGGCGGCAAGTTTTTCGCCGTCGTCTTGCGACATGGAAATACAGCCTATTCCCCAGTCGTAAAGATAATTGCCCACGCTCATGCGAATATCGCCCGAAATGTTATTGTAAATAATAACGCCCGACGCGCCCGCGCTGTAAGCCGCTTGCACCTTTTCTTCGAAAGTGTTTTTACCTCTGCGAACAAGAGCGATTTTGCCCTTAACGTCCATACCTATATACGAGGGGCTGTCGCCTATGCCGGGCACGGTCACATACTCGAAAGTGCCGCTTTGGCTTCCTTTGAGCATCATATCCATAAAGTTATAAGCTTCGCCCGCCGTATTGTTTGCTTCGTAATAATATATAGGTTGGCTTCCGAACATAAGATAAGGAGTTTTAACGCCGCTTATGCTCGCAACGCTGAGAGCCGATTCGTAGGTAGACGGAGAGCCGACAGTTCCCGAATCGGGATTCGAAGTAAGCGGCAAATTGCCGTTCGCCTCGCTACCGAACGTGGAGTTATACGAATTACTCGCCGCAGTAATAAGACTTATTCCCGCCTCGCGCACGCTGTCGTAAATTTCGTCGGTCCCCTTTTCGTCGTCTTCGCTCGCAAAACCCGCCGAAGAACCGAGACTCATGTTAATAACGTCTACTCCGAGTTTAACGCTGTCGTCGAGCGCGTTTAGAAGCCAACTTGCTTTGGCGCCGGTGTCGGTATCGGAGAACACTTTCATCAAAACGAGTTGAGCGTTGGGCGCAACACCCGTAATGGTAATACCGTCGGCGCTCGGAGTTGTGCTTTTGCCCGCGATTATGCTCGCAACGTGCGTTCCGTGATTGCTTTCAAGCGGATACACGTCAGAATCTTTATCGGCGTAATCGTATGCGAACGGAATTTTATCCGACACATAAACGTCCGACGCCGTAAGCCCCGAACTGAGTTTGGCGGCGTTTGTGCTGCCCAAGCTACTTGCAACCGCGTTGTAATCCATAGAAATGGAACCTTTGGGAGGCACCGACTCGGTAAACACGGGGTGCGTGTAGTCAAAGCCCGAATCGAGCACGGCAACAACAACGCCGTCGCCCTTATATTCCACGTCGCTCGAATCGAATATGCCTGTGTCATACACTTTAACGTTGTTTTCGGTTACGCCCGACGACGCGGGCGCGGCGTTAGGCACAGAAGATTCTATCGCTTTGGGCGCGTAATAAGTTTCGGACACAATGGCTTTGCCGCCCATACCGTTTATAATTTCTTCGCAACGCTCGAAATCTTCGGTGGCGATATTCACCGCGACGCCCGCCAAAACGGTGTCGTATTCGCTTTCGATAGTATAGCTTATTTTAGCTTTTTTGAGCGAGCGCAACAAATTCTTACGCGCCGCCTTTATGTTCTTTACGGTGTCGTTATATTTGGCTGTGCCCACAATATCGGCAACTTTTTCGCCGTCTGCCGCATCGAGCACGGTGGGTTCGTCGAGCGACGCTATTAAAGTGACGTATTTTTCTTTGCTCGCAATATCGGACAAACGCTTTACGCTTTCGGCAAATTGCTCGGTTTCGAGAGCAAGCGAACCGTATTTGTCGGTAACGTCGGTAAAGCTACCCACTGCGGAATCCGACGGCGACGCGTTGGCACGCGGCGATATGAACGCGGTCGAAAACGCGGTTGCGGCAAACACAACCACCATAACGAGCGATGCGCAAAGTCTTTTCTTCTTAGTCATTTTAATTCTCCGTAACGGTATAACTTTGGTAAAAATTCCGTGCAAAAACCGCAACTCTGTGCGAAGGTAACAAAAAAAGGGCATTACTATACCATACGGTATAAGCGACGCCCTTGTCGGTTCTGATACCTTTCGCGGTTGCAAACAAGCGCCACCATTAGAGTGTAGCGTTTTAATTAGTATACTCCGAATTTAGCTAAAAGTCAACCGTTTGCCTCTGCAAATAGTTAGGATTTTATTATCGTTTTGTGTGCGTTAAACGATATTTTACAATAACGGGAAAATTAGTTTTACACTTTTTCCTTTTTTCGGGAAATAGTTGAACATTTTTAAGAAAAATGCTTCGCGCGCTTGCGAAAAAGCGCCGCGCATGTTAAAATTGTTTTAACGCACATTAAAAGGAACTTGAAAACCGTATGAATATTGAAAAGCTTATAAACAAACTTTCTTCGCCCGAAACGTTGCGTCCCTTCCGCCCCCTGCCGTTTTGGAGTTGGAACGACCGTCTCGACGAAAAACGACTCCTCGAACAAATAGAGTGGATGCACTCTTGCGGAATAGGCGGATTTTTTATGCACGCGCGAGGCGGACTTATAACCGAATATCTCGGCGAAGAATGGATGAAGTGTTGCGACGCCTGTTGCGATAAAGCGGCTCGGCTCGGCATGGACGCGTATATGTACGACGAAAACGGTTGGCCGAGCGGATTTGCGGGCGGAAAACTTCTCGACGACGAAAACAACCGCGACCAGTCGCTTTACTGCGACACGGGCGACTTTAACCCCGACGCGTTTGCGAGCTACAAAATAGACGGCGCCAAACTCGAACGGGCGCATAAGCCCGAAAAAGGCGCAAGATATTTAAACGTTTACCGTAAGATTTCGGTTTCCACAGCCGACATTCTCAATCCCGAAGTGGTTGAAAAATTTCTCGATTTAACGCACAGGAAATATAAGGCGCGCTACGGAGCCGACTTCTCTAAAAAACTCAAAGGCTTTTTCACCGACGAGCCTCAATATTTCCGTTGGGCAACCGCCTACACTCCTATGATTGCCGACTATTTTAAAAAGGAATACGGCGAGGACGTTTTGGACGGGCTCGGGCTTTTGTTCGCCGAAAAAGACGGCTACGAAGAATTTCGGTATAAATATTGGAACGGCATGCAAGCGCTCATGCTCAAAAACTTCGCCAAAAAGATTTACGACTTCTGCGAAGAAAACAATATGATTCTCACGGGGCACTACGTTGAGGAAACCTCGCTCGGCAACCAAATGATGGCTTGCGGCGGCACAATGCCTTTTTATGCCTACGAGCATATTCCCGGAATAGACTGGCTCGGAAGAAGCACTGTGGGCGAACTTTCGGCAAAACAGGTTGGAAGCGTGGCTGCGCAAACGGGAAGAAACCGCGTTCTTACAGAGTCTTTCGGTTGTTGCGGGTGGGACGTTTCGCCGCGCGAACTGAAAAGAATACTCGATTGGCAGTTTTTGGGCGGCGTGAACGTTGTTTGCCACCACCTTCTGCCGTCGAGCGAATACGGGCAAAGAAAACGCGACTATCCTCAGCACTACACCCCGCTCAACGCATGGATTAACAAACATTTCCGCGAATTCAACGATTGCTACACCCGTATCGGCGCACTAATCGGCAACAGCGAAGAGGTTGTGAACACATGCGTGCTTCACCCCATAAAGAACGCCTACTGTTATTTTAGGCGCGATATAGAAGCGGGCTACGGAATAGCCGAACTCGACAAAACGTTTTTCGACGAAACCGAAAAGCTTGCAAGCGAACATATTTGCCACCACTTTGCCGACGAAACGCTGCTCGCCTCTATGGGAAGCGTGAAAAACGGCAAACTTATTTGCGGAAAATGCGCCTACGAATATCTTATAATCCCCTCGATGAATTCGATTGCGGCTTCCACTCTTTCGCTCGTGGAAAAATTCGTGCAAGACGGCGGAAAGCTTTTGCTACTCGGCAAATCGCCTTGCATGATTGAAGGCAAAAAAAGCTCGGTAAATTTAAAATCCAACTGCACGCTCGAACAAATAAAAGCGGCTCAACCTTATTCTGTGAATAACGCCGCAATTCGCACGAGCATGCGCCGCTGCGAAGAAGGCGACTTTATTTTCGCGGTAAACCCCGCTAACGAAGAGCAAAAATTCGCAATAAACGCCGCAAACGCGAAAAGCGTTCGCATACTAAATCCCGAAACCCTCGAAGTTTCGCGTCCGCTTCCGCTTTCGCGCACGCTGCGGGCAGGGCAAAGCGCTTTGCTTTTCTTATGCGCCGACAAACCCGAAACGGAAAACGCGAAGCCGCTCGTTAAAACTCTTTTAAGCGGCAAAGTTATAAAATCAAGTCCCAACACCGCGATAATAGACAGCGCGCGCTACGCACTCGAAGGCGAAGACTTCGGCGAAAACATGTCTTTAATTAAAATATTCGCGCTGTTGCTCGAAAAACGGTATAAAGGCAAACTGCGTCTCAAATACGAATTCGAAAGCCGTATATCGCCCAAAGACATTACGCTATACGCCGAAGATATGAATACCGAAAAAGTGGAAATCAACGGCGTGGAAGTGTTCTCGTGCGGCGCGCTTAAACACGAACCTATGGTTAAAAAATTCGAGGTTTCAAAAGCCGTTAAGGCGGGCAAAAACGAAATCGTTATAACTCTTAACTACTTCCAAGACGAAAACGTATATTTTGCGCTGTTCGGCGAGGGAGTAACCGAAAGCTTGCGCAACTGCATGGTTTATAACACGTCGCTCGAAAGCGTTTATCTTGCGGGAAGCTTCGGAGTGTATCCCGTAAATCCTCAAAACGGGCAAACCGACAAAACGTTGATTTGCGACGGCTTTGTGCTCGATAATCCAAAAGCCGAAGTAACTTCGCTTGTTTCCGATGGCTACGCAACGTTCGCGGGAGAAATCACTTTGGAAAAAGAGCTCGAATTCGAAAAAGAAGCGGTGCTCGAACTCGGCGGCAGATGGCAAACCGCCGAAATAGAAATAAACGGAAAAACCAAAACTTTGCTGTTCGACACCGCAACCGACGTTTCCGACATGATTCACGAAGGAAAGAACACGGTGCGCATAACCGCCTCGACCTCGCTTCGCAACCTAATGGGACCGCACCACTTCGCCCCCATAGACGAACCCGAATTAGTGGGACCGGAGTTCTTCAACTTATCGGGCAGTTGGAAAAACGGCGAAAGCCCGCTGTTCCGCCCCACCTATTCCCTCGTGAAAAACTGACAAACACGCAAACAAAAAAATACTAAAAAACGGAGTCGAGCAACTCCGTTTTTTTTCAATCCTTTTTCGCGTTATAAAGCAGTTTAAGTTTTTCGTCGGGACGTACTATTTTAACCATAACGAACACGCCGTAAAGAATGGCGAGCGCTCCCACCGCCGCAGTAAGAGTTATGTTGACGGCGTTCCACACCTGCCCTGTGCCGAGTTCGTCGGCAATTAGCCCCGCAAAATTGAACCCCGCGTGAAGCGCAGCGCAAGCAAACACGTTGCGGCAAAGAAGCATAACCATAGCGCACATTGCGCCTATTAAAAAGCTGTATCCTATTTGGAGAACAACCGCGCCGGGCGACGACGAAAAAAAGTTCACAACATGAATTGCCCCGAAAAGCGCCGACGATATTATAACCGACCAAAAAATCCCTTTGCGCGTTTTTCCCATTTTTCTGAGAATTAGCGGAAACACAATCCCGCGAAAAACGATTTCTTCGAACAGCCCAACAAAAACGCAGTACAGCGCAAATAGAAAATAACTTATTGCGCTCGCGTTCACGCTAACCGCGCCGCTCGCAAGCCCCACGAGCGGAGCGTTGTTCACCGCAACCGCAACGAACGGCAACGAGAGCAAAAAACCTTTTCCTCTTCCCTTAAAACCGAAAATGCCGAATCCCAAATCGAGCGCGAGCAACCCGAGAACAACAAATCCCAACGCGCGAAAAATCGCGTTACCCAAACTCGCGGCGTCCGTTCCTTTTTTGCCGAGCATTAGAGCGCCGAGTTTTTCTCCCGGCAAAAGCACAATGCCGAGAGCGAACAGTATAACCACAGCCACGCCGAAAACGGGCGAATCAAGCAGATTAAACCTGTCGCGCCCTATTTTTTTCGGCTTTTGCGCTATTTCCGCATTTTGCTCTTTCTCGCTCATCTTTTGCCGCGCAGCTTTTTAAACCACGCTCTTATTTCGGGCAGAACAAGAAGCACGATAATAACAACCACGCAACCTATTATAACTATTTCGAACCAAGTGAGCCAAATGTTCACCGTAACCTTTTCTTTCGGACGGTTGCGAATGGCTTCTTCGCCCACATAGAGAGAATACGAAACGCTTCCGTCGTCGGCTTTCGTGCCGCGAACCGACATGGCTATTGCCCCTACTCCTTCTTCGAGCGTGTCGGTGCGCAAAATGTTTTCGTCTTTAAATCCGAGCTTTTTCAGCCGTTCGAGCACTTCCGCATGCGGGTGCCCGTATTCGTTGTCGGCGCCGCAAGATATAATAGCCTGAACGCTCGCGCAACTTTCGGGCGTTGTCATAACGTTTATAAAAGCCTCGCTCGAAGAAGTTCTGCTTCCGTGATGCCCGAGTTTGAACACGTCAACCGAGAATTCGTCGTCGAAAATTGCGTATTTGCCATCGCCTTTCATTGCTTCGGCAACAAAGTCCGCTTCCGCGTTTTTCTCGGCGTCGCCCGAAAGCATAAACCGTTTTTCGTGATATTCTAAAATCATTATGGGCGAATAGTCGTTCCAATCGGAATATGACTTCGAGCCAATGGGTGCATAGAAAGTAAACGAATAATATTCGGCGGCGTCTTTTTCGAGGTCGGGCTCGATTACGCTCGTTTCCTCGTCGGTCGCATCGGTAACTATTACTTCGGTGGGAGTTCCCTCAATATTTCCCTCGTAGGCGGCTTGCAATGCGCGCCCGTAGGTTTGAGTGTCTTTAATATTTTTGCTTCCGAGCTCTTTGATTTCAGTCTCGGGGTCATCAAATCCTATTTTGGAATTGCCGTCTTTGTCTATATCGTTATAATACACGTTGGGGCGGTAAAAAGTTTTAGCGGGGTATTCTTTTAAAACGTCGAACATTCCGCCGCAATGGTCGCTGTCGGGATGAGTGAGCACAACATAGTCGAAATACTTTATGTTGTTTCCTTCCGCGTCCTTAATGTTTTCCTCTATGTAGTTTAAAAGCGCCGTCTTGTCGGTTTTGTTGTTTTCCCCCGCGTCGATTAGCATCTTTTTGTCGTCGGGAAATTCTATAATGCACGCGTCGCCTTGCCGCACGTCCACAAAATGAACGTTCAAATCGTCGCCGAGTTCGGTAACCGTTCCCGTGTCGGGCGTTTGTTGTTCGTTTTGAGCGGAATCGGCTGCGGGCACAAGCCCGAGCTTGCGATTGATTTTATCAGTCCAAATCAAGCTCAAAAGCAATCCCGCAATCAAAATCAGCGCAATTACCGCCCGAACTATTCTTCCTCTTTTTCTGCTTTCACTTGACATATTTTTTACCCTCCTTGCGGAATGACAATTTCTAAACGCCGCAAAAACTATTTTCCCACAATGCTCCTCAGCCTGCCCACGAACAGACTTTGGCGCGTAGCCTCGTAGCCTATGTCGAGCATTTCTTTCCAACCCGACTTACTCACCGACGAATATTCGCTCGTGTCGGGCGATATTACCGCGTCGCTGTGCCTTAGCCCCGCCACCGACGAATTAGCCGCCATAATGTGGAAAGTGGCTTTGAGCACGTCGATAAGTCCCACTCCGTTCGTGCCGCCGCCGCGCGTGGGGTTAACGTCTACCGTAACCACCTTAGTCGCGCCGAGCATTCGGCAAACGTCGGCGGGAATGTTGTTTAAAAGCCCGCCGTCAACAAGATGCTTGCCGCCGAACACTACGGGCTTATAAAGCACGGGCACGGCGCACGACGCCGAAACGGCAATGCTCGCGTTCCCTTTGTCGAGAATAGCCTGTTCCGACTCTATCAAATCCACAGCCACCGCCGCGAATTTTGTGGGGAACGAAGAAATATCTTTCACCCCTATCAAATCGGTGATTACTTTTCCGATTTTCATGGGGTCGTTGGGCGTAATGAAAATTCCGTTGTGCAAATCCCTGAACGAGAGCGACTCGGCGTAGCGAACCATCGTTTCGCTTTTTATGCCCGCCGCATACAGCGCGCCCACAAGCGCGCCCGCGCTCGTGCCCACCACCATATCGAACTTTACGCCCGCTTCCTCGAACGCTTTAATTGCGCCTATGTGGGCAAAGCCGCGCGCTCCGCCGCCGCCCAAGCACAGAGCCACAACGTTTTTTTCAACGTCTTTGAGTTTGTTTTTTCTCCCGAACGTGTCGGCGCCCTCCTTTCCGTTTAAACGTTTTTAAGTCCGCATTCGTCAAGCCACAAATTTACGCTCGCGTCGCTCGGCATCCTCCAATCGCCGCGCGGAGAGAGCGAAAAACCTATTTTCGCGCCGTCGGGGCTGCAAGAACGCTTAAACTGCGAAGCAAAGAAACGTTTGTAAAATCTTGCGAGCGACGCGGCGTATTCTCCGGGCTCGCCGCCGAACGCCGCCGCCGCGTATAAAAGCGTTTTTTGCGGAGTGCAACCGCACCGCACCGCGTAAAACAAGAAAAAGTCGTTGAGTTCGAACGAACCTATAATGTCTTCCGTTTTTTGCGATATTTTGCCGTTTTCGGCGGGCAACAATTCGGGGCTTATTTCGGTGCCGAGAATACCGAGCAACGCTTTTTCGGTTGCGCCGCCTATTCTCTTAGCCTCGTATCGCACCAAATATTTTACGAGCGTTTTGGGAACAGACGAGTTCACGCCGTACATAGACATGTGGTCGCCGTTATAGGTGCACCAACCGAGCGCCGCTTCCGAAAGGTCGCCCGTGCCTATTGCGAGCCCGTTCTCGGCGTTTGCTATATCCATCAAAATAAGCGTTCTCATTCTTGCCTGCGCGTTCTCGTAGGCAATGTCGCGCAAGTTAAGGTCGTGCCCTATGTCGTTTAAATGTTTTTTAACGCTCTCGCATATATTTATGCATCTGTGCTCCGCTTTGCTCTCTTTTGCAAGAATTAAAGCGTTTTGCGCGGTTTCTTCGGTTGTTCCGAATCCGGGCATAGACAAAGCGAGCAAGCTTTTCGGCGGCATTTTAGAAAGTTTCAACGCCCGCAAACAAACGAGCAAAGCAAGCGCCGAATCGAGCCCGCCCGACACTCCGAGCACAAGTTTTTTCGCGCCCGACGCTTCTATTCTTTTGCGGAGCCCCTCCGCCTGCATCGTTAGTATAAGTTCGGCGCGCGCTCCGTTTTCCTCTTGCGGCACAAACGGCAAACGCGACACGTTGCGCGCTATTTTTCCGTCGCGCTCAACCAAAACAAATTCCGCTGTCGCACGTTCCGCAACGTTCGGCGAAACCGTGTTGTTCTTTTTACGTTCGTGAATCAAAAAATCAATATCAACGTCGGCAAAAGTTAAAAGTTTATTCCCGAAAGGTTTATTTTCGGCAAGTATTTTTCCTTTCTCGGCAATAATTCCGTGCCCCGAAAACACGAGGTCGGTTGTGCTCTCGCCGCGTCCCGCGTCGGCATACGCATACGCCGAGCACGTTCTGAGCGACTGACTCGAAACAAGCGTTCTGCGCTTTTCCGCCTTTCCCACCGTTTCGCTGCTTGCCGATATGTTCACCGTTACAAGCGCGGCGCAGTCGGACGACGGAGGGCACGGAGCCCATAAGTCTTCGCAAATTTCAACGCCAACCGTAATTTCGCCGTTCGCCTTAAAAACCGCTTGCGCCATAGCGCAAAGTCTGCTCGCAAGCGTCACAACTTGCGGTTTTTCCGCACGGGTAAAATAGCGCAACTCGTTGAACTCGCCGTATTCGGGATAATGAGTTTTGGGCACAAGCCCCAAAATATTCCCCTTGTTCAGCACCGCGCAAACGTTATAAAGCTTATTCTCATGGCTTACGGGCAACCCTACGCAAATAAGCATGTCGGCGTTTTCAGTGCTCTTTAAAATTTTTTCGAGCGCTTTTTCGGCGCCGCTAATCAGCGTTTTCTGAAAGAACAAATCGCCGCATGTGTAGCCCGTAAGGCAAAGTTCGGGAAACGCCAAAACGTCGACGCCCTCTTTTTGAGCTTCGAGCACCGCCGCTATAACGGCTTTCGCGTTGTATTCGGGCTCCGCCACCCTTATTTCGGGGTTGGCTACTCCCACTCTCAAAAATCCGTGTTCCATGTTTTTCCTTTTTTAACGACAAAGTGCGATTGTAATTGCGAGCGAGTGAAACGAGCGTGGCAATCTCCGCCTACTCAAACATATTCAAAAAATAACGGTGCACTGTTTCGTCGTCGGTGAGCTCGGGATGAAAACTCGTTACGAGCATGTTTTCCTGCCGAGCCGCAATTATGCGCCCGTTCAGCTCTTTTAATACTTTCGCCTTTCCGAATGTTTTTTCTATCGCGGGAGCGCGAACGAACACAAGTTCGAGCGGCAACGGCGAAAATTCTTCTATAACTTCATGCGCTATAAAGCTGTCGATTTGCCTGCCGTAGGCATTGCGCCGCACTCGAATGTCCATAACGCCCAAATGAGGCTCTTCGCCCTCTATTTCCTTCGCAAGCAGAATAAGCCCCGCGCAAGTTCCGAAAACGGGCAAGCCGTTCTCTATTTTCGCTTTGAGCGGCTCTGCAATCGAAAACAGCTTTAAGAGCTTTCCGAGAGTGGTGCTCTCGCCGCCCGGAAGAATTATGCCGTCTATTTGTTCGAGGTGCTCGGGCTTTAACACCCTAAGAGTGTTCACGCCTATTTTTCGGAGCATACTCTCGTGCTCTATAACAGAGCCTTGCAACGCGAGTATTCCTACGGTAGGCGCAGTTTTCTTCTTTTCCATATAACCGTTTTGCCGAGTTTTTACCAACCGCGCTTAGCAAGGCGCTCTTCGTCGCTCAAAGTGGAAAGCTCTATGCCGCGCATCGGCGTTCCCAAGCTTTCGCTCACTTCGGCAATGAGCTTGGGTTCGTTGTAGTGAGCCGTTGCAAGCACTATGGCGCGAGCGGTTTTTTTCGGGTCGCTCGACTTGAATATTCCCGAGCCTACGAACACGCCTTCGGCGCCGAGCGTCATCATTAAAGCCGCGTCGGCAGGAGTGGCAACGCCGCCCGCCGCAAAATTCACAACAGGCAGTTTTTTGTTTTCGGCAACGAATTTAACAAGCTCGTAAGGCGCGCCTATCTCTTTGGCGTAGCTCATGAGTTCTTCGGAAGGCTTGTTGCTAAGCAAACGGATTTCGCTCATCATTTGGCGCATGTGGCGCACAGCCTCCACAACGTTGCCGGTGCCCGCCTCGCCTTTGGTGCGAATCATAGACGCGCCCTCGCCTATTCTTCTAAGAGCCTCGCCCAAGTTGCGCGCGCCGCACACGAACGGCACCGAAAACGCGTGCTTATCTATATGATACGCGTCGTCGGCGGGAGTGAGCACTTCCGATTCGTCGATATAATCTATTCCGAGCGCTTCGAGCACGCGGGCTTCCACTATGTGCCCTATTCTCGCTTTTGCCATAACGGGAATCGTAACCGCTTTTTGAATGCCTTTAATCATGGCGGGGTCGCTCATGCGAGCAACGCCGCCGTCGCGGCGAATGTCGGCGGGAACGCGCTCTAACGCCATAACCGCCACAGCGCCCGCTTCCTGCGCTATTTCGGCTTCGGCGGGAGTGGTAACGTCCATAATAACTCCGCCTTTGAGCATTTGCGCCAAATTCTTGTTCAGTTTGCTTTGTTCGTTCTTTGCCATCGTTTTCTATTGTTTCTCCTTAAAGGTTTGTTTTTTATTGTATGCAAGGTTGCCGCGTCGGGCTTCGCCCTCCTCGCAATGACATTGCAACTTATATGTCATTGCAAAACAACGTGAGTAACACAGCAACTATAAACTTATTATAATGCCTCTACCGACACCGTGAGTTTAGCCGAAATTTCGGCGTAGCATTTAACCGTAACGGTGTAACGCCCGAGCGCTTTTATCGGCTCGGATATAACTATTTTTTTCTTATCCACTTCTATGCCCTTAGCCGCGAGCGCGTCGGATATTTGCTGAGTGTTGAGCGCGCCGAAAAGCTTGCCCGACTCGCCGACTTTTATTTTAACGCTCACGCTTTCGCTGTCGAGCTTCTTTTTGAGCTCTTGCGCCGCCGCCTTTTCCACAGCTTTGCGGTGCTCCGCCGCTTCCGCCGAAATACGCGCGCTATTCACGCTCGCCGCAGTAGCTTCTTGCGCTAAATTGTTTTTAAAAAGAAAATTGCGAGCGTATCCGTCCGACACGTTTATAATTTCGCCTTTCTTGCCCTGCCCTTTTACGTCCGCTTTAAGTATTACTTTCATGATTATAACCATGACCTCCTATAATAAAATATTTTTAATAAAAGCGCGTTCGATACGAACTTACTTTTATTCGAGCGCCCAATCAAGCAGCTTGCGAAAATCCGCAACGCAGTCGGCAAGCCCTATAAACCCGAGCGCGAGCATACCCCACTCGTAAAAGAGCGCCGCAACTGCAAGCAATACCCAAAACAGCGCAATAGTTGCGATTTTAACTTTTCCTTTGGGGCGCGTAAGAGTGTGATACAACAGCGTTATGCCGCACAGCGAAGAGGGCAACGTAACCGCCAAGTTCACAACCGCGATTACCACAGGCACCGTAGGCTCGTAGAACGCCAAAAAAGCGAACGCGAGCGCGGGCAACACCGCCGCAAGAAGATATACTCGCCCAAGCCGCCAATCGCGCACGGGAGCGCCCGTTACGCCGCAAACCCGTTCGCTAAGCGCGAAACCGCCCAAAGCCCCCGCGCCGCCCGCAAAAGCGCCGAAGCCCGACAAATACCACAAAACGGTTCCGTCAAGCTCGCGCCAAACTTTTTCGGCATACCTCGAAATCGCTTCCGCCAAATAAAGCGGGTCGGCGGGCGAATACGGCGAGTGCCCGAGTTCGGTTTGCGAAAGCGTAGCGTAATGCCGCTTGGAAAGCAAGCGCACAACGGGGTCGCGCGAAAGCTTTTCGTAGGCTCCGCGAATAACGTCGCTCACGCTGACTCGCATAGCTATTGCGAATACGGCGAACACCGCGCACACAACGAAAGCGCCCACGCCCGCGCAAAGCGCGGTTTGAACAAGCGGCGAAAGCTTGCGTTTAAAAAACACGGGCACACAAAGAGCCGAAAGCAAAACGGCTCCCGCAACGGTAAACTCGCAAAAGCCGAACGCCGCGAATCCCGCAACGCAATACGCCGTCGCGAAAGGCAGAAAAATCCACGCGCCCGCGCGCAAGCCCGCATACGCCAAAAGCGCGCAAACAACGGGCAGAAGCGGAACGCTTAAACTCGGCATAAAAACGCACGCGCACAGTAGCGCCGCCGCAAGCGCTCCCGCAATTACGAAAACGATTTTTTTAGCCAAGCTTATATCTCCTCGTCGTTTAAGCAAAAAGGTTTTCGGCACCCTTGTATTGTATATCATTTAACGCCTTTTTGTCAAGATAATTCGACAATACGAATATAGGCGGCGAGTTTGGGGCAATAATAATTTTGCGGATAGAGCAACCCGAACAACCGCGTTGCCCGCCGAAATCAAAAAACACACATAAGGAGATAAAAACGAAATGAAAGACATTAAATGCGGACTTAAAGATTGCAGATTCAACAAAGGCTATTGCTGCTGCGCCAAAAGCATAGACGTAAGCACGCGCACCGACTGCCTAACATACTCGCCCGACGAGAAGAAACGTAATTCGCTTTTCGAAGCCGCCGCCGATTTTATTCCCGCCAATTACAGCGTTGACACCGCCGTAACTTGCAACGCAAAATGTATTTTCAACAAAGACAACCGTTGCGTATCGAACGGTATAACCGTTATGGGCGAAGGAAACGGCGAGGTTGTTTGCCTTACCTATATTAAAGACTGACTAACGCGGCTTTGCGGAGAATTACCGCGTTCGCGCCGACGCCGTAAACCGACTAAACAACGTTCAACTCTTTTCTGAACGCAAAAAGCCGACGGATTTATTCCGTCGGCTTTGATAATTTCTTACTAAGCTTGTTTGGTTACCGTCACCGAAGCGTTGCCGCCCTCTTCCGAATAAGTTATTACAAGCGTTTCGGCTTCCCCGTAGTAATCGATTGCCACCGTAAATTCATTTTCGGCATTCTCCGCAATCGATTTAATTGTAGCCTTATAATAATATCCGTCTTCATATTTTTTGATTTCGTTTATAGAAGTTGCGCCGTCGGTTGAAACAAAAAATTTAATTTGATATTTTGAATTATCCGACGCACAAGCGCCTTCCAACACAATAATTCTGCCTTTCACCGTAGCCGCGCATTCGGTAGTTGACGTAATTTTTATGTCGGTCGTTCCGTCTTCGAAAGTTATTTCGTTTGTGGCAAAATCAAACGACACGCCAACGCTTTCACTACCGTAGGAAGCATAACGAATTTGTACGGTAATATCCCATTTCGTTTCGTCGTCGTAGTCGGCAGAACGATAAACGGATAAATAAAACTCGAAAACTTTTCCCGAAGCCGTTTCAGTCAACTCAACCGATGCGCCGTTTTTGAATAAAACGCCGCCGTCGAACGCAATGCCGTCAGCGTCCGCTTGCACAGTGCCGAGCTCGACCCACTTGTTTTCGCTCTGCGAATAAGCGTATAGCGTGGCTTCGTTGTCGGCGCTCATATAGTAACGGGCGTATTCGGTTGTGCTTGCAACAAGATAAGTTCCGTTGTCGTTTATGTCTTTGCTCACAACGCCGCTTGCAAACGAATACACGTTGCCCGTCTTAAAATCGAAGAACACTGCGCGGTCGAGCGTGTCGCGGCTATTGTTCGCAATGCCTACAACTCCTTTCAGCTCGTCGGAAAGCGACGAAGCGAGCAGAGTATTGAAAGCTTCCACGTTTGCAACCGAAAGCTGCATACGTATATTGCCCGAAGAAGTCGCGGCAAAAGCCGTTTCGTTTATATCGACTTCGGCAAAGTTGGGCACCGCAGAAATATCGAACACGGTAACGGGCGTGTAAGAACCCACGCCGTGAGTGAACGCGTTCGCCCCTATTTTCTCTATATCTTTCAACACAACCGAAGAAAGTTCACAACCGTAGAACGCGCCGTCGCCTATTTCGCGCAAGCATAGCGCTATAACTTCGGTAAGCCCCGAACCTTTAAACACGTCTTTTTCAACGATTTCCACTTGATTCAAATCGAGCTTGGTTAAATACGCTGTGTCGGCAAGTTTAAACGCGCCTTCGGCAATTCTCGTGACACCGTCGGGAATTTTCATGTTGCTTGTAGAATTGTCTATTCTGCCCGTATAAAGCAATAGCGTGCCGTCGGCAATCACCCACCCGTCGGTTATATATTTAAAGCTTTTTTCGCCGAGCGTAAAATACATAATTTCGGCTCTTGTGTCGGCGGGTTTGAGCGCAACTATTCCGCTCTGCACGGGAACGATTTCGCCGCGCACAACAACGCCGTATGCGTCTATATATGCGGCGGACATAAATCCGTCGAGGAGCAAAACCGACCAGTCGCCGTTCACATATACTCCGTCGTTTTCTGCGGTATACACAGTGTAAGCGTAATCCCCGTCGAATATATATGTATTGAATATAAAGTTGCTCTCGCTTCCCGTAAAACGGTAGGCGTTTTCGCCGCGCTCGGGGAACGCCGAGTAAGTTCCGCGTTCGCTCTCCTCTCCCGTTTCGTTATAAAGCACAGCGGTCCCCAAACCGTCGAGGTAAATATAAGATTTGTTAAAACTTCCGTCTTTGCGCAAACCGTAAGCGCCGTATGCCATAGTGCGAAGCACGGCTTTGCCGTCTACTATGTCGAACACATATTGCCCGAGCACGTTTCCGCTGTCGTCCGTTTCGGCAAATAAAATGTTCTTTCCGTTCACGTCGGGTAAAAATTGCCGCGATTCGGCGTAGTCGCCGTCGGCGAGCGTTCCTATTTGCATAACGCCGTTTAGCGACACCCAGTTAGAACGCATATAGGTGGCGGATAAATAACCGTCGCCCGATAGCGAACCGACTTTGCCGTTTTCAACAACTTCGAACTCGCCTTTTCTCGTTACGTCTTGCAAAACGTATATGTTGCCCAAATCTTGAATTCTCGCAACAATAATCTTATACGCAAGCGGCGCTACGGGTTCGCCGTTTTCGTCGTCGGCGCTCGGGAACGTAAGTTCGTATTCCTCGTATTGCGCGTTGCTCGTAGGCGCATAAACGCCCCACCTCACGTTATTTCCGTTATACAACAGCACTGTGCCCATACCGTCGAGGAAAATTTCGTAGGCATTCTCTTCGGCTACCGAATAATAAAAACCGTAGGCGGTTCCAACCGCAGGAACAATTTCGAAATGTTCGAGGTCTATAACGCGAATAACGTAATCTTTGCCGTTTTCGCCGCTCAAATAAACTATATTGCCTTCAAAAACATAGGTGCCCGTTATAACTTCGCCCGTAGCGGGAGTAAATACGGCTATTCCGTAGCCGTCGGTTTCAAACCTGCCGACGTCGCAAGTAATGTCGAAAGCTTCGTCGTATTGATAGAACACCTGTTTACCGTCTTTTTCGCCGAACTTGCATAAAAACCAACCGTATTCGGCGTAAACGTCGTCATAACCCGTAGAGGGCAAAGCGGAATTGCTCGCAATAAACCCGTATTCGCCTTGCACTGAGGGGCTTTCTTTAAACGTGCCGCCGTAGCAATAATAATACGAACCGTCGTCGAGCAAAATGCCGAGCACAGCCGTTTCTTCGGTTAAACGAATAATTCTTGCGGTGTAAACGTTTTTGCGCTCTTCCGATGCGTAAGCCACGTCGTATACGTCTGAGGGCAACACCTCTTTAACGTTTACGCTTCCGTTACTTCCGCTTTCCAACACGAAACTGCGGGTAACGTTTTCCGACATTGTGAAAGTATAAACGTAAACAAGCCCTTCCTCAACCGAATACTGCACCTGTTGCGCAGTGCCGCCCGCAGGAGTAAACACAGCCTTTCCGTCGAGCCCGAGCTCTAATTTGCCGTTTGCGTCGTCGGCAAACACTTGCGAATCGCCAACGCGTGTGGCGGTGTTGTTTTCGGTATCGAGCGTGAAATCGATTTTCACGGAATTGCCCACGTCGTTTAGCGAATTGCCCGAAAAACTGAAACTAACGTTCGCTTCGGCAAGTATTTGATACACCCAAACCTTATATTCTTCGTTATATACGCCAACCCACACGGTTCCGTACAGCCCGCCTTGCGAAGTGCGCGTAACAGTTATAAATGCGTCGGAATTTACGCCGTCGTTATAAACGGCGCCATTCACAAATAGAGTATTGGTAAAATCAAACCGCCCGAAAGCCTGCGCGTTTATTTCGACAGCCTCCATGCCGTTAAGGTCTTCGGCAAAATACAATAAAGTATCGTCTTTACCGTCCATTGTAACGCGAACATAATGCTCGGTAACCTCGTATATGGTGTTGCCGCTCAACGCGTGCCACGATTCGAAACTTTCTATTGTGTAAGTTCCCGTCTTTTTGCCGCCCGCATAAGTCAATTCGGAATAACCGCCGAAGCCGTCTAACGTGAACGAATTCCAACTGTCGCCGTATGTTCCCGCATAGTCGTCGCCTACCGTGTAAACGCCTTTAAGCGCGTAGTCGCCGAGCGTGCCCGACTGCTCGGACAAACGAATAAAACTTTTAAGAGAGTTAATGCCGTTATTGAACGTAAGCGAATACGTTTGCGTCGCGGCGTCCTCGCATTCGTATACGCCGTTTATTATTTCAAGAGGTTCTCCCTCTTTTTCGGGTTCGGATATGTATTGAGCTTTTCCCAAACCGTCGAAATAAATCAAATCGTAATCGAAAGTAGCTTCGCCCGTTTTATAAGCGTAATAACCCGCTTCCTCCGATGCTGTGCGGAAAGTTAAAACACCGTTTTTCTCAACAAGAATAAACGAAAACGAGTTCCCCCCCCCGACGGGTACGAACGTATAATCGCCCGTTTGAACGTTCAACTCGTAAGAGCCGTTCGACGCGGCGCCTTCGCTCGGAGTATACGTTGCCGCTCCGTGCGCGGCAAGCTCCATTGTGGAGTCAGTGCCGTCGAAAGCACTATAAGTATTTTCAAGCGTGTCTTTATAATAATAGAACGAATTTCCCACGATTTTCCCGTCGAGAACAACTTCGCCGCTTTCGGAAAATGCGAACACATTCGTATCGCTTAACGTTCCGAGCTTGTCTTGTAAACCGTTGCGACGCAAATAAACCGCGTTGCTCTCTTCGCCGTGCGACGAACGGAAAATATAATCTGAGCCGCCGAGCAAGTCGGAAATCGCATTATCCCATTTGCCGTATAACTCCGAATCTTGCGTTACGGTAAACGCTTCGCCGCCGAAAAACTCTGCGGCGCCGCTTTCGGTATTCGCCCAACCTGCCAAACGGAAATTCGAAGAAAGCCCGAGTTCGCTCTCGGCTTTAAGTTCTATTTCTTTACCGTAATAATACGTTTCGCTAACCGTTTGGTTTTGCGCTCCCAATTGCTCGGGCGCATTATATGTATACTTAACGGTGTGTTTATCGCGCGCCAAATACACAACAAAGCTTTCGCCTTTGCCTAATTTGTCGCTTTGAGTTTTGCTCTCCTCGTAATTGCCGTTAGGTTTTTCCGACAAAGAAAAATGCTCGGGCACTTGCTCATACGAAAACGGCTCGCCGTACCACCCGCGCCCCTGCTCGTCTTTGCCCTCGTATTCGCCGTCAACGTTTTGCGTGTAAATTTTCGCCGTATACGACGCGTAATACTTAGCTTTAAGCGTGCAACCGCCCTGCGGCACGGTGTCGGAACCGCCCACAACGCTATTGCCGTTAAACCAACCGCCGAACGCAAGTTGCTCCATAGCTTTGGGTTCGATTTCTTTTATAAGCTCGGAAAGCGAATCGCCCACAAACGCCGCTCGCGTAAATTGCGTAATTTCGTCGTCTATTCCCTCAACGAACGTTATCGTTGCGGGCGTGCGCGTCTCCTCGCCCTTTTTACCTTTGTCGCCGCACGCGAGTGCAAAAACGCCAAAGCACAAAAATACGAGCGCGAGCGCAAAAACGCCGACAAGTTTTTTAACCGTTTTTTTCATGTATATTAAAGCCTCCCGAATTAAAACATAACGACGCCACAACAAATAAAGTTATGACGTCGCTGTCTTTACATAATTTTTTATAGTTTATCATACGCAACACATTGTGTCAAGTAAAAGGTTAGATATATATTATTTTCTTAACAAACTGTCGTTGCGAGCGCAGCGAAACAATCCCCAACGTGAAGCGAAAAACGCAACAAAGATTGCCGCGTCGCTCACTGCGTTCGTTCCTCGCAATGACAGGGCGTAGGTTTACGTCACCCGCATGTTTTTGTTTGATTTTTCCATTATAATATAAGAAAACACTTGAAAAAGAGTATAATGAAAACGAATGGCAGTTCAATCGAAAAACAACGATAAAATCGACAATCGTTTATACAAAGAAAAAATAAACTATTATCTTACTAAAAGAAAATGGTCTATATTCGAACTTTCGCAACAAGCGGATATATCAGCCGCAACAATATACGAGTGGTATCACAATAAAAAGCGCCCCTCATTAACTAATATAACAAAAATATGCGAAGCGTTTAATATTACTTTGGCGCAGTTTTTTTCCGAAACTTCCGGCGAACACGTTGCCGCTAATCTTTCGGAATTGCTTAAGCTTTGTAAAGATTTAAACTACGAAGAAGTTGACACTATTTTGCAAATCGTAAAACACATAAATAAATAGTTGTTTCGGCTATCAAAAAAGAATTATATTATTGTTGAATATAAAAAGGAATAGCAATAATACAACTTATAAAAAGCCATAAAAGGCGCAGCCTTTTTCGTTGCGGGGTGGGGTTTTAAAAGGGGCGGGACACAATCGAAAAGTGTCCCGCCCCTTTTATCGTTTTCGCCGAAGCCTTTTGCGACCAAAAGGCTGGTGTTTGTTTTTATCCCCTCCAACTCGTCCGCTTGTATTTTATATCGTTCTCCGCGCACATTTTTTCAAACTCGCGCAAATTAAATTCTTTACCGAACTCGGCAACAAGCATTTTTTCGAGCGTGCCTTTATGCTTTTGTTTTAATAGCCTTCTCAGTTTTTTCGCCTCATCGCAATTTAAGGCATATCTTAATTCATAGTCGGAGCCGCCGAACTCAGAAACGTTATAATCCACAATTTCAAGAATAACCGTTCCGTCGTTGTTTTCGGTTACCATAAGTCCGCTTGTTTCAAGCATTAGGCTGTTCTCCTAAAAAAACTCCGCATAAAATGCGAAACGGCCGATTGTTACAATCGACCGCACCGCTATATGATAAGGGGGAAAATGATGAGCTATTTAATGTAATCGCGGTTTCGTTCGGCAACGTTTTCGTTGCTCAACCTTGATTACACCCTTATTATATTATATAAACAAAAATTCGTCAAGCATTTTTACGCGGTTTTTTAAAAATTTTTTTATTTTTTTCAAAAAATTTTTTTCGCCTTTTAAAATCCCGTATTTTATGCCAAAGCGGCAGCCGCCTCGCGGTAGCTTATGTCGTTAAGATTTTTCAATTCGTAAAACTTTCCGCGCTTTTCCATAAGCTCGTCGTAAGTTCCGATTTCCACAGCCTCGCCGTTTTCCATAACCACTATACGGTCGGCGTCGCGTATGGTGGAAAGCCTGTGCGCAACTATAAACGTGGTGCGGCCTTTAATAAGGCTTGAAATCGCCTTTTGAACATGATATTCCGAAATATTGTCGAGCGCCGAAGTCGCTTCGTCGAGAATAAGTATTCGCGGATTGCGAATAAGCGCTCGGGCGATTGTTATGCGCTGTTTTTGCCCGCCCGACAGTCTGCCGCCGTGCTCGCCTATTTGAGTGTCTATTCCCGCAGGAAAATCCTTAATAAATTCCTCTATGTTGGCAAGCTCTACAACTTTTTTGAGTTCCTCTTCGGTGTAACCGTCTAAGCCGTAAGTAATATTGTCGCGGATTGTGCCGGCGAACAGTATGCTGTTTTGCGGAACAACCGAAATAAAATGACGGTATTCGCACAAATTCACTTCGCCGAGCGATTTGCCGTCTACCGAAAGGGTTCCCGCTTCGGGTTTTAAAAAACCTATAATCATATTCATAAGGGTGCTTTTGCCCGAACCCGAACCGCCCACAACGGCTATGCACTCGCCCGCTTTAACGTGCAAGCTGAAATCTTTCACAACGTGATTGTCGGAATCGGGATAGCGGTAGCTGACGTGATTAAAATCCACCTCGCCCACAATTTCGGGAATGTTTTTGCCTATGTGCGTTTCCTCTATGTCGGCGGCGTTCATAATTTCGGATATTGAATGCACCGATTCCGCGCCCTGCACCATTTGCGGCATAATGTTTATGAGCGTAAGCACGTTGCCGTTTATCGAGGCGAAAAGCGATTGATACAACACTATATCGCCAACCGCGATTTTGTTCCCAAAAGCAAGATACGCGCAAAACATTAGGCAAACTCCGCTCAACAGGTTTGAGAGCACCCAAGCCACCGAGCCGAAATAAGCGTTGGTCATATCGAGCGAACCGCCCGTTTTACGCAAACGTTTGATTTCCGTTTGAAAGTCGTTGTATTCTTTGTCTTCCAAACCGTGCGCTTTGGTTACGGTGAGCATCTCGAGCATTGTGCTGAGTTTGTTTGCAACCGCCTCGCTGTCTTTGCGCAGAGTGCGCGAATTTTTGCGCATTTTCTTTCGAAACAGCAGCGCGAGCAAAACGTTAACGGGGATAACCACCACAAAAAACAACGTCATGATTCCGCTTTTGTAAAGAGAAATTCCAACCGAAATCAAAACGCCGAAAACGGCGGGAAGCAACACGTCGTTCATGTGCGAAACGAGCATATCCACGTTTTCCACGTCGCGCAAAAACTTAGACTGCACCTTGCCCGTTTCCATTTCTTTATGGAAAGTAATAGACAGTCTTTGTAGCTTGCGCACAACGGCGCTGCGGGTGTTGGCGCTGTTGTCGCGAAACATTTTAGAACAGATTTTCGCCCACAGCATGTGCATGGGAATATTCTGCACCATCATAACGGTGAAAACGGCGGCGTTAATCGCAACGCTCCGTATCACGGCGTCGCGCGTTATAATTCCGCCTATGTATCGCGTTATGGTGTTTATAATGTTAGACGTAACAATGGGAGTAATCCACAGCGGCGACGCCTTAATTATGTAAATTATCGAGCTTAAAAGAATAGCCCAAAAATTCTTTTTGAGCATTCTCCCGAAGAAACGGCTTTTCTTCTTTCCCCTAACCTCTTTCTCTTGGAAAAGATACTCGTATTCGTTAACGTCGTCGTGAGAACGGTGCTTTTTCTTTTTCATATCAGACTTCGGCTTTGCGCCGACTCCCGTTTTTTATGTTGTGGATTATAGCATATAAAAACGGCAAAGGCAACCGTTTTAACGCAAGTTTTTAATTAAATTTTTTACCGCAAATATCGCCCGTACTTTATCAAATATTTGAGCCCCGCCGCCCCAAAAATTGACAATAAAAAGTTTATCCACACATTTTCATTTAGTAAAAACCTAACATAATAACAAAACGAAAATATGAAAAAAGGACGCGTCATGCGTCCTTTTGCAGTGTTGGCAGAGAGGGTGGGATTCGAACCCACGAGCGATTTCTCGCTACCTGATTTCGAGTCAGGGCCGTTATGACCACTTCGATACCTCTCCATAGCTGTATTATTGTATCACAATAGAATTGTTTTGGCAAGCGTTTACGAAAATGTTTTTCTTTTGATTGAGCTTAAATACAACGCATGTATTTTGCGCGGGTTACTTGACTATTTTTCGGCAACGTGATACAATACTTTGGCAGAGTGAAAGAAAACTTTGCGATTAAAAAATGTGTCCGTAGCGCAACCGGATAGAGTAACAGCCTCCGACTTTCAACGGCTACGCGGGCATTTTCCGAAAAAATTACTATATATTGTGGGTGTGGGTAATTCTTTCGGAAACAAAACCACAATGCATAAAAAAATTACACCCAAAATTACACCCTACCACATAGCTTACAAGCTCTCCGCGAAAATAATCTGCGCCTGTAGTCTAATTGGATAAAACGTCGCCCTCCGACGGCGATGTTCCGAGTTCGAGCCTCGGCAGACGCACCAGCAAAAATAGCTCAAACCAACTTTTAGTTAGTGTTTGAGCTATTTTTATTTGTTTACTTTGCGATGTCACCATAAAAAAGTCTTAATATCCTTGAAATTTGTATGGGTTTATGTTACAATTATACCAATGCTTAACAAATGAACATATTTAGTAATTAGATATTAGAAACAAGACGTAGCTATTTCTTTTCCGATATGCTAAAATTAAGGTATAAATTCGGGAGGTGCGATTATGGACAAGAAAAAAGTAGGCAAGTTCTTAAAAGAACTAAGAACGGAAAAGGGATTGACGCAGACGGAGTTTTCGTTGCAATTCAGCAAATTCTGCGGCATAGATGCATACGGCGGCTTTTCATGTGCGGCTATAAGCAAGTGGGAGCGTGGCGAGACACTCCCCGACCTTTATAACTTAAGAGATATCGCCAAATATTACGGCGTTACCGTAGACGAAATATTGGAAGGCGGTCGTCATACTCCCGTCGATTTCAACGAGCTGTATTTCGGAGAACACAACTGCAAGGAAAGAAAGCGCAGCTCTATTTTGTCGGATATCAGCCCTTTGCTGCCGTCCGAACGGCTATCAACGTGTGAAGAATTTTGGCGTGAGAGTGATGTCGATCTTCTTAAAATTCAAATGCATGCAGAAGAGCGTTATCGCTATCTGTTGCTTGCTTTAGCGCGCAACAACATATCGCGTACTGATGAGGATGAATTCGATTATTTATGCTTATCGTATTTTAAGCAGTACTACTGTTTCGAGAAAGGAAAACAAACGATAAAGTCTTTCAATGTCGATAGTCTCAAATACGTGAAAATCGATATGAAAAAATTAGCCGGTTCCCTTACGTCTTGTTCGGACGAAGAATTGCTTTTCGAAATCAATCGGCGTTGTTGCGTATGTAATTTTATGCCGATGGTATCGGTTTCGGACATGGGTGCCATTTGCAATAGATTCAGAGATCTTCACCGCACAACTGTTGAGTTGAACAATCTTTTCGATTTGAGACCTATATACTTCGACTTCGTAAAATCGCTTTTGCCTTGGGACAAAGATGAACTTTTAACGATAACGCTCGATTGTATTTGTCATGACGAAGACGATGACTTCGATTATAGCGAAGACTTGGTAAAAGAGTTTATTAAGTCGCTTATCGACTGCGGCGCAACCGTTAATCATGCAATAAACTATAAGCGCGTTTTAAAGAATAAAAAACGATATATAGCACGGGAGCTTGCGGAGTTATATCAAACATACTGTGCTCCCACGATAGTTTACGACGTGTCGCAAAAACGATATGTAGAAGTGGAGCATTGTTCCCCAGATTTCGGATTTCCTATTTTTACTGCCGAACATCAAAGGGAATACGCCGAGCTGGAAGATCGTTTGCTTGCGGGCGAAAACGAGTTGGAGCCGTACTGTCGGATAGTTCGTAATAGAAGCATATACGATATTACGTACCGTGAATATGTGAACGGACGCAATAAGCAGAGTACAGAGGATTTATATGAAAATATAGACGAAATGAGCGTTGAAGAAATAAAGAACAAATATTTTATGGCGGAGGGGACAATCTAATGAATTCGTTTATAAAATGCATAACCGAAACGTATAACGTATCGCAAAAAGAGCTTGCCGCTATGCTGGGTATCACTTCCGCGGCAATCAGTCAATGGCAAGGTGCGGGGAGCATAAGTATAGAAATACTTTATAAACTGTCGCGTTTGTTGCAGACGTCCATAGATGACCTTTTATCCGGGATATTGCCCGACGACGCGTCGGCAGAAAAGCAGCGAAATGAATTCGAATGGTTGCGGAAATTCAAAATCGATGCGGCGGTAGCCATGCGCGACAATCAAGCCGTAAAATTTTTCAACACTTATAAAAAGTTAAAATCCCGCTTTTTCGAACTGATGTACAGGCGCGTGGTTGGCAAACTGAACGACACATGGCGTGACGAATTCGGCTATTTGTCTACATTCTATACGTTCAACGCCGACACCTTAAAAGAATATAACGGAGAGACCGATTTCCTCGACTTTTTATCACGCAACGGCAGAGACAAAAAAGCTATCATTTGGGAACTCGAACAATCATATAAATGCTGTTTGAAAGTACCGTGGAAAGCCTGTTTCGAAACTGGAGATCCGAAGGTGTATCTTTCCGCATATGGTTGTCTGAATTCGACAGACAAGGACGAGATCGTAACGGCGTTTCGGTACATGAATTTCAGGTGGCTCCCCTGCGAATTGCGCAAGCAACAAGGACGTAATTTACCCGAATATCTTCAAAATACGGTATTTGAAATGATAAATTGCGGCGGACAGGTGCGTTATAATGTGGGGCACGATTTCAGCAAGCGTTACGGAACGCAACAAAAAGAAAGCGAAAATAAATTACAGCTGGTTTCCATCCCCGTTATTCATGTGGAAAATACAGATAACGTAAGCGTATTGCGCGTCCTCGATAAATGGAACGAGGCGGAAGAGAGTCTTTCTGCCGTAAATAAAAACATTGCGCGCATAAAAGCGACTTGTGAGCGAGCGGTGCATTACGATGAATACATGAAAACGATCGATTCGGAGGAAATGAGTCGAATCAAAAACGCGTATCTCGCCGAAAAAGAAGAAACGGCAATTCATAATCCGCTTAAATATTGGGAAATGGTTAAAAACAATCAAGTTTGGGTAGCTGTATCGCTCAATTAACGGAGATATATTTTACAGCTAAGGTCGGAGATAAAAATGCAGCTTGTAATCGGAAATATAAACAGACATGAAAAAATAGTTACAGATAACGGAGAATACCCCAAAATATTGGCAAGTATAGGGGCGAGCAACGAAGGCGACAGCCTTGAACCCGAGATCGCAAAAGCGAAGACAGCCAAAGAGTATGGTGCGGATATAGTGATAGACCACACTTTACTTCCAATATATAACGACATACATAAAAAGCTTATCGACAGCGTTGATTTGCCGTTATCGACAATAGCGGTATACGACAGAGCTGCCGACGTATTGTATAACGATAAACCGTATTTTTCCGAAGACGATGTATTGAAAGGGATAGAAGAAAAAGGAAAAATAGGCGTCGATATGATCACGGTTCACGCGAGTGCTTTGAAAGAAGATTTGAGATATTTCAAAGGCAGTGACAGAATAATACCGTGTACCAGTCGCGGCGGAACGATGGTATTTAAGAATATAAACGCAACGGGGAAAGATAATTTTTACTTTACGTACTTTGACGAAATTTTGAAAATAGCAAAGCGATATAATATCACGCTGAGTTTGGGTTGTGTTTTCAGACCGGCAAGTATCCACGACGCTGTCTATAATAATCGGAAATATTGGGATGAACTCGAAAGGAACGCTCTGTTGGCTCAACGGGCAATAGATGCTGGCGTGGGAATCATGGTCGAAGGCATAGGGCATTGCTCAATAAATTTAATCCCGGAAATTGTAAGAAAATCCATTGAGCTCGTTAAAGTCCCCTATCGCGTATTGACCGTAGCTACGGACAGCGGACTCGGTTATGACCACGTATCATCTTCCATTGCGGTTTCTTCCGCCGTACATGCGGGTGCAGATTTCGTTACGGCGGTTTCGCGATCCGAGCATCTGGGATTGCCAAGCGCGGAAGACGTTAAAGAAGCAGTAATTGCCGCTAAAATTGCCGCCCATGCAGGATATATCGCTCGGACAGAAGATATATCGCTTGATGAAAAGATGGCAACAGCGCGCAGTGTAGTCGGTTGTAAAGGCTCTATAGACTGTTCAATTGTTCCGAAAATGACAGCGGAAGAGTTGTATAAGCATAAAGTACAAAATGGCAAAAAGTGCACTATGTGCGGGGAGTTTTGTGCATTGAAAAGCGGAGATGATCTAAAATGATATATAACCCAAGGACGAAAGAGGAAAGTCGAGAATTGATTAAAAAATTGGGGCTGAACACCGTCCCCGAAATTTTTGTCAACAAAAATCGTCTCAACAAAATACGGAACTTTTTCCAAGAAAACAGATCCGAGCTATATGTTATACGCCATTCAAATAAGACGAATGCACATTATGCATACGTAAAAAGCTATGAGGAATATTTGAACGTTAAAGGCGACTTTTCAAACGATATAATAGTCGCAGTTTCCGTAAACGCATATAAAAATAAGATTATCTTGGGGGCAATTCAAGTCGAGAATGATTTAATCCGAATTTGCGCTACGACTGATGAAAAGCTGGATCACCGAACGATGTATAACGGAAGTGCGGAATTCAACTTTGAAACGGATCTTTGCGATAAAAGGCTGAATAAAATTCCACAGATAGATTTTTTATTGCTCTATATCCGAAAACACAATCTTTACGGTCTCACTATCGAGTTTACAATATACGATAAGCCCGTAGGCTGTAATAAGGAAACGATATTGATCAACGAACTTAGAAATTATTGAAGCTTAGACAAAAAGAGCTATTGCAAAGACCTTGTAATAGCTCTTTTTTGTTCCGCACACAATCAGCGAATTGCTTCCGCTAAAACAGGCAGCACAAGTCGTTCCGAAAACAAATTGTTATCAAATGCATGCTCGGTCGGAATATAGGTTTTATCTCCGCTTATAAGCGTGTCGTTCAATCCTTTATGTGCGTTTGGTTCTTTCAATAAGTTGGCATATTCCTTTGCCAATAAGTACTTTATATTTTCGGAGTAACGTAAATCCTCTACCCGAATTTTCGGAAAAGCTTTATCTTTATATCCGAATTTCATTTTAGCCATTAAAAGCAGAGATTTATTTGCCGTTTCCACCGTGTGAACATTTTTTATAACTCGTTTCAAATCAACAACCGTGTCTTTCGTATATCCGATAGCATTCTTCAAATAATTGCCGCTTAGCGGTATCTTAAAGTCAAACTCCAAAAAATCCTTTTTAAACGTTGCATAAACCTCATAAGACGTAAGCGAATAAAAAATATGCTTTATTCTCATATCGGAAAGACGATACCCTTCCCTGTGGAAAAAATCCTTGCTGTTGTTTCTGCTTTTTGCAACATTCCACATTTTGTTTACTTTGTACACGGCTCTCTTTTTTGCAGTCTCGTAGGCATAAGCGGGCAATACGCTGTTTCCCCTTTGGTCTCCCTTTTTAGGGTGTCTCGGCGCAAAAAAGCGGTCAACGGCATAGTCGTAATACAAATGAACGGTTTCGCTTTTATAACCTGCGCCGTTCTCATAATTACATTGAGCTTTTATTGCGATAATAGGAACGTCAAAATTGCAACTGAAGTATTCGTTCCCTTTTTTCGCAACGCCGGCAAGTTTTCCGTAAACGCAACGCAAAGAATTAGATACCAATTCCTCGTTTTCCAAAATGTTGATGTTTTCTTTTCTCGCAATGGCAAGCAAAGCCTCAAACACATCTTTGGTCATACAGGCATCGTCTAAACTTCTGTGCCACCGATAGTCGCACTTGTTTTTGCAAAGACGATCATACAAACTTTTCAGATTTTTGGGCATATCGGCTTCCAACAACAAATCGGCTATAGCTTTCGTATCCAGATAGTCGAAGTCGATCGGCTCAAAGTGGAAACGGTCACATTCGTCAAACAGGTATTGCACGTCATTATCGGTTCCATGTCCCACGATGACTGTGTCTTTGGCTCCCAACAAACCCTTTATTTTATGATAAAAAGCCTTGAATCCCTCTTTATCTTTCGTCGCATCTTGTTTCCATTGCCAATTGTTTGCCGTTTCCGTCTCTTCCTGCGGATTGATAAAAATATCCTCTTTGGTTATTTCATTAAACCGCTCATCGGTTATAACATAACCGAAAGATACAATCCTCGGATTTATGCTTTCCGCCATGATTGTTTCGATGTCAAAAAATAAATAGTTCATTTGTTTCTCTCCTTTTGTATTTGTTGCTAATATTTTAACATGGATATTTCAATGCGTAAACACCTCGCCTCTTATAACATATACTTAACGCTTATAAAAGTTAAGTAAAAGTAAAATATTTTTTTCAAATAGCGGTAAATTACAGCGGGCAGAAGATTCTGCCCGCTGTAAGCTTTTATTGTGACTTATATGCGCCCTAATTGCCTGTAAACTTCCAATTCAAGTTGGTCGTAATTAATAATCCAACGGTGGCCGTTTTTTATTTTGAATACATTGTCCGACTTCAATGCGTTTTCTACGATATTCATAGTTACGGGCAAATATGGATGTGCTTTCTTGAAACCACGTACCGTTTCGTCATGCCACCGTAAATGTGGCATATTGGCACGGCAATCTATTCCGCGAGGATTTAGCCGATACATTAGTTCATCGCTGTCTATAAGCCAATGACCGAGCGAGGATACGAAATACCACGTGCCTTGCTCTTTAATAAACAACCGCAAATTCAGCTTACGGATCATCGTGTCGGGATCTTGCGCTTTGAATGTCCGCCATATCTCGCCGCTCTTTTGAATATTTCGTTTAGCCAGTGGAGTGTAGGACTTGTCCCGAAACACTTTGCCGTTCAAATATCCGTATAGCTCATCGATATTCACTACCCAAGCGTCACCGTATTTGAGTGGCGTTATTTTTTCTTCCCGTAGTAGCTTTGTAATAAAAAACCGCGAAACCACCGTGTCGGGATCGGCTTGTTTCATATCTTTCAGGACAGTATCTATCTTACGCAATCTCGGGATGTACATCACCCCTCCTGCATGGCACGCGGAACAAAAATATCTTCTATTGCCGTTGCCGCCGCCTCGTCGCTCGTTCTGATGAAATGGGAATAGATATCACTCGTGGTGCTTACGCGCGAATGCCCTGCTCTGCCCGCAACCGTCGTCAAGGGCACACCCGCCGCAATCTGTAAAGTTATATTCGTATGGCGTAGACTGTGAAGAGTAACGTCGGGCAAGTTCGCTTTTTTGAGCATCTTCTTTAACCAGAAGTGTATCGTGCTCGGATTGATAGGTTTGCCGGATTCCTGCACAAACAATCTATCCGAGTTTTCCCATTTATCGCCCCAATTCTCACGCTGTGTGTCGTACCAACCCTTGTATTCTCTGAGTTGTTCGGTAAGAAGTTCGGAAATAGTTATTCTGCGAATGGAGCCTTCCGTTTTCGGCTCTTTGGTGTAAATGCTTCTCGTAGTTTTGCTGTAGCAACCCGTGCGGTTCACGCTAAGCGTATGAAGAACAAAATCGATATCTTTCCATTCCAACCCCGCAAGTTCGCCGCGCCGAAGTCCCGTCATAAGTGCAAGCATAATTGCCGTCTTGGCGCGAATATCATCGTACTCCATAATCACACCGAATAACTCTTTAGCTTGCTGGTCGTCAAGATATTTGATATTGCGCTTGGGTTTCCTGCCGTAGGAAACGTAATCTGCCGACGCAAAATTATCTTCCACCAACCTCTGCCGCTTTGCCATAGCAAAGATGCACCGTGTAGCGCGCTTTACTCTTGCGATAGTTGCCGCCGCATAGGGACGCACCGTCTTTTCAATCTTAAAGATTTTATTTATATCCACACGCAATACTTTTGCCATACAGCTTGCATATTCCATGCTGACCGATTTCCCGCCTATTAAGTGTACGAGAGAACAGGTATTCAATTTGTACTGGGTGCGGAATTTGTTATACGATATACCGCTACGTTCAAGCACTTCCTTAAATGCAGGCTTCGCCGTTACAGTGTAAGTGGTATATCTTTCGCTGTCTAACTTATCGAAAAAGTCCTGAATGATATACGGCGTGACTTCGCGTATTTTATATCCGCCGATATAACGATTCATCCACGCCACAGCGCCAACGCCTATTTCATAATACCCCACGGAAAAGTCGTGCTGCACACGCTCAAGCCACTTTTCCGCCATTTCCGCCACCGTTACGTTATAATCGGGAATATCCGGCAGGCTGCTCGTAAACATGCGTTTAATATCTTCCTCGAACTTTTCCGCCACTCGCGCACATTCTCGCTCGGCTTGCTTTTCCGTCATGGGATATTCGGGACGCCACGACATAGTTTTCGTAACCGTCTTGTTTTGACTGCGGTCTTTTACCTTTACCTGAATATCGTAAGTAAAACCGTTTTTCGTTTCTCTCTTTCTGAATGTTGCCATATCCCCTCCTTAGTTCATATTGAGTTCGTTTAGTAAATCATCGAAGTTGAGAATGTATCTCGAGCCCGAGCGGAAGTGATGTACCATGTCGCCATCCAATAACTTACGGATGAAGTTGTACGTTACCGCCGTTTCGGGATCTTGCTTTCTAATAAGCGCAAGTGCTTCGTTGATAGTTCTCATTCTTGCTAATTTGTTTGTAGTAGTTGTTTCCAATTTAATTCTCCAAAATAATTTTTGGAGTTCGGGATTTCTCCGCTTTTCTTTTTTGTAAAGACCCGCTACTTAGTCGCGGTAGAAAATTCACCGCGCTAATCTTTCTTTTTGAATTGCTCAAGCTCGCTTGGAAAGAAGTCATCATATCCGTCCATTATCTTCGCAAGGGGTAAATCATGCTCGGCGGCTTCGTCTAATAACGCCTTATATCCCGCCTCGATTAACTGTACCTTTGTGTAGCCATATCTTTTCAAAAACTCGTTTATCTGTTCGGCTTTCTCTCTCGGTACGCTCGTTCCCCATACCATGCACTTGGCTTTGCGTTCCTCTTTATGACGTTCTTCGTAACGCTTGTCCTTAATCGCTCTTGTCTTTTCCATGTCAATTCCTCCGAAAATATTTACGTCGTATGCATACGACTTTGTATATTTTTATTATATCGTGAGGCAAGGAAAGAGTCAAGCAAATTTATGATGTTAATACGACTTCTGCTTAATTTTTTACATTCTATTTCCCCCAATTCCACTTAGAATTTATCTTGGTGTTTTCAGCTGTCTGCTCCTGCAAACGCTGTTCTTCGATTTCCTTCTCGATCTCCTGTAAACAGTGGGAGAAGTCGCGTTCCAACAGTTCGCTTTGTTCTCCGAAAGAAGAGAAGAGTTTGCTCATTGTGCGCCCCAAAACGCGGGTACGAATTCCTGCGCGGCGCTTCAAGACTTTATCGTTTACTTTTCCACGCGTGGTGCGCCTCGGCGTATAAGCACGTATTGTTCGCACTGCACTTAAAACAATATTCCCCTGTCGTCGTATATAGTCATCCTTTATATCGTCCAAGACACTGTCCGCTTGTACTTTCTGCTTCAAGCCTTCTAATTCTTCGTGGAACTTCAAGTCGGCTTTTCGCGCCGGTTTGCTCGTCTGCAACAGCAAGTTTACAATCTTGTCTATGCGTGGACGAAACGGCTCCATATCCTTGTGTCCGTAAAAGATTTTCGCCCCGACAGGCAAATCCTTTGCAAGCTCCGTAATCTCACATTTCGTTTCCTTTTCGCAGAATCGCTCGAAGCCGTGCGTTACGGACAATTCCTTTAACTGCCGAAGTGCCTCATCACGGGAATGGTAAATATGTTCGTCTGCCAAAAACAAGTTTAACCGCTCGTGCATTTTGTCTATCACCGCTTGCGGAATCTTGCCCTTATGTCGGTACTCGGTTTCCTTTTTACGGTACTTCTGTTTAGGCTCTTTTTCCCAAAACTCGAAGTGAATGTGCAAGTGCTTCGGTCTGTCTAAATGCAAGGCACATATCAGGTCGATATTCTTCGGATCGAAACCCATATCGCGGAAAAAAGAATCGAACGTGCGCTTTATCAAGTGAATACACTTTTCGGGGCTGTCGATCTTATGAGAATTTTCCTCGTCCACCGAAATAAAGCCGTGCCACAAATTCTTTTCGCCCATCTGCGCTCGGACTTTCATTTGTTCCAATTCTTCCGCCGATATCATACCGTTTTTGTTGAAGATACCCGTGCTTTTTCGGAAGTAGTCAAGTGCGGTAAACTTGCCTGCACGTTTGCTTTCGGTAGCTATGTACTTCAAATGATTTTCTTCGCCAGATAAGTCGTAAAACGCTCTATCCGATTGATGCTTTGCAATATCGTTTTGGGTTGCATTTTTCGGCAATCTGTATGGCGTGTATCGAATGTTAAAAACTATCGGTTGATTTGCTATAATTTGTTTCTCCCGTAAGTTAAATTTCGTTTGTGTGGACTATTGTAGAGGGCGGGTTTCCCGCCTCGTATTCGGCTACGCCCGAATGAGCGTTTTGCATCAAAAAATGCAAAACCTTTATCCTGCCTACCTAAAACCACGTTTTAATACCACGATTTTGGGTATTTGCTTCCCCATAGAACGAACTGATTATTGCACGTTATTCGCACGTTTGTAATCCTCGAATGCGCGGTACATATTGCGCCCTTCTTGCGGCGGATTTGCCTTGAAATATGCATACACGTGTGCTAAGTCAATTCCTTTCAAATACTCGTCCCTGTTGAAGATATCGCCCGATAAACGAAAGTCTGCTTTTATCTTTTCGAGCGTAACAGAGGGAGTATGCTTGTTTGTTTTGCCGCCGATTGCGCCGACTTTCTTTCTCGTTCTCGCAAGAAACAATTTCCGTTTGGCAAGTTCAAAGTATGCGTCAACGGGCGGTTTCAATTTCCGTTCCGTGCCGTCAAACATATAGTCGCAAATCGCTTTCACATACTGTCCGCATTCCGTTTCCGTCATCAATTTGATAGCCTTATAGTATGTATCGAGAAAAGTGAAGTGACGCATTTTACGGTTGAGCGTTTTCGGAATTCTGCCGCTTAATTCGCACTGCTTGTCCTCGTAGAGCACGTCAACAATATTGCTCCAAAAGTAGTTTTCCTTGTCATCCTGCGGCTCGGTGATAGGCTCGTCCGTAAACATATACTTGCAGATATTTTGTATTAACCTGCCAGCCGTACCGTCGTCTGACTGCCTGATTAAATCCCAATACAAGTCGTAAAAAGTAAAGTGTGTAAGTTGTTTTTGTTCCATTGTTCCTCCATAAAATTTTATTTGTCGCAAGCATTTTGAGACCGCTTACAAGTCCTTTCAGTAGTGCATACGCATCACCTCCTTTGTCTTAAATTTGAAAGGTTTTATCAACAAGTCCCTTCACTAAACATATAGAATGGAATTGTACAGAATTTTGTCATAATGCTTTTTTGTTTGTCCGTAATAAATCCTTCCAATTGGTAGACGGCTTCACTCGCAAGTACAGAAAAATGACATAAAAAAGGACGGTTGCCATACTTCGGCAAACGCCCTTAATGTGAGTATTCAATTGTAAATTAATTCAAAGTTTTGTCCAGCTTTCTACAAGTCCACTAATCTCTTGAAAGTCTTCATTTTTCTGATATATCGCACCCAACACCGCCTCAACGGTAGTAGCAATATACTTTGTATTTTCGTTTTCAAACGCTTCGTAACATTGTGGTATTTTATTGTTACTTCTATCAAAATTCATATAATCCAAAAGCTGATAATGCTTTGCGACGGTTTCGATTAAAAACTTATCTGTTTCATATTGTTTCTTTTCTTCGGTCAGTTGTGTGCATTTATCCAACAAAAGAGAGCATAATGCAAATTTCAATAAAGCATCTCCATAAGTTGCCAACTCGAAATTGGTTTCCTTCGGCTCAATTTCACAATGATGCTCTCGTTTATAAACTTCTCCGTAAGACTTACAAGTCAACGCGCGGCATTCGGGATTGCATTTATTTTGTTCTAGATATCTTTCAAAAGCATCCATTATTCTCTTTCGCAACCTTCGCCGATACGCACGACTTTCTTCCAATATGTACACCAACAAGTCCACATATCATTTGTCCTTTGACAATACGGACAATTACCGCAACTATAATTCATTTACAACTCCTTCGCCCAAATAAGCATATCTATCGGAAAAGTATTTTTATCGTCATTTATATTGATAATGATAAATTCCAAATTTTCATAGCCCTTTACGTTTGTAAAAATTCCGCCCTGATAGGTGCGGTTTCTTTTTGAATCGGGGAACGTATCGGTTTCAAGCAAATTACCCTTAAACAATATATCAATTCTAATATTTTTGTATTCTTTATGCTTCTTGCAGTCGATATAGCCAAGTCGTTTTAATTCTTCCGTTATAGTCTTTTGTTCGGTTACTTGCACGATTGTAGTTAATTCTGCTTTTGTCATTCCTCATCTCCGAAATCTTTCCGCAAGCGGCATTTTCCGTCGGCGGCGTCTCTTGCTTCCAAACTTGCCGCAAGAGAGGTTATCAGCTTCTTCTGAATATAATCCGCGCTTCCTCGATTGATAACGTGTTCTTCCGCATACTTACGCAAGGATTTCCCTTCGTAAAAACGCTCTTTGAAATAGTCGCAAAACTCTTTCAAAGTTGTTTTCAAACAACTGTTTATAAACAGTAAATCTTCTTTCAACGCAAAAAAGTCGTCTTTATTTCTTACACCTACGAGCTTTCTCGTCTTTTGGCAAAGCTCGTAAGTGCGCAAATCTATCGCGTAATACGTACACAAATCTTTGGCGTAATCGGTATATGTAGTTGCCGTTCTACGATATCGGATTTTATCCTCTTTTTTTACTTTGCGAATGGGAGTGCGGTAGCCGTCGTTTTCCAACATTTCGCAAGTAAGCTCTCCGGCTTTCTCGCGCTTTGTGTCGCGAAAATACTTTTTAATTTGTTTTCCGTTATAATCGACTTTCGAGCAAAATGCTTCCATGGTAAGTGTAAAGTAGCCGTTAGCCTTTCCGTCATCATACCTGCAAATTACAACTTCTCGCCGCGTTTCCAAATCGCGAACAACATCCACAACGTAAAACGGCATACCGTCATAGCGCTTGTAATAACCCGCAAAAATTCGACGCTTAGGGCGCGGTTGTTCTTCCCCGTCCACAAAAACAGCAATGGAAGAAGCATGAAGTAGAACGTCCGAATAATATCCGTCGTCCGTTTTTAGTTCCACATACATTTCGTCGTAATAATCGTTTTTTCCGTTTGCCCTATGACATTTCCGTTCTGTGAAATATGCAATGTAGTAGGCAGTATAAGTGCCGCCGTTTACGAAATCTTTCGGATTCGGTTCCTTATAAGCGCATACGCCTTCATCGACAGCACAATATTCCCCGCCGAGCGCACCCGTGTTGTATTTGATAGAAAAGTCTTCGTCGCTTCCCAAAAATCTGACAACTTGTCCTTTCTCGTTTGTGAACGTAACGCTTCTGCCTTCCACAACCACGACAACTTTTTTGTCTTGTATCGGCTTATAAAAATTTCTCATTTGAGAACTTTCCAAAAGCCGGTTTTATCCGAGCCGACACGTTCGATATAGCCTTTTTCTTTCAGCTCGGCTATTCTACGACGCACCGTTGCAAGTGATTTGCCGAATTTTTGCGACAATTCTTCACGCGTAATATCGGCGCTTTTACGAATTGCCGAAAGTATTTTTTCAGCATCCTCACTCAATTTTACAGGGTCACTTACAGGGTCACTTACAGGGTCACTTACAGTGCCATTTGTGTCATCAAAATAATTTTCGTCTTGCGTACCCACTTTAACGTTGGGAAGAGTTACAACAAAGAAATTATCTGTCGTTTCAATAGTAGGTTTGGCGGGATATTTGTCGTAAGCGGATATAATCTTTTTCAGCCCCGTAGCGTAGTTTTCGATAAAGTTGAACTTACTGAGCACATACACCAAGTTGGGATTGCGAAAAGACTGCCTGCCACCGAGTACTTCTTCCATAGTTGTATGATATAACGCACCGGGCGAGCCAACTACAACTTTATCGGGGAAAAATTCAATCTTAATGTCGGAAGGAAAGGAAGCGTCAAAATGGCAAAATGCATTAACTACTGCTTCGCGCAAGGAAGGATCGGGATAACTTTTAACTTCCGTTCTCGCCGCGTCGCTACCAATCACACGAGCGCTTATCTCATTATAGATATTGGTATATTCAAGCACTTGCTCCAAAACCGCCACCCAAGACCCCTCAAACTCTTTTTTGACGGCAAAATCATACATCTTGTTTCGATACACGGCGAATTTCACCATGTGTCTATTCTCGTCACTCAACAGATAGGCAAGGTTGTTGAACTTGCCGTTGCTATCAATCATACGGAGCGTAGTAAACTTATCTTCCGAAAATTCAACGCCTCTGCTTTCGGCAACTATTGCAAGAAACTTAAAATGCAAATTCTGAACCGGCGAGACCATTTCTTCCCACAAGATATGATTTAGTTCGTTCCATAATCTGCGCTCTGTTTCAGGATACTTGCGCAAATCCTGACGGTAACTTCCGATACGAATATACTCTTTACCCGCAAACGCTGTCGGTTGCTTATCCGCCGCAGGAATTTCTATCAATACAAGTTTTTTGAGCGCCGAATAGTTTATCTCATAGAAGTTAAATCCGATTCTCGGCTCCACCAAACGGTTAAGCCAATTTTCCAAATCTTCGTTGCCTTGTTTTTGCTTACGATAATCAAAAGTAGTACCAACCACTTCGTGCGTTTTATCGTCCACGCCGAAAATGAGATAGGCGTTGGGGCGTCCCCATAAAGCCGCACCGTTAGACAGCGCGGAAATATATTCTCCTATATCTTGTGGAGAAGCGTAGTTTTCCTTAAACTCTAACCATTCCGTCTCGACAGAATTTTCGTTCCGCAGAACGTCTATTAGTTCAATTAATGTTTTGTTCGCGTGCATAAACACCTCTCCATTATTATTTTAAACTGATTTTCAAAGCTCCTATTCTCGACATAAATCAATTGTCAAAGTGATGTAATTCTATTCAATTCCCAATGCCTTAATAACCGCATCTTCCGGACTACTATAAAATGATATTTGAAATTTCGCAAACAAATCGCTTGGAACTGTGGCTATATCTGCGGCACTACTCATAGGCAACAAAACCCTTTTCGCGCCTGCATCAAAACACACTTGCAAAGTAGAAGCAAGCTCATCTACTTTATTTATTGTTCCACCAATACTCATTGAGCCCAATACGCAAAGCTGTGGCAATGCAGGTTTATCTAGGGCACAACCACAATATGCTACAAGAACAGCCAGCGATATATTGCCATCAAGCCCAACGCCCTGACAATCCTGTACTTGCATAACATAATTTCTTGAATCAATAGAAATGGATTGGCTTATCTGCTTAGCGTTTGCCTTGAAGTAGTTTTGAGCAATTTTTACCGATTCTTTAACTTCTTTTGAATTTGTAAGCCCTGTAACCTCAAACTTTCCGCCGCCCTCAGCCATTGTGGTTTCAAACTTGAAAAGCCCCTTCATTCCGTTGCTTCCATTCGCGACCGTATAAATATGTCCTGGCTTTCCTACGCCTTCGGAAATCAATTTGCCGCCACCCTGCTCTAAAACGGGCACAAATAATTCTTCCATGGTATCATTTTTTATATAGGAGAACTGCACATCATAAAACTCCATGCCGCCAATTTTTTTAAGCTGTTCTTTTACGCGCCTACGTCCCTCGATAGCATATTTCAAAACTTCCTCAATCTCTTCTTCCGCAAAGACACCATCAGGATATATTATTTTTGTTAATCCGGATACCATTTTTCTTACAGCAATAGTATCCCTTTGATTGAGGCATCTGCCTAGTCTGAAATATTTGTCAAAAGCATCCGTTTGCGGCGTTTTACGCATCTCTCTAAAAAACTCCGCAATATAGTCGGATATAAACCCATAATTATCCGTAAAGAATTCGGGACGCATCTTCGGGATTTCCCACCCGGGAATATAACAATGCATACGATCAAAAAAGGCGCTGTCAATCATTGCTTCGGGAAATGGCTCGAACAAATGAGAGGTTTTCAAAAGTGAATCCACGCTTTGGTTTATATTACCAACAAACACCATTGAAGCATTAGCCTGAATAGCATCTTTGCCTCTGGCAAAAGACCCAGATGCCATATAGTCTTTCATTATTTGAACGCCATCTTTATCTTTGAAATTGATACCCGCAACCTCATCAAAAGCAACGCAGTCCCATAAACCGACAAGTCCCACTTGTCTTCTCCCCATATTATAGAACAAATTTGCTACGGTAGTTTGCCCACCGGATATTAAAATCGAATTGGGCGAGATCTCTTTATAAATATGTGATTTACCCGTACCACGCGGGCCCAACTCGCAAAGATTCACATTATTTTCCACGAGCGGTGCAAGACGCGCCAATAGATGCCACTTCACGCGATAATCGAATTGAGTCGGCTCCATACCCGTGGAACGCAAAATGAAATCAATCCACTCTTCTTTAGAAAAATTCTTTCTCGCTTCAATAATCTCGCTTTTATCAAGATTCGGCATTTGAATGGGAGTAATATCATTTATAATAAACGGACTGCCCTTTTCATCCTCATTATAAAAGTACGACATATCAACGATACACCAAATCCCGCCCGCAAGTAGTTTTTCATACTCGCGAACATATTTGGGATGAACGTATATCTTACTGATTCCAAGGAACATAAAATCAGCTTCAAAAGTATCTGTTTTTTCATTGAGCTTAACACTCAACTTATCAATAACAGTATGGTTACCTTTCTCTTTGATTTTCGCCTTAACTTTTTCTGCTTCATCGGGACGGACGTAATTATCTGCCAAAATACGTTTTACTTGTTCAATTCCTTCCTCGATTTCCACTTCATCATCGGAAGTACAATACGTCCCCAACAAATATTCCAACACATATGTAGGAACGTTCGCGCTATTCTTAATTTTCTTTGTCGCGCCTTTGGGAACCACTCTTCCCGAGAATATTTCAAATACTTTTTTGTCTAATGCATCCATAATTCTCCTCCATTAAAAAGGTCTGAACCCAAGAATATCAATTGTGAATTGCTCGCGTTCCATATACTCTCCATCCGCTTCCACATTGCGTAAGATAAGATAATACCGATTATTTCTATCAAACTCAATGTTCTTTAAAGTAAACCTTATGCGCGTCACTCTTGTAGAAGCATCATCACTACTCGAATTTGCAATAAAACGGTACTCGCCTGAAACCTTATTGCCGTTTTCATCAACAAAATACGTTTCACAATTAATCGCTTGCACCTTATCTTCTACCTTCTCATACTGCTCGAAGTCAAGTGCAAAACTCCTATTTGTAATCTTTCTTACCACACTCTTTAAGCGAACTCCGACCGGTCTGGACAGCTTCTCGCCCTTCTTAGCATTCAACTCGCTTATGTGAATAATAGGGATTACTGTTTCATGTAACGATGCACCACCATGAACATACTGTATCCCAGCGCCTTGCGTTTTAAATAAATCATAGCCATACGGATTTATTATACGTAAATTTTTATTTAGCTCATCTAACGTAACTGTTGTGGTATATGGGATACTCAAACTGTCATCATCTGTAAGTATATATCGTTTCGACGCTTCAATTGGATTTTGCGATACAATGTTGCTGTATTTTTGTGACTCGCATATCGCATTTTGTCTGTATAAAAATCCATGATCCGCCGTGATATAAAAGTTCGATATTTGTAAATTATTATAAAGCTTTCTTACGAGTGCTGTAATTTCTTCGATTGCTCTCGGCGTTTCGGCAAACACTTTAGACTCATTGTGCTCACCGGCTCTATCTATTGCATTATGGTAAATATATACAAGCGACTTATCCGCCATATAAGAACGAAGTTCGTCTCTTGTAAAGCGATTGATTTCTTCGTAGCCAATTGCAGCATAGCCGACATTTCTCGCCTTTAATATATCATTTCGAGCCGCACAAGAATTCGAAGCTTGTCCGTCAACTAATACAGCGCCATTTATATACGAAAGCTCTCTATGCGGCAAGAGTGACGCCATACCGAATCGCGTTTCGGACGGTAGAGGCGACAAAGCACAATCTATTGAAACCTTACCGCGCAAAGCAGAATCGTTTTTAATTTTCTCAAAGACTTCCTGTCCAATCTCATACCTTAATCCATCGGAAATTATAACAAATAACTTCTTATATTGTTGCCGTTGTATGAGTTGAAAGAATTGCGAACTTTTTTGAATACTGGGAACTTCCCATTTAGACTGTTTGCTTATTGCACCGCTAAACGCACTTCCTAATTCCGCGAGATAACTTTGTTCATAGTGCAATTCCAAACGGCAGCATAGTTGCTCGATTTCAGTAGTGGGATTTTCTATTAGTTCATAACTCGTACTAAGATGCCTATAATGCATATCTACTTTGTAAAGAGAATTTGCATAAAGCTTAACATAATCCGCAACATTTAAATCGCGTGCGATAGGCCTGTCCACCAATCGCAAAAACTCAATCGATGCACGCAAAAAGTCGTACTCATTCCTATACTCTGTTTGCCACATCGAATTATTTCGATCATTTATTACCTTAACAAAAACATCATAATCCAGACTACCACTCACCAAACTTTCGGATATTTTCTTTATGGCATAATTTTCTATACATTCAAATATATCGCTCGTACCTATGCACCCTATATCTCTTGCCGAAAAAAGTCCATCTATTTTCAAATCGGTTACAACGTTCAACTGCAATTCGCGATAGCGAGAATCTTGTTTTAAATGATGTACGAAGCTTTTTGCGCCGTTCTTCCCCTCGCCTTCGATAATAAATTGTTTGTAGAACGACGGTAAAGTTCCGAGTTGCACGTCCTGTTCGAGCATGGCGGTAAATAAAAACTTTTTGGTAAGGCTCTCTATTTTCTGATCGCCCGAATAATCGTACTCTCTGGCAATTTCATCCCAAAGATAATCCTCGAATCCAAACTTGCATATTTCTTTATACTTTGCAGTCTCGCTATTATCGAAAACAAGTTCGGTTAAGATAGCTTCTATAGAACGAACGGACGATTTTACTAATACCGACATCATCGCAAGCATAAAGTTACCGATAGACATGTCATCATTTACGACAACGTAGCTATCGAGTTTTTTATTCCTTTGTGCGCTGTCAAAAAACTTTGCATGCTTTTCGATTACTTTGCGCAAATCGGGATTAGAAAGACCAAGATGCCTCATTGTGAGTGCAACAGTATCTGCGTAATACTCCTCGCTATAAGATAATATATCCAACAACCAATTTTCGGTATCTTTCGGTTTTTCGGAAGGAATATACACAAGAATATTACTTATGAGATCGTCTTTCTCGATTGTCTTCTTTATTGCAAACTCATTGTTCTGACACACCAAAAGGCGGCAAAAATCAAAAGAAGCCGACTCAATGTCTTCTTTAAAGCTCGCAGGCGCATCATACCAAAAAACTATCTTTCGTGTAGCGCTCTCTGCGCGAAAGATTTTTTCTATCTCTTTTATTGCTTCTTGATAATCAATACTTGCCACAGCGCACCTCTTACTTAATGGGAACAAGCAAATTCTTTTTTACCTTTGCCCCACTGTCGGTTACAATCTCTATATTTTGAAACTTTTCGTAATTTACTTTTACGCCGTCATCCAAATCGATTTTGATATATTGATTTGCAATATGGTCAAGTATTTGTCCATACTCAATCGCTTCATTATAAGCAGCGGCAATCTTTAAACGTTCTTTCTCTAACCGAATCTTATCACGCCCTTCGCCGCTTTCTACAGCAACCGCCATTTCCTCAAGCTCATTTTTCAATCGCGTGGATTCAGGCAAAAAATATTTAGCATTGATTCGTGCAACCGTATCTTCATTATAACGGTGCATATAAATTAAGCATTTGAATCCGCTGTTTTTGCCACTGGAGAACATCCAATAAATAGGACGCTTTTGATAAATCTTCAAATGGTCAAAATAAAAATCATCGCAGATATAACGATTAAGCGTTTCTTCCGATGCTTCATTTTGCTTCTTACCAAGAGCTTCGGCAATAAAGTCTATGTTCTGCCTATACGTATCGTCCCCATAAACAAGCTTTATAAGATTAATAAGCCGCACCGTCATTCCGTCCTGCATGCCAAGCTTGGAATAAATGGGAACGATTCCATCCTCATCGGGTTGATATGTAACGTATTTCGTGCTATCCCAATCTCCGCCGGCATAAACAAGCCCCTCTACGTCAAGAGAATACCTACCAAACTCAATTCCGATAAGATACGATATAAGCGACTTGATTTCTCTTTGCAAGTCCGCTTTTCGTACAGTAATATCCTTATCTTCGACTTCAGGAGTGAGCTCATCTTGTAATCCGTATATCTCTATAAAGATGCGGTTTAACTCTTCTTCATTGGCTTTAAGCTGATTAAATCGCTGACTGCACTCTTCTTCCCAAGCTTTATATTTATCTGAAATTAATCTTCCCATTGTAATTTATTCCTCTATCACACTTTACTCTCAATATAGCTAAACCCTTTATCCGTCACTTGAAACACTTCGTGCTTATGCCCAATCTCTTTTATGTATCCATGAGTCAAAAGTTCATCAAAAGCAGCATCCCATTTGCTAAACTCTCTCGCTCCCATCGCGCCCGAATAACTCTTTGCGCCCGCTTGAATACATTTGCCTGAGCTCAAATTATGTGTAACTATAATTTGGGCATGATTGGTTTTGACCGCTTCATTTAAAATTTGACACGCCTCATAACTTATAGTTACTTTACTTGTGGACACTTTGCTCGAAGTGCATAATGATGTAACATCTCGCATCTGCTGAATAAAGGAATCTCGCTTTCGTTCCCAAATAGTCATGTTTTTCTTCTGCAAAGAGAATTCTTCAACAATCTTACTGTATAGCTGATTTAGTTTATCCTTGACGCTCTCGTCTTCATCCTCTATTTTTATTGCTATTTCTCTATTATCTACGACACCTTTCATATCGCTGAAATCAAAATTAGGAAGCAGAATGGATGTGACTTCTTTTTTTAACACCCATGCGGCACCCATCTCATTTAAACTTGCAGGACTATCGTAGAAATTCTTTGACAAAAGGTATATGATATGTAAATTGCGCGTTAAAAATAATGCTCGCAAATGTTCATATATATCTTTGCCAAGTTTTACATCATATCCGGGCACCGAACTACAAAACACCGTTTTTTCATCCAATCCCATTGTCTCAAGTAACTCAACTATTTTTTCCGCATATCTTTTATCAAGCGTTGAGTGACTGATAAATATCATAGGTTCTTTTGTTTCCATATTTACACAATCTCCTTCTAAAGCATAATAAGCATCGATATTCTCCCGTATTGCTAAAAGTTTGCCCTTGATATTATTGAAATCCTTTCTTTCATGATAGCTGTTCAATTCAGTTGACAAAGCATCGATGGTCCCTTTTATAAAGTCATCTTTTTTAACACTGTAAATGCTTTGCAACTCGCGCAAAACCTTTTGTCGCCATATCTGAAACTCTGGACTATTACTAATATGCTCCGTTGGAAGCATAATAACGCCATTAGGAACAGACAATGTGTGAAACAATTTTTCAATATTAACTATATCATCAATTAAAGCAATTAAGTCTTTTTTCATTGGCTTTCTCCTATTTTATAAGATGTGCTTTTAATCCTATCTCATCATTTGTGAAAAAATCCGCCGAATTAATATTATTAGATCTATTAATACCTTTCATTTAATTTGAGTGAGTATTGTAACTAGAGTGGGCAATACTGCAATCATCGCCTCGGCGCTTTTGTTTGCTAACCATTTCAATATGCCTTGAATGCGTTCTCTAATAGGTTTTCGTTTACCCTTGCCTTCTTTTAACAACCCCTCAATTTCGGCCAATTTACTTTTAATTTCGCTAATCTCTCCTTCCGAAATTGATTCGCAATCATCAAGTGCTTTGTAACAATTCTCTATTTCAATGTTTATGTCTATTGCGACAGTTTGGTTGTTATTTTGATTTACATTTATTTGTAATGGAGATGCCTTTTCGCTCTTGTTCGACTTATCCGAACAAATATCGTTTAAATATAATTTAAGATTTTCTATCACCCCTTGATAAAGAGAGTCTATGAGTGTTTGCCCTCCGCTATCTTGCCCCGACGAAACTCTCTTAACCAGATCATTTACCTCATTGGAAAATGATAGAATCGAAGAATACTTTTCATTCATTCTTACTATGTACGAAACTTTTGACTTTTTTGTATTAGCTTTTCCTTCGGCAATATCTTCTTTCAAACTGCATATCATTGGATATTCGGGAATAGAACTCAAAATCCCATTTAAGCAAGATAACATTATATCGGCAATTCTGTCAATTTCTTGCGAGTTATAATAGCCGTATGGGTAACTACCATATGAATTAGTAACATACGCCCTATTCCAATTGATACATTCCGGTTTATATTCAGGAACACTTGACGATATCATAAAATGAACTTTTTCCAATTCCGCTTTGAATTCATCACCAACGATTTCATAATCAGTATCTCCCCAGCCACTGTTTTAAGAGTTTTTATTTGCGATATAAAATTTTCAATTCTTTCTATTTGGCTGTATGTCATATTATTTCTCCTTCTAAATTAACGGATGCTTTTTGAATTCCCATGAGGTCTCAAAAGAATCCCAATCTGTTTTTGTTTTTTGTATGTTATCCTCGACAATATAATCCACATCTTTCAGCCTGCTTTCATCATAAATAACTGGAATTGTTTTTATATGTCCAACTTCGTAGTTTAATGTTGGTGACACAATAGAAACAAAAATGTTGTTTACTTTATTATTCATTAGCGCAAGTATATAAAACAATTTTTCGTCATCGGCAAATGCACAATATCCACCCGAGCCAAATAACGCTCCTCCCGCAGTAAATCTAACGGAAAAACCTCCTGATGTAAGTGCCGACCACGTTAACCCTTTTTTAAAATAAAATTGCGTGTTTTGAATGGTGCGGCTTGAGCACTTATAGATGGTGATTGCAAAATCTTTTAATTCTTTACCGTCATTTTCATAATTAATAATCCAATCATTATTTCCATACCACTTTCGAAACTCTCCGCCTTTATTCATTGGAAACCATTTTTTTGTTACATCGGCATTTGAATTTAAACTAACTTTACACAAATTTACCTCATGCCACAGTCTTAAAAATCTTGCATTGTCAGAAGTGGCCAAGCCATGCCTCGGTTGCGCCACAACATCCAAATTCTCGTTCCTATAGGCATTTAATACATTTTTGCTTACCCAATATGCTATCGGGCTACCTGGGATTTTAAAAAAATTCTGCGCGTTTATTGTGTACATGGTTTTGTTTTCTACAGTTGCAGTATTCATATATCCTCCTGATTACAGGAAGATATCTTCCTGCCGTTAAATTAATGGATGCTTTTTGAAATCCCAAGATGTTTCAAATGCGATCCAGTCTTGTTTTGTTATAGAAATATTTTCTACCGATAAGTTATCAACGATTTCTTTTCTTTCGGCACTGAAAAGAATAGGAAGTTTTGCTATGTCGCCAGGCTGAGTGTTTATTGTGGGGGAAATTATTTTTACCATTGTTCCCGCCACATTTGTATTAAGAAAAGCTAACACATACTTTTGCTGATATTCATCCACAAATGCATTTACGCTTGCCGAATCAAATGTACAACCATTAGGTTGTAATCTAAAAGATATGTTGCCAGAGCAAAGTCTTGAATAAGTTATTGCTTCCTGAAAAACCAACCTATCAGGAATAACAGCTGCGCCTTCTGTCTCACTCAAAAGTTGGCCATTATTTTGATAGTTAATTACATAGTCTAAATTTCCATACCATTTTCTATAAATGCCACCTTTATTATGCGGATACCATTTTTTTCCTGAGGCAAATGCATTGATGCAATCAGTTGCACTGAAATTGCTATCAGTCACGGAAACTTCATGCCACAATCGTAAAAAACGGTTATTATCACTCGTTTGCAATCCAACTCTCGGGGCCCCTATCTCACGCAACTGTATTCCATCTACAAAAGCATTTCTAAGAGCCATACTTATCCAGTAAGCCACTATATTACCCGGAATTGCGGCGAACATTGCCGCACTAATTACGAAGCGTCCCCCCCCCGCGAGGTAAGATTTGAAAGGAACGCTTGTTCCTTATCGCTACTGTCTACTAACCGGAAATACACGCCGTTGCCACCGAAGTTTCCGTTGCGTAATACAAACGTAGTGGTTTGCACTACTTCGCCGCCGATGGATTCAAATGCTCGCGCTCCGAGGTGCGCCATAGTAATTATCTCTTTTGTGCGCAATAAGTTTTTACGTAAACTTTCATAACTGGAAAGGAACATCCAACTATGCATATTTATCATAGCCAAGAATCCATTAGGTTTCAAAAATTCCGTTTCCATAAACATAGCAAACATATCCGTTTTGCTATTCGGATAAAAAGCTACCGCATAGTCTTTTACTTGCGATTCCATAGTCGATATCCCGATATACGGTGGGTTGGTAATCATTATATCGTACTTTGAGGATAGAATCTTTGCCTGCATTACAAGTTTTTTAATAAGACTTATTCCCACTGTGGATAATGCTACGTTAAATACGTTATATACAAATTTATTTTCAAGGATATCAATTGTTTGCACTATTCTTTCCCAATCGAGCTGTTTTACTTTTATAAGCGAACCAATGGTTTTGGCGTATCGGAAAGTATCTGCCAAATATACAATATCGTCAACCGCATCATGCGAAAGTAATTTAGTGTCTTCCAATAGTTGCTTATATCCAATAGCAAACAACGCACGCGAATCGTAGATTTCATACACCTGCGGTTTAACGTAGTAATTCTCGTGGAAAAAGCGGTTGTTGATACTACGCGCTCTCATCACAAGCGAGAACGCGGCAAGCTGAGCCGCTCGCTTGTCAATATCAAGTCCATATAGATTATTTTTCAAAATCAAGCTGGGAATATCTCGACGCTGATATCCTTTTTCTTCGTACATTTTGCAAAGCAAATCGAACACATATACGAGTATGTGTCCGGACCCACAACAAGGCTCAATAATCTGTATATCTTCCGGATTTACGTTACTGTATTTAATCGCATCGATTTTGCGTTGCACTTCTTCCGCTTGCTCGGGATTGGGTACATAATATTTCATCTCGCCACGCAAAGCAGACTCGGGATAACTTTCAAGCCACAATCTGCCCACCGAATTTTCTGCCATATAGCGCACAATCCAGTCCGGTGTAAATAATTGCGTAACGGCAGGAAGCGTATCTTTGGTAATCGTTTTCTTTTCTTTATATACGGCATCCTTTTTTGCGGAATTGTAGAATTGATACAACCACCCTATAATCTCCACGTCTTCGAGAAATATTTCCTCACTAAGTGCAACTAATTTTGTTAAAACAGTATCTCCAAGTAAAAGCGTTTTAGGCAATAACAATTCCAAACAATCGTTATCTGCCTCAAAAAGCATCGGCAAAATCCCAGCCAATGCTTTGCACTGACGGAACAGTACGTAGCGATACAATTCTTCTATGCCATTCCCTTTCAGCGTCTCGCAAAGTGATAAATCCAGCTTGAGTTCATCTTTTAGGAACGAAATATTTTTCAATATCTCAGGTTCGATACTACCGTCACGCGAAGAAAGTACGCGAAAACCATGTGGTAAAAAGTCATGAACTTCCATAAAACGTAATGCCACAAAACGGTTAAACCATGTATAAGCAAACTCCTCTATCGTGGCATTATATCCGACGTTTTTAATAAGCTCGATTATCGTTTGCCGTTTGCTGTACAACTCTTTGGAATATGACGTAGGATCCCCCGCAATTACAGTATAATCACCGACGACTTTAGATTCCTTAATATCCTTATCACTGTTTATGCCTATGGCTTTCAATGATACCTCTACTTGTTTTTCGAGATTCTCCTTTGCCCATGCCGCATAAAACTGTAATGCCCTTTTATCCATAAACACTCCTATCAATCGAGGCTAATTTCGTCGTTATCCCCGAGTTCGGAAATCAATCTTTCGCGAATAGCGGCTACAACCTTTTCGATATCTTCTTTTGTCCTCACTCTTTTATTCGCCACAGGCACACAATCTATTACTTTTACGCGCTTACTACGTGCAGTCCTCGGCTGCTCCGTCCCTGCGCTTTTTTCCATAATAACTCTTGCGATAAATTCTTTAAATCCGGAAAGCGAACTTTGACTCGAAGTTATGTAGGCTTCCATATTCATTGTGGTGGGAAGCAAACTCCCCAGCCAAGAGTCATACGTCGCATTCAGGTCTTCGGCTTTGGATTTTATTCTCTGCTTTTGCTCGGCAGTAAGTTCGAGTTCGAGCGCCTCGCGCAATTCTTTGTTTATAGCATCACGGTCTTTTTCAAGGCTCTTTTTCGTTCTATCACATTTATCTTTTAGAATAGCGTCCCTAATATCGCGTGCTTGGAACACAAGACTTGCAAGCTCGGGCATACATGAAAACGGCATTTCAAGCGAAATTATTCCATTAATTTTTTCAATCACATCGGAAAGCCCTGACAAATCATTCAGCATATAATTGTCATGATACCATTCAATGATTTGCTTAGCATCTTTATAGTTTTGCTGTTGATTGCTCCCGTCTTTATAGAAGCTCTCCAACTGTTCCAATTCTTCGGAATGCTCAAGCAAACTATCCTTACGTGAAATAATTTCATTGAACACTGTCAATGCGTCCGTTGAGCGAAGAATTGCCTCGAAATCACGGAATATTTCCGCGGCAACTCTGCTACCGGCATATTCCGCCCCATACTTCACTTTGAGATTAGAGAGGAACTCTCGTTTGCGCTCAAAAAAGCTTCTCACTCCGTCTTTCAACTTATTTTCATCGTTAGGCAAGTTTTCGTCGTAAGTATCAAGCATTATTCTCTTTACTTGATAAAGAATGGCATCGTCTATCTTTTCTTGGATGCGTATGACCATTGTATCAAGAGCATTCTTACGCGAAAAATCATTCTTGAATGTACGATTACTTCCGTCGACAACATTCTCATGTATCACAATTTGCAAACTATTCTTTTTCCAAAGAGTTGCAATCATGCCAAGAACGTCTAATTCCCGCCAGCCGTAAGGCTTTTTCGAGAAGAAGTCAATAAGCCCCTTTACTGTAACTTTTCTGCCTACGGTTTTATCGTTTTTAATCTTTTCAAAAATTTCGGTATAAGCGGCAATGTTTGCATCATGCGTAATATCTCCGCCCAGCATTGATTCTGTATTTTCATCCAAAACTTCCAAAACCGCACGCTGATCGCTATAGAAGTAAGAAACAAGACCTAATTTATAGTAATCCTGTTTTACCATTTCTTTCAACGCATCCGTAAGCCTATCTCTTCCGTCTTTTTCTTTAATATCAAGCTTGGTTCCGTTCAAATATATAGGCGCAGTTCTAAGCACCTGTTTTATAATATCCTCGGCGCGCTTCATTCTCTCGGAATATTCGGCAGCCTTTTTGCTCATTATCTCAGTCATGGATGCCGACATCGATGCACTGTTGTTGCGTTTGAATATATTTATTTTATTCGCTCGAATCAATTCATCGATATACGTACCCTCCGTCATATCTACAACTACGGCATTCATCCGTGCGGATTCGGCGGCAAAGGTTGTTTCGTCATGTAAATCCGAAAAATTTGTGAATATTTTTATGGTAATGCTGTCTTGGCTAAATGAACCCTTAGATTCCTGATCCACCAAACGGTTCAAGGAAAAATCATAACGATTTTCGTAGCGCAATTTGTTGTTATCAAGTACTCGATCGTAAACGATGTCGAGTATACTTCTTTGAACGTCCCCCTCGTTATGCGGCACATTATTTATTTGCTTATTAACGTCCTGTTCAGCATTCGTCAAGAAGTCATAAAACTCGCCATTACGCTGTATAAGCGTTTCTTCTTCTAGTAATCTCAATGCATCATAAATACGATTTTTTAACGCCACCTTATCTTCGTTTACGTTTTCCACCATCAAAGTAGCAAGTCTGTTGATAGTCGCCGGCATTTCCTTTACATGCTTTATCATAAACAGAACACGCAAAACTCTGATTGCAAAAGCGTCAAGACTGGCACGGCGTTCCGCATTAGAAAAAACAGTTTTTACGTCGTAATCGATAAACTGCTCTATAGTTTGATAGAAGCTGTCAAAGGGTACCAAAATGCCAGTTTCCAAACTTGCAACCTTTTTTGCAGATTCCTGAAAAGCACTCAGCAAAGAACGTTCATTTTGCGAAAGATGTTTACCCTCGCTCATACCGTGCTCGCGTATCGACTCAAATACTTTTTGCAACAATTCAAATTGATACGAGACAAACGGATATACGTCTTTGAACTCTTCTGCGCCCGCATATCCGCTCCATGTCGGTCTACCCTCGAAGAGTATAAGATTGGATATCTTGCTTGCATTAGTCTCGTAAAGCGTTTTTAGAGGCGTGACAGCGATATCTTTTTTTGCCAATATTCTTTTCTTTATTACTTCGTCGGCATTTGCGCCACTCAACAAAAGTCGCGTATCAAAACGACCCTGTATTTTGGAAAAATCGTTTTGCTTTGCCTTCGTGCTCTCGATCATAGCTTTCAGCTCTTGTTGCGAGGTCACGACTACCCACGCCTGTCCACGGCAATATTTGCCCAAGTCTTCCACACAAGTTTGAAGGTTGAGCATTAACTCACCGTTTGTGCCGATGAATTGTCCGACTTCATCCATAAGGAACACAACTCGCGTTTTGTTCTTCTTACAATAGTCATTGACAATTTTGGCAAAGTCTTCAGTTGAATTAGTATAATTTCTTGTTTGGTCTTCCACAAAATCCTTTGCGCTTCCCTCACTCATACCGCGAACCGCAACAAGGGCTTTAATAATATAATCACGATTAAGGAGCGCTTTGGCTCTTGTCTGAACCCAGTTCCTTCCCGACAATTCTTCGAATTTACTTACAAAAGCATCCAGTAGCCCTTCGCCCTCTAATGTTCTTTCCATATCGGCAACCCACGGAGAAGAACCGCAATATCCAACCGACTCATTAAATGCGCGCAACATAATATCCATAATCGCTTGCGAACGATTTTTGGAATCCGACTTCGCCTTGGAGTCTATGTTAAAAAGAACAACTTTGTTGCTGACCTTGGCGCATTGCTTAATATCGGCAAGAACCATTTGGTCTTGTATTTTTTCCTCAAAATACTTTACAGCTTCACACCCCGCAACCACTTCGTTTTCAAGAATATAACCAAGTATTTTCAAAAAGTGTGATTTGCCGGAGCCAAAGAAACCCGTAATCCAAACACCGATTTTTTCCGTCGGTACTGCTATGGATTCTCTATACTTACGAAAAAAAGTGCGAAATGACCTTGTAATCTCGTCAGTACAAACATACTCTTCAAGCTCCTGCCATTTTTGCTCCTCATCCTCATTGCCGATAGTCACAACACCTTGAATGCTTCTATCTATTTCTTTTTTAAATAGATCTTTAATAATCATTTCCTATTCTCCTTTCTACCAATGGGAATGCTCTGTAATAGTTATCGTCATCAAGTCGTTCAAAAAGCCTTAGAGTCATTGAGTTTTTTATTTCATACCTTCCCGGATAAATCATTACCACTGGATTGCGCCTAAACACACTTTGTAAATTGTTTAATATCGTATGACTTCGAATAATTGGATAGGCTTTACCAACTCCGGTTATAAGAACAATCTTGTTCCCGGTATCTTCCGCCCGTTCTTTAAACATTTCCAGCAATCTATTATCTTCTTCCTCTACCGATAACAGTGGTTGGAATATTTCGGACAAAAGCAAGTTTCTGTCATACTCTTGCTCCATGCGGAGAATGTCTTCCATATACCCCTCGTCTTCGATTATCCGCAGCATCATCTCATAAAGATCAAACTCTATTATGTCGGAATTGCGCTCGATAATCTTTTTGACTTCTTTACGGACAATGAGTTCATCTTTGGGGTTATAATCAAATATGTAAAACTTCAAGTCGTTAGCCGTACCATAGCGCGTCAAGGCCTCAACACTTATCAGTCTATCTTCTAGTTCTATAAATCTTTCATTCAAGCTTCTCTCAGCCATTTCAACACTCTCCCAATAACGCTTTTAAATATTCCGCATCACCGATTTGCCTAATATAATCTTGCACAGCAGGATGTATCATTAGTTTTATCGCTTTTATATTTCTCTTGTCTCGTTCTCCCATGCCAGAATCAACAAGAATATTTCTGTATCCCTTTGCCAGTTGAATCATCGTATAGTGTCCCCATGAAGCCACTATTAAATCGGTCTCCTTCTTGGCCGCAAAAAAATTATCAAAATCATCAATCGAAATATAGTCCTTATTTCCCACAAGAGCTTCGCGATAAATTTCAAACATAAAGTCAAAAAACAACATATCGCTTTTTGCTATTGCATATACCAAGATAAACTTAGAAGTTTCAACATCGCCTTCATAAAACTGCTTTAAGAGGAACTCATCAATATTAATCAAACGTGAGTATATAACATTTGATATTTCTTTACGACGGTCAATAGATTCAACCTCTATATAATTGCGCACGTAGCACTCATCAAAAACTTCCTGCCGTCCTTTGCCATCAATCATTAGCTTAGCAATCTTTTTTGAAATAGAATACTTGAACGGTGTTTTTTTTATCGACGATGAATATATTTTTTTATTCAACCTAATTTGCCTCCATAATGCACATTAGAATATATCATAAAAGCAATATTTTGTCAAGTAAAAAGCGTTCCGTTTGATATGGAAAGAGCGCAAATATTATAACAGATTGAAGCATTATAAAAATTCGGAAAATTTGCGTATTGCTACAAATTCTCCGATTGGTGCGATTATAATTAATTTTTGCGTAAATACGCATTTTTAGATTATAGGCTTCTCATGACAAATTTTTGCGTATTTACGCACTTTTATTTCGCAATGTATAAATTATGCATAAAGATACATAGCGTAAAGAACTTGCAAGCACATAGCTTACAAGCTCTCAAAAACACCCGAAAAAAGGGCAAAATTTACACCATTTTTACACCCAAACGCTATAAAAGTTATTGCAAAGCGTAAAAATTACAGAATTTATGCACAATATATGCAGAAAATACGCAAGATACACACGATATTTTGCATAAAAATTCATACACCCGACTTTTTTGGCTGCTCCGACGCTGTAGGTTGCGGGTTCGACCCCCGCCGGGCACACCATATTTTTGAGCGCAAGATTGACACACGCGATTTGCGCTCTTTTAATTGCCAAAAACACAAAACAACATTTTGCGAATATAACAAAAAGTCCGCGAATTATTTCGCGGTCTTTTTTGTTATTAAACTTAATTTTTTATTACACCGATTCGAGAAGCATTTTGTCGGCAACCAAAGCTATAAATTCGCCGTTAGTAGGCTTTTCGTTGTGGTTATAAACCCTTACGCCGAACAAAGAATTTATGTTTTCGATTTTGCCGCGATTCCATGCAACTTCTATTGCATGACGGATTGCGCGTTCCACTTTCGACGGACTTGTGTCGAATTTTTCGGCGACTTCGGGATACAGCTTTTTGGTTATGCTGTTTATAATGTCGGGATTGTCGATGGCGAGCTTAATTGCTTCGCGCAAAAACTGATAGCCCTTTATATGCGCGGGTATTCCTACCGTTATAAAAATATTCGTAATCTTTTCTTCGAGCGAACGGTTTTTAATTTGACGGGGCTTCGCTGTTTTCTCTTCGGATGCGGGAGCGGAACGCGCCGACAAAAGCTCGGTTATACGCTTACGCAAAGTGTCGGGGTTGGCGGGCTTGCGCATGTAATAATCGGCACCGAGATTCATAGCCTTAGTAACGAAAGCGTCCTGACTCAAAGCGCTGAGAACCAAAATCTTGCAATCGCGTTTATCCAGTCTTTCCATAACCTCGAAGCCGTCTATTCCGGGCATAACAAGGTCGAGCACAAGCACGTCGGGACGAGCGGTTTCGAAAAGTTCGAGAGCTTTTTCTCCGTCGGTCGCCACGCCCACTATTTCCATAGCGTCGTCGGTAGCGAAAAAAGATTTAAGACTACCGAGCAGTTCTTCGTTGTCATCAACCAACATAATTCGTGTTTTCATTGCGGTTCGTTTCCTTTTTATTTATTTTCCGAGTATAGTATACAGCTTTAAAAACACTCGCGCAATGAAAGCGAATGTCGAAGTTGCTCGGTTTTTGACGAGATAAAAAATATATTGACGGAAGCGAAAAACTTCGGGAAAATATGCGGAAATTCGACTTTTTTCTTGCAACGAAATTTGCGGTTTTTCGTGCGTTTTTGCTTAAAAGAAATGAATACCGCCGTATACCGCCGCTGTGCGCGTTTTTGAGCGTCGGATTTTTTATTCGGTGTCCGCGCGGAATTTTTCCAACCGCTTGCCATAAAACTCTTGACATATTTTCGGCGGTATAGTATAATATTTTAGCAATTCACGAGGTGTAGCGCAGTTTGGTAGCGCGCTTGGTTAGGGACCAAGAGGCCGCGAGTTCAAGTCTCGCCACTTCGACCACAAAAAAAGGGACGCCAACGTTGGCGTCCCTTTTTATTACTTTGCAATTTTATTCGGCGGCGAACTGACTGTTGTATAAATCGGCGTAGAAGCCGCCTTTTTCTATAAGTTCGTTGTGATTGCCGCTTTCTATAACGTCGCCGTCGCGCATAACTAAAATGAGGTCGGCGTTCTTTATGGTGGAAAGACGGTGAGCTATAACGAAGCTCGTGCGTCCCTTTGTGAGCGCGTCCATAGCCTCTTGAATAAGCACTTCGGTGCGGGTGTCTACCGAACTTGTAGCTTCGTCGAGAATGAGCATAGGCGCGTCTTCAACCATTGCGCGGGCGATTGTTATTAGCTGCTTCTGTCCCGCCGATATGCTTGTTTTGTCGTCAAGCACGGTGTCGTAGCCGTGAGGAAGAGTGCGGATAAAATGGTCGAGCCCCGCAGCTTTCGCCGCCGCTATCACCTTTTCTTTCGACGCGTCTTGTTTTGAGTATACGATATTGTCGCGTATCGTGCCCTCGAAAAGCCAAGTGTCTTGAAGCACCATTCCGAAAAGGTCGTGAATATTCTCGCGCGTAAGGTCGCGTATGTCAACGCCGTCTATGGTAATGCTTCCGCCGCTGACCTCGTAAAAACGCATAAGCAAATTAACCATTGTGGTTTTGCCTGCGCCCGTAGGTCCCACTATGGCAACCTTCTGACCGGGCAAAACGTGCGCCGAAAAATCGTTTATTATTGTGCGTTCGGGAACATAACCGAAATTTACGTTTTTAAATTCAACTTCGCCGCGAACGGTTTTCAACTCCGTTTTGGGAACATCTGGCGTAAGCTCTTCCTCTCCCAAAAATTCGAATACCCTCTCGCTTGCCGCCGCAGTGCTCTGCAAACTGTTTGCAGCTTGCGCTATTTGCCCGAGCGGACCTGTGAACAGACGAACGTATATCATGAAAGATATAATCGTTCCTATAAACTCCGGTCCGTTCTTTATTGCAAGCGCGCCGCCCACAACGCACACGGCGACAAATCCCAAATTGCCCACAAAGTTCATAATGGGCATCATAAGACCGGACAAAAATTGCGACTTCCACGAACTCGAATATAGTTTTCCGTTAATTAGGTTGAAAGTGTTTTTAGCCCGTTTGCCGCCGCCGAGCACTTTAACAACGTTGTGCCCCGCATATATTTCCTCTATGTGCCCGTTTACAGCACCCAAATTCACCTGCTGCGCCAAGAAATGCTTTTGCGACTTCATCATGATAAGCATCATAAAGAAAAACCCGACAACGGTTGCGCCTATTACGGTGACAGCCATAATAACGTTGATAGTAAACATCATTATTAGCACGCCGATAATCATGGCAACGTTTGTTACAAGCATCATAACGCTTTGATTGAGCGTTTGCCCTATCATGTCTACGTCGTTTGTAACGCGGCTTAAAATATCGCCGAAAGTGTTGTTGTCGAAATACCTAAGCGGAAGCTTGTTGATTTTTTGCGATATGCCTTTTCTGAGCGCGCGGGTAACTTTTTGCGTAACCGTTGCCATTATAAAGCCCTGAATGTATTGAAACACCGCTCCGATTGCGTATATAATCACCAAAAACAGCGCTATATCAACTATTTTCCGATAATTCATTTCGCCCGTGATACCCGCTTGAATTTCGTTGCCTATGTCGCCTACCTTTTCGGGCCCTATTATGGAAAACGAGGTAGACGCCACAGCCAACACGAGAGCTGTTATTATAGCGGGAAGAAACCGTTTGCAAAATTTAAGTAATTTTATAAACGCCCCGCGCATGTTCTTTGCCTTTTGGGCAGGCACTGCCCCTCTTGCCATCGGCGGCATATTACAGTTCCTCCTTCGATAATTGAGAATAGGCGATTTGACGGTATACTTCGCAAGACTCCATTAGCTCGGAGTGTGTGCCTTGCCCCACAACCTTGCCTTCGTCGAGCACCAAAATTTTATCGGCATCGAGAATTGTTCCTATGCGTTGGGCAACTATAAGGCGGGTAGCGTCGCCCGTCTCCTTTTTAAGCGCCGAACGGAGCACTCGGTCGGTTTTATAGTCGAGCGCCGAAAAGCTGTCGTCGAAAATGAAAATTTCTGGATTGCGTATTACCGCGCGCGCAATACTGAGGCGCTGTTTTTGTCCGCCCGAAACGTTTGTTCCGCCTTGCGCAACGGGAGCCGTATATTGCCCTTCCATTTTCTCGACAAAGTCTTTGCCCTGCGCGATTTCCACCGCGCGCTTCACGTCTTCAACAGTGCGCTCTTCTTCGCCGTGCCCGTAGTTCACGTTGTTTTCCACAGTGCCCGAAAACAGCACGCCGCGCTGAGGAACGTAGCCGAGCTTGCGGTGAAGTTCCGTAAGCGAATAATCTTTAACGTTTTGCCCGTCTACAAGCACTTCGCCTTCGGTAACGTCGTAGAATCGGGGCACAAGATTTATTAAAGTGCTTTTGCCGCTGCCCGTAGAGCCTATAAAAGCCACCGTGTCGCCTTTATTCGCTTTGAACGACACATTCTCTATAACGTATTCTTCGGCGTCGGGATACTTAAAAGAAACGTTTTTAAACTCTACTTCTCCCACTATATTTCCGTTCGGCAACTTAGGTTGCGCGGGGTCGGTTATAGAGGGCTCGACGTGCAAAACTTCGTTTATACGGCGCGCCGAAACGAAAGCTCGCGGCATCATGATAAATATCATGGTAAGAAGCATAAACGCCATAACAACCTGCATTCCGTAAGACATAAACGACGTCATATTGCCGAACAAATCCACGCGCTCTATAACGGAAGCGTTCTTTATCAGCACTGCGCCTATCCAATAAATCGCAAGGCTCATGCCGTTCATTATTATGCTCATACCCGGACTCATAAGCGCCATAACGCGGGTGCTGAACAAATAGTTGTTAGTGAGTTCGTCGTTTGCCTTAGCGAATTTTTCCTCTTGATAGAGTTCGGCATTATATGCGCGCACCACTCTGACGCCCGTAAGATTTTCACGCGTCACGCGGTTTAAATTATCGGTTAAAGTTTGAATTTTGCGGAATTTCGGCACTGCAAACAACACAACCACCAAAATCATAAGAACCAAAATGCCTACCGCAGCCGCAACGACAGTAGACCATTGCCATTGTTTGCCCGCTATCTTTATTATAGCCCAAACAGCCATTATGGGCGCTTTTATCATAACTTGCAATCCGAGCACAAGCACCATTTGAACTTGCGTAACGTCGTTGGTAGAGCGCGTTATAAGGCTTGCTGTGGAAAAGCGGTTGATTTCCTCCATAGAAAAACTTTCCACTTTATCGAATATCGCCGAACGCAAATTCATAGCGAAAGACGCGCTTATTTTAGAAGCGAAAAAGCCCACTATAACCGCGCTTACCATGCTGCCGAGAGCGCAAGCAAGCATTTTTCCGCCCGCGAGCCATATTTTTTTAAGCGTTCCGCCCGGCGTAACAACAAGCTCGGTGATTTCTTTCGTGTAGTCGGGCATGGTGAGTTCGAGCCATACCTGCAACACAACGAGCCCCACGCTTAGCGCAACAAGCAGCCAATCGCGTTTTCGCAGATATTTAAACAGTTTCAGCATTCTTTTTATTGTGTCTCCTTAAAAAAATTATATACAAATCTAAAAACGGACTTAAAGCTTATACCCCCCCCCGCGAATTTTCGGGGTTCGGTTCGAATTTACGCCTGATTTTTCCCGAAAGTTTAAAAAAGGTGTTCTTTTCTTCGGCAGAAAGCGCCGATTCGAGGTAAGTTTCCAAACTTCTCAGCTTTTGCGCAACTTGGTTTTGCTCGGCAACCGCTTTCTCCGACAAATATATGCGTTTGCTTCTTCCGTCAGAATCAATCACGGCGCGAGTTATATAACCGCCGTTTTCAAGCTTTCCGAGAAGTTGGCTCGCCGTGCTGCGCCTCATTCCGAATTCGTTTTCAACATCTTTTTGCAAAGCGTTGCCGCCGTTCATAAAAACGAAATGCAACACCATAGACGAAACTGTGGGCACGCCGTTGTCGCAAATAGCGCTCATGCTCCGCTTCAACGCTATGTTAATTAGCCGCAATTCGTTTAAAAGCGTTTTTTCTTCAGTCAAAAGAGTTCTCTCTCCTTTTACCGTTTTAAACAGCTGTTTTTTTCGCAAAATTAGTTAGGGTGCTAACATTATACTACCGCTTGCAAATATTGTCAACAATATAATGTGACAGTAAAATGATTTTTTTATGTTATATATTTTGCTTACACAACTAATTTTAACTGTAAATCAACAGGCGTATAATAGGCAAAACTTAAATATAGCTTGGAAAAAAGAACAGATTTTCCAAAAGCGCCGAAATATTTTTAAAGCGTTTGCAAGATTACTTTGAGCTAAAAATACAAATATATTATAAACGGAGCGCCCACAACTATCGCAAGCAAAACTATCGACCTAATCCATTCAATAATCTTCACGCCTATGCCTTCTACCGTCAGTTTCGATTCGGATAATTTAAAGAGTAAGTCGAAAAATATAAGCGTAACAATTTGAACGGCGAACACGGCTATTGCGCGAACAAAACCGAAAACATTAAACATAAGCGAAAATGCGATGACGAAAATCGCGGCTATTGTGGGAGTTGTTCCGCCCGCGCCATCTATATACGCACCGTCCATTACTTTAAGAGGAATACAAGCTATTCCCACGCCTATAACAGGCAAAAGAATTTGCGCAAGCCAAAGTCCGAACGATTTTCCGCAACTTGCAAGACCGCTGCATGAGCCCTTATTGCAACTGTCAACGCACGAACCGAAAGCATTACAACCGCCGGAACATGAAAATACTCCCGAAAAAATCAGGTTCGTAACTATGTATATACCGCAAAATATGCAAATGAATTTTCCGTAAGCGCTATCCCAAACGTCGTCCGGTTGGGTACCGCAATCGAGAGCGGTGTCGCGCCGCATAAGTTGGCGGTCTATGAATATCATTAAAAGCGGAATCCAACAGCCCAGAAACAACACAGTTTTGGAACCGCCGAACGATTTCCCGCCTAAATTGCAAAACACGGCGAAAGCCGTGAACGCCACGAACAAAATAGAGTTTAGCACAAGTCCCACCCAAGATATTGTGTCGTAAGCGTCGTCGAGCCATTCGCCCACGTCTTCGAGCTTATCGCCTATACCTTCAAACAGACCCCTTATTTTGCCGAATCCGTTTCGAACCGCTCTTTTGCGAGCTTGCTTTCGATAATACTTTTCGTCGGCTTTTTCTTGCAGTATTCTCTGCTTTTCGGCATTTTCGCTTGCAACGCGTCGTTCTTCCGCTTCTTCCTCTTCGCGCCGCTTTTCGTCGCGGGTTTGCAAAACGTTTAGCCTGCTGTAAACGGTATCCAAAATTTCACCGCTTATATTTACGCCCCCAAAAAGCGTATCGGCATATCTAAAAAAGTCCTCGTCGTTCTTTTCGAAAAACTCTTTTAAACCGCCTTTTTCGCAACCGCTTCGCCACTCGCGCAAACTCTTAAACGTTCCCGAAAACTTTTTCTCCGTTTCGGGAAAAGTGTGCTTAAATTCGGGCGCATACCCTTTAAAATCAGCGGGTTTGCGCCACGCCGCGCTATTTAAAAACTCGGTTTTTTGGTATTTCGCAAGTTCCTTTTCGGTAGGTTTTTCGCTATAACCTTTTTGTTCGCATAATTTTTTAACAGACTGCTCAACGACATTGCGATACGTTTTCACGAAGTTTAAAACTTTAAGTCTGTCGTCGAGTACGTTTTTAGGCTCGATTCGCTTTTGTCGCGGCTCTATATCTTCCGCGTGGAACTTTCCTATATTTTCGAGAAATTCTTCCGCTTCTTCTCTTAACATTTTTGTTCCTCTCCTTTGTGCGAATACAATTATATCACAGTTTTTTCACATTCGCAAGTAAAGAATTACCGAGCGCGCAATTTAGCCAAAAATTTCCGATTTGAGCGAAAATAGCGGGCGAATAGTTTTTGCGCGTTTTCAAATACTACAACCGTAAGGAGGTGCCAAAAACTATGATTAAGCTTTCATCGGGTGAAATCGCTCCCAAAACCGGCGAATACAACGTTATTTCGTCTAACGGCAGATGCGTGGGAACCGTACATGTGAAAAAAGGCGACAGAATGCCGCCCACTCAAAGCTCTAACAACCATTTCGAAATCGATGCGTAAACGCAAAAAGCTTTTGAAAATATAAGAGCTTAAAAAATAAAACCGCCCGAAAGCGGTTTTATTTTTATACTGTATAAAATTGTTACTTACTCTCCGAGCTTATTCGCAGCTTCGGTTACTTCGGCGGGCACGGTTACCGTTGTAGTTCCGAACGAACCGAAAGAAACGTCTTGAAACATTTTTTCGGAATATTTAACTCCCTCGTCTTCCCATTCAAGAGACGCCGTATATAAAACTTTAACTATTTTAGTTCGTCGGCAACATACGCTTTAACCGCTTTTTCCGTATCGGCAAATTTCTGTTCCGACACAGCGACAACCGCAATTCCGTCGTCGCCTTTTTTGTCGTTGTCGCCACATGCGGCAAACGACAAACTCAAACAAACGACAACCGCCAAAATGCCAAACACTTTAATCGTCTTTTTCATTTTTAACACTCCTTTATATATTTAATATAAGCGTATTATAATATGCTTACCCCCCTGTCAAGCGTTTTTCACAAATTTTCCATACGAAGAAAACTTCCGCATTTCATATAACGTTATTTGTTCCTGTGAAAGAGACCGCCGCGCTTATCCCGCAATAACGCGGTATCAAAAGTATGCTTCGCTAACCTCGCAATAACAATGCTCCCATATTGCCGCCTTAAAGTAGCGAAGAAGCATTTTGCTAATCTTTTACCACGCTTGCAATACCCCGCTATCTTGCATAACAGAAAAGAGCCTATGCGCGTTGCGCAAAGGCTCTAAGCTTGTTTCGTTATAGTTTAAGGAATTTTCCTTATTTAATGATTTTGGCTACAACGCCCGAACCAACCGTGCGGCCGCCCTCGCGGATAGCGAAGCGGAGACCTTGCTCGGCGGCTATGGGAGCTATAAGCTGAACGGTGATGCTGATGTTGTCGCCGGGCATAACCATTTCAACGCCCTTAGGAAGTTCGATGGTGCCGGTAACGTCGGTTGTTCTGAAATAGAACTGAGGACGGTAACCGTTGAAGAACGGGGTGTGGCGTCCGCCTTCTTCCTTTTTAAGAACGTAAATTTCGGCGGTGAATTCGGTGTGCGGGGTGATGGTGCCGGGTTTGGCAATAACCTGTCCGCGCTCGATTTCTTTGCGGTCGATACCGCGAAGAAGGATACCCGCGTTGTCGCCCGCCTGAGCAAAGTCAAGGCTCTTGCGGAACATTTCGATACCGGTAACAACGCTCGCTTTCGTGGGTTTGATACCAACGATTTCAACGGGGTCTTGAACCTTGATTTGTCCGCGCTCTACTCTGCCGGTTGCAACGGTGCCGCGACCGGTGATGGTGAACACGTCTTCAACAGGCATAAGGAAAGGCTTGTCGGTGTCGCGCACGGGAGCGGGAATCTCGGTGTCTACGGTATTCATAAGGTCGTAAATGGGCTTGATAGCGGGGTCGTCGGTTTTGCCTGCCATAGCCGCTTCGAGAGCCTTAACGGCGCTGCCGCGAATAATCTTGGTGCCTTCGAAGCCGTAGCTTTCGAGAAGCTCGGTAACTTCCATTTCCACGAGGTCGAGAAGTTCTTCGTCGTCAACAAGGTCTGTTTTGTTAAGGAACACTACAATCTTGGGCACGCCAACCTGACGGGCAAGCAAGATGTGCTCGCGGGTCTGAGGCATGGGGCCGTCGGTAGCCGCAACAACGAGGATTGCGCCGTCCATTTGCGCCGCGCCCGTTATCATGTTTTTAACGTAGTCGGCGTGGCCCGGACAGTCAACGTGAGCGTAGTGACGGGTTTCCGTCTGATACTCAACGTGAGCGGTGTTAATGGTGATGCCGCGCGCCTTCTCTTCGGGAGCCGAGTCGATTTCGTCGTATTTTTTCTTTTCCGCAAGACCCTTAGCCGCGAGCGCCATTGTTATAGCGGCGGTAAGAGTGGTTTTGCCGTGGTCAACGTGGCCGATGGTGCCGATGTTAACGTGCGGCTTGCTTCTGTCGAATTTAGCTTTTGCCATAATAATTTTTCCTCCAAATTTTTTATACGGATTTTTATTTTTTGTTTTTTAATTTTGTTGTTTTCCTTCCGACAACGATATTATACCAAAGCCGAAAGAATTTTTCAATCGTTTTAACCGCTTTTGTAAAAGTTTTAGCTTTAAGATTTCTCCGCTCCGCTTCGCTTCGGTCGAAATGACAGTGTAACAAACGTTATTCCGGTTATAATACTTGCCACTACTCGCAATTCGCGCCATAAGGTGGCGAAGAGCGGTTCAGAAATCGGACTTTCGCGGGCGTGTACCGCGAAAGGACTCCTTATTAAGTTCGCCCAACACGGATTAAGCAAGGAAGTGTGCCGTCGGCACACGCGCCGTAGCGCCGTGTTGTGTTTGGGCGACAATTTTTAGTTTTTGGCGCGGTCGCCTATTATCTTCTCCGCCACGTTACGAGGCACTTCGGAATAATGGTCGAAAGTCATGGTGTACTGTCCGCGTCCTTGCGTGCGACTTCTGAGGTCGGTAGCATAACCGAACATTTCGCTTAGCGGAATTTCGGCGCGAATTTCCTGACTTCCGTTTATGGTTTCCATGCCGAGCAGATTGCCTCTGCGCGAGCTTACGTTGCCCATAACGTCGCCCAAATACTCTTCGGGAAGGTTGATTTCAACGCGCATTATAGGTTCCATAATAACGGGGTCGGCTTTGCGCATGCCTTCTTTAAACGCCATGCTGCCCGCAATTTTGAACGCCATTTCGGACGAGTCGACTTCGTGATACGAGCCGTCGATAACGGTAACTTTGAAGTCGACGGTTTCGTAGCCCGCGAGCACGCCGCTTTGCTTGGCTTCGCGAATGCCGTTGTCCACAGCGGGGATATACTCTTTGGGAATACTTCCGCCAACGGTTTTATCTTCGAATTCGTAGCCTTTGCCGGGTTCGAGCGGTTCCATAATGATTTTGCAGTGTCCGTACTGACCCTTGCCGCCGCTCTGACGGATATACTTGCCTTCCACTTCCACTTTTTTGCGGATAGCTTCGCGGTAAGCAACCTGAGGCTTGCCTACGTTTGCTTCCACCTTAAATTCGCGCAAAAGTCTGTCTACGATAATTTCAAGGTGCAACTCGCCCATACCCGCGATAATCGTCTGACCGGTCTCTTGGTCGGTATACGTTTTAAAGGTGGGGTCCTCTTCGGCGAGTTTTACGAGCGCCATAGTCATTTTTTCTTGCGAAGCTTTGGTTTTGGGCTCGATAGCAACGCGAATAACGGGTTCGGGGAATTCCATGCTTTCAAGCACGATAGGCTTGTTGGGGTCACACAGAGTGTCGCCCGTTGTGGTGTCTTTAAGCCCTACGAACGCGCATATGTCGCCCGCGAAAATCTCTTCGATTTCGGTGCGGTTGTTCGCGTGCATCATAAGAATACGCCCTATGCGCTCTTTCTTGTTCTTGGTGCTGTTAAGAACGTAAGAACCCGATTGAAGCGTTCCCGAGTAGCAACGGAAAAACGCGAGTTTTCCCACGAACGGGTCTGCCATAATCTTGAACGCAAGACCCGAGAACGGAGCCGCGTCGCTCGTTTCGCGCTCTTCCACAACGTCGCTGTCCACAAGGGTGCCTTTAACGTTGGGAATATCGAGCGGCGAGGGCATAAAGTCTACGATTGCGTCCAAAAGTTTTTGAACGCCCTTGTTTTTGAACGAACTGCCGCACGTTACGGGGTTTATTTTCATTTCGATTGTGAGCTTGCGAATCGCCTTTTTGATTTCCGCAACGGTGAAATCCGCTCCCTCGTTTTCGAAATAACGCTCCATTAAAGCGTCGTCAGCCTCCGCAACCACTTCGAGAAGTTTAGCGCGGTATTCTTCGGCTTGCGCTTTGAGCTCGGCGGGAATGTCGGTTTCGTCCATTACCGTGCCCAAATCGTCTTTGTAAATGTCCGCTTTCATCGCCACGAGGTCTATAACGCCCACAAACGTGTCGGCGGCGCCTATCGGCAACTGAATAGCCACAGGGTTCGCTTTAAGACGGGTGCGCATCATATCCATAACGTTGAAGAAGTTCGCGCCCTCGCGGTCCATTTTGTTTACGTAGGCAATACGGGGAACGCCGTATTTGTCCGCCTGACGCCAAACAGTTTCGGACTGCGGCTGAACGCCGCCGCGAGCGCAGAACACCGCTACGGAACCGTCGAGCACTTTAAGGCTGCGCTCCACCTCAACGGTGAAGTCAACGTGACCCGGTGTGTCTATAATGTTTATACGCGTGTAAGGCTCGGTACTTCCCGCGCTGCGGTCTACTCTCCACTGCGTGGTGGTTGCCGCGCTCGTTATGGTGATGCCGCGTTCTTGCTCTTGCGCCATCCAGTCCATTGTTGCGGCTCCCTCGTGAACCTCGCCTATTTTATGCGTTTTGCCCGTGTAGTACAGGATGCGCTCCGTCGTGGTGGTTTTACCCGCGTCGATATGCGCCATAATTCCTATATTACGGACGTTTTTTAAATCGTACTGTCTTGCCATATTATATTCTCTCTCTTAAATTACCAACGGTAGTGAGCGAACGCCTTGTTCGCTTCCGCCATACGGTGCATCTCTTCTTTACGTTTTACCGACGCACCCGCGTTATTATACGCGTCCATAAGCTCTCCCGCGAGCTTTTCTTTCATCGTCTTTTCGCTGCGCTTTCTCGAAAACATTACGAGCCAACGAATTGCGAGGGTTTGACGACGGTCGGGACGGATTTCCATAGGCACCTGATAGGTGCTGCCGCCCACTCTGCGAGCTTTAACCTCCAAAAGCGGCTTAACGTTTTCGAGTGCCTGATTAAAAACGTCGAGCGGCTCTAAGTTGAGCTTTTCTTTAACTATATCGAATGCGTCGTACACAATAGCCTGAGCGGTGCCTTTTTTTCCGTCGAGCATAATCTGGTTTACAAGCTTGGTTATAACCTTGCTACCGTAAACGGGGTCGGGCAACACGTCGCGCTTAGGGACGCCATTTCTTCTGGGCATAACTTTTTTACCTCCTTACAGAATTTTTGTTTTATTGTTGCGAATATTACTTCGCGCGCTTCGCGCCGTATTTCGAGCGAGCTTGCTTGCGCTTTGCCACACCCGCAGTGTCTAACGCACCGCGTATGATGTGATACCGAACGCCGGGCAAATCCTTCACTCTGCCTCCACGAATCAGCACGACGCTATGTTCTTGCAGATTGTGTCCGATACCCGGAATGTAAACCGTGCCTTCCATCTTGTTCACAAGACGGACTCTTGCAATTTTGCGAATTGCCGAGTTGGGCTTTTTAGGGGTGGTCGTGGTAACCGACAAGCACACTCCCCGCTTTTGCGGATTGTTGTCCAAAATAGGACTGAGCGACTTGAAAACGGGTTTTTCGCGGCCTTTCCTTATAAGCTGGTTAATCGTAGGCATTATTACTCTACCTCCTTTTTGAGTAGTCTTGCCCGCCTCAATAAAACTTAAATTCTTTTATAAGGCAGGTCTTTTTCTTTCTTACCTTGTGCCGCCGCTCCTTTTCAGGCAAAAGAGCGCAAACAAACACAAGCGCACACCTTTCAGCATGCGCTATAATATTCTATCACACAGCCTTAGCCCCCGTCAACTGTTTTTAAGGTAGTTTTATTAAAAGAAAAGAAAGCGTCTTTTGATTTTTATTTGTTCCCTTTCGTTCAGTATCGGGCTATACGTTATGGGGCACAATAAGCGGCGAAAGCGGGTTTTAATCTTATTTTAATTTCCGTAACTAAATTCTAATTTGCAACGCATTTATTTTGCGGCTTTCGACACAAGTTCCACACTTTAAAGCTGTATAATTGCAATATAAATACTTTGACGGGAGGACACGACACTTTGAACGACAGACGCGACGAAGAAATAAAGGTTGTTGCGGCGAGCGCGCCCAAGCGCGACAAACGCCTTATAGTTTTAATAGTGTGCCTTTGCGTGGCGGTTGCGCTCGCAATCGGCGCCGTCGGCGGCTTTATAGGGCACGCCATAGGTAAAAGCAACGTTACGGTTATTCATTCGCAAGACGGCAACGTGTCGCAACTCTCGCAAATAAACGAGCGTTCGATTGTCGACGTTGTAGACGAAGTGGCGGATTCGGTTGTGGAAATAGAATGTACCGTTCTCGTGCAAAGCGGTGGCGGTTGGTTTCAACGCCCCACCACATACAGCGCGACGAGCGCGGGTAGCGGCGTTATAATATCCGCCGACGGCACAATAGTAACTAATCACCACGTTATAGAGGGCGCGACGCAAATAAAAGTGCGGCTTAGAAACAGCGAAGAACACACCGCCTCGCTCGTCGGCTCCGACCAAAGCCACGACATAGCCGTGCTCAAAATTTCAGCCGAAAATCTTACTTACGCCACGTTCGGCACCTACGAACTAAAAGTAGGGCAAACGGTTGTTGTTATAGGCAATCCGCTCGGAAAACTCGGCGGCTCGGTAACCGACGGCATAATCAGCGCGCTCGACCGCGACATTTCTATCGACGGCGTAACCATGCGGCTGTTGCAAACGAACGCTTCGATTAACTCCGGCAATTCGGGCGGCGGCATGTTCGACCTCGACGGCAGACTTATAGGCATAGTAAACGCAAAATCCACAGGAACGGACGTCGAGGGTCTCGGATTCGCCATTCCCGCCGACGTGGCGCTTTCGGTGGTTACCGAAATTCTCTCGGCTTAAAAATTCTTTCCTTCCGCTTCTCCTTGTTGTGCGCGGAAAGCTAACGCTATGTAAGCTTTCCGCCGCGCATTATTTTACACGGCGGCGCGCCTTACAAAATGAGTCGCGTCGCTTTTTCGATTCAATCGGTTTTAAATTCTTGCCAAAACGGAAAAAATCGGCTATAATATGGGTTGAACTGCCGCCGCCTTACAAAATCGTGAGAATGTAGCAAGGCTCGGTTATGCAAAAAAACACTTGTTATATTATATAATAACGGTGGCGGGCGAAAAAAACGGCGCATAAAAAAAGGAAAGGCTATGAACGGGCAAGAGCGGACAAATAAAAACGGCGAGACGCAGACAACGGAAGAGTTGTCGGCTTTTTCATCCGCCGATTTAACAAAAACCGACGAAGCCATTTCCGCGCTTGCCGGAATTATAGACGAAAAAACGGAAAATTGCTGTGCGCAATCTTGCAAAGCGGTTGCGGACTCAACCGAACCCGCCGACTGCGAAACCGTTTCTCAACAAAACGAAAAGCCTTCGCTATCCCCCGCAGAACAAAAGAGTTTGGCGATAAAATATATTGTGTTTGCGGCAATCGCGCTTGCGGGAATGTATTTCGTTCAAATTTTTCATGCGTTCGCGCCATTGTTCGACAAAATATATTACGGCAATCTTACAACGATTTTCTTTTACGCATGCAACGTAATTTTTTGGATTCCGTTTATTGCGGTTTTATATAAACAAATAAAAAAACACACGGGCTACAAAGTTTTTCGCCGCAGTCGCACGGAATTGTCGCTTAAACGCAGTTTAATTATATACGCGTGCGCGCTCGTGCCCATTTTTATAGTGAGCGCGGCGCTCGGCTTCGAAATTAAAGTTGTGTTCGAACTCGGCAAAAAAGTTACGGGTATGCAGCTTACCACCAACGCGGTTATGTATGTGCACGGCGCCGTAAAACTTATAATAACGGTTATAATAATACAACTCGTGCAAGAGGCTGCCGAACTATTGTATAAAGGCAAATACTCCGCCTATATCCCTTTCGGCGGCATAGCCGCTTGTCTTATTTGCGGCTTTACCGACGTTATAGTGGCATACGGCACAAACTTGTTCACAATGTTTGCGTGGCTTTACGTTGCGTTCACTCTACTATACGGCGTAATTTATCTACTTAGCAAAAAGAACTTTTTCGTCACTTATTTTGTAAGTTTGATTATATATATTTTGTAAACAAAGGCAAAAAGGTTATGAAAGAAAAATTCGTGCGGTTTTTAAAATCGAATTTCATAATTTGGGCGTTCCTCGCCATAATGCTTATTATAGAGCTTACGGGAGTATGCGTTACAAGCGGTAAGTTTTTTATTCGCCGCCCTTTTATGTTTTTATCTTTGCTCGCCGTTTTCACGGCTGTGTTGTTCGCAATAAAGAGTCAGCGCGGACGGTATTGGTGCGCTTTCGTGCTTATGTTAGTTCTTTTCGTGCTCGACCTTATTTTTATTGTGGTATTCGCCATGACGGGCTCCACTTTCGATTTTTCGATGTTAAAGCTGAGAGCCGACGCTATGGCGATTGTGGAGAGCGTCCCCATAAACTTTGTGTACGTTCTCGTGTCGGGCTTGTGCATAAGCCTATACATGCTTTTGGCTCGCCATTACATAAAAATAGCGCCCGCCCCCGCGCGGATATTGCCGCGCGCCGCAGTAGCGGGCATTATGACGGCGGTGCTCGCCTTTCACGGCTGCATGGCGTACACCGAAAACCGCCACTATAACCCCGCCGACCTCAGCTACAAACTGTACGACGCGAACGACAGTTCGTATTACGACAGAGGTATTTTGGGCAATTTCGTAGACGAACTGTATAAAGGCGCGTTCTTTAACAAGGTTGGTCTCGGCGACGAAAACGAACTTGAAAATTTTATCTACGACGAAAGCAAAATAAGCAAACCTACGAGCATGTTCGGAAAAGCGGAAGGCTACAACGTTGTAACCGTGCTTGCCGAAAGCTTCGAATGGTTCAGCTTTATGGCGGGATTGCCCGACGCGGGTCTTGCCGACGCCTATCCCGGCGGCTTTAAAGTCGGCGAATCGGTTTTGCGCACGCTTTACCCCAACTTATACGAGCTTTACGACACCTCAACGGTTTGCTTAAACCACCATTCGCGCGAAAAAACCGACATATCCGAAAATCAATCTATAATAGGCAATTATCCCACCAACTGCTTTATTAACTACGACTACACGGAAAACACCGTTCCCTACTCGGTTCCAAACATAATGAAAGAATTGTTCGGCGTGCAATCGCTGTCGTTCCACAACGGGGTTTACACATTTTACAACCGCAATATCCACCACGAAAACGTTCTCGGCTTTAAAAAATTCTACGCGAGCGAACAGATGGCTGAACGTTACCCCGACGCTTTCACAAACTACGAAGCGGAAACGGGCGAACGCAACCTCGACAGCGAAATGATTGCGGCATGCAAAGAAGAAATGTTCCCCGCCGACCGAAGATTCAACACATACATAACGTCTATAACAATGCACGGGCAATTCGCAAACCGCGAAAATCTTGCGCCTCATTACCAAACGTTATTCGACGCGGGAATAGCCGACGATTACGCCGACGAAACGCGCAGCCTCGAAGACGCCGACCCGTTTATTCATTACGCCGCTTGCGCGCTCGAATTCGACAAAGCGATAGGCGAAATGCTTAGCTACCTAAAAAATACGAAAGACGGCGAAGGCACTCCGCTTATAAACAAAACTCTCATAGTGCTTTTCGGCGACCACAACGCCTACTACCAAACGCTTTCGAACGACGTTAAAAACCTGTACTTAAACGAAGAAAACGGCAGAAACTACACCGACCTGTTCCGCGTGCCCATGATGGTGCGCATAGGAAATCAAACCGAGCAAAAACTTATAACCAAATTCACTACGACAACAGACATAGTGCCCACAATACTCGATTTGCTCGGCGTTAAGTTTTACGGGAATATTTTATACGGAAGCAGCATATACGGCGACGAAGAAAGCATAATTTATTCACGCGCCTACGACGTTTTTATAACCGACAAACTGTTCTTCTCGTCGCTAAACAATATAAAATATCAGGCGCCTGACGTAACCGACGAATATATAAACACAATCAAACAAAAAGCGCTTGTGTTGCTCGATAAAACAAGCCACGTCAACAGAATTTTTTACTACGACTTTTTAAGCGGCGAACGCGAAAAAACGTTTTACAATAAGTTAAAAGAGTTAAACGCGTAAGCGCCGAAGGACTGCGAAAATATGCTCGACACAAACGAAATTTTAAGACTTGCGGATATTGTGCCCGAATCGGTGGTAGACGGCAAAGGCATACGCATGACGGTTTTCGTGCAAGGTTGCAGACACGCCTGCAAAGGATGCCATAATCCGGGAACGTGGGACGAAAACGGCGGCGCCGAATATTCAGTTAATTATGTGGCGGATTTGGCAAAAAAGAATCCGTTGCTCGACGGTTTGACTTTTTCGGGCGGCGAACCGTTTTTGCAACCGAAACCGCTCAACGAACTTGCAAAGTGGTGCCACGCTAACTCTTTAAACGTTTGGTGCTATTCGGGATATACCTACGAGCAACTTTGCTCGCTCGGCGAAAAAGACGGCGACGTGCGCGAACTTTTAAACAACATAGACGTGCTTGTGGACGGTCCTTTTATAGAGGCGCAAAAAGATTTGACGCTTGCGTTCAGAGGCTCTTCAAACCAACGAGTGCTCGATATGAACGAAACGCGTAAAACGGGAAAACCCGCGCTTTTAAAAGGCGTGTAAATTTTCAACCGAAAACAAAGCGGAGAAATCTTTAAGATTTCTCCGCTTTTTATTTTGCGTTTTATAACTTTTAAACAAACTTTACCGCCGTGAAAAATTCGGCAAGCATAGCTGCGTGCAAGCCTTTTTCACTCGCCTATTTTTTCTTTCCTTTAATCGCACCGCCCGCGAGCCCGTGTTTCACTCTGTCGTGTTCTTCGGCGGCTTTGGCGTTGTTAAAGCGTTCGAGCGTTCCCACAAGATAGCCCGTTATTCTGCGTATGCGTTCGAATCCGAAATCGCCGTCGCATTCCTTTCTGCCGCACTTGGGGCATGTGTCGCCTATTACGCCGGTGTATCCGCAAAGCGGGTCGCGGTCTACGGGGTGATTTATAGAGCCGTAGCCTATGTTGCACTCTTTCATGTAGCGAATTACTTTCATAAACGCTTCCACGTTGTTCACGGTGTCGCCATCGAGCTCGACGTACGATATGTGTCCGCCATTCGTGAGCGCGTGATAAGGCGCTTCGAGACGGATTTTATCGAATGCGGAAATTTTATAATATACGGGAACGTGGAAAGAGTTGGTGTAATAATCGCGGTCGGTAACTCCCTGAATTTTGCCGTACTTTTTCTTGTCTATGCGCACGAATCTGCCCGAAAGCCCTTCGGCGGGAGTAGCTATAAGCGAGAAGTTAAGCCCCGTTTTTTCGGTGGCTTCGTCCATGCGCTTGCGCATGTGCCCCACAATTTCAAGTCCTAAATTTTGAGCCTCTTCCGATTCGCCGTGATGCTTTCCTATAAGCGACTTCAAGCACTCGGCAAGACCTATAAAGCCGCATGTAAGCGTGCCTTGCTTTAACACCTCGCCCACTTCGTCTTCGGGTCCGAGCTTGTCGGAGCCGAGCCACACGCCCTGCCCCATAAGAAACGGATAGTTCTTAACTTTCTTTTTGCACTGAATGGAAAACCTTTCGAGGAGCTGCTCAATAACCACGTCTATAACTCTATCGAGCTGTTCGAAGAAAAGTTCGACGTTGCCTTTGCTCTTTATTGCAAGACGGGGCAAGTTCACCGACGTAAAGCTGAGGTTGCCTCTTCCCGTAACAATTTCGTTGCTCGGGTCGTAAGAATTGCCTATAACGCGCGTGCGGCACCCCATGTATGCTATTTCGGTTTCCTTTCTGCCGGGAACGTAATACTGCAAATTAAAAGGCGCGTCTATAAACGAGAAGTTAGGGAAAAGTCTTTTCGCGCTGCATTCGCAAGAGAGCACGAACAAATCGTAGTTGGGGTCGCCGGGATTGTAATTTACGCCCTCTTTAACCTTAAAAATCTGTATCGGGAAAATGGGCGTTTCGCCGTTGCCGAGCCCCGACTCCGTAGCTTTTAAAAGGTTTTTCACGAGCATTCTTCCCTCGCTCGAAGTATCCGTTCCGTAGTTTATCGACGAGAACGGAATTTGAGCGCCGGCGCGCGAATGCATGGTGTTAAGGTTGTGCACAAGCGCTTCCATAGCTTGATATGTGGCGCGCTCGGTTTCGGGCAGCGCGCGCTCTAACGCGAACGCCTGAGCCTTTGCCACAACGTCGGCTGAATAATTCTTCTTTAATATTTCCGCTTCTTTTTCGGCATAGCCGTTGTTGTTGTCGAGAACGGGTTTTAACCCGAAATCGTTTTTAATCTTCTCGGCAGCCGAAATAGCCACGTCGGAGGCAGCCCTGTCGCCCGATAAGAGTTCGAGCGCGCGACCCAAATTGTCGCGGTAATTGCGGGCGTAGGTTTTTGCAACGCCGGGAGCAAGGTCGTAATCGAAGTTGGGAATACTTTGCCCGCCGTGTTGGTCGTTTTGGTTACTTTGCACGGCTATGCAGGCAAGGCTCGCATACGAAGCTATATGATTAGGCTCGCGCAAAAAGCCGTGCCCTGTGGAAAAGCCGCCAGTAAACAATTTGTCGAGGTCTATTTGGCAACAAGTTGTTGTAAGCGTCAAAAAGTCGAGGTCGTGAATATGAATGTCGCCGCTTTTGTGCATTTCGCTGTGGCGGGGATTTAGAACGCACATTTCATAAAACTGTTTTGCGCTCTCGCTACCGTATTTGAGCATGGTGCCCATTGCGGTGTCGCCGTCTATGTTGGCGTTTTCGCGTTTAACGTCGTTTTCGCGCGCTTCCTTAAAAGTAAGCTCTTCGAGCGTGCGCATAAGGCGGGTGTTCGATTCGCGTATGCGAGTGCGTTCCGCGCGGTAAAGTATGTATTCTTTTGCCGTGCGCACAAGTCCGTTCTCTATAAGAACGGCCTCAACCTTATCTTGCACCTCTTCCACAGTGGGAACGTAGTCGGCGGAAAATCCCTCTTCCACCTGCTTGGCAAGCGTTTTGGCTTGCGCCACGCCGCTGATTTTCGCGGCTTTCAAAGCTTTGGCGATTGCCGCCTCAATCTTGGAACTTTCGAATTCAACCTTCCGTCCGTCGCGCTTGATAATTTGTTTCATAAGATTTCCTCCATTGTTCTCTGCGGGTCTTGTTCTATTTTATTCGCTTAAACGAAAAAAATACAATATATGGATTATTTATTATCTTTTCCCGATTTTAACCACTATATATAGTGCCGAATTTGTCGGTGAGTGCTTTGATTATACTACCGCGAAGCAATGCGTGTCAACAGTTTTCGCACAAATTATTTGCATTAAATTTTCAAAAAACAACAACAAAACGCTTGACAAAAAACTTGTTCGTTTAAGCCCGAGAATGCCGTTTTACGGTTATAAAAGCGTTTGCGCATACTTATGCCGAAATAGCGGCGCACGCCGCGCAACGCCGCATTATTCAAACGACGACGCATAAAAAAGAGACGGTCGCATACTTGCACCGCCTCTTTTCGTTTATTTAAAAATACGTCTATTTTAGTTTTACCGGCTTGCCCGTTTTGCCGCTCTCGTAAATTCCGCAAACTATTTTTTGAATTTTAAGAGCCTCTTTCCCGCTTATTTCGGGCGCGCGTTTTTCGTGCACGCTGCGGTAAAACTCGTCTATTTGCTTAACGTGCTGAAATCCCCAGTAATCTTTGCCGTTTTCGTACACAAGATTGTCGGCGCTTTGCTTAACGTGCACCTCTCTGCCGTCGGTAAACGTTATCCACGCGTCGTCGTAGGTTAGCACAACTTTGCCTTTTTCACAAAGCAATCTTATTTCTATGGGCTCGTCGCAACCGTAGTTGTTCATTGCCCAAAAAGCGTAGCGGGTGCCGTTCTCGTAAGTTATAAGACCTTCGGCGGTATCCTCAACTTCCATAACGCAATGCCCGCGATTAGCGTAGCTCGCGCTCACTTGTGCGGGCTCGCTTTCAACAAACCAGTTCACAAGGTCGAGCGAATGAATAGCTTGGTCTATAATCACTCCGCCGCCCTCTTTATCCCATGTGCCTTTCCAATCGGAGCCGTTGTAATAGTCGTCGGGACGGAACCAGGTTAGAGTGCTGCGCGCCGAAATAACGTTGCCGAGTTCGCCGCTTTCAAGCGTTTTCTTAACGAGTTGCGACGCGTCGTTATAACGGCACTGAAATATAACTCCGTAATTCACTCCGTTTTTTTCCGCCGCTTTCACGCACTCTTCGCCGTCGGCGTAACGAATAGACATAGGCTTTTCGCACAGCACGTTCACGCCGTGTTCGAGAGCGAACTGCGACGCCACAGGGTGCAGATAATGCGGCAGGCAAACGTGCGCTATATCCGGTTTTAATTCGGTAAGCATTTTTTCGTAGTCGTAATACGCAACCGTGCCGAATTTTTTCGCAGCCTTGTCGGCTCTGTCTTTTTTAATATCGCACACGCCCACAAGCTCGGTGTCGGTTCTGTGCATTACGGGCGTAACGTGCATTGTGAATATGTTTCCGCACCCTATTATAACGGTTTTCAATTTTTTCATAAGAGTTCCTTATATTCGAGATTGTCGCGTCTTGAAGCGACCGTTTCGCTTATAGCAGGCACTTTTTGGCGCTCAAAAAGGCTGATAAAGATTGTTATTTAATTTCCTCGCGCACAAACTTCACCGATTCCACCGCGTCCGCAAGCCCCGCCTTTTCGGGATGCTTGCCTTCTTTTAAGCAATCGGTAAAATATTTGAGTTCGTTAAAGTATCCGCCCAAATCGGATATGTTGCCCGCTCCCTCTACTTGCGCGTTAAACGCCTTTGTAAGTTGAACGTTTTCAACGCCGCCGTCGGTGTAAAGTTTTAATCCTTCGTGAGAGTATTCGGCAACCGCGTTTTCGAATTTTACGCGGTAAAACATTTCAAACGGGAAATCGGCGGGCAAATCCCAAGAACCTTCCACCGTAACAACCTTGTCGCCGTAATTCGCTATCGCCGCAACATAACTGTTGTTTTCTCCGCCGTGAGCCACCGCCGAATGGAAAGTTTTCGGTTTCCCGAACGCATACAACATGTAGTCGATGTCGTGAATATGCAAGTCGAGCGCCGCGCCGCCGCTCTTTTCGGCATTGCGGAACCAGTGTTCCCAACCGTCGGGTCGGGGCGAAAGGCGGCGGAACATTGCGTTCACCACTTTGCCGTATTTGCCGCCGTCTATAAGTTCTTTAAGCCAAACGTATTCGTCCCAAAAGCGAATAACCTGCCCCACTTGCACGCCCGCGCCCGTTTCGCGCTGAACTTTTAAGAGTTTTTCTCCCTCTTTCACGGTGAACGTTACCGGCTTTTCCACAAACACGTTTTTCACTTTTCTCATTGCCGCTTCGGCATGAGCCGCATGCAAATATGTGGGCAAGCAAATGTCAAGCGCGTCAACGTTCTCGTTTTCAATAAGTTCCATGCCCGTAGAGTAAATTTTGGCGTTGCTCAATTTTGCGAGAGCTTCCGCCTTATCGCGTTGCAAATCGGCAACCGCCACAACTTGCACGCCCTCGATTGCGTTGTAGCAATTAGCGTGCATAGTGCCCATAAACCCGCATCCTATAAGTCCTATTTTAAGCATTTTTCCTTTCTCCTTTTTTTGTTTTATAATAGCGCTCTATACGCGCCCTACCGCTTATCTTCCTATAATTTTATCCATTGCGTTAGACGTGTTGAAAATAATCGTTTCGCTGTGCTGAGCATACGGCGGAATCATTTCGCCCGTAACCCAACCGTTGTAGCCCGCTTTGTCGAACGCGTCTTTCACCGCTTTCCAATTCACGTCGCCCGCAAGTAAATCCACAAATCCGTCGAGTGAGCCCACCGCCCTGCGGTAATCTTTAAAGTGTACTTTTTTAATGCGTTTGCCGAGAATTTTAATCCATTGCTCGGGATAACCGCAATAAAGAACGTTGCCCACGTCGAAATAGCTTCCAACGTAGTCGCTCCCCACTTTGTCTATAAAATCGCGCATTTCGAGCGGCGACAGCAAAAAGTTGTTCCAAACGTTTTCTATGCCTATGCTAACTTTAAGACGCTCGGCGTCTTTTGCGAGCTCTTTAACGGCGGCGAGCGAACGCTCGTATACAACGTCGTAATCCGTTACTCCGAGTTCAGGCGAGAACGACACCGAAACGGCTCCCGGCACAATCAAAATAGTGTCGCACCCGAGCCACGAAGCAACTTCGAGCTGTTTGCGCACGCAAGCTTTCGCTTTTTCGCGCATCTTTTCGTCGTCGGACGAAAGCGAATACTTCCAATACAGCCCGCTTGCCACCGAATATAATTCTATGCCCGCCTGTTTCGCCGCCGCTTTAATTTTATCAACGTCGGCGCGGGTTGATTCGAGCGAAAGCTCTCCCGTTTCGTCGAGCGCAACCTCAACTCCGTCGAAACCCGCCTGTTTGGCAAGCTTGAAATTCTCGGCAAGCGTCCCCCCTGCAAAACTCCAAATACTAATGCCCTTTTTCATTATTACCTCCGTTTTTCATAACCGCGCGCATTTCCTTTTAAGTAAGCGTCAGCGCGCAAACTATGTATTTTAAAAGTTTTTATTGACTTTTCAGTCAATACTATGATACACTGAAAGTGCAAAAAAGTCTTTAAACGTTCGTTCCGTTTTTTTGCACATTTGTACCTTAGGAGAATACTTTAATTGCGCGACAAATTCGTAAAACAGGAAAACCGCAAAGTTATTTCGGTGGAACGCATAGTAACGGTGCTCTATATGGAATATTCCAAAGATTTCGTATTCGCGGGCGAAGCGCACGACTTTTGGGAATTTACCTATATAGACAAAGGCTCGGTGGTTTTCACAGCCGACAGCCGCGAATTTTTGCTTAAAGGCGGAGAAATAGCTTTCCACAAACCGAACGAATTCCACAAGCTTGCGGCGTTTAACGTTCCGCCTAACGTTACAATAGTTTCGTTCGTGTGCAAGTCGGAAGCTATGAAATTTTTCGAAAACAAAATATTCAAACTTTCGGCGGAAGAAAGAAACGTTTTGTCCGCTCTTTTAAAAGAGGGAATGGCGGCGTTCGAACCGCTAACCAAAAAGCCTCCCGTTATGGGCATGAAAGAAAAACCGAACGCACCTAAAGCGGCTCGGCAACTAACATTCAATCTACTCGAACAGTTTCTCGCCATTCTTCTGCGCCGAAGCGATTCGGCAATAGCGCGCGAAAGCCGAAGCGTGAGCCGAATAGAAAAAAGCGACTATCCCGACCAAGCTTACGAAATTTTGCTCTACCTCGAAAAAAACATAGGAAGCCAACTTACGGTAGCCGAAATAGCGGAACATTTTTCAATGAGCGAAAGCGCGTTCAAAAAGTATTTTTCAAAATACTTTCAGTGCGGCGTAATAGAAAAATTCAACGACATGAAGCTTAAATACGCGGGCACCTTAATTCGTGAGCGGAACTTGAATTTTACCGAAATCGCCGAAGTGCTCGGTTTTTCTTCGGTGCACTATTTTTCGCGTCTGTTCAAAAAAAAGACGGGCATGACCCCGTCGGAATACTCTTCGTCGGTTAAAACCGAAATTTAGTTTTCGTTCCGTAAAACACAAAACGAACGGAATAATCCGTTCGTTTCGCGCGGTAAAAAAATCAAAGGGAGTTACCCCTTACAAGCAAGTAAATTTACGATTTAACGTTAAAAGTACGTTACCGTTCTCGTTATAACCTTTTGCGAATGTGGAGAAACTTTCCACACTCCCGATTTTTGAGAGAACTCGCTATCGGACTTTTTTTCGGTGTCGGGTAAATTGCCCCAAGGCTCAATACAAATCATGTTCGCGCCGTTACTGCGCCATAAAAGCAAGTTTTCGAAATCTTCGAATTCCGTTTTCGCTATTTTTTCGCCGTCAAGCGAACAGAGTTCAACGAAACGCGATTTTATTTTAGGAAATATAAGCGTTGCGCCGTCGGTTAAAAAATCTGCGGGAATAGGAAACTCTTTTATGGTTCCGTAGTCGCGCGTCTCCCCCGTAAGAGTTCCGCGCCCGCCGTGAAACGCGTGCAATAGGCGCTCTTCTTTTTCAAATACTATTTTGTAGTTCTCCACTCCCGCCGCAAGCGCGAACGACTCGTGCCCGCCGCACGAAAAAGGCAATTCGGAGTCGTACGGGTTTTCCACCGTATAAATAATATTCACGGAATTTCCCGCAAGCGCGTATTCCGCTTTAAACACGAAATCGAAAGGATATTTCTTTTTTGTTTCTTCGCTCGATTTAAGCGACAAAATTATTTTTCCTTCGGATATGTGTTTTAACGTAAACTCGCTTTTTCTCGCAAATCCGTGCGCGCCGACCTCGTAAGTTTTTCCGTTTACGGTAACGCCGCAACTTCCGCACACAGGGAACAGAACGGGGGCGTGCCCGCTCCAACTCCCGTTTTCGTTTTGCCAAAGTCTTTCTTTGCCGAACGCTTTAACTCCGAGCATTTCGGCGCCCAAAGAACTCACCGTAACGGCAAGGCACTCGTTTCTTATCGTATAATTCATTTGCGTTTATAAATCACCTTTCCGCCGCGCACAGTAAGAACAACGTCAAACTTGGAATCGAGCACGGCGAAATCGGCGTTCTTTCCAACCTCTATGCTTCCCGTTTCTTTATTCAGCCCGAGAACGGTTGCGGGCGCGAGCGTGGCGCAATCCACAGCGTCGGTAAACGGCATTCCCACCTTTTCAATAAGGTTTTGAACGGCTCTGTTCATTTTAAGCACGCTTCCGGCAAGCGTTCCGTCGGCAAGTCGCGCTTCGCTTCCTTTAACGTACACAGTTTGCCCGCCGAGCTCCGAAACGCCGTCGGCAAGTCCTTTCGCGCGCATTGCGTCGGTAATCAGCACAAGTCTGCCCTTAGGCTTGTTTTTAACAAGCAATTTCATTGCGGGCACAGAAACGTGTATTGTGTCGCAAATCATTTCGCAGTTCAATTCGTCGCACAATAAGGCGCTGCCCACCACTCCTATTTCGCGGTGGTGCAAAGCCGACTGCGCGTTATAAGTGTGCGTAACGTTGGTTGCGCCCGCTTTAATCGCGGCGAGAACGGCTTCGTGTTTCGCTCCCGTATGCCCGACGGACGGCACTATTCCCCTTTCTTTGAGGTGCGCTATAAGTTCGAGCGCGCCCTCTTCTTCGGGGGCGAGAGTAACTATTTTAATGCAGTCGCCGCTTGCCTCGTTATAACGCTTAAAAGTTTTAACGTCAGGCTTTGCTACGTATTCGAGCGGTTGCGCGCCCTTATGCGCCGCCGCAATAAACGGACCTTCCAAATGAACGCCCAAAACCGCAGCGCCCTCTTCTCTGCCCGATTTGCGGTAAGCATTCACCGCTTCGAGCGCCTTTTCGATGTTTTGCGGCGATTGCGTCATAGTAGTCGCCAAAAATCCCGTAGTGCCTTCGGCGGCGACCGTGTCGGCTATCGTTTTAAGCGCCTCTTCGGTGCCGTCCATAGCATCGAAGCCGCCCGCTCCGTGAATGTGCTCGTCTATAAAGCCGGGCAACACAACCGCGTCGGGGGGCAACGGAATATATTCCTCAGCTCCGCGCGCGTCGCCTATTGCCCTTATTTTTTCGTCGAAAGCTATATCGGTTTTTTTAATGCCCTCGCCGTAAACGTAAACGTTTACGTTTTCAAACGCTTTCATTTTTTATACGCCTCCAAAATTCATTATGCGCAAAAGCGCGTCAGTTTTTTAAACGGCTGCCCGCCGCTTCGTCGCATATAAGAACGCAATCGGGGTGCTTTCTCAATATGCTTGCGGGAAGCTGTTCGGTAACTTCTCCGCGTATCATGCCGTATACCGCGTCCGCTTTATTCGCGCCCGTCGCAAGTATTAAAATCTTTTTAGCCTGCATGATTTCCGACAGTCCCATAGTAAAAGCTTTTCTCGGCACGTCCTCTATTCTGTCGAACAGGCGCGCGTTGTCGCGCACAGTGCTTTCGGCAAGTTCTACGGTGTGTGTAACGCTGTCGAACGGCGTGCCGGGCTCGTTAAACGCTATGTGCCCGTTGCTCCCTATTCCGAGCACCTGAATGTCGCGCGGCATATTTGCGAGAAGCTCGGCGTAGCGCTTGCATTCCGCGTCCGCATTTAAAGCCATACCGTTTTCTATATGAGTGTTTTCGAGTTTAATGTCTATTTTATCGAACAGATTTTTGCGCATAAAATAGGCGTAACTGTTCGGGTTGTCTTTGCCTACTCCCGCGTATTCGTCGAGGTTGGCGGCTTTCACGCGGGCGTAGCTCGTGCCGTTTTCCTCGTGGTCGGCAATCATGCGAGCATACAGCCCAAGCGGCGTGGTGCCCGTTGCAAGCCCCAAAACGGCTTCGGGATTACCGGATACAACTTCTTTCATAATTTCAAACGCTTTATCGCTTACTTTTTCGTAATCTTTAACTATAATAATCTTCATACTTATTTTTCTCCGAATTTGTTTTTTGTTTCGGTATTGTAATTTTATGCGCCGTTATTCAACGTCGGGGCAAAGGGAAGCGGCGGCAATACTCTGCCCGACCCTCCTGTTGCTTTCGTCGGGAAGCGATATGTCGAGCCCTTTAAATTCGGGATATTCGGCGGCAAGCACCTTTTTGCAGGTGTCGAGAATAATATTTCCGCCCTCTCCGCCCGTAACTCTTCCGAGCAAAAGAACGTGTTTCATATCGTAGAATTTAGCGTAATACGGCAACGTGTGCGCCAAATACACGCCTATGTCTTCGTATATAGTGCGGGCGAGCTCGTCGCCCTTTTCCATAAGCGCCTGAATAACTTTAAGCTTTTGCGCGGGAGTGAGCCCGTCCTCGAACTTAAAGCCGCCGAGTTCGGCAAGTTTAATCACGGCGTCCTGCGAAAAGTATTTGCACCCCACTCCGAAATCGCCGCTCCATTCGTCTTGCATAGCGCTTTCCGAAAAATCGACGGGAACGAACGCAAGCTCGGAAAGCCAACCGTTTATTCCGCCGTCGGCGTTTATATAGCCAACAGCTTCGCTCGTGCCCATAGCTATGCCGAGCACCTTGTTGTCGGCAAGGTCTATGCTGCCCGCAAGCGCCGTAACGTCGCCGTCGTTAGCCACCTCAATGGGAACGTCGCCCATTTCTTTGGCGATATTTATATACATGTTTTTAACGTAATCGCCGTACTTTTCCTTGTCAACTTTCAAAAAGAGCGACGCAACCATGATTTTGTTATCCACATAAACGCCCGCGCTCGAAACGCCGATTGAATCTACGCGAGGCATTTTGCTTGCGGCGGTTTTCATTGCGGTAAGAATTTCGTCGTGATGATAATGCGGGTCGGCGGTGATTTTGGGATTCCAAACAACTTCTTCGGAATACACCACTTCGCCGTCTATAACCGCGCTTACCTTACGGTCGGAGCCGCCCGCGTCGAAACCTATGCGGCAACCTTTAAGATGCCCGCCAACTTTCATAGACGCGTTCTTTTGCGGCGGAACTTTATCGAGCCACACAACTTCGAACGGCTTTTCGTATACGCCGCTCATAAAGTCCTCGTCGAACGCGCGCGCGCCGTTTTTGGAATATGCCTCTTTGAGCCTAAGAAAAATCTCTTTGCTTCCCGCAATTCCTATTTTATATCCGCCGCACACCCACAAAACCGTTTTAGCCAACCTTTCGGCAACTCTGTAATTGAGCTCGTCGTTTATTCCGTCGCGGAAAGCGTCGAACGAATAAACGTAATTATATCCGCCGTTGCGTTCCACAACCAACGTTACTTTCGCCCTGTTTTTTTCGGGTTCGCTCTTAACTTTTTGAGCGAAATCGTCAAGCGCTTTAATCATAGGATAAAAGGCTTTGTCAAGCTTGGGTTTGTTCATACTTTTCCTCCATAAAAAACGGTATTTTCGTATAATTTAATTGTATCACTATTTCGGCGCGTTTCAATGGAAAATCTTTCCTGAAAATTTGGAAATCTTTCATAAATGAAAATCACGAAAAATATTTACAATAGGCGCGATTCGTGCTATAATTTTATTATGGACGCAAGGCATCAAACAAAAAAATTTTACATGCACAAAATAGACAACGTTTTCAACGTGCAAAAAATCGTTACCATTCATTATCAAGCGCTTCCCAAGCGTTACAAAGCGCGCGAAGAGTGGCACGACTTTTGGGAAATAATTTACGCCGACAAAGGCGGCGTTACCGTAGTGTCGGAAAACAGACAAACAATATTAAAGCAAGGCGACATATACTTTATAACGCCAAACGTGCCGCACTATGTTGAAAGCGACGAAAGCGAGCCTAACATATTTATAATATCGTTCGAATGCCGCTCGGAGAGCATGAAATTTTTTTCCGACAAAAAGCTTTCCGTGCCCAAAGAACGCCGTTGGCTTTTGCAAAACGTAATGACCGAAGCCGCTTCCGCGTTCGACCTGCCCGACTTCGACCCCGAGCTTAACAGGCTTACGCCCAAATGCCGTCCCCCTCTCGGAGGAGAACAGCTTATAAAAAATTCTTTGGAATCGTTTTTAATATACCTGTTGCGCTCCGAAAACGATAAAATTGCGTCAACAGCGTTTTTCATATCCAAAACCGAACTTTCGGACGCGCTCGAAGACGAAATCGTGCGTATTTTGCGCGAAAGCCTTTACGGCAAGCTCACGCTCGACGATATTTGCGACAAGCTGCATTACGGCAAAGTGAAACTTTGCACGTTTTTCAAAGAAAAGACGGGCGCGGGAATATACGGCACTTACTTAAAATTCAAAACGGACGAAGCGAAAAGCCTTATCCGAAAAGGCGTTTCGTTTACCGAAATAGCCGACCTGTTGTGTTTCGATTCGGTTTCGTCGTTTTCAAACGCATTTAAAAAATATACGGGCATGACGCCCAAACAATACCGCGACAGCATAAAAAAGGTGTAGTCGCACAAACACGAAAGCATAAAAAGACGTTCGCTCGCGCAAGTTAATACCATGAAAAAGTTTGTGAGCGTTTTATTGTGTTTGCTGTGCGCCTTACCTGCGGCGGCATGCAAAAAAGAAGCCCCCGCGCCGAGAATATGGCTAATAGAGCCGTCTTCTACGGCGGCGGAAACGGAAATTCGCCAAATGGTGCGGCATTTCAATTCGAACGCGCTAATATCGTTCGTGCCAGCCGAAGAACTTTCGGTTCGCCTTAACGCGGCGATAGAAAAAGACGACGCGCCCGACGTGTTTATGCTTTACGCAGATTCCATTCCCGACCTTGCCGAAAAAGAAAAGCTCGCCGACTTAGGCGACAGACTTCGCGTAAGCAAAGTGAAAGCCGACGAATTGTCCGATTCCGCTCGCAGAGCTTGCGTATATCAAGGAAAAACTCGCGGCGTTCCGATTTTTACCGACGTATACATGCTTGCAACCAACCGCGCCCTCGTGTCCGCGCCGCCCGATTCGGCGGAAAAGCTGATGTCGGTTTGCGGCGAGTTGAAAACAAAACAGATTTCGTCGTTCGAAAAACTGACGCCCGAAAAACAGTCGGTTTTATTCGAGGCTCTGTTATATTCGCACGGCGGCAAAATGCTTAACGGACGCAAAACGAAACTCGAATTTACCTCCGAAGAGGGAAAAGCCGCGCTCGAAAATTGCGCGGAACTCCTAAAATCGGCTTCCGACAAACCCGACTCTACCGGCATGGGCGAAGCCGCGTTTTCAGTTCTTACCATGCGGGAAAGAGCGCAAAACGCCGAACGCTACCCCGATTCCGAAATTACTCTCTCTTCCCTTTTCGGGCTCGAACGCTTGCAAACGGTTGCGCTCGGCATGAGCAAACAAAGCAAAAACCAAAAACAGGCTTTCGAACTACTCGAATTTTTGCAAACCGAAACGGATAAGCTTTCGGCTCTATACAAGCGCTATTCGGCAAAGAAAAACATAGAACCGCTTTCAACCGACGACGCCGACGCTATACGGAATCTTTACCAAGCTTCGCCGGCGCCCGCTCTGTGCGGCTACGAATCGCTTGTTAAAACTTATATTCCCGCCGCAATCGAAAAAGCGGGAAAAGGAGTGAACACAACCGACGCGCTTAACGAAGCCGCAGAAGACGCAAGCGACAACATTTGGAAAGGAAAACGCGAATAGTTTTAACGCCGTTGTAACGCGACTGTTTTCCGCAAGCGGATTTAGGCTTTAACGAATATTTTTAATGCGGATTTAAGCTCACGCTCTTTAAGAAAGCAACTCCAAAATTTCTTCCACTTTAAGATTTACGCCTCCCGACGCAGCGTGCATAACTATGTCGGAGAGAGCGTTTTTCTTTTCCTGCAATTTCATAATTCGCTGTTCTATGCTGTCTTGCATAATGAGCTTGTAAACTTGCACCGATTTTTCCTGACCTATTCTGTACGCGCGGTCGGTGGCTTGATTCATAACCGATTCGTTCCACCACGGGTCGTAATGAATAACAACGTCGGCGCCCGTAAGATTAAGCCCCGTTCCTCCCGCTTTCAGCGATATGAGAAAAGCTTCGGTTTTGTCGGAGTTAAACCGCGACACAAGCTTTACCCGTTCGGCTTTCGGGGTGTCGCCCTGCAAAAGATAGTGAGTTATTCCCTCTTCGGCAAGCTTAGAGCGCAAAATTTCAAGCATAGAAGTGAACTGACTGAACACAAGCACCTTATGCCCCGACTGCGACGCCGAACGAATCAATTCAAGGCAGGCGTTTAACTTAGACGAATTGCCTTTATAGTCGGAATACACGAGCGAGGGTTCGCAACAAATTTGCCGCAACTTTGTGAGCATGCTTAAAACCACAACTTTGTTCACCTTTTCGCCAGCCGCTTTAACGCTCTCTTTCACAAGCCCCAAGTTAGCCGAATAAAGTTCGAGTTGCTCGCCTTCGAGAGGGCAAAGCACGTTGCTTTCCATTTTGGGCGGCAGTTCTTTCAGCACCCCCGATTTAAGCCTTCTCAACACAAACGGTTTTATGAGCCTACTCAGCCTTTGCGCCGCAGCGTCGTTTCCGCGCACGATTTCGCTTTCCAACGTGTCGCGGAACTTTTGATACGAAAACAGATAACCGGGCATTAAAAAATCGAATATGCTCCAAAGTTCGGCAAGGCTGTTTTCCACAGGGGTGCCGGTGAGCGCGAAACGGTATTTCGCGTTAAGCGTTTTAACCGCGCGGGCGTTTCGCGTTTCGGGATTTTTGATATACTGCGCTTCGTCGAGCACCGCAAAACAAAACCGCTCTTTCGCGTAAAGCGGCGCGTCTCTGCGCAAAAGCTCGTAGCTCGTAACAACAACGTCGTACTTTTTAAATTCCGACACGAGCTCTTTTCTTTCTTCGCCGTTGCCCGACACCGCAAGCACTTTTAATTCGGGCGCAAACTTATTAAACTCGTTCACCCAGTTAAGAACGAGCGTAGTAGGGCACACAACTATGCTCGCGCCCTGTTTTTCGCTCACAAGCAAAGCTATTATTTGCAGAGTTTTTCCAAGACCCATGTCGTCGGCAAGAATACCGCCGAACCCCATGCGCGTCAGTGTTTTAAGCCAACGGAACCCCGCTTTTTGATAGTTTCTAAGCACAGGCTTAAGTTTTTCGGGCACTTCGGCAAGACTTTCGGACGCGTCGGAAAGCTCTTTTATCATCTGCTTAAATTCGGCGCTGCGTTCAAGATTGAAAAATCCGCTTTTCAATTCGTAATCAACGTAAGGCGCGTAATAAAGAGGAAGAGCGAAATCGTCGCCGCTTACCGAAGCTATTTCCGCAACTTCGGATATTGCCGCAATAGAGGGGTCGAGCAAATCAACGAACGAACCGTCGGTAAGCCGCACATAATTTCGTTTGTTTTTATACGCCCGCAAGATTTCGGCGAGTTCGGCGGAAGAATATTCTTCGCTCGATAGTTCCAACCCGAGCAAGTCGCTCTTTATGCGCACTCCCACTTTCATGCGCGGCGGTTTTCTCACTTTCATTTTTTTAATGTCGTCGCTCAAATAAACTTCGGCGTTGCCCATAAGCTCCCTAAGCCCTTCGCGCAACAGCAAATACACGTCCGCTTCGTCCGACACCGTAAGAAGCGGAAAGTCGGGAAAATATTTTTTGAGAGTCTGCAAAAACGCCCCCTCGCTTTCGTAATCGCGCACAAACGGCGAAGAAGAATTTTCGTCGAGAATATCCACCTCGTTTTCTCCGTCGTAGCTCGCGTGCAAAGTCGCCTCTATTCCGCCTTGCGGCAACGCGTTCAAATACACTCCGAGTTCGAGCGGCGCCGCTTCGAACACGCTCAAATTCACTTCGGGCGCGGCAATCTCCGTAAAAGCGATTACGCGCGTGAGCACGCTGTTGTAAAACTGCGACATGTCGCTTTCCGCAACAAACAGCCTGCCTCTCGCCTGAACGGCGTTCACCACAGGCATAACCGCGTTATAATACGCGTCGGTAACAGGGTAAATTCTGTTTTCCGAAACTATATATTTGTTTTCCTTTCCGAAAAGCACTCGGTGCGAATGCAACTTACATTCAAGCACATATCCGCCCGACACTTTCCCCACCGAAAAGCCCACTTCGGCGGCATTCGACTTTTGCACTATAAGGCAAATTCCGCCTTTAACGAACGAATCGCCGCACCCCACAAGATGCCCCGCAAACAACCGCATAAATTCGTCTACCCCGCCCGCCGACAGCCTGAGTTCGTCGCGGTAATCGGGATTAGGCGCGTGCGCGTCGGCTAAAAACTCAACCTTTTCGCGCCAACAGCCGCTTATAAAAGCCGCAAGCGACGCCGAAAGTTCGTCGAACGATTCGGGAACGTGCGTAACGGTAAGTTCTATTCCGTACCGTTTTTCAGCCCCCGTATTCCAACACGAAACAAAGTCGGATACGTCTTTCAGCGTATACATTTTTTTCGAGCCGACAGTAAATTTAAGTTTTAATCTTCCCCCCTCGCCTATTTCCATAGTGGGCACAATTTTAACTTTTTCTCCCTCTTCGGCTATGCGCCGCCCCCGCCTCATTCTGCCGTATTGCTCTATTAAGGCGCGTATTCCCGCGTCGCTGCGCCTTGCCACAGTTTCGGCGGTGCCGCGAGTTTGTTCTTGCGGAAATTTGTTTTCGTAGGCGAGAGCGGTTGCCACAATGTGCCTGCAAGGTCCTTCCGAAGTTTTGTCGGAAGGGCAATCGCACGAATAGTCGTATAGCCCGCCGCGCTCGTCGAACTGCACTTCCGTTTCGTAATTGCGGTCGCCTTGAACGGACGCCCGAACAACGAATTTTCCGTCGCGCCGCGCCGTGCTTATGTTTGTTACCCGGTTATCGTAAAACCGCTTTTTTCCGCCCGTAACGGCGCGCGCTCCCGCCTCGCTATATAACGAATCCCAATCAAGCAATTCGCAAAACCCTCCGACCGCTTTTTTGTGAACTTATATTATATCACTTTTTCAAAAAATCCACAAGCAAAACGCGACTTAAAAATAAAACGCGCGGGCAAAATTTGCTTCGCGCGTTTCCTCTCTTTAAAAACGTTTCCTCAATAATGCGATTTAGGTGTTGTCACTACTTGCCGGGCGGCGGCACAGACGCGCCGCTTCCGAACACAAGTTTTATCATGGGCGGCACAGAGTTCTTATAAAAAGCGCTCACAAGCTGCCCTCCTCGCTCGTTTTTGAGTTTTTTAACGTAAGCGGATTTAAAGCAACCTATTCTTTTGCCCGACGCGAACACGTCGCAACCGTCGCTATCCGAAAAACGCAATTCGAGCTCCTGCCCGTCGGCTACGCGCGAAACGGAAGGCTCGCACAAAATAACCGTTTGCTCGTTTTCGGGAATGGGCGACGCGATTGTTTCGGGGTCTGGCTCGGGTGCCAAAAGCTTGAAAATGCTGTTGTCGTCAACAACCGTATAGCCCGACATATCGTCGTCGAGAATGTCGTCGTAAAGATTTTCTTCGTCGTATATTCTCATCTGTTTTTCTCCTCGTGCGCGATTATAGTATTATTATACTACATAAGCTCGCGATTCGTCAATAACCGATTAAAAAAACATTCGAAAATTTCTTTTTGTCAATCGAGCTCGAAAGCGCCCGTATAAAGTTGATAATATTTTCCCTTTTGGGCAATCAGTTGCTCGTGATTGCCGCGCTCTATAATCCGTCCGTGTTCGAGCACCATAATAACGTCGGCGGCGCGAACTGTGGAAAGCCTATGCGCAATAATAAACACGGTGCGTCCCTGCATAAGCCTGTCGCAACCCGCCTGCACTATCGCTTCGGTGCGGGTGTCTATACTGCTCGTGGCTTCGTCCATAATCATAACGGGAGTGTCGGCAACCGCCGCGCGGGCAATGCTCAAAAGCTGACGCTGACCTTGCGAAAAGTTCGCGCCGTCGGCAATAAGCATTGTGTTATAACCTTCGGGCAAACGCATAATAAAGTCGTGCGCTCCCGCAAGGCGCGCCGCCGCCTCAACATCTTCGTCGGTTGCGTCAAGTCTGCCATAGCGAATATTTTCGCGCACCGTGCCCGTAAACAAATTCGTGTCTTGAAGCACCATGCCGAGCGAACGGCGCAAATCGTCTTTCTTTATCTTGTTTATGTTTATGCCGTCGTAACGTATTTTGCCGTCGGCTATGTCGTAGAACCTGTTTATTAAATTTGTAATAGTTGTTTTGCCCGCGCCCGTAGAACCTACGAACGCAACTCTCTGACCGGGTTTTGCGAACACCGACACTCCTTTTAAAACGGGCTTATCGGGTTCGTAGGCAAAGTCCACGTCGTCAAGCAAAATGTCGCCTTTCACTTCCGCATAAGTCACTGTGCCGTCGGCGGAATGCGGATGACGCCACGCCCATCTTCCCGTGCGAGTGTCGCTCTCCGTAAGGTTTCCGTTCTCGTCCTCTTTGGCGTAAACCAAAGTAACGTAACCGTCGTCGGTTTCGCTCTTTTCGTCGAGCAGTGCGAACACTCGGCTCGCGCCCGCGCGGGCAAGCACAACCGAATTAACCATTTGCGCCATTTGCCCTACGTTGTTGGAAAACGAGCGACTCATAGTGATAAACGACATTATTATTCCCGCGCTGAGTGTGCCCGTGCCGAAACAGTAAACGTTGGTTATTCCCGCTATTTTCATTGCGACGCCCGCGAACGCCACTATAACGAACATAAGGTTGCCGATATTGCCGAGTATCGGCATCAAAATATTCGCAAAGCCGTTAGCCTTGTCGGCGCAATCGAAAAGCTCTCCGTTAATTTTATCGAAGTCTTTTTCCGCCGCTTCCTCGTGGCAAAAAACTTTTATAACCTTTTGCCCGTTCATCATTTCTTCTATGAACCCTTCGGTTTTCGCAATGGCGCGCTGTTGGCGCACAAAATTGCGCGCGCTTCTCCCGCCCACTATCTTGGTGGCAAGAACCATAAGCGCGGAGAACACAACCACCACGCAAGTAAGCCACACGCTGTACGACAACATAACGCCGAAAAACGTTAGAAGCATAACGCTCGAACTGAATATCTGCGGAACGCATTGAGCGGCAAGCTGCATAAGTGCGTCAACGTCGTTGGTGTATGTGCTCATAACGTCGCCGTGCGTATGCGTGTCGAAATATTTTATGGGCAACGACTCCATTTTGTTGAACATATCAACGCGAATTTGCTTTAAAAAGTCGTGCGCCACAATAGCCATAAGCCGAGAGTGCACGAACACGGCAAGCATAGCCAAACCGAACACGCCGCCCATAATTGCCACAGTTTTAATTAAAGTTGTTTTTACCGACGCAAACCCGTCGGTGAGCGCGGGCGTTATGCAGGTGTCTACTATTCTTTGCAAAAACACCGAAGCGGAAACGTTTGCGGCGGCGGAAAAAAGTATGCAAATAAGCACTACGGTAAGTCTTCCTTTATAGTGCGAAAACAAGTATTTAACTACCCTGCCCAAAACTCCCTTTTCGGCGGGGTTTTGCTTTTTTTCTTTACGCGACATCTTCGTCTCCTCCCGCTTTGTTTTGCGACTCGTAAACCTCGCGGTATATGTCGTTTGTTTTCAACAATTCGTCGTGCGTACCCACTCCGCTTATGCGCCCGTTATCGAGAACCACTATGCGGTCGGCGTCCATAACCGACGCGGTGCGCTGGGCTATGATGATTTTGGTGGTGCCCGGAATTTCTTCGCGGAACGCTTTGCGAATAAGCGCGTCGGTGCGAGTGTCCACCGCGCTTGTGGAATCGTCGAGAATGAGAATTTTAGGCTTTTTCAACAGCGCGCGAGCAATGGTTAGGCGCTGTTTTTGCCCGCCCGACACGTTTGTTCCGCCCTGCTCTATGTGAGTGTCGTAGCCGCCGGGAAACGACGAAACGAATTCGTCGGCGCATGCAAGCCGCGCCGCGCGTTGTATTTCTTCGCGCGTGGCGTTTTCGTCGCCCCACTTTAAATTCTCTTCAATCGAACCCGAAAACAACAGATTTTTCTGCAACACCATTGCCACGCTGTTTCTCAGCGCTTCGAGCTCGTATTCTTTAACGTCTTTGCCGCCCACGCGCACGCAACCCTCGCAAGCGTCGTAAAGGCGGGGAATCATTTGCACGAGCGACGTTTTGCCGCTTCCCGTGCCGCCCAAAATTCCCACCGTTTCGCCGCTTTTAATGTGCAATTCTATTCCCGAAAGCACCTCCGCTTCGGCGTCGGACGCATATTTAAAGCTGACGCCGCAAAAATCGACGTCGCCGTTCTCAACCTCGCGGCAAGCGTTTTCGGGCGACACGATGTCGCTCTTTTCGTTGAGCACTTCGGCAATACGTTTTGCCGAAGCCGTCGCCATAATAATCATAACGAGCACCATTGCGAGCATCATCATAGACGACAGAATTTGCGCCGAATAAATGAACAAACTCGATATGTCGCCCGTGCTCAGTTCGCCCCACACGGGATTTCCCGCCGCATCGAACCCGCCGAAAGTGTTCACCGTGAGGTACGCGCCAAACACGCTTATAAGAATTATAACCGCGAAAATGCAAAACCACATTAACGGATTGCTGAGCGCGAGCAACTTTTCGGGACGCACGAAATTGCGGCGAATGTCTTCTGCGCTGTTCTCAAACTTTTTGCGCTCGAAGTCTTCGCGCACATACGTTTTAACAACTCTCATGCCCTTTATGTTTTCCTGCACGGAGTCGTTGAGTTTGTCGTATTGCTTGAACACGCTGTCGAACATAGGATACGCTTTCCAAATAAGAAGCGCCATGCACACGCCGAGCACCGGAATAATCCCCAAAAATATGCAAGCCATTTTAAGGCTCACGCTAAACGACATTATAAGCGCGGTTATGAGCATAAGCGGAAAACGAACCGCCATGCGAATACTCATCATATATGCGTTTTGCACGTTTGTAACGTCGGTGGTAAGGCGGGTTACAAGTCCCGACGACGAAAATCTGTCTATATTGCCGAACGAAAATCCCTGCACCTTATAAAAAAGGTCGTGCCTTAAATTTTTTGCAAATCCCGTAGAAGCGCGGGCGGCAAAACGCCCCGAAAGCGTGCCGAAAATAAGCGAGCACGCCGCCATAGCGATTAAAATTATGCCGCTTTTCAAAACGGGCGCAAGCGAATTTCCGTTCGCCGCGTTTATAAGACGCGCGATAACAAGCGGAATAAGGCATTCCAAAAGCACCTCTCCCGTCATGAAGATAGGCGTTAAGATTGACGGAAGCTTATACTCCCGCACACTACGCGTAAGTGTTTTCAGCACCATGATATGTATTTCCTCCGAGTGTTTCCGTATAAGTATAAAAGAATAAAAAAATATTGTCAACCGCATAAAGCAAATTATGCTCGGAAAATTTCATGAAAACTTTCCAAGCATAATTATAACCTACCCCCCCCCGAAGTCAATCGAAATTAAACGCTTTTTATGTTCGATTTTTTACCACAGCACGGGTTTGCCGTCGGCACCGTAATGCCAAAAGCCCGCATTTTCCGTTTCCGAATAATAGCGCACTGCCAAAACCGTATTTCCGTTATCTTTTCTCACCGCCGCCCACTGTTCGGAAGTCCCTTCGAAATAAACAACGGCTTTTGCGCAATTTCCAAACACGTCGTGCTTTAAATGCGACACACTTGCGGGAATTACCACCGTTTCGAGAGCGGCGCACCCGTCGAACATTTGGTATTCTATCGTTTTCAGTCCGCTCGGCAACTTCACATACGTCAGCGCATTGCAATTCATAAACGCCGCCGCCCCGATAGAGCCCACGCTGTCGGGAATGTCGATTTCCAAAAGACTGTCGCACGAACTAAACGCGCCGTGTCCGAGCGATATAAGCCCGTCGTTCAACGTAACGGAAGTCATGCTTCCGCAACCGTAAAACGCATAATCACAAATGTATTTCAATTCGGGATTGCACTTAAACGATGAAATTCTGTTTCTCCCGACGTATGAAATCTGCATAGCGCTTTCAGCTATGCCCACCGTTCCGTCGTCAAGCACAAGGTCGAACATTTCGACGCGTTCGTAATATATGAACGCTATCGCCCATTTATCCACATATTGAATGTAATTTTCCGCCGTGCGAATAAGCCCCTCGCATCCGTCGAACGCGCCCTGTTCTATTTGGGTCACGCTGTCTGGAATTTCGAACGACGGATTCACAATGTTCGCATTTTCGCAAAATACGTTCGCACCGATTGCTTTCACGCCGTCGGGAATTACCGAAGTACGACACCCGAGCACGAATTTATCGCCCGCTTTCTCTATTATGCAGTTGCCTGCGGAATAATACGCCGCTACGTCGGGTGCGGCGACAAGCTCGGTTACGTTATCGCTTCCTAAAAGCACGTTTTTGCCTATTTTCTTCACGCCTTTCGAAAACGTCACGCTTTTCAGATTTTTTCTACCCGAGAGCGCATAATCGAATATGGTGTAATTCTCCCCGTTGTAGTCGTCGGGCAAAGTAAGATATTCGCCGTCTCCGAAGTAATCGAGAAGATAATTCCATTCTTTTCCGTCACCGCTTGCTTTTCCCGTGAAAAACGCGAGTTTTTCGCTTTGGTTGTAATCGATAACGCTTGCCTCGTTCGCGTCGGTATGCACCTTGCAATACGATTCGAATCCCGCGCCCGTAACCGACGCTTGCGAAAGATTGTATATCTCCACAAGCCGCACACACCCGCTAAACGCATAGCCGCCGACTTTCGTCACGGTTGCGGGAATTGTGTACGATATAAGCGACACGCAATCCGCAAAAGTTTTCTGACCGATTTCCGTCAAAACGCCGCGCGTCGTCACCGTACGCAACGCCGAGCAACCGCTGAACAAATTCCACGATAATTCGGTTATGCCGTTTCCAATATCCGCGCTTTCCAATTGTTCGCAACTGCCGAAAGCGGCGAATTCGAGCGTAGTTACCGAATCGGGAATTTTCAACGACGTAAGTCCGCATTTTTCAAACGCGCCGCTCTCTATGCTTTTCACCGAAGAACCGAGCGTAACAACCGCAAGCGATTCGCAACCCGAAAACGCACCGTCGTCGATAATTGCGCAATTCAAGTCTGCCGATTCCAACTTTTCGCAATTAGTAAAAGCGTACCACCCCACTATCTTGCACGCGGCGGGTATGGTAACCGAAGTAAGCGACTTGCAATTTTCGAACGCATGGTCGCCGATTTTCGTTACGGTTGCGGAAATTGAAAATTCGGAAAGCCGTTCGCAACCACTGAACGCATATTGGTCGATTACCGTTATGTCTCCTTTCATTTCCACGCTTGTAAGCGCCGAGCAATCGCGGAACGTGGCACTTTCTATTCTCGTAATTCCCGCAGGCAAATCTATTGTTTGCAGAGCCACGCAACCGTCAAACGCCGAGCCGCCCAAGCTTGTAAGCGTTTCGGGCAATAAAATCTCTTCGAGCGCCGTGCAATCCGCAAACGCGCTACCGTTCAAAGTTTGTAAATCGGCGGGAAGAGTAACGTTTTTAAGAGCCGAGCACCCTTCGAACGCCGACCGTCCTATGCTAGTAACGCTATCCGCAATCTTCACCGAAACGATTCCCGTGCAGTTTTTAAACGCGTCGTCAACAATATCCGACACAATTTCGGGCACAACGAGTTCGGTCGCATTTTTGTCTTTTAAGCCGACAATCATGCAACTTCCGTCGCCCCACTCGCGATAGTTAAACGGCTCCAAAGCCTTTTCTATTGCTTCCGTAAAGCCCCACGCTGCCGAGAGCACAATATCCGACCGCACGAGCGCCGACGAAAAATCCCACTTTGTGCTTCCGTAATACCACCCTTTCAGAACAAGGTTATCGTTGGGCGGCGTTATAGCGGGCGCCGTAAGTTTTGCGTTTTGCGCCACTTTCACGCTATACGAATTTTCTCCGCCCGCAAACGTGCCGCCGTTCGCGTCAAAAACAACGGTGTGCTCTCTCGCCCAAACGGCATGAAGAGTGATGTCGCCCGTCACTTTGTCCGCCGCAAAATTCCACATAGCGTCGCGCTCGTCGCCCGTTTCGTTCCAACCTACGAACAAATATCCCTCTTCGCCAACAGGCGCCTTGCTCGGCTCCGACACAATAGAATCTTCGCTTACTTTAATTTCGTAAAACCGCTCGCCGAATATTGTTCCACGCCCCGCGTCGAAAGTAACGGTTACCGTACGTTCTTCGTCCGGCTCGCTACTGTCGTTAAAACACGCGGTGAACGCGACCGACACAAACAAACAAGCCACAAGAGCAACAACAGACAGCAATATCTTTTTGTTCAATCTTTTCACTTTCAAACCTCCGTAACGAATAAAAATATACTCGTATTATTATAACCCCCCCCCGAATTTTGTCAAGCCTACCGTAAGCCCGTTATTATATTTTATGCAATCTTAATATATTTTTAATTTTTTTTCACGCACAATAGAAAAGCGGACTAACTAAGCCCGCCTTGTCGAATCTTTTACTTTCCCTTTTTCCACGCCTTGATTTCTTCGAGGCGGGTTTTGAATTTAACTTCGAGACCCTCTTCGGTGGGGCGGTAATATTCTTTTCCTTTCAAGGAATCGGGCAAGCATTGCATATCGGTAAGCTTCTCGTCAAAATCGTGGGCGTATTTGTAGCCCTTGCCGTAGTTAAGCTCTTTCATAAGACGGGTGGGCGCGTTGCGAATAACAAGCGGCACAGGCTCGGCAAGCATTTGGAGCGCGTCCTTTTTAGCGCTCTCGTAAGCCGAATAAAGCGCGTTGGATTTTGGCGCGACCGACATATAAACGACCGCCTGCGTTAAATGAACGCTGCATTCGGGCATTCCTATAAAATGGCACGCTTGATATGCCGCCACCGCGATTTCGAGAGCGCGCGGGTCGGCAAGCCCTATGTCCTCGCTTGCAAATCGCGTTATTCTGCGCGCCACATACAACGGGTCTTCTCCCGCTTCCAACATGCGGGCAAGCCAGTATACGGCGGCGTCGGGGTCGGAATTGCGCATCGATTTATGGAGCGCGGAAATAAGATTGTAGTGTTCTTCGCCGTTCTTATCGTATAGAAGCGATTTTTTAGACGTGCACTGCTCCACCGTCTCGCGCGAAACTTCTATCCCGCTTTCGGTAACGGCGCCGTTCAAAACCGCCATTTCGAGAGTGGTTAGCGCGCTGCGGGCGTCGCCGTTGGCAAAATTCGCAATAAGGTCAAGCACGCCGTCGTCAAGCTTAACGTTCTTGCCGCCGAAACCGCGCTCGTCGGTTAGCGCGTGCGTTAAAAGTCCTTTTATTTCTTCGGCGGTCAGCGACTGCAATACGAAAACTTTGCACCGCGACAAAAGCGCGCCGTTCACCTCGAACGACGGGTTCTCGGTGGTTGCGCCTATTAAAATAATGCTGCCCTTTTCCACATAAGGCAAAAAGGCGTCTTGCTGGGCTTTGTTGAAACGGTGAATTTCGTCTACGAACAAAATCGTTTTTTCGCCGAACCTTCGGTTTTGCTCGGCGCGTTCCATAACCTGCTTGATTTCTTTTATTCCGCTCGTAACAGCCGAAAAGTCTATAAAAGCCGCTTTCGTAGTTAGCGCGATTACCCGCGCGAGAGTCGTTTTTCCCACTCCCGGCGGTCCCCAAAATATCAGAGAACCCACGCTGTCGTTTTCAATAAGACGGCGCAATATTTTCCCTTTTCCCAAAAGATGAGTTTGCCCAGCCACCTCTTCGAGCGTTCGAGGACGAAGCCGAGCCGCAAGCGGCAAATCACGCTCGCTTTCAAATAACGTTTGCTGTTCCATGCCGTTCTCCCTCGTTTTTTCCGAAAAGCCGTTTCCGCAAAAAATTCGACGAAAATCCGTGAAATTCCGTTTAATTCGTTTGACAAACGCCAAACATAATATTATAATTATTTTATCATAAAACTTCGTAAGCGGCGCTTTGCCGGGAGGATTCCCGCAGGGCGTTGTTTGTATTTCATGCGGGGAATTATTCTTTTTCGTGCCGCTTCTTCTTTTTGGTTTGCGGCTTTTCGTCCTCTTCGCGCGCGGGAAGATATTCGAGGTTCCCCGCGTTGGCTTTGAAAAGCACTTGCCGCGACAGCACGCAACACACGGCGGAACCCGCCGACACAATAATATTGCACACCGCAATAAAAATATCGAACGCGCCCGACGAGCCGAAGCCTATTACCGATATTACGATTTCAGCCGCCGCAACGAGAACGTGCAACACATTGAAAAATTCGTAAGAAACAAAAGTATGCTTATTAAGCCCGTCGCGCGGAACGTTGCTCTCTTTGAGTTCGCTCCCTATTTTTTGCCCCGTGCGCCCCATAACGGCAACGTAAACCGTTAGCGCAATCAGAGCAATCAAAGCTATAAGATACAAAGTGAACAACGCGCGCCACGAAGACATATTCGCAAGTCTATCGCGCCCCTCAACCTTTAAAAACAACGACACGGCAAACAAAAGCGTGCTTAAATACATGAAAAGCGATTTGCGCTTTTGCAACGCGTCGAGCTCTTTTTGCGAAAGTTTAGACAGAAATTTACCGTTGCGCTTAGGTCTTTTATAAAGCGTCAACCGCTCAACCGATTCGGGATTTTCGGCGGTCTCATCGCTCGGATTTTTATTGCCGTCGGTTTGCTCCGCTTCGCCGCCCGTGCCTGAGTGAACGCTCGAATTCTCTTGTTCCGTTTCGGCGCTCGCAACTTCTTCCGTCAGTTTGTTGTCGTTTGTGTTGTGCAAAAGTTTTTCTCCGTTACGCGTTTATAGCGTCGAGCACCGCGAGCGCCGCCGCATTGCCGTCGAGCATGGCGTTTTCGCGCAAGGTTCGGTTATCGTATCTATCGAGCGCGTTGTAGCCGTGATTGAGCATGTATTCGAGCATTCTGCCGCCGTCGTTAAAAGCGGCTCTGCACGCTTTTTTCAGAAATTGCGGATTGCGGTTAAACGAATAGCCGCAATGCAACAAAATGTCGAGCACTTCGGTTGAGCCGGTGAAAACGGCTTGTCCCACCGCGTTATCGCTCGGAGTAGCGCCAACCTTTCCGCTTTTTAAAAGATATTCGAGCACAACCCAGTCGCCGCCCGACACCGCCAAATCGAGCGCTGTTTGATTTTGCCACTCAACGTGTTTGTTTATAAATTCAAGCATTTCGTCGTGCGCGTGGAGTATTACCTCGAATATTATTCGTATAAACACCGAACGCGCAACTTCGGCTTCGGTTAAAAAATAGCGTTTCATAAGCGCGCGCAATTTATCGAGCCTGCCGAGCACAGCCATAGAATTTATGTACGGCACGAAAATGTCTATATCGGCGCTTCCCGACACTCTGCGAACATCGTCGAGCACCTCGAAAAAACGGGGTTCGAGTTCTTCGTTAAAGCCCTTGTTGTTGCACATGTTGGCTATAATGCTTCTGCTCACCGGTTCGCGCAAAACGCCGTTGTCGATTAAAAACGATACGAGCGAAAAATTATTCAGCTTTGCCGCCCAGTGGAGCGCCGTTGCATGACGGTAGCAAACATCGGCGCCGTTTACGCACATTGTGCGCAAGGTGTCGAAATTAGGTTCGTCGGCTCTGCATTCCGCCACAAACAATTCGCCGAGCGTTTTCGCCCGCTCTTTTTGCAATAACTGTTCTTTCGTCGCCATACCGAAAAGAGCCTCCTTTTCGCCGCCGTTTTCACGTTTAAAAAAACGGTTGCGGTATAGTTCAGTATAGCACACAAACATAAATTTGTAAAACGTTTTTTCGGAAAAGTCGGGCGCTCCGAAATATGTTTTGTCCTATTTTGTCGCAACATAAAAAAGACGCCCGAACTCGGACGCCTTAAAGGTTTTAGAATTTTTTGTGCGATATAATAACACGGGTAAAGCAAGCAAGTGCGCGTTTGCGAACGCAGCGTAGCGCCGACTTGCGTTTGGGCGACATTCCTCAGACAACAAACTCGACTTTCTCGGGTTTCCCGAGAAAGGACTCCTCTTTAAGCTCGCCTAACACGGGTTAAACAAGCAAGTGCCGCAAGGCACTTTGCGCAGTGCCGTGTTACGCTTGGGCGACAATCCGCAGACAAACTTGACTTTCTCGGGTTTCCCGAGAAAGGACTCCTCTTTAAGTTCGCCCAAGTCGGATTAAGCAAGCAAGTGCGCGTTTGCGAACGCAGCGTAGCGCCGACTTGCGTTTGGGCGACAATCTTCAGCTCCCTTGATAGTCCACAAGGTCGTCGTCGTTATTCGTAACCATTGTATAGTTGCAAGTAGAAAAATATTCGCTTTCGCCTATTTCGGGATTGTCGGACGCAAATTCTTCCGATTGTTCGCGCAATCTGCTTTCAACTTCCAACTCGTCGGCTGCAAATTCGTCGGTTTCGCAATCGCCGCATTCGCGTATGAGAATTTTTTTGAGCATGTTCTCATCGGTGCGCAACGTCTTTTTCTTATTTTCGTTAAACATTTTTATTTCCTCCATGCTTTTAGCTTGCGGCTTTAACGGCGTAATTATCCGCGCGCTCGGCAAAACTCCGCAAAATTCGCACACTAATTCGGTTGACAACCCGCCCCCGTTATGTTAGAATAATTAAGCATTCGCAAAATGAACCTTATGCGCATATCATAAATAAGGGCAACTTAGCTCCTCAATATCGCGGGATGGAGCAGTCGGTAGCTCGTCGGTGCTCCTTAGCCGAGCGCGAAGCGCGAACGCCACGAGCCGTAGGCGAGTATAACCCGAACGGGTTATGTGCCAAACAAGTAACTAAACACGACAAACATTATTTTAGCTCCTCAGTATCGCGGGATGGAGCAGTCGGTAGCTCGTCGGGCTCATAACCCGAAGGTCGTAGGTTCGAGTCCTACTCCCGCAACCACTAAAAAAGAACGCCACGCAAGGCGTTCTTTTTCTATAACCCGAACGGGTTATGTGCCCTAACAAGTAACTAAACGCGACAAACATTATTTTAGCTCCTCAGTATCGCGGGATGGAGCAGTCGGTAGCTCGTCGGTGCTCCTTAGCCGAGCGCGAAGCGCGAACGCCACGAGCCGTAGGCGAGTATAA
>NZ_CALPCN010000005.1 GCF_943193045.1 Pumilibacter muris | reverse complement strand
TCGTGGAGCCGAGGGTACTTGCTTGGCAACGAGCCGGGAGAGTAGGTAATTGCCGCATTTCATTAAAAACGATTGTGCAGTTTTGCGCAGTCGTTTTTCTTTTATATTGTTTTCGTTCATTTGCTCGGTGTTTTTATTTAACGAGCGTTGACTTTTTTCTTTGCGGCATGCTATACTTATTGCGAAATAATACGGAGTTGAAAATATGCGTAAAATTATGTTTGTGTGTCACGGCAATATTTGCCGCAGTCCTATGGCGGAATTTGTGTTTAAAGATATGCTCGAAAAAGCGGGACGGCAAAACGAGTTCGAAGTTGAGTCGAGCGCGGTATCGAGCGAAGAAATTTGGGGCGGCGTGGGAAATCCCGTTTATCCGCCCGTAGCTTCGCTTTTGAAGAGCAAAGGAATAGACTGTTCGCATAAGCGTGCCCGAAAGATTGTTGCCTCCGACGCGGAAAAATTCGATTTGTTCGTTTGCATGGACGAAAGCAATTTGCGCGGCGCGGTGCGCATTTTAGGTGAGCAAAACGCCCGCAAATGCGTTAAGCTTATGAGCTATCTTAATTCTTCCGACGACGTTTCCGACCCGTGGTATACACGCGATTTTAAAACTTGCTATAACGATATTTGTCGCGGACTTTCCGCAATGCTTGAAAAAATGTGAATATAATTCTTATGTATGCTATATATAGCAGTACATAAGAAACCCAAAAGTAGTATAGTTATGTTATTAAAAATTTTTAGGTGGACTTTTAATGATTGATAACAGACTGTATAAGAAAAAAATAACGAGTTATTGCAATGAAAAAGGTTGGTCATTATGCGAACTTTCATTGCAAGCCAATATTAGTACGGCTACAATATATTCGTGGTTTAAAAATGAAAAAAGTCCGTCACTAAAAAATATTCAAAAGATTTGCATAGCTTTGAATATTACTTTGTGTGATTTTTTTTCATAGCGTATTGTTTGAAAAAAATTTCATCATTTCAAAACAGTTGCAAAACAGGCGCAAAAAGTGTTATAATTATATTTGTGCGGTTAAGCGCATCAACATAATAAGGAATTCAGTATTCGGAGGTAAAAAAACGTGCATTTTTCAAAAGACGTAGAAAGAATGATTTGCGTCAAAAAGGGTCCTCATCACGGTCCCGCCCCCATACCCGAAGAGGGCAAGTGGGTTCAGGCAAAAGAAATTAAAGACATAAGCGGTCTTACTCACGGCGTGGGTTGGTGCGCTCCTCAGCAGGGTGCTTGCAAACTTACGCTCAACGTTAAAGAAGGAATCATACGCGAGGCGCTTGTTGAAACGCTCGGTTGCTCGGGTATGACTCATTCGGCGGCTATGGCGGGCGAAATCCTTCCCGGAAAAACTCTTTTGGAAGCGCTCAACACCGACCTTGTGTGCGACGCAATCAACACCGCTATGCGCGAGCTGTTTTTGCAAATAGTTTACGGCAGAACGCAGTCGGCTTTCTCGGAAGACGGGCTCGAAATCGGCGCGGGGCTCGAAGATTTGGGCAAAGGCACGCGTAGCCAAATAGGTACCATTTATTCCACCGAAGCGAAAGGCGTGCGCTACCTCGAAATGGCGGAAGGATATATAACCAAGCTTGCACTCGATAAAGAGGGGCTTGTTATAGGCTACGAGTTTGTTAAGCTCGGCGTTATGATGGAAAAGATTCGCGGCGGAATGGACGCGAACGAGGCTCTCAAATCGTCTACGGGCACATACGGCAGATTCGAGGGCGCGGCTCAATATATCGACCCGAGAAAGCAATAAGCGCGGGATTAAAGAAAGGAGAATCGAAAAATGAGTATCACTTTTGAAGGTTATGATAAAAGAATAAAGAAAATCAACGCGGCGCTTAAAGCGAACGGAATTAAAGACCTTGAAGAGGCGCGCAAAATTTGCCTCGATAAGGGCATAGACGTTGATAAAATAGTTAAATCAACTCAAATGATAGCGTTTGAAAACGCGTCGTGGGCTTACACTGTGGGTTGCGCAATCGCAATCAAGAAAGGTTGCAAAAAGGCGACCGACGCGGCTGTGGCGATAGGCGAGGGCTTGCAGGCGTTTTGCGTTCCCGGCTCGGTTGCGGAGCAACGCGCGGTTGGCTTGGGGCACGGCAATCTTGCTTCCATGCTTTTGGACGAGAACACGAAATGCTTCTGCTTTTTGGCAGGGCACGAGAGCTTTGCGGCGGCTGAGGGCGCGATAGGCATTGCCAAAACTGCGAACAAAGTGCGCAAACAACCGTTGCAAGTAATATTGAACGGTCTCGGCAAAGACGCGGCTATGATTATTTCGCGCATAAACGGCTTCACTTACGTTCAAACCAAATACGACTACGCTACGGGCGATTTGGCTGTTGTGGCTACTATTCCGTATTCCGACGGCGAAAAAGCTAAGGTTCGTTGCTACGGCGCCGACGACGTGCGCGAGGGCGTTGCAATTATGCAACATGAAAAGGTTGACGTTTCAATCACGGGCAACTCCACCAACCCCACGCGTTTCCAACATCCCGTTGCGGGCACCTACAAAAAGTGGGCGGTAGACAACGGCAAAAAGTATTTCTCGGTTGCGTCGGGCGGCGGCACTGGCAGAACTCTTCACCCCGACAACATGGCTGCGGGTCCCGCTTCTTACGGCATGACCGACACAATGGGCAGAATGCACTCCGACGCGCAGTTCGCAGGTTCTTCGTCGGTTCCCGCTCACGTTGAAATGATGGGACTTATCGGCATGGGCAACAACCCTATGGTGGGCGCGAGTGTTGCCGTTGCCGTTGCCGTGCAAGAGGCAATGAGCAAATAAAGCAAAATAAAGTTATAAAACAAGAAAAGAGGTGTTCGAGACGTCGAACGCCTCTTTTTTGCTAACGGCTCTAAGTGGTGAAAAAAAACAGTCTTTGCATTTTAAGCGCGAATAGGGGTTGCCATAAGTAAAGGTCCGTCATAACTCTCTCACATAAAACTCATGTAAAATTAGTTGAAATTTTGCGCATTATATAGTATAATAGGAAAAATAAGCCGAGCGGCGCCGTAGTTTTCCTGTGTAAGTGCAGGAACTTTTTATAACGACGGCGGCGTTCAACGGAGCAATACATGAAGAAAATTTATGTTGCGATTTTGGCTGCGGTATGCGCGTTGTGCATGGGGCTTGCGTTCGGGTGCGATTCGAGCGAGCCTAATTACTATAAGCTCACTTTTAAGGAACTCGACGGCGTTACCTATACGAGCGAAATTATGTCGGGCGCCGAAGTGCGCTCGGGCTATGAAGTGCGCTTTAAAATAGAGGTTGATTTCGATAAACTTACCGGCGAACCCACCGTTAAGGCTAACGGAAAAACTCTCGAACCCAACGCCGACGGCGAATACTCTTTTTCTATAACCGAAGACACAGTTGTGGAAGTAGACGGTGTGTATGCAATTTCCCGCTATTCGGTTACGTTCGAAGAGGGCGAGTTCCGCACGCGATACACAACGCCGAGCGGAGAGAATTTGTCGGGCGAAGTCACTGTAACCGCAGGCGAGTCGGTTAGTTTTAAAGTGGTGCAAAGCGTATATTATGTAGGCGATAAAAACGTTGTTGCAAACACTCAAATTCTCGAACCGGACGAAAACGGCGTTTACACTGTTTCCGTTACCGAAAAAATAGTGGTAACCGTTCAAAATCTTGTTATAGACTCCCCGTTCTATCAGCGCGCAGACAGCGGCAACGGAACGGCGTCTAATCCGTATAAAATTTCGCGCCCCATCGATTTGTATTCTATTGCCGATTTTGTGAATTCGGGATTTTATTCCACTTTTAAATATTCGTATTTCGAGCTTACCGACGATATAGACTTAAACGGCGAACAGCTTTATGTAATCGGTGACGCAACTACCGACACGGCGTTTTTTGCGGGGCATTTCAACGGTAACGGGCATAAGATTTCCAACTATTTTATTGAGGACACAATTATAGAACAAGCGACGTATACCAAAGTGTTCTTGCCGTATATAGGGTTGTTCGGCTACGTTATGGCGTCTCCTTACGGTCCCGCCGAAATAAGAAATCTTACTCTCGAAAACTTTAACTTGCATGTTGACAGCACGGAGTTTAGCGGCAATTCGCTTGCGGGCGGACTCGTCGGTTTCGGAATGGGGCTTGAACTTACGGGTTGTTCGATAAACGGCGACATAACCGTTACGGCAAACGAGAAGAAGAACGAAGAGACAGGCGAATACAATTATACTTATGTAGGCGGCTTGGCGGGTGTTTTGCAGCCTTACATTACCGAAGATTATGTGTTTTCCTCGTCGGTTCGCTCGTGCGCGTCGGGCGTGAACGTGAGCGTAATTTCCGGCAACGTGTTCGGCGCGGGCGGAATAGTGGCGTATCTTATATCCGCCGATTTGAAAGTGCCTTCGTATGTTTTGAATTCGTATTCCACAGGGAATATAGACGGAGCTATTCGCGCGGGCGGGATAGCGGGCACAACTTCGGCGAACACCGCAATTATGAATTGCTACTCTCTCGGTAATATTGCTGCCGACACAAAGCTTTCCACTTCTATAACCGATTCCACTGCGGGTTATTCGTATGCGGGCGGAATAGTGGGGTATCTCGGTTGTAATTCGGCGGTTACTCACAGCTTTTCTATCGGCGAGGTTACCGCAACTACCGTAAATTCCAAACGGTACGCTATTAGCGACGCGATTGCCGCCGCTCTTGAAAGAGGAAAGGTTTCGTCGGTGAGCGAGCTTGATTCTTATGCTTACGAATGTTACGGCAAGCAAGGCGAAAAGCCGAGCGGCGAATTTTATACCGACGTTTTGAAATGGACGGAAACCGACTGGAATTTCGGCGGGGAATATCCCGATATAAACTTTGAAAGCACCACAGCCGAGTTCGTTGTTTCGGTAAATTTTATAGGCGAAGGGCTTTCGGACGGACTTTCGGTTAATATTAAAGACACATACCTTCCTATGGCGTATTGGAATTTTGTGGACGACGGCATTCCCGAATTTATATCGCGCGGCAACATGCGCTCGTTCGGATATTTTTTCGACGCCGCTTTAACTAAGGCTGTGCCGTATGCTTTCGTGCCCACTTGCGACATAACGCTTTATGCGGGTTTTGCCGACTATTCCGAAATTGCGGGAACTTACTATATTCAAGACGGAAGCGGCATAGACACAAGCATAACGTTTGCTACCGACGGAACGCTTTCTTACCGCAGCGGCGCGAGAACGCATTTGTCTTATTACACTTACAACGGCGAAAAAATTATGCTCTATAACACCGTGCTCGGCAGACACGCTCATGCGGGCTACGACGGTATAGACGATTTCGAGGCAATTTCGGTAGACGGCTCGAACGGCGTGCTTACATTAAAAGACGTTTATATGTATGCAAATTCCGCATACGGTTCGTTGGTTGCGGTTAAAAAACTGCCCGACTTCGTATACGGCGAATATTACACTAACGACACAAGTTATTCGTTCTATTCCGACGGCACGGGCGTTGTAACCGTTTTCGGCGACACGCCCCGTTCAGAAGAGTTTATGTATATTGTTTCGGAAGGCAAGGTGCAAATTCGCACGGCGGGAGGCTCCGAATACGAGGCTACGCTCGCCGCCGACGGCACAATACAGAGTATTGCGAACGTTTCCGTTGCAAAGCTCGACGAATTTGCGGGAACGTGGGAAAAAGCGGCTTCCGTTTTAAAGAGCTACACTTTCGACGGAAAAGGCGAGTGGAGTTATAAATATGTAGGCTACGGCGCGAGCGGCGCCGAGCAGGTTTTAGAGTCCGATTCGGGCACATATACGGTTTCGGGCGGCGTCGCCACATTGAGCAACGGAAAAACCGCGCGGTTCACGCAAGACGGATTTGTTTCGCTCGACGGAGAAATGTTCTATGCCGACAATAGCTACGCGGGCGTTTGGATGAACAATTCGGACGGTCTTGTGGAAATTACGTTCGACGGTTTGGGCAAGAACGGCTACGGCAATGCGACGGTCGATTTCGGAAACAGCTACGAAAAATATGCTGTTACTTACGAAGCTGGCGCGGACGGAACTATTTTGTTGTTTTACGGAAGTTCGGCTTTCGGAGCGCTAAAATATTCTGCGGCGGATAGAACGCTTTCGGGCAGTATGTATTCGGCGTTTACCGACACGATTAAAAACGATATGAAGCTGTTTTTGTACGACGGCTTTAAAGGATACTGGGTGTCGAACGATACCGATTTCCCGTCGGTGGAATTTAACGGTCTTGGCAACTACGATTTGGAAGGAAGCCAAAACCACCTTGCGGTGAAAGGAAACGTTAGAATAGACGGCGTTGACGCGGGTGCTTATTCGGTTGAAAACGGCACGCTTGACGGTTCGTTCGTGTTCGGCGGCGTTGAATATGCGCTTGCGTATAACGAAATAGCGGATACTGTTACAGTAACGGGAAACGGAAAAACGGTTGTGCTCAAAGCGCGCGACGTTTGGTTCGGTTTCGACCTTGCCGACAACGCGGGCAACGTTTACGAATTTGACGGCAGAGGGAATATATCCGAAGGAAACGGCGGCATAATTACCGTTACGGGCGCAGTTTCCAAAACATACAATTATAAGATAGCGGCGGACGGAAGCATAACCGTTAGCGCCGACGGACAAAACGGCACGCTTACCGTTGATTCTACTAATAATTGCTACGTTCTCGGCATAGGCGGCGTTACAGTGAATTTGTATGTTCGCAACGATTTCGGCGGCGAATGGCTTATAGGAAAGACCGAATCCAAAACTCTTACGGTTGGAAAAATAGGAGCCGACGGCACCGCAAACGGAACGTTCTACGGCGAGGCTGTGCAATACAAATACGAACGCGAGACTAAAACTCTTACTTTCGAATACGAAGGCAATAAGGGCACTCTTTCCGCTCTTACAACTACTCTCGAAACGGGCGAAACTGTTTGCGAGCTCAAACTCGAAATCGGCGCCGACGAAGGTATTTGTATTCGCGGCGACGGCGTTGACGAATTTAAGGGCACTTACACTGCCGAAAAATCCGTTCTTTTGCTCGACGGTTTAAGCGAGTCTTACTTTGGGAACGGCACCGCGATTTTGGAAATAGAAGGGCAAACTCTTACAGTTTCTTACTACAAGAACGAACGCGGACAAATTGAGTTGAGCGACAGGGGCAAAGCGCTTTACATTTTCGAGCAATCCGCAAACGGCGAGTATGTGAAAGACGGAAAGAATTACAGCCTTAAAGCCCCTAATACGTTTTTATATAACCGTGTTGTTTACGGACTTACGGCGGGAAAACCTGATAAGTCCAAAACCTACGTTTTCGACGGCGTGAGCAAAGTTTTCGACGGGCAAGGCAATTTGGCGTATTCTTACGTTATGAAAGAACAGACCGAAGAAGATAAGCTTAACCTTATTGTGCGCTTTGTGTTTACCGACGCGAAAGGAAAAGTTTACGACGCTCAGCTTGATTACGGCGACACTGACAACACGTTGCAAATTTTCGAAACTGCGGCTTAAATATAATTATTCCGCGCGTTGCGCGGCGGCATTTTAAACGTTTGAAAAGAGCGAGACACTTTTATTTTGTGTCTCGCTCTTTTTTAACTCTAATTATACGGCGCGCGGTTAAATGTTTTTAATCATTAAGCGTATGATTTCTTCGTCGGTTTCTTTCATTCCTACGCGCGCAAGGTCGCACACGTTTTCTATTGTGTTTTCAACGCCGCGTTCCAAAATGCCGTCGCCGCCGAAAAACTGACTGCCGCTTTCGTACATTTGCATTCCCATAATTCCGGCGTCTACCGAAGCCGCGATTTTTGCCGCGCAACTCGATTTTGCGCCGTCGCAAATAAGACCTGACGTTACGGCGAGGGCGTTTACGAGCGTGTGGGCGATTTCGTCGTATTTGCCGCCGTGAAGGTAACACACTCCGGCGCCCGCACCCGCGCCCGCGCTTACCGCGCCGCAATATGCCGACAACCTGCCTATGCCCGTTTTAAGGTGTACGGTTATAAGATTTGAAAGGGCGAGAGCTCTGATAAGGTTGTCGCGCGAGCTACAAAGCTCTTCGGCATAAATTATAACGGGGAGCGATGCCGTCAGCCCTTGATTGCCGCTACCCGACACAATAACTACGGGAAGATTGCAACCGTTCATTCTTGCGTCGCTTCCTGCCGCCGCAAACGCCTTAGCGCGGTTAAAAACGGAGTTGCCGCGCGTGGCAAGCAAGATTTTTCCTACCCGCGCGCCGTAATCGTTTTTAAGCCCTTCGCGCGCAATGGCGGTGTTGCAGGCTATTTGCTTTTCTATAACATCTTGCACGTCGGCAATATTCAGACTGTCGGCAAATTCGACTATGTTTTTAACGTTTAGAACGCTTCTGTCGGTAAAGCCCGCGTCGCTTTCCGTCGTATTGTTTTCGCCGCCTATGCGAACGCCGTTTTTTTCTATGCTTACAACGTTTGTGTGGTGCCCCGCAATTCGCACGCTTGCGCAGTCGGATGCGTGAAATGCGCTAACCGTAATGTCGAACGCGCAGTCGGTGCGCGATTGTTCAACCGAGAAAGTTGCCGTATTTAAAAATTCGGATATTTTTTTCCGTTCGGAATCGGTGAGGAACGCAAGAACTTTAAGTTTGTTGTTGGGATTTCCCGCTATTATTCCTGCGGCAGCCGCCGAAGCTATTCCTTTTAGTCCGCCTGTGTTCGGCACGATTACGCTTTTAACGTTTTTTAAAATATTGCCGCTAACAAGCACTTTCACGCGTTCGGGGAGCTTTCCCAAAGTTTCGCGGGATAGGGCGGCGGCGTAGGCTACGGCAATCGGCTCGGTGCAACCCGTAGCGGGCAAAAGCTCTTCGTTTAAAATGCGAACGTATTCGTTGTAGAGCGTTTTGTTCATTAGTATTTCCTTTTTTACGGTTGCGAATATGCGCAATCGTGAATATAGTTTTGCGCTTTATTCAGCATACATTTTCTTCGGCGTTATGTCAAGCGAATTGCGCCCGTTTCGCCCGACTTTAAAACGCTTGACGGGAGGCGCGTGTGTTGGTATAATTATATTATGACTGAAAAAACTCGAAAAACGATACTTCTCGCTTACGGCTCTGTGCTCGGCGCGTTTACCGTTACGGTGGGGGCGTTGCTTATTTGGCAAGTGCTTTCGTTGTATTTTGCGGGCACGGCTTCGGATTTTGCGGGAAAACAAATTTTTACGCGCGAAAACGTGGGCGCCGCGCTCGGCAAAATTGCGCCCGCTTTGTGGATTTGGCTTGCGCTCGCCGCAATAGGTTTCGGCGTGGGAGTTGCGTGCGAAACGGCTCGGAAAGTAGGGCGGCAAGACGTGAGATACACTCTTTTCAGACTAAAAAAAAGACTTCCCAAATCGGGCGCGCCCGAAGGTTCTTTCGGCGAGGCGGCGAAGATAGTGCGCCGCGAAGAAACGGTAATTAAAATTTTGTGGCTGTGTTGCGGAGCCGTTGCGGTGGCAAGCGCGGCGTATGCCGTAGCTTATCTTGCGATTCCCGAAAATTTTCCTTCGCGCCTATCAAAAGAAAACGTTACGGCGGAAATAATAACAATGGTTAAGCATTTTATTCCGTGCGTAACATGGACGTTTTTATTCGCGTGCTGTATAGGAATATACGAGCGTATTTCGGCAAAAAAACAAATACCCGAAGTTAAGAGGCTTTCGGCGGCATATAGGAGCGGCGAAATAGCGCCGCCTGAAAACGGACAAGCTAAACGCGGACTCGGCGCCGTGCTTGCAATAAAGGCTCGAAACGGCAAGTTTTTTTCATTTGCAAGTAAAACTTTCGAGTTTTTCGCAAAGCACGGAAAAACCGTTGCTCGCGCGGCGGTAGGGTGTTTGGCGGTGTCGTTTATAATAGCGGGAATTTTTAACGGCGGAGCGCGCGACGTGCTTATTAAAGCCGTAAATATTTGCACGGAGTGTATAGGTCTTGGCTAAGGTGAAAAATTTTTTTAAAAAGCTCGGCGGGTGGTTTAAAACCCATGCGCCTACCAAACGCCGATTGATTCAATTATATTCCGTTTTGCTGTTTAACGCGAATATAAAAGGATATTTCGGAAAGGGGAACAACGTTATTTTTCGCGGCGGTACAAAGTATTTGTGCACGCCCGGCTTGAATTGTTATTCGTGTCCCGGCGCAATAACGGCGTGCCCGCTCGGCGCTCTTCAAAACGCGATGGCTTCGTCTAAAACGCGCGCGCCCTATTACATAATAGGCATATTGTGTTTGCTCGGGCTAATGCTCGGAAGAACTATTTGCGGTTTTTTGTGCCCTACGGGACTTGGGCAAGACTTGCTTTACAAAATTAAAACGCCCAAATTGCGTAAGAGCAGATACACGCGCTTTTTCTCGTATTTTAAATATGTGTTGCTTGCGGTGTTCGTTATAGCTATTCCCGTAATATATCAGGGAATACCTGCGTTTTGCAAATATATCTGCCCTGCGGGAACTTTCGGCGGTTCGCTGTTTTTGCTCATGAACCCGAACAATTCCGACTTTTTCGCAATGCTCGGCTACCTGTTCAGTTGGAAGTTTGTTGTGCTTGTGGTTTTTGCTGTGGCAAGCGTTTTTATTTACCGCTTTTTTTGCCGCTTTATTTGTCCGCTCGGCGCTATTCTCGGATTTTTTAATAAATTCGCGCTTATAGGAGTGAGCCTCGACAACGGAAAATGCACCGATTGCGGACTGTGCGTGCAAACCTGCAAAATGGACGTGAAACGAGTGGGCGACCACGAATGTATAAATTGCGGCGAGTGCATACCCGTTTGCCCAACTAAGGCAATAGGGTGGAAAGGCGCAAAATTGTTTTTGCATCCGTCGGCAACCGACGATTTGCCCGTTCCCGCAGTAGAAAAGGCTCCGCTTGCGGCTATGGCTGCGAACGGTTCGGAGAACGGAAATTCCGTTCTACAAGATTTGAACGCGAACGTAAGCGGAACGACAGAAACGGATACCGTTGAAGTTTTTAAAAAATCGAATTCGGCTCTTGCCACCGAGCAAACTTCAAAAGGCGAAGAACTGAGTTGCGCGCGGGAAAAGAAAAAATTAACTTCCGCCGAAAAAATATTGAAACGGAATTTCGGTTTGCAGATAGGCGCATGGGCGCTTGCCGTTGTGTTGCTTATAACCGCTTTGGTGTATTATAATTTTTTGGCGCCTACCAACGTGACGCAGGTTTACGCTTTGGGCGACAAGTGCCCCGACTTTACCTTAACTACTTACGACACGCAAGGCGCGTATACGAACGGAATTAAAGCCGACAAATTTTCGTCGCTCGAACATAAGGGGACTGTTACGGTTATAAACTTTTGGTATACAACGTGCGACCCTTGTGTGGAAGAACTCCCTTATTTTGAGAGCGTTAAAGAAAAGTTCGGCGATAAAATCGTTATGGTTGCGGTGCACGCCGCGAATATGGCGAGTGAAACCGAAGTTCAAAGCTTTATAGACGGCAAGGGTTGGCGCGATTGGCAGATAATCTTTGCGCAAGACACTTCGGAAACGGATTGCTTTTCAATGCTCGGCGGAAAAAGCGCGTATCCGCTAACCGTTGTTGTGAATACTTCGGGCATAATAACTTTTGTGCAACAGGGTAAAACGAGCGAGGCTGCTCTTTCTGCGGCAATAGAAAACGCAATGTGAGGCGTTTAAAAGAATTCGGTTCGTTTGGAGTGGGCTCGACTAATTTAATTAAATTATAAAAAGAGCGCTCGATATAATTCGGGCGCTCTTTTTGCTATACCGTATTATTTAGTTGTTTTTTAAGCCGCTAATTCGAACATAAGCATAAATTCGTCGCCGAAGAACGGATTATTATTGCTGTTATCGGTCGAAACGGTTATTTCCGCGTCTGCGGATATTTCCGCATTTACGGTGTAGTTGTTTTCGGCATTGAGCGTGTAAGCTTGCTCTCCGATTGTTACGGTTATTGTGGAAGAAAAACCTGGACGAGCTTGTATCGTAATCGAATATGTTCCCGTTTCGCCTCCGAATTTTCTCGTTAAGGGTGAATTTTGAGTAAGTCCGCTAATCATGTTTTCGCCCGTAACGAATTTGGGTTCCTCCGTTTCTTCCAACGTAAACAAATAGTCACCTATTGCGCTTGCCGTTAATGTTATTTCGATTTCAACATTTGCTTCGAGATATATTGCGAATCCTACAAAATTCCCATTTTCGTCAGGCTCCGAAAATAAATCGATAATGGGGTTATTATCGTATGAAATGTCTTGAATTCCGTTAACGTCATTTTCGGAAACCGAAACTCTGTACCAACCGCTTTTTTCGGGAGTGAAAAAGAACGATTGCGGGCTGTAAGTTTCTGTTATATTCGCAGAGTTTAAGCCTAAGCCGATATACGGCTCGGGGTCGCCCGACGTTTTGAGCAAAAGCAAATTGTAATCTACGGCTTCCGCCCATGCGTATCCGCAGTAGAACGAGAACGATTCGCCCGCTTTCAATTCGAAGTTATACGAGCCGACAAATTGGTATTCGCCGTCATTATCTTTTTCGCCTATAAGGGGATTGTATACGTCGGTAGTCCACACCAAAACTTTATCGTCGGTTGCTCTAAGAGTGAAAGTGCCACCGCTAAAAGATTTAACTGTGTAAAGCTTTCCGTTGTATGCTTCGGCTTCTGTGAGAGATAAAGCGTTATTTCCTACGGTAATAAGAGCGCCCGTTTCGGTTATGGTGTTAGAGCCGAAGTATTTGCAGGGGATAAGCCAGTTTTGCGCTCCGGGTTCCGCGCACATAAAGAAACCGCAATATTCGAGGAAAGTTCTTATTTCTTCGTTTACGGGATAAACGCCGTAGCTGTTTTTTGCGAGGTCGGCATATCCGTAAGTTACTTTATTTTCGTTTTTTTCGTCCATTTCGCCGTTTACGAAAATGGAATAGTCGAATTTCTTCGAAGGGTCGGTTTTAGACTGGAACTGGAATATGGTTTCCGCTCTGGGGTTGTTCGGGTCGGTTTTAAGCTCGCTTATCGGCGTTGTGCCGCCACGCGTCTCTTTGGTAAGAACAACGTAGAGGAGCGCTCCGTTCTCGTCTCCCACACGGTAGTAGCCGTCTGTGCCGAGAACTACGTTCTCAGTGCCGTCGAACGGAATTTCCAAAAGGTTTTCGCCATCGTTTTTGTTTTCAGCCACTTTCGCGTCCGTCCACTCTATCGGGTTGCCCGAAGGAGCTACGGGCGTTATTGTTACGGTTGTTTCTTCGGTGACGTCGCCCGTGCGGGTAACCGAAATGGTAACGGTGCAATCTTTGTCTGCTTTTACGCCGAACAAATAGTCGCTTGCCGAATAGTCTTTGGTTAGTTCGAGCGAAACTGTGTCGTTGCCTGTGTAAAGTTCGGCGTCTTCGGCATTGTCGGGCGCATTTCCCGTTATTGCAAGAATTTGCGTGGGAACTCCTTCGGCATTTATCGGTGTGTTGCCTCTGTTGCCGTTATAACGTTCCATAGTTATGTTTGCGTTACTGTCGGTAGTGAAAGTTACATCGTATTTTCCGCTTGCCGCCTGTCTTGCCGCATCCGTTGCTTCGTCTATCGCTTTATTGAATTCGGCTTCGGTCATTCCGTCGCCGTTTATTTTCGGAGCTATGTAAGGAGCGAAACAAAAATAATCTATTATATTAGCTTTAATATTTAATATCAAATCGTCGCCGCTTTCGGTAAACGAATCTTCCGTAGCTACTCGCTTATACGAATGTTCGGTTGTTAACGAAAAAGGAAATTTGTTGGGGTAGTAGTTGAAAACCGCAGTAGCTTTTCTTTCCGAATCGAATGTAAGCGAAGTTCCGTCGGCTTTGTTGTCGAGAGTGTAACGGTAGTCTAACGCGGGGTCGGTCGCTTTCTCGCCCTCCGAAGCAAGTCTTGCCATGTAAGACGTTCCGTCTTCGGGTTCGAATTTAAGAGTTGCAATGCCGCTTGCGTCGGTGCTCGCTTTTTGCACAACCGTAAGGTCGCTTTTAGCTTCGTAGTCGCCGTAGTAATACGCTTCGAACCAAACGTTTGCAATCGCGGCGCCTTGCTTATCTTTCGCCGAAATGGTGTAAGTTTGCGTTTTGTCTACCGGCGGTTTTTCTTCGTCGGGGTCTTTATCGTCGTCGGGATTGTTATCGTCGGGGTTGTTATCGTCGGGCGGAGTTTGTTCGTTGCCGCCGTTGTTGCCGCCGTTTGCGGGGGGGGGAGTGCTTGTGTCTTTGCATGCGAATAAGAACAACATGCAGAAACATAAAACAAACGGAATAATTTTTTGCAACGCTTTTTTCATATATGCAGTCTCCTTAAAAATTTAATTTTTTGTAATCGTTACAGTTACGGAACCGGGCGCGGTAACGTAAAGATTTGCCGCGCTTTCGTCGTAGCTGTAACCGTCGGGTAAATTCACTTGAATATGGAATTTTTCGCCGCTTTTAAGGGCGGGAAGCTCGTCGGCTTTTGTGCTGCAAGTTCCGTCTGCCGCAACCTTTTTAGGCAAATAGCAGTTCACGGTTTCGCCCGCCGCATCGGTAAGACAAATTTGCACAGTTACGTTTACTGCGGTGCCGTCTACCGCCGAGCCGTCGGCATACACAAGCTTAACGTCGTAAGAGTTAGAGCTTTTGTCGTCGTCGCCGCACGCCGCCGCGAACATGCCGAAAGCAAGCACAACGAGCGCGAGCGAAAGAATAAGGGAAAGTTTTTTTACTGTTTTCTTCATGGATATATCCTCCTGAAATTTATTTGCGTTGTTTATATAAGAAAACGGCACCACAACAAATAAGGTCACGACGCCGTTGTCTCTACATTTTTTAATAGTTTACCATAAGCGGTTAAACGTGTCAAGCAAAAAAGTTGTTTTTCGCGCGGCGTTACTCTCCTATGTGCAAATAGTAGCACGCGAACATCAACCACCCGTTCGCCGTAGGCTTATCGCCGTATGTGTGAAAAATTTGTCGGTTAAGAATATGAACAAGTCGCGCGTCGGCTTCCAACATGCCGTAAAGTTCGTCCGACGGATTTTTGCCTTGCACCGACTTATAGTAGTAGGCGAGAAGTTCCTGCGTATAGTCGCTGTCGCCGTACAGTCTGAAATTAAATCTTCCGCCACGAATCAAGTCGTAAAGCGAGTTGTTGTTTTTGTCGTAAAAGTTCGGGCGTATAAAATCGATGTAGATTTTCGAGCCGTAGTCGAATTGTTCGGTTACGGCGTGATAATAACCGTCGGTGGGGCTGAGGGCAACGTTTATGCCGTTGTACGCTCCGTTCGGATTCCATGTTCCGAAGTCGGTTGAGCAAATCCGCAAATAATCGTAAGATTTCACGCCCATATCCGTTATGTTAATACGGAATTTGCCTTTAACGGCGGTGGGGTCGGCAAGAGTTGCTTGAATGTAATAGGTTTTTCCTGCGGTAAGCAAGATATGCGCGTTAAAGTGCTCGTTGTCTTTGGCGTAGCTGTCGGCTCCCTTTAAAAAGTGCAAATAGCTTTCGTCGTTGTCGTTGAATAACAGCAATTCGCCTTGTTCGTCGTATATGCAAATCAAGGGGTCGGCGGTGCTGTCGTCGGGCACATAAGTGGAATAAAAATTGTGCACGCTTGTGTTGGCGGGAACGAATTTATACCACAATCCGCCGCCGTTGTGCTTTATGCCTTTCGTTATATCCACAACGGTAGAGAATTTAAGCTCGTATGCGTTGTTGAGCGAAAGCCCTTTAACGGGGTCGTTTGTCATGTTGCAAACGCCGCTGAGCTCTTTGTTGCCGTGATGCTTATAGTAAAAGCACATTTCAAGCCACTGGTCGGCGTAATATTGTTGTCCGTTTTTCTTGCAGTATTCTTTTGCAAAAGCGTCGAGCGCTTCTTTTAGCGCGGTATTCACCGGCATAAGCTCGTTGTCGGAGAACGGCTGCATATAGTAGGCGTCTATAACCGTGTCGGTATGTGTTGCGCCGTAATCGAACAACAAAGAAACTTTATCCGAAATGTTTTCGTAGTTAGACATAGTCCAATAAGACAGGTAATAAAGCGATGAAGCGAACAGCGAACCGGTGGGTGCTGTGAACTTTTTGCTTTCGGCGTGTTTATCGCCCCAGTAGGTGTAGTTCAAAACGTCGGCAAGCAAAATGGAACGCACGTTTTCGCCTTTTTCGTTAGCGTATTCCACCATATAATAAATCCCGTCGTTTCCGTTTTCTCCCGGCGCAAGCAATTTAAGCCCGTAATTAACGCCGTTCGATTCCAAGCCGTCTACCGCAGAAACAAGTTGGTCGAACGAACCTTCGGTGTCGTTAATGTCGGTTATTTCTATGTTGCGTATGCAAGCCATGTCGGTGCCATCGTCTTTTTCGGGGTCTTTAAGATATAGGAACGAGAGCGATACGGTTTCGGTACGGTTTGCAACATACACGCCGAACTCTTTTTGCCACCCTTCGCTGTTGCCGCTGTATTGCCCGACTATGTCTTTGTCGATTTGAACGAAAAGCACGTCGTTGCCCGATTCGGTGTCGGTCATGTATTCGTAAGACAGAACGTCGCCGCTTTGAAGCGATACGTCGCAATACATTATAGCGAACGACATTGAAACTTTGGTGTTAGACGCGTAAACGTGCTTTCCGTCGTTTCCTATAAGGAAAGGGAAAGACCTGTCTTTGTCGTTTTCGTTGGTTTCGGGGTGGAAGTTCGAAACTTTTCCTGCGGCTCCTTTTCCTAAAACCGCCGCTTCTATTTCAGCCGACGCGGGCTGCACGAGCGAGGGGTCGGGTTTTGTGTAGTCTGTCGGTTTGTCTTGGTCGCCGTCTTCCGAAGGAGGTTCTTGAGTGTAATCGTCGGCGGCGTATTTATTGAACATTGCTTTCCAGGTGGATTCGCTTGTTACCGCGCCCGATTCTATATGCGCCACAACACCGTAGCGGTCTACAACTACGGTGGTGGGGAATGCGCCCACGCTGAAAAGGTTTGTTACGTTAGCGGCGTCGTTAGCCATATGGAACGACAGTTCGCGCTCTTCCTTAAAATCTTTTATTACGTCGGTGGTGTCTTGCGTAGACAACGCTATTATCGCAACCTTATCGGCGAAAGCCTCGTAAGCTTTTTGCATGGCGGGAAATTCCGACTGGCAGGGAGAGCAAGCTTTGTACCAAAAATTGATGAGCACGGCTTTTTTGCTCGCAAGCACGCCCGAAAGCGTGTATCTGTTTCCGTCGGTTGCGGTAAAGCCGAAATCGTGCATAACGTCGCCGAGCGCGTAGCGTTTGCTCGCGTTCGCGGTGGTGGGAATTACCGCCGACGAAAGAATTACTCTCGCGTTCGGTTCTGTGGCAGAAGTTTTAAAATTTGCGTCGGCGGGAACCGAATAGCCTGCGGGCAAAGAACTTTCGTCGGCAACGAGAGTATATTCGTCGGCGGCGAGCGAAAGTTCTATAACGCCGTTTTTGGAAATTCCCGAAGCTATTGTGTTGCCGTCTTTTTTGGCGGATATTCGCACGCCGTTGAGCGGAAGCCCGCCTGCCGAAACGACCGAAATCGTATATTTGCCGTTAAACGAACCGTCGGGATTTTCCGACGGATTATTGTTTACGGGATTTCTAAACGCCGGATAAACTGCGGTTTCGCCGCAACCCGTTAGAACAAAACCGAAGCACAATACCGCGCAGAGCAATGCCGCCGTAAAACAGGTTTTCCTTGTTTTTTTCATGTTGTTGGGTCCTCGCATATTAAATAATATGTTATAGTTATAACTATACATTATAATAATATCACAAAATCACCCGCGTTGCAAGTGAATGCGAGTGATTTTTCTGTGAGCATTATTTGTAAGCCGCGAGTTCGAGCGCGGTGCGCCCGCAAAGTTTTCAGTCGCGGTTATTTACAAATTCGCAAATGCAGTTGCGCGAGGTTTCGCAGCTGCGGAGTTTTTCGCCGCAGTCGCAACCGCTTTCGCAAAGACATTTGTATTCGTGCGTAAGGCTTTCGAGGTCGCTCAAAATGTCGGCGGCTATTTCGGCGTCGGTAAGACGCACGCTGTTGCGAGCCTCTTTTGTGCAACCGCAAGCGCAGTCGGAAGAGGTTTGCGATTTTTTGCTTTTGCAGAAGAAATTGAATTTCATTTTTTTTGTTCGCTCCTTTTAATTAGTCGTTTTTAAGTTCGTCGCTTGAAATGCCCAAACGCATGCGCGATTCGTTGGCGGCGTCGCCGAGCAGTTTTCTTAGGCAGTCGCTACCGCATTCGCAAGCGTAGTTGCAACATTTTTTGTAAACGAGCTTTTCTTTTTCGCGTACACATTCCATAGACTTCATAAAGAATTCTCCTTCACGGGTGTTTAGCCGTATTCGATTTAATATTTTTAGCTTTCGCAAGTTGATTATTTTTTATTCTTATTGTATACTATTGACTGTGGGAAAAATTACCGACATAAAACCGCAAGCGAGGAATAAAAGCCGCGTTAGCGTTTATATAGACGGGCGCTTTTGTTGCGGACTTGAAAAAATAACCGCCGCTTTGCACAGGCTTAAAATAGGCGACGAAATAGAGCCCGAAGAGCTTGAAAACGCCGTTTCGGAAAGCGAAAGCGCTTCGGCATTCGAGCGAGCCGCCAAATATTTGGGCGTTCGTCCGCGCACCGAAAAGGAAATAGCCGATTATCTTTCGCAAAAAGGATATTCCGAAACCGCCGTTGCGAGCGCGGTTGAAAAACTGCTTGTGTACGGCTATGTGAACGACGCCGAATATTGCCGCATGTATGTGGAAGCGTACAGAACTAAGTCGGGCGCTCGCAAACTCGAAGCGGAACTTCGGCAAAAAGGCGTTCCGCGTGAAATTATAGAAGAAGAACTCGAAAAGCTCGACGACCAAACCGCCGACGCGACGCGCGTCGCCGAAAAATGGTTGTCGTCGCATTCGACCGACAAGCGAAAGCTATCCGCGTTTCTCGTTGGGAAAGGGTTCCGTTACGACACCGTGCGCGAAGTTGTCGGCGAATTGTGCGAGCGTTTTGACGCCGATTGAGGAGATTGCCGCGTCACTCACTGCGTTCGTTCCTCGCAATACTCGCCTACGGCTCGTGGCGTTCGCACGCTTCGCGCGCTCGGCTAAGGACAACGTGCGGCTGTATTCGTTTTGCCTTGTCATTGCGAGCGTAGCGAAGCAATCCCATACATGGAGCGAATAATTAACCTTTTATAAGGAGAAAGAAAATGAAAAAAGAAACGTTTGTGCCTAAAATTTTGTTGCCGAGCGGCATAACTGTGGGGCACGCCGACAACGGAAACACAGGCTGCACCGCAGTGTTGTGCGGTGGCGGCGCGGTTGCGGGTGCGGACGTGCGCGGCGGCGCTCCCGGCACGCGCGAAACCGACCTGTTGCACAACGAAAAGGCTATGCAGAATATAAACGCGGTTGTGCTTTCGGGCGGTAGCGCCTACGGGCTCGAAGCGTCTTGCGGCGTTATGAACTTTTTGCGCGATATGGGCGAGGGGTTTTCAATAGGCAATAAAATCGTGCCCATCGTTTGCTCGGCTGTGCTTTACGACCTATCGGGCGACGGATACGACTATCCCGATTCCGAAATGGGAAAGAAGGCGGCGGCGAACGCAAGCGCAAACGGGGTGCCGTTTGGGCAAGTGGGTGCGGGCACCGGCGCAACCGTAGGGAAAATTCGCGGCGCGCAGTTTTGCTCGGCGGGAGGAATAGGAGCGGCTACCGTAGGCACCCCCGATTTGTTTGTTACGGCTATTGTTGCGGTGAACGCGCTCGGCGACGTTGTTGACCACCAAAGCGGCAAAATAATTGCGGGCGCGCGCGACAATGCGGGCGGCTTTTTGGACACTGTGGGGTGCATACTGTCGGGGAACTTTGCCCGCCTTATGTACGGCAACACAACAATAGGTTGCGTTTTAACAAACGCCGCTCTCACCAAAGTACAGGCTAATAAACTTGCGTCGATTAGCCATAACGGACTCGCGCAGTCGATTAAGCCCGTTCATACCGAACACGACGGCGACACTTTGTTTGCAATTTCGAAAGGAGAAGCGAAATGCGAATTTTCCATGCTCGAAGTAATGGCGGTTGAGGCTGTGTCGCGCGCGGTAACGAGCGCCGTATTGCACCGCGAGGCGTAGCCGCATGAAGATAGGAACGGATATAATCGAAATAGAGCGGGTGCGCAAATCCGCCCAATCCGCTTCGTTTTTAAACGGAGTTTATACCTGTGCCGAACGCGAATATTACATGGCGCACGGAAAAAAAGAAGAAACGCTTGCGGGTATGTTTTGCGCCAAAGAGGCGGTTGCGAAAGCGCTCGGCACAGGTTTTTGCGGTTTTCGCCCGAACGATATAGAAATATTGCACAACGGCGCGGGAGCGCCGCAAGTTGCGCTTCGCGGAAAAGCCGCAGAACTTTTTCCGTCGGTGCAAATAGAACTTTCGATTTCGCATTGCAGCGATTACGCGGTGGCAACCGCGCTTGTTATGTAAAGTAATACCCATAAAGAAATGGTAGAGGGCATTAAAAATGTTGAACGTGTTAAGCGTGGACGAGGTGAAACAAGCCGAAGCGCGCGCGGAAAAATCTGGGCTTAACGAGGATATTCTAATAGAAAACGCGTCGGCGGCGGTTGTGCGCCGCGTATTGCGTATTGCGAAAAAGAGCGAAAAAATTTGCGTGCTTGTGGGCGGCGGCAACAACGGAGCCGACGGTTTGAGCGTTGCGCGTATGCTTTTTCTGGCGGGTAGAAAAGTTGAGCTCATGCTCGCGTCGGACAATTTCGGCGCGGCGGCTTCGGCTCGGTTAAAAGCTTGCCGCTTGCTCGGCGTAAAAGAAATATCCGTCGATAAATTCCGGCCCGACGATTTCGGAATTGTTATAGACGCTATATTCGGCACGGGGTGCAACCGTCCGCTCGGCGGAGTTGCGCGAGTTCTTGCCGAAAAATGCAACGCAAGCGCCGCGAGGGTTGTTGCTGTGGATATTCCGTCGGGGCTTAATGCCGACACGGGAGAAACCGAACTCGCCGTTAAAGCGTTTGAAACGGTCACGTTTTCGTTTGCAAAACTCGGGCATTTTATGGGGAAGGGACGCAACTACGTTGGGAAACTCACGGTTGCCGACATAGGGCTTAGAGGAGAGGGAATCGCGAAAGCTCTCGAAGAGGGCGACGCGGAATTTCCAGCGCGCGAGCCTGTTAGCCACAAATACGATTACGGACGCGTTCGCGTTATAGCGGGCAGTCCCGAAATGCTCGGCGCGTCGTTACTTGCGCACGAAAGCGCGGTGTCGGCGTTAAAATGCGGGGCGGGGCTCGTTTCGCTGTGTGTGCCGTCGTCTCTCCGAACTGCCTATCAAGCGCGCGTAAAAGAGGAAACTCTGTGCTTTTTGCCGGACATGGACGGAAAAATAATTTTCGATTCGGAAAGTTTGCAACCTCTGTTTGAAAAAACGAAAGCGATTTTAATAGGTCCCGGCATGGGCAAAAACGCAGAGCTTATAAAAATAATAGAATATATAAAAGATAATTTTTCGGGCGTGCTTATACTCGACGCCGACGCGCTCAACGCCGTTGCGGGCAATACGGAAATTTTGCGCAACAGAAAGTCGGATTTGATTTTAACTCCGCACATGGGGGAATTTGCGCGTCTTACGGCGGGAATGTTCGACGAAAGCGAGCCTGTTATTAGCAGAGTTAAAAAATTTGCGGCAAAAATAGGCGCGGTTGTCGTGGCGAAAAGCGCGACAACGGTAATATCGGACGGAAACACCGTTTATTTGAACGCTACGGGAACGCCCGCGCTTGCCAAAGGCGGAAGCGGCGACGTGCTCGGCGGTATGATTGCCGCTCTCGCGTGCCGTATGTCGCCGCTCGAAGCCGCTTTGCGCGGTTGCTACGTTTTCGGCAAATGCGCGGAAAAAGCGGAAAAAACTACGGGAACCGAGAGCCTTTTGGCAAGCGATATAATACCGTATTTTAAAGAAATTTAAAACCGTTTATATACGGCTATATATTAAAAAAACAGTCTGTCGAATTTTTTTTTCGGCAGCTGTTTTAAATTGAAACGAATTTTATTTTTCAATATATTTTCAATAGTTTTCGGCAAATCCGAGCGATATTAAAATGGCTTTGTCAACCTTGCGAATGGTGTCGCGGTCGAGCGAGCCGAGTTTTTCGCGCAGACGGCGTTTGTCGAGAGTGCGAAGCTGTTCGAGAAGAATAACAGAGTCTTTGGGGAGCCCGAACTGTCCTTTTGAAATTTCTATATGGGTGGGGAGTTTCGCCTTTGTCAGTTGGCTTGTAATCGCGCCCGCGATTATGGTGGGGGAATAGCGATTCCCGACGTTGTTTTGAATGATTAAAACGGGACGCACGCCTCCTTGCTCGCTTCCCACAACCGGACTCAAATCCGCATAAAAAATGTCGCCGCGTTTTATATCCACCGCTGATTATATCCTTTATTTGTTATTGCTTATATTAAGATTTATGTCGCCCATTTCCACATAGCCGTCTTTAACTTCGTCTTGTTCCATAATATGCGGGTCTATGGCGAATCGGTTCAGAATTTGCGATATAAAACTTTCGATATTTACGTCCATTTTTTGCGCCGCCTCCTCTAAAATTGCGTTGAGTTCGTCGTCTACTTCTATTTGATATACGTTCATAAATTATTCCGCCTTTAACGAATTCTAAACCTATTGTGTCACAAAACGACAAAAAAATACGGTAAGAAAATATTTTTTAGTATTGTTTTAATTTAAGCGAATATTAAGTAAAGCCTTTTGGGGTTAAGACGAAAAGAATCTATCGCCAACAAAAAAACAAACCGCGTAAGCCCAAACGAAACCGTTCTGTTTTTTTGCGTGCAAAAAAAAGCGGCGAAAGTGTTATAAAGGCATGTTTTAGAGTTGACAAAGCGGGGGCATAGTGCTGTTTCGACTTTTATTTTGCGCAAATGATAGAAAATACGAAATAGGTAAAATAAATATTACAAATGATTTTTATATGCTTTTCAAAAAATCCATGAGAAGTTGCTTTTGCTTTGGAGTTAATTTTGCTATTACGTCCGTTAGGTTTTCTTCTTTTTCATTAACGGCAAAAAATTCCGCAAGGGTAACTCCTAATCCATCGCATACTAAGCGCAACTGACCGATGGTAATATCTTGTTGACCGAGTTCGACTCTGCGCAAGTGCGTTTGCGAAACGCCTGCCCATTCGGCTAACTTATTTTGGGTAAAGCCGGCTTTTTCTCTTAGCTCTTTAATTCTTTCTCCTACGTCCATTTTGTCCTCCAATTAATCCTATAAATATAATTTAACGCGTTTTTTGTAAAAATATTAGTCTTATAAGGTTGACTATTTAGTCTTAAAGTACTATAATGATTATTGCTATAAGACTAACTATATAATTTGGAGTTAATGGAAGTATTATATGAGAAAGAAATATAAAATTTTAGGTGTAATTCTTGCTTGCGCAATGTTATTCTCGTTATGCGCTTGCGGAGATAACAGTGGTACAAATACGCTGCGAGAACAGACGTATACAATTCAGTACACCGATAATACAGGCGTACACTCTATTGAAGTGCAATCGGGGAAGTTATATTCCATAAGCGCAATACCCGAAAAGTACGGATACGAGTTTATGGGGCTTTATGATGCGGAAGTGGGTGGAACGCAATACGTGAATGCCGGTGGTAGTGCGGTTGCAGCGTTTACCGACAATAAAAATATTGTTCTGTATCCGCAATTCCGTGCGAAAGAGTTCACGCTTATTTTAGATTATCAAGGTGCGGCGGTTACGGGTAGTCGTTCGATGAAAGTTTCGTATAATTCCGAAATTAGCGAATTGCCTCTTAATCTTACTTTGGAAAACAAAAACTTTGTAGGCTGGTATACCGAGCCTAATCGCAAGGGCAACCAAATAGCAGACCAATACGGTGTGCTGCCCGAAAACAGAAAGGTTACGGAAAAGCTTTTTGATTTGTCCGATCCGGACGGCAACATAAAGTTATACGCAGGGTTTAAGGGCGAGGAGTTTACCGTTACGTTTTATTTTACCGATAGCGGGGTGCCCGAAGAAGTTTTGGTAGAGTACGGCACGCCAATTTCCGAAGTACAGTTGGAAACAAGGGTGGATGGTAAAGCCGTGCTTGTTTGGTCAAAAAAGAGGAATGACACGAATAAGGAGCAAGCGTTTACAGGTAAGGTAACAAGTGAAATGGTGTTGTATGCGGCAGAGTTCGCGCCTGTAATAGACTTTGACAGTAACGGCGGTAATAATATAAATTCAATTATTGCACGCGCAGGCGATGCAATCAATTTGCCTACGCCCGTAAGAGAAAATTATAAATTCGTAGGTTGGCAAACTACAAGCGGCTCTACGTTCAGCGTAACCACAATGCCGACGAGTAGCGTAAAGCTTACAGCAAAATGGCAAGCAATAATTATATTTGATACCAATGGGGGCACAGAAGTGGCAAATATTTCTGAACCACAAGGAACGAGCATTACTCTGCCCGAAACCGAAAAGGCAGGATATATGTTCGCGGGGTGGTATGACGGCAACGGAGAACAATATATATATACAATTATGCCGCAAGAAAGTCTGAGATTATTGGCAAAGTATTATAAAGTTTTAACAAAACAAGTTGTAATAATTGATTCGCTAACAAGTAAGGGTGGGTGGAAAAATGTATCAACAGCACCGAGTATGGATCAATCCAGAGATAATCTTGATTTAAGTGATTTGTATAATATTGGTGTTAGAATGATAAATGTTACAGTATCATACTATTCTTATGCAAAAAATGGAATGTCTTCACGGCAACAAAAAACTTTAATGGCATGGTTTTCAGCCGAACAGGCAAGCAATGCATATTTGATTTGGTCTTATGAAGAAGCGCATAGTGATAATAAATGGCATAGTTACACAAGGAAACAAACACTTGAATTAAATGCGCCTATTCTTTATATTTGCCGCTATTGTAGTGATACTGGCATTTATAGGGATTTGAATGGAGACTTGTGGTACAGTGATTACTATTGGAAAGATTTTTATGTGGAAATAGAATATCCTGATAAGAGTACGCTCTATTAAACAAGAGGAGAGTATATATGAAAAAGATACATAAGTTTATAGGTGTAATTCTTGCTTGCACAATGTTGTTCTCGTTGTGCGCTTGCGGAGATAACAGTGGCACAAATACGCCGCGAGAACAGACGTATACAATTCAGTATACAGATAATACGGGTGTACATTCTATTGAAGTGCAATCGGGTAAGCTGTATTCTATAAGTTCTATTCCCGAAAAAAACGGATATGAGTTTATGGGGCTTTATGATGCGGAAGCGGGCGGAACGCAGTATGTAAACTCGGGCGGCAGCGCGGTTGCCGCATTTACAGATAATAAAAATATTGTATTGTATCCTCAGTTCCGCGCGAAAGAATTTACGCTTGTTCTCGATTATCAGGGCGCTGCGGTTACGGGTATCCGTTCACTTACGGTAGAGTATAATTCACTTATCAATGATTTGCCGTTGAATCTTACTATGGAGAACAAAAACTTTGTAGGGTGGTACACACAACCCGATAAGCAAGGCATACGTGTTGCCGACCAATACGGTGCGATTCCCTCGAAAAATATCGTTGACGAAAGTATTTTCGATTTGTCAGATACCAAAGGCTACATATATCTCTATGCGGGCTTTAAGGGAGAAGAGTTTGCCGTTACGTTTTATTTCACCGAGAGCGGTGCTCCGGAAGAAGTTTTGGTGGAGTACGGCACGCCTATTTCCGAAGTGCAACTTGAAACACGGGTAGACGGCAAAGCTGTTATTGCTTGGTCGAAAAAGAGAAATGACACGACTAAGCAAGAAGTATTCAACGGCAAAGTAACGGGCGAAATGGTGCTGTATGCGGCAGAGTTCGCGCCTGTGCTTGACTTTGACAGTAACGGCGGCAACAATATAAATTCCGTTATTGCACGTGTGGGCGACGCAATCAATCTTCCTACGCCGATAAGAGAGAACTACAAATTTGTCGGTTGGCAAACTGCAAGCGGCTCTACTTTCAGCGCAACCACTATGCCGACGAATAGCGTAAAGCTTACCGCCAAATGGCAAGCAATGATTATCTTTGATACAAATGGTGGAACGGAAGTTACGAATATTTCCGAACCGCAAGGAACGAGCATTACTCTGCCCGAAACTGAAAAGGCGGGATATATGTTCGCGGGGTGGTATGACGGCAACGGAGGGAAATATACGAATACCGCTATGTCGGCGAATAGTATAAAATTATATGCAAAGTATTGGAAAGTGCTAAAAGACACAAGGGTTTTTATTAACGATACATCATCTGGAGTACAAGTAAGAAACGAAACTCCTAATATGGATAAAAGTAGATACGATTTAGACTTGACAGATATTTTCAATAAAGGCGTTCGAAGTATTGTCATCAATGTAACTTATCAATCAAAACATGACAGTGCTTCGGTATCCAATCCATACAAAACTTACATGAGTTGGTATAGGGAAAAAACAGCAAGTGATGTGTATAAAATATGGGGTTACAGTGAACAACACTCGGATTCCATTTATGAAAGATATACAAGAACTGCCACTATCCAATTAAGCTCCCCGATTCTTTACTGCTGTCTATATACGAGTTATCGAGGTTATTGGTCTTCAAATGGTAGCTTTTGGAAAGATTTCTACGTGGAAATCGAATATCCCGATATGTCAACTTTATATTAAAAAACAAACAAAAGGAGATAAAGGAAATGAAAAAAAGAAATCTGCTGATTGTAGCGTGCCTTATAATGTCGGTATGTGCAGTTCTCGGACTTTCTGCGTGTAGCAAGAAAGAGGTAGAAGGGCTTTATAAGCCTACGAATATCACCTACGACGGAACCCGCATTACTTGGGATAAGGTGACTCTTGCCGAATATTATACGGTGCAAATCAACGGCGGCGAGGAAAAACGGGTAAATACCAATCTTTTTACATACGACGCAAAGGGCGAAGAATTTGACGTAACGGTCAATTCGGTGATTTCGGACAAGTCTTACGGCGCTTCTATGCACTTTATTCCGCTCGATACGATAGAGAATATAAGCATTTCCGATGACGGTGAACTTTCTTGGGATGAGGTAGTTGGTGCTTCGGCGTACCGCATCAGCTTAAATGGCGATATTCTTCCCAACGATATTACGGATACGCATTACACGGCGCAAGCCGGTAGCAACCGTATTAAAATACGCCCTGTCGTTTCGGGAGATAACAGTTATTATTCCGCTTGGAGTGCCGAAAAGCAAGTGTTTGTAAATTCCGCGCCTACTAAAATATCTTACGACGGCGAGAGTCTCTCGTGGATGGGAAATGCCGTTAATTATGAAGTGAAAATCAACGGACAAGCGCAAGCGGTATCGGGTACTAAGTTCAGATACGATTCCGAAAACAAGGATTTTACCGTTGAGATAAAAGCTCTCGGCGACCATGTAACGTCTTTTGATTCGGCGGTTAAAGAAGATAGTTTTCATTATTTGCAACCTGCTACGGGGCTTATAGTGGAAAACGGTTCGTTGCATTGGGATAAAGTCGATAATGCCGAAGGTTATCAAATCAAGATAAATAATGTGGTGCAAAATCAAACGGTAAACGTTACGGAATACGATAGCTTGACGGCGGGAACTTCGCTTGCCGTGCAGGTAAAGCCTTACAATAACAGCGGCAATTATTTTTCGTCTTGGTCGGAAGAAAAGATTGTTTATATATTGCCTGCGCCTACGGTTTCTTGGAATTCCGATTTGGAGTTGGACGGCGATGCAAACAATAATTTTGTTTGGAACGCCGTAAGCGGAGCGGTAGGTTATAGCGTAGAACTTGAAAAAGACGGTATTGTAAATCGTACCGATTATCCGTCGGCGCAAATGGCGTTCGGATATGCTTACAGTCAAGTGGGCGTATATAAAGTACGCGTAAAGGCAGTTGCCGAAGCGGGTTCCGATTATTACGATAGTAAGTATTCAAAAGATATTGTAGTGGAACGCCTTGCCGCACCGCAAGCGTCCGGCAACAATTATATTACGAGCGACCCTTCGTCGCTTGCAAGCGGATTTACGGTAAACTATACCGCCGTTTCGGGCGCTACGGGCTATCAGCTTTATAAAGACGGCGCGCTTATGGAAGGAAAGCTTTCTACGGTTTTAGCTATTTCGGATAACGATGTTGCCGACGATGCGATTTCCGCACAGCAAGAGTACAATTATACGGTGCGCAGTATGGGCGGAGTGAAAAATATTTCGGGTAGCACTTATGTGTTCTTGCCGTGTTTAACCGAAAGTGCTCTATCGTTTAAAATCACTGTTCAGGCTATGCCTACAAACCTTACGATGCAAGGTTTTAACGCGCAATGGTCGGCGGTAAGCGGAAATAACGGTTATGCCGTAAAATACAGCGGAACGGTGCTTAGCGCCGCGTCTACTAATATTGATTTATCTACGCTTAAAGCCGGTAGTTACGATGTGTCGGTATGCGCGCGGGGTAACGGTGGAAGCACGCTTGCCTCCAACTATACGGCGCCTATTAGCGTGAACCGTTTGAATGCGCCTACGAATATTCGTATTTCTTACGGAACGGGCGAAGGGCAGCTTGGATTCGATAATGTGGCTAATGCCAAGAGCTATCAGGTTTACCTTGACCAAAGCGAACAAGCTTTACCCGAAAATGCTTTCGACAATATGTATCAGTACATTCGCGAGAGCGGTACGGTATTGCACATGATTTCCGTAGCAAACTATTTCAACGATTTGGGCACGGTATACTATATGACAAGCGAGGCTTCGCCCACGCAACAGTTTATCCGTCTGGCTGCGCCTACATTCCCCGACGGTATGTTCTCTAACAGCGTAGAACTTGTGTGGAATGCTTCGGGCAATATCAATACCGCAGAATACACGCCCACCTATGAAGTGTATGAAAGCGATGTTATGCAAACGGGCGGAGTGCAGAACGGCACGAGATTTAATATTCAATACTTGGGCGGCGGAAAATCTTATACTTTCCGTATTAAAGCGGTAGGAAATGACAGCAAGTATCTTGATAGCGCTTTGTCGGTAGCGGTAACAGTATACAAATTGAATACGCCTACGTTCGCCATTGACAAAGTAAAAAAGGCGTACACTTGGACGGGCGTTACGAACGCAAGCTCTTATGTTTTGGAAATCGACGGCGTGCGCGTGAATAACGATATTCACGTTTCGGGTTCAACTTATTCGTATGTGCCACACTATACGACTATCGGCAATCATACCGTGAAGCTGTATGCGGTAGGCGACGGATACAACAATATTAACAGCAATAACTTTACTTATACGCAAGTGGTAAAAGCGTGCTTAGCTCCCGAAATTTCTTACGGTTATTCCCATGAGCAATTTGTAAACGGCGGCACAATTGATGTTACAATTACGAAAGCGTCCGACAATGCAAACGGCTATTTATATGAAATCGCAGGTGAAAGCATTACTTCTTCCGCGAGTCAGGAAAGCAAAGCGATTGAGAGCACGGGTTCATACGTTATCCGTGTGAAGGCTTTGGGCGGCTTATTCGATTCCGATGACGTTTACTATATTGATTCGCAGTTTGCGGGCGGCGGTAGCGGATATTCGATTACGTTGCTTGCGCCTCCTACGGCATCGTCGTTCTCGCTCAATTCCGACGGTGCGGTAAAGTGGGCGACGATTACGGGCGCTTCGGGGTATGACTATCAAATTTCTTTCGATGGCGGCGAATATGAATCCGTGAAACATACGGGTACGGCATCGCTCGACCCTATCGAGAATTTCAAAAATTATAAGTCAATCAAAATAAGAGTGAGGACGTCCGGCAACGGCACAAGTACGATAAGCTCGGCTTGGGTAGAATTTACTTGGACGAATCCAAACTAATATGTTTGCACAAATTCTAACAAGTTTTGTATTGCAAACGGTATTCACCGTCGGAATAATTTTTCTGTTCGGATTTTTGATTGCGTTTTGCAATAAACGGTTTTATGCAAATTTCGGGGCGTTCGGCAGGCTCGCTTGTTATATAACGGGCGCCATCGGCACTCCTGTGCATGAATGCGCTCACGCTCTGTTTTGCGTAATTTTCGGGCATAAGGTAATGGAAATAAAGCTTTTTCAAATCAATTCCGCCGACGGAACGCTCGGGTATGTAAATCATACCTACAATCCGAAAAACATTTATCATAAGGTAGGGAACTTCTTTATCGGGGTTGCACCGATTATAGTTATTTCGGCAATCTTGTATTTGATGGCGTATTTATTATTGCCTGAGTTTCTTGTCGAATTATCGGCAGGAATACAGGTCGTTGACTTCGTTGCGGATTTCGGCGGGGCTCTATTAAGCATTTTATCGTCAGTGCCTATATTCTTTTTGTACGCAGTAACGTGGCAATGGTGGGTGTTTCTTATTGTGGGCATTTTTCTTGCCCTACACATGACGTTAAGCAAGCCCGATATAAAAGGTGCGTTGAACGGCTTGATATTTGTTCTTCTTGCGTTCTTGATTGTGGACGTAGTTTTAGGTTTGGTTGACGGTGTTTTATTGCAAGGTTTTACGAGTGGAGTATTGAGCGTTGCAAGCTATTTACTGTGTATTTTGGTGCTTTCGCTTATAATATCCGTAATGGCGTTATTGATTTCATATTGCTTCAGATTGCCCAAAAAAAACTAATGTGTATAAAATAATAAAATTACATAGGAAGGTGTTATTATGAAAAATTGTAGCGAAAATTACAGACGCAGATGGTCGCTGTTCATAAAAATAGTTTTTGGAATTGCATGTGTGGCGGTTGCGGCGGTTGTCGGCTATTTTGCGCTTAAATTTAGTGGCGGCGTAGAAGTGATAAGAAATAAAATCGGGAGTGGTGACAATAAATGGCAAACAGCTGTCGCGTTTACCGCAATCGAGAGTTTGTTGATAGTTTATATTATAGTGTCGATAGTTAATCTGTTTGCATATAAGGCTATTGAGGACAGTCGTATGTTCAGTCTACATATAATTATTGCGCCGATATTTTTGGTTGCGGAAAACGCTCTTTTAAACTTGATGCACGAAACATATTATCAAGTGACCATGACGGTATTTGCGGCTATTGTAACAAGCGTAGTTACATTTGCGGGTTTAAGGTTTTCATTTGAAAATTCAACACGCCAAAAACGTTTTAAAGAGACTGCGGATGTGAAACCCGATATTGTAATAACAAAATCCAACGGACGCTTTACGTTGGATATAGAAAGAAACGATTGTTATTTATGCGGAGCGTTTATCGGTAGCGTAAATAAGCTTTGGTATATAGACACCTCGAAAACCGGGAGTGAGTTTGAAATGCATGATTTAATTTATTATAACAGGAAAAAGTTGTTTCGGAAAAGTGATGGGAACTCTCAAATAGCAAATAAAATAGATAACGTAGATTTGGAGAATGCATTTATGGAAATTAGCGACTCTAATATTTATAGTATATGTAATGATACAAAAAGCGACGTATTCTTAATTTTCAGAGATATGGTAAACTATTATTATTTTGTTTGTTTGCCGTCGGAAAATAAAAAAAGCCATACTATCGGGGTCAGCGAGTATACCATGAATAAACTTGTGAGAGAAAACAGCAAAATGGTATGCAGAATATATAACGGGAAAAAGCAAAAGAAAAAGTATGTGTCATATAAAGCAATGGATTGGTTTGGAATACCTTACAATATTTATTCTGACATTTCGTAAGGTAAACAGTGCACTATAATTTTCAGTTATAAATTTAAATGTATTGTATATAGAATTTTTCTGTGCTATCTGCAAAACAGTTTTATGAATGAAGCGGAAATATTTTAAAAGATAGAGACATGAAAGTGTCTCTATCTTTTTTCTGTTAAACGATATGTTTGCTCGGAAACGAACAACTTACTTCTTTTCTTTAAAAACGTATCTATATCGCAAAGGGGTTACGCCTTTAACCTTTTTGAACACGCGGGAGAAATAGCAAGGGTCGGCGTAGCCGCAACGTTTGCCTATGTCGGCAACGTTGTCGTCGGTGGCTTCGAGTTCTTTGCAGGCAAGCTCTATCCGTTTGTTTATAAGGTATTGAACGGGGGATATGCCTTCGTTTTGGGAAAACAGGTGCGTAAGGTAATATTTGTTCACATACAAACTTTTGCACACGCTGTCCATATTTTTTATGTCGAGAAAATGCTCGTCGAAATATTCTTTGGCGGCAAGGTAGCTCGCGTTTTCTTTAAAAGTAAAATCGCTGTCGAAAGAAACAAGCCGCACGGTGAATAGCAGTATGATTTTCAGTAGGTGTTCCGCAATCGCTTCTTTAAGAGGCTGCGTTCCTTCCGTTTCGGCAACGAGCTGACTCATATAACCGCGAAGCGGCTCGTAGTATTCTTCGGTGTGTATAATGCAGAACTCGCGCTCTTTCAAAACTGTGTCGGGTTCGTGCCCGTAAAGTCGCAAATTTCCTATCCCTGCGAACAACAGCTCGTGAGCAAGCGCTTCGTCGAAAAATTCGCGGTGCAAGCAACCTTTGTTGCAAACAATAAAATCGCCCGCCGCAAAGGGATAGGAAGAGCCGTTTATTTCGGCTTTTCCGCTTCCTGCCGCAACGAATAAAATTTCCACCCCGTCGGCTTCGTGCTTATCGGTTAGCCAACCCGCTCCTTTATTGTGTAAACCCGCGTAAAGCAGGCGGGGGCGTTGGCGCAGAAGCGTTTTTTTTGTTATGCCGCTCATAACGGGCGCTTTAATGAATTTACGTTTTTAATGGGAGTATATGTGTCGTTGTTGCGTTTTAAAAGTTCTTCGGCAAGCGAAAGATAGGCGAGCGAACCGGTTGAGCGCGGTTCGTATTGCATAATGGGCACGCCGTAGCTTGTGGCTTCGACTAAGCGGATATTGCGGGGAATACGGGTTGAAAAAACCTTTTTTCCGAAAACTTTGAGAATTTCTTCCGCAACGTTGTTCACTATGTTGCTGCGGCCGTCGAACATTGTAAGCACAACGCCCTCAACTTCGAGTTGGGGGTTAAGATATTTTTTGGCGAGTTTAATGGTGTTCATAAGTTGGCTCAGGCCTTCGAGCGCGAAGAACTCGCCTTGAATGGGTATTAAAATAGAATCGGCAACGGTGATTGCGTTCACGGTGAGAAGAGCGAGCGACGGCGGGCAGTCGATAAGTATGTAGTCGTAATGGTTGCGAAGCTCTCCGAGCGCGGATTTAAGCACCTTTTCGCGGTTGTCCATGCTCACGAGTTCTATTTCGGCGCCCGAAAGGTCTATATTCGACGGAATAATATCGAGGTTCTTAACGGAAGTATGGCGAATGGAATCGGCGGCGGAATCTTCGCCCACGAGCACGCTGTAAATGGATTTTGTGAGCTTGCGCTTTTCCACGCCGAGACCGCTCGAAGTGCTTCCTTGCGGGTCGATGTCTATAAGCAGAACTTTTTTGCCGAGCGCGGCGATAAACGCGCCCAAATTTATTGTTGTGGTTGTTTTTCCTACGCCGCCTTTTTGGTTGGCGACGGCTATAATTTTCGACATAAAAAAGCCCTCTCAGTTTATCCTATTCGGTTCATTATAGCATAATGCAAAACTAAAATCAAGTTTTTTAACAAAACTAAAATTTTAATGCCGAAACAAATACTCTTCTGTTTGCAAGCCGATTTGCGCTGTGAATTTCGGCTCCGAAAAACCGCTTTGTTCGGGTTCGGAAAAATTTTCCGAAATTTATTTTATGGTAAATTCTTGACAAAACGTGGAATTACGGTGTATAATTATCGCTGTGCGTTATGCGCTTTTTACGCGCGCGTATATATTTTCAAAGTTATTTATGTAAAAAATTATTCGGATAGAGGAGTAAACATGGCCGAAAGAACTATCAAAACGGTGAAATACGGAAACACCGAGCGCAAAAGTTTTGCGCAAATTCAAGAAGTCATCGACATGCCGTACCTTATAGAGGTGCAAAAGGCGAGCTACGAAGAATTCTTGAAAAACGGAATCGACGAGGTGTTCAAAGATTTTTCGCCTATAACCGATTTTTCGAACAGAATCGAATTGCATTTTTTGGGGCATAAGCTCGAAGACAAGCCCAAATACACCGAAAAAGAGTGTAAAGACCGCGACGCGACTTATGCCGCGCCTTTAAAGGTGAACGTCCGCCAAATAAAGACGGAAACGGGCGAAGTTATAGAACAAGAAGTGTATATGGGCGATTTCCCGCTCATGACGCCCAACGGCTCGTTCATTATAAACGGCGCCGAACGCGTTGTTGTGAGTCAGCTCGTGCGTTCGCCCGGCGTGTATTTTAACTTCACTCCCGACCATAAAACGGGACAACCGCACTACAATGCGACCAACATTCCGTCGCGCGGCGCGTGGCTCGAATTTGCCGAAGACGACAAGGGCGTGCTTTGGGTGCAGGTTGACCGTATGCGCAAGGTGCAGGCGAGCGTTCTTATGCGTACTCTCGCGTCGGTTACCGGAGACGAAAAGTTCCGCAACAACGAAAAGCGCAGTTGGATTGCTCCCGACTATCCCATATCCACCGACGAAGATATTGTGGCGTTGTTCCACAACGAGCCGCTCATTGTGGGAACGGTTGATAAAGACATGGCTAAAACGCCCGACGAAGGACTTGTGGAATTGAACCGCAAACTCCGTCCCGGCGAAGTTCCCAACGTTGACAGTATTCGCGGATATATAGAAGGCTTATTCTTCGACCGCAGAAAATACGACCTCAGCCGCGTAGGCAGATATAAGTACAACAAAAAGCTCGCGCTTGCAGCCCGCCTTGCCGGGCAGACCGCAGCCGAAGACGTTATAGACGCCGACGGCGTTTTGTACGTGAAGAGCGGCGACGTAATCGAAGAGTCGGTTGCAATCAATATTCAAAATGCGGGCATAAATCAAGTTGCGGTTAAAGTGGGCGACGAGGGCGAAGGCGTTCATATAGTTATGGGAAATCGCCACGTTGACCTTAAAAATTACGTTTCGTGCGAGCCGAGCGAACTCGGCATAAACGAAAAAGTTTATTATCCCGTGCTTCGCGCACTCCTCGACGAAGCGGCGGGCGACGAAAAAGCGCTTTGCGAACTTATAAAGCAAAACGCCGACCGTCTTGTGGCAAAACATTTGCTTGTAGACGACGTTGTGGCTACAATCAACTATTTAATAGGACTTCGCTACGGCGTGGGTTATGTTGACAATATCGACCATCTCGGAAACCGTCGTGTGCGCAGCGTAGGCGAATTGCTTCAAAATCAGTTCCGCATAGGTATTGCAAGATTAGAGCGCGTAATACGCGAACGCATGCAAATTCAGAACGAAGCCGAAGTTTCGCCGCAAAGCCTTATAAACATTCGACCCATTGCGAGCGCTATAAAAGAATTTTTCGGTTCCAGCCAGCTCAGCCAGTTTATGGACGAGAGCAACCCCATTGCCGAACTTACGCACAAACGTAAACTTTCGGCGCTCGGACCGGGCGGACTTAACCGCGAACGCGCGAGCTTCGAGGTGCGCGACGTTCACTATACGCATTACTCGCGCATGTGCCCCATAGAAACGCCCGAAGGTCAGAACATAGGTCTTATATCGTCGCTCAGCAGCTATGCGCGCATAAACGAATACGGCTTTATAGAAGCGCCTTACCGCAAGGTTGAAAAGGTGCTCGACGACGCCGGCAACGTTATTAACGGCAGAGTTACCTCTACGGTGGAATATATGCCCGCCGACGAAGAGGACCGCTACCGCGTGGCGCAGGCGGGCGAACCGCTTGACGAAAACGGTTGCTTTGTGAACAGCCGTGTGCTCATGCGCTACCGCGAAGATATATCCGAAGTTGACAAAACCGAAATAGACTATATAGACGTTTCGCCGCGCCAGATGATAAGCGTGGCAACGGCGCTCATTCCGTTCCTTGAAAACGACGACACCAACCGCGCGCTAATGGGCAGTAACATGCAGCGGCAAGCCGTGCCTCTTCTCAAACCCGAAGCTCCCATAGTGGGAACGGGCATAGAGCATAAGATTGCCTACGACTCGGGCGTTATGGTTATAGCGCGCGAGGGCGGCGAAGTCAGCTACGTTGACGCGAACGAAATCGTGGTGCTCGAAAGCGGCGGAAGCGTGGCGCGTTACACTCTTAAAAAGTTTATCGGCTCCAATCAGGGCACTTGCATAAACCAACGCCCCATAGTTTCGAAAGGCGAAAAGGTGCGCAAAGGGCAGGTGCTTGCCGACGGACATTCCACGCAGAACGCAGAACTCGCTCTCGGAAGAAACATTCTTATAGGTTTCATGGCGTGGGAAGGCTACAACTACGAGGACGCAATTTTAATATCCGAACGCCTCGTTAAAGACGACGTGTTCACTTCCATTCATATAGAAGAGCACGAACTCGAAGCGCGCGACACAAAACTCGGCGAAGAGGAAATAACGCGCGACATTCCCAACGTGGGCGACGACGCTCTTAAAAACCTTGACGAAGACGGAATTATTCGCGTGGGCGCCGAAGTTGACAGCGGCGATATTTTGGTCGGCAAGGTTACGCCTAAGGGCGAAACGGAGCTTACCCCCGAAGAACGTTTGCTTCGCGCAATATTCGGCGAAAAAGCGCGCGAAGTGCGCGACACGAGCTTGCGCGTGCCTCACGGCGAGGGCGGCATAGTGGTGGACGTTAAAGTGTTTACCCGCGCCAACCGCGACGAAATGAGCCCCGGCGTAAATAAGCTTGTTCGCGTGTATATTGCTCAAAAACGTAAAATAAGCGTAGGCGACAAAATGGCGGGACGTCACGGAAACAAGGGCGTTATATCGCGTATTCTCCCCGAAGAAGATATGCCGTTTATGGCCGACGGCACGCCGCTTCAAATAGTGTTGAATCCTTTGGGCGTTCCCTCGCGTATGAATATCGGGCAGGTGCTCGAAGTTCACTTGGGGCTTGTTGCCAAAGCTCTCGGTTGGAAAGTTGCCACCCCCGTGTTCGACGGCGCGAACGAAAGCGACATTCGCAAACTTCTCGGCGAAAACGGTTTCGTGAATCCCGAAGGCAAGGTAGACGGCAAAATTCAAATGTACGACGGCAGAACGGGCGAGCCGTTTGAAAACCGCGCCACAGTGGGCTACATGTATATGATAAAGCTTATCCACTTGGTAGACGACAAAATTCACGCCCGAAGCACAGGACCTTACTCGCTTGTAACGCAACAGCCTCTCGGCGGTAAAGCGCAATTCGGCGGACAGCGTTTCGGCGAAATGGAAGTGTGGGCGTTGTACGCTTACGGCGCCGCGAATATCCTGCAAGAAATCATGACGGTTAAATCCGACGACGTTGTGGGCAGAGTAAAAACTTACGAGTCGATTGTTAAAGGACTCAACATATCCGAGCCGGGCGTTCCCGAATCGTTTAAGGTGCTTATAAAAGAATTGCAAGCTCTTGCGCTCGACGTTAAGGTGCTCACCGAAGACAAGGTTGAAATCGGAATAAAAGACCTTATCGAAGACGAACTCGACGAACCCGAAGAGAAGAACAGATTCAAGCATTACGAAGCGGGCGAAATCAACTTCGACGACGAAATCGACCTTATCGGCGACGACGCGTTCAACGACGACCTTACCGCCGACGACGATGGCGGAAGCCTGTTCTCCGACGAGGACGAATTCTCGTTCGACGACCTCGACGACCCGTTCGCGGATTCGGAGCTTGACGACCTCGACGACGATGCGGAATTCGGCGAAGATTTCGACGACGATAACCCGAAATCCAAGAAGAAAGGCAAAAAGGCGTAACGAGAGGAGAGTGAGTATATGTTTGAATTAAACAATTTCGATTCGATGCAAATAGCTATCGCCGGACCCGAGAAAATTCGAGAATGGAGTCATGGCGAGGTTACAAAACCCGAAACAATTAACTACCGCACGCAAAAACCCGAAAAAGACGGACTTTTCTGCGAGCGCATATTCGGACCCACCAAAGACTGGGAGTGCCATTGCGGCAAATATAAGCGCGTTCGCTACAAGGGCGTTATATGCGACAAGTGCGGCGTTGAAGTAACGCGCAGCAAGGTGCGCCGCGAGCGCATGGGGCACATAGAACTTGCCGCTCCCGTGACGCACATTTGGTATTTCAGAGGAGTTCCCAGCCGCATAGGATTATTGCTCGACATGACGCCCAAAGCTCTCGAACAGGTTGTGTATTTCGTGCACTTCGTTGTGCTCGACCCGGGCGAGACCGACCTCGAATACAAGCAAGTTCTTTCCGACGCGAAGCTTGCCGAAGCGAGAGAAAAATGGGGCGAAAACGCATTTCGCGTAGGCATGGGCGCGGAAGCTATCAAAGAGCTTTTAAGCACCATAGACCTTAAAGCGGAATACGAAAAGTTAAAAGAAATTGTGGCGAAATCCACAGGTCCCAAAAAAGTTAAGGCAATAAAACGCCTCGATATTCTCGATTCGTTCGTGCGTAGCGGCAACAGCCCCACTTGGATGGTTATGGACGTGTTGCCCGTGCTTCCGCCCGAGCTTCGCCCTATGGTTCAGCTCGACGGCGGCAGATTTGCCACAAGCGACTTAAACGATTTATACAGAAGAGTTATAAACCGCAACAACCGTCTTAAAAAGCTTATGGAGCTTTCCGCTCCCGACATTATAATAAGAAATGAAAAGCGTATGCTTCAAGAAGCCGTCGACGCGCTTATAGACAACGGAAGACGCGGCAAGGCGATTTCGGGCGCGGGCAACCGCGAACTCAAAAGCCTTTCGGGACTTTTGCGCGGCAAGCAAGGACGTTTCCGCCAAAACCTTCTCGGAAAGCGCGTAGACTATTCGGGTCGAAGCGTTATAGTTGTTGGTCCCGAACTCAAAATGTATCAATGCGGACTTCCCAAAGAAATGGCGCTCGAACTGTTTAAGCCGTTTGTTATGCGCGAGCTCGTTCAGCAGGGAAGAACGCATAACATAAAGAGCGCCAAACGCATAGTAGACCGCGCTGGCAGCGAAGTTTGGGGAGTGCTCGAAAACGTTATTAAAGAGCACCCCGTTCTCCTTAACCGCGCTCCTACTCTTCACCGTTTGGGTATTCAGGCGTTCGAACCCGTGCTCGTAGAGGGCAGAGCTATAAAACTTCATCCGCTTGCGTGCGGCGCGTTTAACGCCGACTTCGACGGCGACCAAATGGCTGTGCACGTTCCGCTTTCGGTAGAGGCGCAGGTTGAAGCCCGCTTCTTGATGCTTGCGAGCAACAACATCTTAAAGCTCAGCGACGGTCGTCCCGTTTGCTCGCCCACGCAAGATATGGTTATAGGTTGCTACTACCTTACCATAGATAAACCCGGCGCGAAAGGCGAAGGCAAAATTTTCTGCGACGTAGACGAAGCGAAAATGGCTTACGCCAATAAAGAAATCGAATTGCAAAGCAAGATTTGGGTGCGCGTATACAAAGAAATCAACGGCGTAATGGAACACGAGAGAATCGAGACCACCGTAGGCCGCATAATCTTTAACGAAGCTATTCCGCAAGACTTGGGTCTCACCGTGCGCGACCCCAACGACCGCAAGAGTCTGTTCGCGCTCGAAGTTAACTACAAGGTGGGCAAAAGCCAACTTCAAAAAATTGTTGACGCCACGTTCAAATTAAAGGGTGCTACCGAAACGGTTAAAGTGCTCGATAACGTTAAGGCTCTCGGTTTTAAATATTCAACGATAGGCTCTATTACCACTTCGGTATTCGACATGAATATTCCCGAAGAGAAGAAAGCGATTCTCGATAAAGCGGAAGAAAACGTAATCAGAATCGAAACGCTTTACAAAATGGGGCACATGACGCAGCGCGAAAAATACGAGCGCGTTGTAAGCGAATGGAGCAAAGCGAACGACGACGTTACCGACGCTCTCAAAAAGACGCTTTCGGAATTTAACCCCATAAACATGATGGCTGTGTCGGGCGCGCGCGGTAGCATGAAACAGATTGCTCAGCTTTCGGGCATGCGCGGACTAATGACCAACCCTCAGGGCGAAACGCTCGAAACTCCCGTTCGTTCGTCGTTCCGCGAAGGGCTTTCCGCACTCGAATACTTTATATCGTCGCACGGCGGCAGAAAAGGTTTGGCGGATACCGCTCTTAAAACTGCCGACTCGGGTTATCTTACCCGCCGACTTGTTGACGTTGCGCAAGACGTGATTGTGCGCGAAGAAGACTGCTTCGACGGCGCCGCTCCCAAAGGAATCCGCACAACCGCGATTATGGAAGGCGACCAAGTTATCGAGAGCCTCGAAGACCGCTTAAACGGCAGATTTGCAGCCGAAGACGTTGTTAATCCCGTAACGGGCGAGGTAATCGTGGCTTGCAACGAAATGATTACCGAAGACAAGGCGAAAGAAATCGCGTCGGTGGTTGACCCCGCGACGGGCAAAAAAGCTATTACCGCAGTTAATATCCGCACGGTGCTCACCTGCAAGAGCAAGCACGGCGTTTGCGCCAAGTGCTACGGCAAAGATATGTCGGGCTCGTCCAAAGTTAAAATCGGCGAAGCTGTGGGCATTATAGCCGCTCAAAGTATAGGCGAACCCGGCACACAGCTCACCATGCGTACATTCCACACGGGCGGCGTAGCGTCGGCAGACGATATTACGCGAGGCTTGCCCCGAGTTGAAGAGCTTTTCGAAGCGCGCAATCCCAAAGGCGTTGCCGTTATCGCCGAATACGGCGGCAAGGTGCGCATAGAAGAAAAAGACGGCGTGCGTAACGTTTATATTAAAAACGACGAAGGAAAGGAAGACCGCTACATGATTCCTTTCACCGCCAAACTTAAACCGAATATCAAAGACGACGCCGTAGTTGCGGCGGGCGACCCCTTAACCGAAGGTCCCATTTACCCGCAAGATATTTTGCGCACAAAGGGCAGACGCGAGGTTCAGGAATATATCCTTAAAGAGGTTCAATCGGTTTACCGCAGTCAGGGCGTGCAAATAAACGATAAGCACATAGAAGTTATCGTGCGTCAGATGCTTAAAAAAGTTAAGGTTGAGGACGGCGGCGACGCCGACTTGTTGCCCGGCGAACTTATAGACCTTTCGGTGTTCGAAGAAGCGAACGCGAAAGCGCTTGAAAACTACGGGCGTCCCGGCGCGGCGAAATACACGTTGCTCGGAATTACCAAAGCGGCGCTTGCAACCGACAGCTTCCTTTCGGCGGCGTCGTTCCAAGAGACTGCGCGCGTTCTTACCGAAGCGGCAATAAAGAACAAAATCGACCCGCTTATCGGCTTGAAAGAAAACGTTATTCTCGGAAAGCTTATTCCTGCGGGCACAGGTATGCGCAAGTATAAAAACATTTACCCCGTAGAGCTTTCGGGCGGCGACAACTCCGTAACGGGCGGAAGCGAAAACTAAAAATAAACAAATATAGCAAAATAGGGTAGCCGCATTAAACGAGCGCCCTATTTTGTTCTTATCGGAAAACAAATGCTTGAAAACGCAAAACAACTTATAGAACGGTATGCGCTAAATAAGCGCGTGGCGGCGGCGGTGTCGGGCGGCGAAGACTCTATGGCTCTACTCGCTTTATTGCTGCGCTACCGCGACGAAAAAAAGCTCGATTTGCTCGTTGCTAACGTTGAGCACGGCATACGCCCGTGCTCGGCGCAAGACAGCGAATTTGTGCGCGGTTTTTGCGCGAGACACGGAGTGGAGTTTGTTTGCAAAACTGCGGACATTCCCGCAATGAGCGCAAGAACGGGGCGGGGCGAGGAATGCGAGGCGCATTTTTTCCGACGCGATTTTTTTTCGGAACTTATCGAAAGCGGAAAGGCTGATATGGTGGCAACGGCGCACCACACGCGCGACAACGCCGAAACGGTGCTGCTCCACTTGTTTCGCGGGTGCGGCTTAAAAGGTCTTTCGGGCATGAGCGTGTTCGGCGGCGGAATTTTCCGTCCGTTTTTAACTACCGAAAAAGAAGAAATTTGCGAGTTTATTAAGCAAAACGCAATTCCGTTCGTTACCGACGAAACCAACGCAATCACCGATTATGCCCGCAACTATATCCGTCACGAAATTTTGCCGCGCATACGCGAGCGTTTTCCGAGCGCCGAAAAAGCGATTTGCAGAACTGCGGAATTTGCGCGCGAAGCCGACGAACTTATTGCGGGGCAACTTAAAGAAGAAGCTTTTTCGGAGCGCGACGGCGCCGTGCTTTTAAAAAACGAATTTGTATCGCCGCATTATATATTCGAGGCATTGCGCCGTTTGGGAGTGGTTTCCGATGTATATTGCGCGACTGTTGATTCGGTTATGCGGCTTAAAAACCGTAAGTCGGGAGCGCGCGCATACTTAGGCAACGGCGTTATTGCTTGCAATGAATACGACGCAATCGCGTTTTACCGCGCCGCAGAGAAAGATGCGGAAAAAAGTTGGGAAGTGCCGTTCGAGCTTTCCGCTTCGCTGAACTGCGAGTTTATTACGCCCGCAAAAAAAGTAAAAGTGGAAAGAGCGAAAAAGCCGTATTTTCCCAATGAAAAGGGAAGTCTTGCGTTTGATGCAAATAAAATTCCGCGCGGTTGCGTTTTGCGTTCGCGCCGAGAGGGCGACAGATTTACGCCTTATAGCGGCGGAAGCAAAAAGCTTAAAGAATATCTTATAGACAAAAAGCTTCCCGCGCGGCTGCGCGACGCGCTTATTTTGCTTGCGTGCGGCGGCGAGGTGCTCGCCGTTTTGGGAATGGAGATAAGCGATAAAATAAAGCTCACGGAGCGAAGCGAAAACGTTGCGCGTATCAGTGCGGAAATCGGCGAGGATTGCGAATGAGAAGAATTGACGACTTGCAAACGCACGGGCTGAAATTCGTGCAGGATACCGAGCTTTTTCTGTTCGGCACCGACGCGGTGGAACTCGCCAACTTTGCCGCGCCGAGCAAGGGCGCGCGAGTGTGCGACTTGGGCGCGGGCACGGGAATAATATCCGTTTTGCTTGCGGGCAAATTCGGTTGCTCTGTTACCGCAGTTGAAATACAGGAGAAGTGTTGCGAGCTTATAGAGGAAAACGCGCGGCTAAATTCGCTTGATATAACGGTTGCGCACATGCCCATGCAACGTTTTTGCGGTAATTTCGACGTTGTTGTGTGCAATCCGCCGTATATGAAAGCGGGAAGCGGCGCGCCTCGCGGCTCCGAAAGCGAAAGAATCGCGTGTTTCGAAGAAAAGGTGACATTTAAAGAGGTTGCGGAAACGGCGTCGAGGCTACTTTCAACAGGCGGCAAGTTTTATATGGTGCACCACATAACGCGTCTTGCCGAAGTAATATGCACGCTTAAATCGCACAGATTAGAACCCAAAAGATTGCAAATACTTCGTCCGTCGCAAAACAAGCCGCCACATATTTTTATGGTGGAATGTATGCGCGACGGAAAAGAGGGCATAGCCGTGCTTTCGGAAAGAGAGCCGAAAACGTATTTTTAGTTTGCGATGTTCCGTGTCACTGCGAGCGTAGCGCGGCAGTCCCAAGCATGGAACGAATCGCCCGAGATTGCCGCGTTTGTTTCACTCGCTCGCAATGACACGGTGCATGTGACAAGTGTGTTCGGTAACTTGTTGCGGGGATTGCCGCGCTCGTTGTACTCGCTCGCAATGACACGGTGCATGTGGCGCTCGGTAACCGCAACGGAATTATGTCATTGCGAGGAGCCGAAAGCGACGAAGCAATCCCGTGCATGGAGCGAATACCGTTTGAGTTATCCGTATATAAAAAGAGGTTTATAAATGCTGTATCTTGTGTGCACCCCGATTGGTAATTTAAAAGACGTAACGTTGCGCGCTTTGGAGGTTCTGAAAAGCGTGTCGCTTATTCTTGCGGAGGATACCCGCCATTCGGCAATACTTTGCGCCGAATACGGAATAACCGCCCCTATGGAAAGCTACCAAAAATTCAATGAAAAAAGCAAATGCGCCGAAATTGTGCGCCGCCTTTCTTGCGGCGAAGAAATCGCTCTCGTAACCGACGCGGGCACGCCGTGCATATCCGACCCGGGAAACGTGCTCGTTAAAAGCGTAATAGAAAACGGACTTCCGTATACGTTGGTAGGAAGCGGTTGCGCGTTTGTGTCGGCGGCGGTGCTCAGCGGTTTTGATTTGCGCAGCCTTGCGTTCGGCGGTTTTTTGCCCGAAAAAAATTCCGCTCGCGCAAAATACCTCGAAACGTTCAAGAATTTTTCGGGTTGCCTGACGTTTTATGTTTCGCCTCATTCGTTCAGAAAAGATTTGGAAAGTTTTTATTCGGCGTTCGGAACACGAAAAGCGGCACTTGTTCGTGAAATAAGCAAAAAGTTCGAAGAGTGCGTGCGTTTTACTTTGGGCGACGTTCCCGAGTTTACCGAAAAAGGGGAATACGTTCTCGTGTTGGAGGGCAAAGAAACGGAGTGCGAGCTAAACGCGCTTTCGGTGCGCGAACACGTTCAATATTATATAGCTCGCGGTTTAGATAAAAAGGAAGCCGTAAAAAAGGCGGCTTCCGACAGGGGAGTCGCCAAAAGCGACGTATACAAAGAAACGTTTGATTTATAAGCAGAAATAAAAAGTTGAAACTTTATGTAGAGCGCAATTTGTGCTCTATTTTTATTGTTCGCAAAAAAATCAATAACTTGCGTTCAAACGATTGACGGGGGGGGGTAACATGATAAAATATAATCGTTTAATTGCTTTGCCTATTGACAAATGCGTGAAAGTGCGGTAAAATATTTTTGTGTGTAAAATAGCGGGACAAACGCGCGCTTGCGGTTGTTTTAGTTGTGTTGCAAATAAAAAGTTTCCCGTAGAATATTTTTTGAATTTAGCTAAACGTCGCTTTTTGGAGGAATAATGGCGCTTTTAGAATTGAAAGACATAGGCAAGATTTATGTTTCCGAAGGTAACGTTGCGGTAGGCATAAGGGGAGTTAATCTGTCGTTCGAAAAGGGAGAGTTCGTTGCCGTAACGGGCAAATCCGGTTCGGGCAAATCCACCCTTTTAAACGTGATTAGCGGAATGGATTCCTACGAAGAGGGCGAAATGCTTATTTGCGGGCAACCTACGTCGCACTATCTGCAACCCGAATGGGAACAATACCGCCAAGAATACATATCGTTCATTTTTCAGGACTACAACATTATCGAGAGTTTCACCGTATTGCAAAACGTCGAACTTGCACTACTGCACATAGAAGACAAGCGCGAGCGGAGAAAACGCGCTCTCGAATTATTGAACCGCGTCGGGCTGGGCGACAGAATAAAACAAAAGGGGAGCAAACTTTCGGGCGGACAAAAGCAACGCACCGTTATTGCCCGCGCGCTCGCCAAAGACAGCCCCATAATTCTTGCCGACGAACCTACGGGCAACCTCGATTCCAAAACGAGCGAAGAGATAATAGAACTGTTGCGCGAGGTATCGAAAGACAAACTTTTAATAGTGGTTACTCACAACTTCGAACAGGTTGAGCATTTTGCAACCCGTCACGTTCGTATATACGACGGCGCCGTCGAATCCGACCATCGTATTGCCACCACAGCGAGCGCGCAAACCGAAAATGCGGACGCGAACACCGAAAGCGGAGAGAGCGCCGAACAGTCCGAAAGCGGGCAAATTTCCGAACGGGCGAAAAAGCGAAAAGCAAGAATCGCCGCGTTTAAAAAAGGGTTTTCGCTCGGCGGCACGCTTTTTGCGGCAAAGCCGAAGCTGTCGGTTTTTATATGCGTGCTTTTAATAATCGGCACTGTGGCGATTTTTGCGGTAACTTCCGTCTGCGGCGACAGCATAAACTTATTCGAAAAGAATTACATGTTCGAGCATATAGAGGGTAGAGTCGTTATTGCAAGCAATTCGGGCAAAGTCTTCTCGGAAGACGACGTTAAAACGATTTCGGAGGATTACGGCGCAAACAGTTACCTTATGTACGACCTTTTGCTTGACTACGGCATGTCGAACTACGTTTACGTTTCAGAAGCGGAAAACGGATTGCCGTTTAAGTTTAGCTATGGCGAGCATTTAGGCAAAAATATCGTCGGGCGGGAACCCGAAGCGAATAACGAAGTTTTGCTTTATTTGCCTATATCGTGGCAACCCTATTTCGGCAAAAAGGAAGTTAAGATTAAAAGCATACAGTTGCAAGATATTACGCTGTCGGTTTGCGGCGTAAAATATTTTTACGACAATACGAAAGACGCGAAAATGATTTTCACGAAAGACGGTTTTCGCGCCGTAACGTGTTTATATTACTTGTCGCAACGTTTGAGCCCTAACATTTCGGTAAGCGTAATTCTGCCCGACGGCAGTCAATTTTCCACAAGTACCGGAACCGTTATTCCGTCGTTCGATTTGAAAGACGGAGAGCTTTACATAAAAGACGACATGTTGGAGTCTATAATTAAAAGATACGACAACGATATTTCGATACATGCAAATTTAATGGTATACTATAAAAATTACGACTACGGAACGCAGCAAAGCACGGAAAAATTATATTCCAAAATATTTTTGAACGACGAAATAACTTTCGAGCCTCCGCAAGAAGCCGACAACGTGTTCGGTTCGGCTGCGTTTGTGTCGGTTTCCACGTTTTACGAAATAGCGGAAGAGATTTTGGCGAAATCGTATAGGCAAGCGTCGCTCTTCTATTCTTCGGACAAAGCGGCTCATGCCGCTGCCGCCAAACTGCAAAGCGCGGGCTACATAGCCGTGCCGTCCGACACAACTTTCGAGCCGGACGCGTACGAAAAAATTCTGAGTACAGTTCTGAACGTTGTTATGCTGCTTATTTGGCTTATAGCTATTGTTTTTTTGGCGTTCGTGGTGAACTTGTGCACAAGTCGCTCTATGGCGGCGTTTAAAAGCGATATGGGAATTATGCGCTCTATGGGCATACCCGCCGCAGTTGTGCGAATAGGAATATACGCGCGAATGTTTCTGTCGCTTTTGCCCGCTTATGCGTTTTTGCTCGCGGCGGCTTTAACGGTGTTTTTAACGCCGCTGTTAAACGGATTTTTCACATTTTTGCACGCATGGCAATATGCGCTTATAATAGTGGGAATGCTTCTGCTCACGTTGAGAGTAACCCGTAAGCAGATAGGAAAACTCTTCCGCGAGAATGTTAAAAAATCGATTAAAGGAGGTTCGGCGGAATGATAGGCATAAAATCGTTGCACAAATTCTTCAACAAGGGCAAGCAGAACGAAATTCACGTTATAAACGACGTAAGCCTCGAACTCCCCGAGCGCGGAATGGTGGCTGTGTTCGGCAAGAGCGGTTGCGGCAAAACAACTCTTTTAAACGTTATAGGCGGGCTTGACGGCTTCTCGTCGGGCGAGCTTACGGTGGAGGGAAGCAGTATCCGCAAAAATACCGACGACATCCGCAATCGGTATATGGGTTACATTTTCCAAAATTACAACTTAAACAAAGAGGAAAATTGTTTCGATAACGTTGCCGACGCGCTCAGGCTGTGCGGAATGTCCGACAAAGCCGAAATCGAAAAAAGAGTTGTGGCGGCGCTCAAAAACGTGGGAATGGAAAAATACCGTTTACGCACGCCCGACACTCTTTCGGGCGGTCAGCAGCAAAGAATAGCCATTGCCCGAGCCATAGTTAAAAATCCGAAAATAATTCTTGCCGACGAGCCTACGGGCAACCTCGACGAAGCTAACACAGTGGTTATAATGGAACTTTTGCGACAAATAGCGAAAGAGCATTTGGTGTTGTTGGTTACGCACGAGGCTAATCTTGTGGATTACTATTGCGACACCGTTATAGAACTCAGCGACGGAAAAGTCGCCGACGTGCGCCGCAACGACGCAATAGGCGGGTATTCTGCGCGCGATAAAAACGATATATTTCTCGGCGAACTCGATAAGTGCGAAATAACGGGCGCGAACGCCGAAATAGAATATTACGGCGACGCTCCGCAGTCGCCGCTTAAACTTAAAATAGTGAACAGCGGCGGTAAAATGTATATTCAAATAAACACGCCCAAAGTTCAGGTGCTCGATTCCGCAAGCGAGGTTAAACTCCGCGAAGGAGTTTTTAAGCACGGCGAGCAAAAGAGCAGAGGCTCCGAAAATATAGACATGAGCGCTTTGCCGCCTGTGGAAAGCGCGCGTTGCGGAAAATTGTTTTCGTTAGGTTCGTCTATAAAGTCGGGGTATAAGGCGAACTTTAAAAAGGGCAAGCGCGGCAGAAAGTTTTTCAGAATTTGCATGGGGCTTTTCGCCGCAATATTCGTGCTTGTGAGCGCGTTTTTCGGCACCGCAATAAACGACCTTATAAAGGCGGATAAGGCGTACAGTCACAACACGTTTTATATGTATACCGACAGCGGCGAAACTTCGGAAAAGCTTTTAAAATCCGTAGGAAGCGCCGATACGGGGATAGACTATATAAAACTCGGCGACAGTTTTATGCCTTACAACGAGTTTACCCTGAGGTTTTACACGCAGTTTTTCGAGACTTTCGATTCTTACGGCAGTTCCGACAGCTTTACAACAAACGCCGTTATTATGGGCGAATCGATGTGCAGGAGTTTGCCGCTTGTGCTCGGCAAAAAAGAGGGGTTAAATTCGGACGAAATTGTGCTCACAACCGCCGCCGCAGATAACGTTTTAGAAAAGTCTACTGTGGGGTTCATTGCCGAATATAAAGATTTGCTCGGGCTCGCCACCGCTTCGCTCTCGTTGAAAGGCAAAAACCCGCGAATAGTGGGAATAGTAAAATCCGACGAGGCGGTTGTTTTCGCGTCGGAGTTTGCTCTTGCGGCAAAAACTTTTTCGGATATAGAAACTTATGTTTTGCGCGCGTCCGAATGGGGAATAGAGCTTGAAAGCGGCGAAGCGTTGCAGTGCAACATAACTAAATCTTACGAAAACAATTCTTTTCGCGTCGGCGACGAAATCAAAATTCACGGTAAAACTTTTAATCTTACTCAAATTCAACGGCTCGACGAAAAATACGACGCTTGGTTGGAGTTTAACGGGCATAAGCGAATGATAGAGTATGATTTTTTCGAAAGCTTTGTTAGCGAAGATTTGACCTACGACCAAGCTTATGAGCTGTATGTATTCGATTATTACGACTACTATTTTGAATATTTAGACGAATTTATGCAAGGCGAGTATAAATTCGAAAACGATTATATGTCTTGGTTGTATATTGAAAAAGGCGTGCTTGAAGCTAAGCTGACCAAAGCTCAGAGTGCGGGGCCGTTATATTTCGGAAGCGACGCCGACATGTATTATTATGCAATCAAAGAAAAAGCCCGAACGGGAAAATATCCGACACATAGCGAGGCATATGCTAAGTGGATTTCTCCGAGCGGCGGGGTAGACGGAGCGTTGCGCGAAGAGTATGTCAGAAAAACCGAAGAGTTCGGCAAAGAGTTCGACGCTTTGAATAAAACAAAGCCGTTCGGCTATCTTGTGAACGATGCCGACTATATAGAGCTTAGCAAGCGCATAGGTGAAACTCACGAAACCGCAGGGAGTCACGGGTTTTATTCTCCCGATTCCGCCGATAAAGGCTATTATTATAAAAACGGATACTATACCGTTGTGCATTCGTCGAACCCCGAAAAAACGAAAGCGTATTTAAATAGAGAGTTTTCGAATATTTCTACGCCGGACGATTTCCGTCCCGCGCTCGTCACGCCCGAAGATATTTATGAAAACATAATAAAAGACAGCCGTTTCGATATTATAGGAAACCTAATATCGCTTGTAGTTACGCTTGTTCTTATGAGCCTTTGCATGTACTTTATGATGCGTTCGTCGTTTATGATTCGCGTTAAAGAAGTGGGAATATATAGGGCTATCGGCGCTTCGAAAAAGAACCTTGTGTTCAAATTCTTTATAGAGGCGCTCGTGCTCACAATGCTCACGGTGTTTATAGGCTATTTGCTCATGAGCTTATTTATGGCGTGTCTCGGCACGTCGGCGATTATGGCAACGGTTTTATACTATCCGTTTTGGCTTGCGCTTTGCGTGCTTGTTTTGTTGCTCGGAGTAAGTTTATTCTTCGGAATTATTCCCGTATTGTCTTTGCTCAGAAAATCGCCGAGCGCGATTCTTGCCAAATACGATATATAGGGGATTGCAGGTATAAAATTCGGCTATGAGTCGATACTCCTTCCGTATTGTGAATACGGGAGGAGTTTTTTTGTGATAACTTATTATATCGGAAATATCCGAGAAAAAAGAAAGCTGTTTCGCTCGCCTCACGAGGGAGCGGCGGTTGCCGATAATTGCGACGTTCTCGCCGATTTCAGCTTAAACGGTAAAATTTGCATGGTGCTCGGCGATATTCCGTATGCCGATATGCGGGTGGGGGAATACCTTTCGTATACTCGGGCGCTCAAAGCTCAGGCTCCGCTGTCGGCAGAAAGCGCGGGAAAGCTGTTGCGCAGAGTTGGCGTTAAAGTGTCGCTCGATAAAAAAATGGGCTCGCTGTCGCGCTTTTATTTTCGCGGAGTTTTGCTTGCCGCCGCGCTTAACGACGACACGACGGAGGCGTGGCTCAACCTCGACGGAATCGCGTATTCTACCGCCGCAAAAATGGGAATGCTTGCCATGCTTCGCCGCGCGACGCGCAATTTCGAAAACGTTCACGTTTCGGTTTCGGACTACCGTTTTATTCCGCGCTCGGCTAATTCGCTTGCCGTAACTACTCGCGGAACGGTGCCGGGAAAGCCGAAATCTGTGTCGCGCCGATATGTTAGGCTTCGTTTTTGCAAAAAGAAACGGCGCGAAAGCCTTGTGCTTTCCGCGCTCAGCGGCAGAAAAACAGTGCTGTGCGACGGCTGAGTTTTAACGATTGAGCTCCGAATACTCAAACATATAAAAAGCAATAAAAAGCGCCGCGTTTTTTCATTGCGGCGGCGGAGCGTCAAAAATTTTAGTCTAAGTATTTTGCAATTAAAAGAACGTAAACGCAATCCGCTCTTTGCATACAATGGTATTGATGAACATTTTTGCAATGAGTATTATACTTTCGCTAAGCGTGAGTGCCGACGCTCTTGCGTGCGGATATTCTGCGGGTGCGTCTAAATTAAAAGTGCCGCTTTCGGGCGCCGTCGCTGCCGCAACGGTTTCGGCGGCTTTTATCGCCGTAGGAATGACGGCGGGCAATTTGAGCGCCCCGTTTATTCCCGAAGCCGTAGGAAAATACATTTCGTTTACGCTTCTCGCCGTGTTCGGGCTGTTGAAACTTGCCGACACGGGCGGCGATTCGCTGCGAGCCGACTGCAATCAAGACAAACGACTTTCAGTGCCGGAAGGAGCGGCGCTCGGTTCTGCGTTGTCGGTAGACGGTTTGGCGGCGGGGTTCGCAAATATGGCGACAGCGGCGGCAATAGTGTGCACCACAGCGTGCACTTTTGTTTTTACGGCGACTGCTTTGTTTTTCGGGGCGAAAGGCGGCAGAGGGGTGAAAAGCGGAAGAACGGGCAACATAGTTGCCGGGCTTGCGCTCGTAATTCTCGCCGTCGAAAAAATACTGTGACACACGGGCTTTGCATGAGCGCGCTTGAAACGGCAGTTGGTTGAAATTCCTTTACAAATTTTTTCTGCGGTAGTATAATAATATGCGGAAAAAATATTTAGTTAAAGGGAGATAAAAACAATGTCTGAAATTATGGATTCCATTCGGGCGCGCGCGGCAAAGCTTAACCGCCACATAGTGCTTCCCGAAGGAACCGACGAGCGCACCGTTCGTGCCGCCGCGCTCATTACCGAAAGAAAAATGGCTCGCATTACCGTGCTCGGCGACGAGGCTGAAATGAAAAAGCTTTGTCCCGACGTTAAATTCGGCGGCTTTAATATTATAAATCCCGCAAAGTCGGACAAGCTCGAGTCTTATGCGAACCTTCTTTACGAGCTTAGAAAGGCTAAGGGCATGACGCGCGAAGATGCTTTGAAAATTGCCGCCGACCCGCTCTATTACGGCACGCTTATGCTCAAAGCCGACGACGCCGACGGCATGGTGGCGGGCGCCGTTAATTCTACTGGCGCGGTGCTCCGCCCCGCGTTGCAGATTATAAAAACCGCTCCCGGCATAGGCAGCGCTTCGAGTTCGTTTATTATAGCGCTTCCCAAAGAAAATCCCGCCTCTAAGCTTTACGGCGAAAACGGCGTTTTGGTTTACGGCGATTGCGGCGTTATTCCCAACCCCACAGAAGAACAACTTGTGGATATTGCGTACAGCACCGCGAAAACCGCGCGCGACGTTTGCGGCTTTAACGAACCGCGCGTGGCGCTTCTCAGCTTTTCCACTAAGGGAAGCGCGAAAGACCCGCTTGTTGATAAAGTTACGGGCGCGCTTGCCAAAATCAAAGAAAAATATCCCGATATGCTCGTTGACGGCGAGCTGCAAGGCGACGCCGCTCTTGTGCCTCGCGTCGCGGAGAAAAAGGTTAAGGGCAACAGTCCCGTTGCGGGCAAAGCCAACGTGCTCATATTCCCCGACCTCAACGCGGGAAATATCGCGTACAAACTCAGTCAATATTTGGGCGGAGCGGAAGCTATCGGTCCGCTTATTCAGGGGCTTGCAAAACCCGTAAACGACCTTAGCAGAGGTTGTTCGGTGGAAGATATTGTTTCGGTTGTAGCCGTTGTGGTTTTGAACACGCTTAAATAATTTTTATAACCGCTTTAAAATGTAAATAAAAAAAGACAGAGGAGTCGGAAAATATGAAGATACTTGTTATAAACGCGGGCAGCAGCTCGCTTAAATATCAGCTTATAGACATGCAAACCGAAACGGTTTCGGCAAAAGGCGTATGCGAACGCATAGGCATAGACGGAAGCATGCTAACCCACAAGGCTAACGGCAAAGAAACGGTTGTAAAGTCGCCTATGCCCGACCACAACGAGGCAATCCGCCTTGTGCTCGAAGCGCTCGTAAGCCCCGAGCACGGCGTTGTTAAAAGCATGAGCGAGATAGGCGCTGTGGGGCACAGAATGGTTCATTCCGCCGAAGACTTTACGGAATCGGTGCTCGTGACCGACGAAGTTATGGATATTTGCCGCCGCAACGGGGAACTTGCGCCGCTTCATCAACCCGCCAACCTCATAGGTGTTGAGGCGTGCAAAAAGGCTATGCCGAACGTGCCTATGGCTCTTGTGTTCGACACGGCGTTCCACCACACAATGCCGAAAAAGGCGTATATGTACGGGCTTCCTTACGAATATTACACCGACTATAAAGTGCGCCGCTACGGTTTTCACGGCACGAGCCACAAATTCGTGTCGGCGGAAGCGGCAAAGTTTCTCGGCAAAGACGTTAAAGATATAAAGGTTGTTACTTGCCATTTGGGCAACGGTTCTTCGATTAGTGCGGTAGACGGCGGAAAATGCGTGGACACGAGCATGGGCTTTACGCCGCTCGAAGGCGTTCCTATGGGCACCCGTTGCGGCGATATAGACCCGTCGGTTGTGGAATACCTTATGGGTAAGACGGGCATGAGTGTGCACGAAGTTTTAAACGTGTGCAACAAAAAGTCGGGTATGGCGGGGCTTAGCGGTGTTTCCAGCGATTTCCGCGACCTTACTGCGGCGGCGGAAAAAGGCAACGAGCGGGCGATTTTGGCTCTCGACGTTTTCGGCTACACCGTTAAGCGTTATGTGGGGGCGTATATTGCGGCAATGAACGGAATAGACGCGCTTGTGTTCACCGCAGGCGTAGGAGAACATACTCCCGAAGTTCGGTCGCGCGTGGCGGGAAACATGGAGTTTTTCGGCATTAAACTCGACGAAAAGAAAAATTACAGCGGCGAAAGGGGAATATCGCGCGATATATCCGCGCCCGATTCTCGCGTGCGCGTGCTCATAATTCCCACCAACGAAGAGCTTGTTATTGCAAGAGAAACGAAAGAGCTTGTCGAAAATTGCGACGGCAAAAAAACGGATTACATTTATTGCAAAAAATAAATTTCGAATAAGAAAAATGTCTTGCATGAGCGGACATTTTTTCTTATTGTCGATAGGTTCGGAGTGCGTGGGATATGGAAAGAAAGACTTTGTTGTTTTTTGGATTGCTTCCCATCGGGCTATTTGTGCTTTGTATGGTAATCGGTTCGGTTATGGATATTTACGCCATGCGAATAGCCGCAGTGGCGATTTTATTCGGCGGCGAATTTTTGGTTGCGGTCGGTTCGGTAGTTTATATGTTCGTAGGCACGAAAACGGGAAAAAGCTATTCAACCGACGAAAATTCCGATAAGTCGAACGGCTCCGATGAAGTTTCCGATGAAGAAGAGTTTGATAGCTCGAACGACGAAACCGGCGATGACGAAGAAGAACCCGACGAGGAGAACGGAGCATCCGAAAACGGGAAAACCGCCGAAAAGCAATACGGAGTCGGCGCGCAAGAGGAGGCGGAAACGCTCGCCCGCATAAATTCGACTTACGGCGCGGAAAACCGAGCTGCAATGGCGGTGCACCAAATATCGCACGTTAAAAACGCTTACCGTTCTTCGGGTAAAAAAGAAAAAATATTCGGTTTTGTGTTTTTGGGTGTGTTGCTTGCCCTTTTTGCGGGATTTCCGCTCTTTATTATGCTTGGCTATCATGTTGCGGCATTTGTCTGCTTGGGCGGTTTTGCGGGTATAATAATTATTGCCGGAATCACGGTTGCCGTTCGTCAAAAGATTTCAATGTCCGGAAAAGGTTATAATTCGAGCATTAAAAGGAAAGGTAAAGTGTTGTCGTGCACTATGTCGAGCTCGGTCGGCTATTCGTCGTCGCGCAGAACAAGCCGCGTTACGTCGATTACCTATAAGGTGCGCTTAGACGTTGACGGAGTGGAAAAAACGGCGTACAGCAGAATTTTTTACGAAGTAGGCGAAGAATTGGACGTGCTATGCCACAATAAGTGGCCGTCGTTGGCTATGATAGTTTCCAACAGCGCCGACGTTGAAACGAAACAGGCAAGCGAGCTCGATTCGGACGGGAACGAACCCGAAGAATAATTTGGTAAGAATTTTATTGCAAACGTAAAATCGCAAAAATCCACACGAAAAAAACATTAACGTGTGGATTTTTCTTTGTTTTTACGGTTGACAAGTGTGGTTTTGTGTGGTAGAATAACTATGTAAATAGTGTAAGAAGGGGTTTAAATAAAATGAAATTCGAAATTGCCGAATGCGCCAAAACGCCGCGAATAAGCGCTCTTGTTTCCGATTTGTTCGAAAAGATGCCGCAAATCGAGCATTACCGCGCGGTGCTTTATACCGAATCTTTCCGCGCTACCGAAGGAGAGCCTATTGTTCTCCGCAAGGCGAAAGCGTTCTATAACGTTTGCAAAAACATTCCCATTGTGATTAGGCGAGGAGAACTAATAGTGGGAGCAAATTCGGTTGCTCCGCGTTCGTGCCCCACATTTCCCGAATTTTCGTTCGAGTGGCTTGAGTCCGAATTCGATACGGTTGCCACTCGCGCCGCCGACCCGTTCGAAATAAGCGAAGAGAGCAAAGCCGCGCTCCGCGAGGTTCACAAATACTGGCGAGGAAAGACCACAAGCGAACTTGCCACTTCGTATATGGCACCCGAAGCGCGAAGAGCTTTCGAACACAATATGTTTACGCCCGGCAATTATTTTTATAACGGAGTGGGGCATATTACCGTTAAATACGGTGAAGTGCTCTCTGGCGGACTTGATTCGGTGATTGCGCGAGCCGCGTCCGAACTCGGTAAGGCGAGCGTCGCCGACGCCGATTATGCCCGCCGTTCGGCGTTTTTGAAATCGGTTATCGTGGCTTGCGAGGCTGTTAAAATTTACGCCGCGCGCTACTCCGAGCTTGCCGCTTCTATGGCGAAAAAAGAGAGCGAGCCCGCGCGTCGCGCCGAACTTGCCGCCATTGCCGAAAGGTGTGCGCGTGTTCCCGCAAAATCCGCGCGCAGTTTTGCCGAAGCTTGCCAGTCGTTTTGGTTTATCCAACAGCTTTTGCAACTCGAATCGAGCGGACACAGCATAAGTCCGGGTCGGTTCGACCAATACATGTACCCCTATTACGACGCCGATATGAAGAGCGGCAAACTTACCCGCGAATTTGCGCAAGAACTTATAGACTGCATATTCGTTAAACTCAACGACTTGAACAAAGTGCGCGATGCCGCTTCCGCCGAAGGATTTGCGGGTTACAGCTTGTTCCAAAATATGATTGTGGGCGGGGTGAACGCCGACGGTATAGACGTTACGAACGACCTTTCGGTTATGTGCATAGTGGCGTCTAAACACGTCATGCTTCCGCAACCGTCGCTTTCCATAAGAGTATGGAACGGCAGCCCGCACGAACTTCTTATTAAAGCGGGCGAACTCACCCGCACCGGCGTAGGGCTTCCCGCCTACTACAACGACGAAGTTATTATTCCGTCGCTCGTAAGCAGAGGACTTACTATGGCCGACGCCCGAAACTATAATATTATAGGATGCGTCGAACCGCAATGTCCTGGCAAAACGGACGGTTGGCACGATGCCGCGTTCTTCAATATGTGCCGTCCGCTCGAACTCGTTTTCTCGCGCGGTATAGACAAGGGCGAGCAGGTGGGGCTCGATACGGGCGACGTTTCGGAGTTCGACACTTACGAAAAATTCCGCGACGCTTACGTTAAACAAATCAACTACGCGATAGAACTTTTGGTGAATGCGGATAACGCGATAGACTACGCCCACATGGAGCGCGCTCCGCTTGCCTTAGAGAGCTGTTTGGTAGACGACTGCATAGCTCGCGGCAAAAGCTTGCAAGAGGGCGGCGCGGTTTATAACTTTACGGGACCGCAGGGCTTCGGCGTGGCGAATATGGGCGACGCGTTGTATGCCGTTAAAACTTTGGTGTACGAACAAAAGAAATTTACGTTGGACGAATTGAAACGGGCGCTTTATTATAACTACGGCAATATAACCGAAGCTCGCGCCGCCGATATAACCGCCGACGTTGTGCGCGCTATGCAATCGGAGGGAAAGAAAGTGTCCGAAAAGGAAATTCCCGCCGTTCTCAAAAGCGTGCTCTCGTCGCTTACCGACGCGGAGAAAAAACGTTATGCCGAAATCAAATCGCTTATAGACGGCGTTACTCACTTCGGTAACGACGACGACGTTGCCGACGCGTTTGCGAGAGAAGCGGCGTATATGTATACCCGTCCGCTCGAAACGTACCGCAATCCGCGCGGAGGAATGTTCCAAGCGGGGCTTTATCCCGTGTCGGCAAACGTGCCGCTCGGCGCGCAAACGGGCGCGACTCCCGACGGCAGATATGCTTACGTTCCCGTTGCCGACGGCGTTAGTCCTTCGGCGGGAAGAGACACGAAAGGACCAACCGCTACGGCGAACTCGGTTAGTAAGCTCGACCATTATATTGCGAGCAACGGAACTCTGTTCAATCAAAAATTCCATCCGTCGGCGCTTGCGGGCAGGGAAGGACTTGAAAAGTTCGTCGCGCTGATTCGCACCTATTTCGACCAAAAGGGAAGTCACATGCAGTTTAACGTGGTGAGCCGCGAAACTCTTCTCGACGCGCAAAAGCATCCCGAAAACTACAAGCATCTTGTGGTTCGCGTGGCGGGTTACAGCGCGCTGTTCACAACGCTTTCCCGTTCGTTGCAGGACGATATAATCAACCGCACGGAGCAAGCTTGGGGCAATTAACGCCGCTTAAACTAAAAGGACGTAACGCGCTCCGTTGAGCGCTTCGCAACAAAAAAAGGATTTGTATGTCAGACGTTCAAACAATAGGACGAATATTCGATATTCAGCGCTATTCTATTCACGACGGGCGGGGAATCCGCACAATCGTGTTTTTGAAAGGGTGCGTTTTGCGTTGCCGTTGGTGTTGTAATCCCGAATCGCAGCGTTACGAAATAGAAACAATGCAAACGCAAGATGGAGTTAAGACAATGGGGCGTGACGTTACCGTTGGGGAAGTGCTCGAAACGGTGGAGCGCGACAGAGGCTATTACCGCCGCAGCGGCGGTGGCATTACGCTTTCGGGCGGCGAAAGTTTGTGCCAGCCGAAATTTGCGCTTGCTCTGTTGCGGGAAAGCAAAGCGCGCGGAATAAGCACCGCAATAGAAAGTATGGGGTGCGCCGAGTGGGAAACAATCCGCGAACTTCTGCCGTATATAGACCAGTATTTGCTCGACATAAAGCATACTAATCCCGACAAACACCGCGAGTTTACGGGAAAATCGAACGAGCTCATGCTTGAAAACGCCCGCAAAATTGCGGAAAGCGGCTTAACCGAATTAACCGTTCGCGTTCCCGTTGTTCCCACGTTTAACGCGAGCGAAGAAGAAATTGCGGGCATTGCGAGATTTGCCGATTCGTTGCCCGGCGTTAAAGGAATACACTTGTTGCCGTATCACAGATTAGGGCAAGATAAGTATGCGGGGCTTGGGCGCGAGTATTCTATGGCTCACATAGTTCCGCCCGACAACGAGCTTATGGCAAAGCTTTTGAGTGCGGCGCAAAGTAACTGCAAGTTGCATTGTCAAATCGGAGGATAGCATGGAATTAGAAGAAAAAATGCGCATAGTTCAAGAGCTTGTGCCCGGCAAGCAAATAACGCTCGCGCACATAATAGCTAATCCCGACAAAACTTTTTACGAGTCTGCGGGGCTTGAAAGCGCGTCGAGCGGGGCGATAGGCATAGTGAACGCGTCTCCCGCCGAGTTTGCTTTAATAGCGGGCGACATAGGCGTTAAAGCGTCGGGCGTGAAAATAGCGCACATAGATTATCACGACAGCGGCACGCTTATAATGACCGGTTCGGTGAGCGAGGTGCAGTCGGCTCTGTCCGCTATTTTGGAATATTGCGGGGGCAAATCCGATTTTACCGTTTGCGACGTTACAAAAACCTAAAAACCATAAAAAACCACATAAATTATGCGGAAAACCACACAAAAAGTATTGACATTTGGTAGGTTTCGCTGTATAATATAGAAAAACACCAACAAAAAACAAAATAAAACCACATAAAACAAGGAGTTCAAAACAATGGTAAACGAATTCGAAATCAAAAAGCAAATTTGCGACATCGGCAAGCGCATTTACAATCGCGGCATGGTTGCAAACAACGACGGCAACATTTCGGTTAAAATCAGCGACAACGAATTTCTTTGCACGCCTACGGGTGTGAGCAAGGGTTTCATGACACCCGAATTTATTTGCAAAGTTGACCGCGACGGCAAAGTGTTGCAGGCAAACGCGGGCTTTAAGCCTTCGAGCGAAATCAAAATGCACATGCGCGTATATAAAGAGCGCCCCGACGTTAAATCGGTTGTGCACGCTCACCCCATGTATGCCACAGCGTTCGCAATAGCGGGTATTCCTCTTACTCAGCCTATTATGCCCGAAGCGGTTATAGCGCTCGGTTGCGTGCCCATTGCAAAATACGGTACTCCTTCCACTAACGAAATCCCCGACGCGGTTAGCGAATACGTTCAGTATTTCGACGCGGTGCTTCTCGAAAATCACGGCGCGCTCACTTTCTCGGACAGCCTTTTGTCGGCGTATAACAAAATGGAGTCGGTTGAATTTTACGCTCAACTTTTGTATCTTTCCCGTCAGCTCGGCGGACCGAAAGAACTCAGCGATTCGCAGGTGCAACGCCTTTATGAAATCCGCCGTCAGTTCGGCATGACGGGCAAGCACCCCGCAAACCTTTGCCCCAACAACAAAGAGGGAAAACCCTCGTGCCATAATTGCGGCGGTTCGTGCGCAAGCAAGGGCGGTTGCGCGTCGGGCGCGAGCGAAGAACTTGTTAAGAATATAACCGCTAAGGTAATCAAGGAGCTCGGTTTATAAAATGAACGCCTCCGACGTTGATAAAATAGTCAGCGGCGCCGTGCAAAAAGCTTTGGCGGAGCGGAAAAGCGTTGTCTCTTCTTTGGGAATAACGCTCAAAGCCGCCGAAGCGGTAATAAAAAGAGTGTTCGAGGCGGCGAAAGCTATGGGAATGAGCGCGTTTGCGGCGGTAACCGACGAGGGCGCGAATCCCGTTGCCGTTATGCGTATGGACGGGGCGATTCTCGCAAGTTACGACATTGCTCTCGGAAAGGCGTATACTGCGGTCGCCTTAAAAAAATCGACGGCGGAGCTTGCTTCGCTTGCGGCGCCCGGCGGCGAGCTGTACGGAATACAGCACCAAAGCGGCGGCAAAATCGTTGTGTTCGGCGGCGGAGAACCGCTTGTATACGGCGGTAAAGTTGTCGGCGGCTTGGGTGTGTCGGGCGGCACGCTGAAACAGGATATTGAGCTTGCGCTCGTCGGAAAGAAGTTTTGGGAGGACGTTTTATGTCGGTAAACGAAAATATGGTTTCGGACATAGTTAAAGAAGTTATGGCCCGCATAGGAATGAGCGAAGCGGGCGAAACGCCGATGCGCGGCATATTCAACGATATGAACGAGGCGATTGCGGCGGCTAAAAAAGCGCAACAGGTAGTTAAAAAAATGACTATGGACCAGCGCGAAAAAATCATATCAAATATTCGCAGAAAAGCAATCGAAAACGCCGAAGTTATGGCGAGAATGGCTGTTGAGGAGACGGGCATGGGCAACGTGGGGCACAAGATTTTGAAAAACCGTCTTGTTGCCGAAAAGACGCCCGGCACCGAAGACATTACCACAACGGCGTGGAGCGGCGACAGAGGTCTTACTCTCGTGGAGATGGGACCGTTCGGCGTAATCGGAGCAATAACGCCGTGCACCAATCCCACCGAAACTGTGCTTTGCAATTCCATAGGCATGATTGCGGGCGGCAACACGGTTGTGTTCAATCCGCACCCTGCGGCTGTAAAATGCAGTAACTTTGCCGTTAATTTAATAAACGAGGCTTCGTTAGAGGCGGGCGGACCTGTGAACGTGGCTTGCTCTATGGCAAAGCCCACAATGGAATCGAGCGCTATTATGATGAAGCATAAAGATATTCCGCTTATCGCGGCAACGGGCGGACCCGGCGTGGTTACGGCGGTGCTCAGTAGCGGAAAGCGCGGAATAGGCGCGGGCGCGGGTAATCCTCCCGCACTCGTAGACGAAACCGCCGACATTCAAAAGGCGGCGCGCGACATAGTGAACGGTTGCACGTTCGACAACAATCTGCCTTGCATAGCCGAGAAAGAAGTTGTTGCCGTAAACAGTATTTGCGACAAACTTATGAAATATATGGTTGAAGAACAGGGTTGTTACCTTGCGAGCGCCGAAGTTCAGAAAAAGCTTATAGACTGCGTGCTTACCCCCAAAGGATTGAACCGCAAATGCGTGGGACGCGACGCGAAAACGTTGTTGCACATGGTGGGCATAGAAGTTCCGAGCAATATCCGTTGCATAATCTTCGAGGGAGAAAAAGAACACCCGCTTATAACCGAAGAACTCATGATGCCGATACTCGGAATAGTGCGCGTTAAAGACTTTGAAGAGGGAGTTGAAACGGCTGTGTGGTTAGAGCACGGCAACCGCCATTCGGCTCACATTCACAGCAAGAATATAGACAATATAACGGCATACGCGAAAGCAATCGACACCGCTATTTTGGTTAAGAACGCTCCGAGCTATGCGGCAATCGGCTTCGGCGGAGAGGGGTTCTGCACATTCACCATAGCAAGCCGCACGGGTGAGGGGCTTACAAGCGCGTCAACGTTCACAAAACGCAGACGGTGCACAATGAGCGACAGCCTTTGCATAAGATAAAGAAATTCAAGTTCGGTATTTAAAATAACATATAAGGTGTTAAAAAAATGGAACAGAACAAAATAGAAGAAATTGTTAAAAAGGTGCTCGGAGAGCTCGGCGCGAACGCGGCGACTTCCTCAAGCTCCTCGCATACGGGAGCTATTCCCGATAAAGCGCACGTTGCCATGCTTACCGGCATAGAAAAAATGGAGATTAAAGAATTCCCCATGCCGAAAGTGGGCGACGACGATATTCTCGTTAAAGTCGAAGGTTGCGGAATTTGCGGCACAGACGCCCACGAATACCGCAAAGACCCGTTCTCGCTCATTCCCGTAGCGCTTGGGCACGAGGGCACGGGCGAAATCGTGAAAATGGGCAAAAACGTTAAGCAGGATAGCGCGGGCAAACCGCTTAAACTCGGCGACAAAGTTGTTACTTGCATGATTTTTAAAGACAATCCCGCAATTACCATGTTCGACCTTAACAAGCAGAACGTGGGCGGCGCCGACGTATACGGCCTGTTGCCCGACGACGACGTTCACCTTAACGGTTGGTTCAGCGACTACATACTCATTCGCGGCGGTTCTACGGTGTTCAACGTTTCCGACCTCGACCTTTATTCGCGCGTTCTTATAGAGCCGTGCGCGGTGCTCGTTCACGCGGTGGAACGTGCGAAAACGACAGGCATACTTCGCTTTAATTCGCGCGTTGTGGTGCAAGGTTGCGGACCGATAGGGCTTATCTGCATAGCGGTGCTTCGCACTTTGGGAATAGAAAATATAGTTGCGGTAGACGGCGAGGAAAAACGCCTTGCGTTTGCCAAAGAAATGGGCGCGGGCGCAACCGTAAACTTTAAAGAGCACAAGGGAATCGAAGCTCTTGCGGGAGCGGTTAAAAACGCTTTCGGCGGCTACGAAGCCGACTTTGCGTTCCAGTGCACGGGAAGTCCTGCGGCGCACTCCAACATATATAAATTCATTCGCAACGGCGGCGGACTTTGCGAGCTCGGCTTCTTTATTAACGGCGGCGACGCCACAATAAACCCGCACTTCGACCTTTGCGCGAAAGAAATTACGCTTGTCGGCTCGTGGGTGTACACGCTCAGAGATTACGCCACAACGTTCGACTTTATAAAACGCGCGAAAGCGATAGGGTTGCCGCTTAACAAGCTTGTTACTCACGCGTTCCCGCTTGAAGAAATCGACGAGGCGTTTAAAACGAACATTCGCATGGAAGGGCTGAAAATAGCCGTAATCAACAAGTAAGGTAGAGACAATGGGCGAAGCATTAGGATTACTCGAAGTATACGGACTTGTTGCGGCGTTCGCCGCAGGCGACGCGGGTGCCAAAGCGGCAAACGTTACGCTTGAACCGTTCGACCGCAATAAGCCCGCCAACGCGGATAAGTTGCCCGTACCGCTTCTTATAACGGTGAAATATCGCGGAAGCGTTGCCGACGTGAAAGCGGCGGTGGCTGCGGGCGAAGAGGCGGCAAACCGCGTGTCGGGAGTTGTTACAAAGCACATTATAGCAAGACCCGAAGACGATACCGAAAAAATGTGCAAGCTGTGCGCGTTCGATAAAAATTGAGAATGCGCCTAACCCCAAGCGTTTCGCTCTAAACGGACTGTTTGGGACGCCGACTGCGCTAACACGCTTATAATAGTTGCGCGTCGGTAAAAAACGAAACCCCAAGCAACTTACTCGAAAAGGTTGTTTGGAATGCCGAACTGCGTTAAAGGACTTATGAGAATTACGCGTCGGTAAAAAAACGAAAATCCAACGGAGGTATAAAGATATGGCTAATTTGGCACTCGGAATGGTGGAAACCAGAGGGCTCACGGCGGCAATCGAGGCTGCCGACGCAATGACCAAAGCGGCGGAGGTTACGCTAATCGGTACCGAAAAAATCGGTAGCGGACTCGTTACCGTTATGGTTCGCGGCGACGTGGGAGCCGTTAAGGCTGCCGTAGACGTGGGTTCGGCTTCGGCAAGCAGGCTCGGCGAGCTTGTGTCGGCGCACGTTATTCCCTCGCCTCATTCCGACGTAGAGCTAATCTTGCCTAAATTCGGCAACTGATTAAAAAATCGAGCGAAAAGGAAAGACAGATGTATAACGCATTGGGATTTATCGAAATATCCGGCACTACGGCGGCGATTACCGCGCTCGACGTAATGTGCAAAACCGCAGGCGTGGAGCTTGTTACTTGGGAGAGAAAGCTCGGGGGCAGACTTGTTACGCTCGTTATAACGGGCGAAGTGTCGGCGGTTACCGATTCGGTTGAAGCGGTTAAGAAAAACGGATTGTTGCCGCCTGTGGCAACGCTTGTGCTTGCTAACCCGCATCCCGAAACGGTGAAAATGGTAGAACTCAGCGCGGCGCGGCTCAAAAGAAAGAACGCACCCGACGACACCGCTAAGATGGCGCCGGATATGCGCCCGAGCGAGCCGGTAAAAACTAATAAAAAGAAGTAATCCCCAAAAAGGCGGATTGCGGCAAAAGAAAGCCGCTTAGGCGGTTAAACGGTTAAAGCGTAGTTTGATAGAAAATGCAGCTATCGGTTACGGCAACAAAATAGCCGCTTAGGCGGTTAAACAATCAACGTGTAAATTCGGCGGAAAATCAAACCGTCGGTTACAGCAATAAAAAAAGAATTATTTTTCGGAGGTAAAGTAAAATGGCACAGGAAGCACTCGGAATGGTGGAAACCAGAGGTTTGGTGGCGGCAATCGAGGCTGCCGATTCGATGCTCAAAGCGGCGAACGTGGTACTTGTAGGCACCGAGAAAATCGGTAGCGGACTCGTGAGCGTTATGGTTCGCGGCGACGTGGGAGCCGTTAAAGCGGCGGTTGAAGCGGGCGCAAACAATGCGAGCAGTCTCGGCGAACTCGTGGCAACTCATGTAATTCCTCGTCCTCATAACGACGTTGAAAAAATCCTGCCCAGCCTTAAATAATAGGGCGAGAGGCAATTACGGCTACGGGTATGTTTTCAGTTAGGGGAGCATACGCGAACGGCGGCGCGCCGAAAAAGGCGCGCGCCGCCGAAAATAGCTGTAACAAAAACTTTAATTTAACAGTAAATTAGAACAGTGGAAATATTGAGTTACATAATTTAAACAAGTAGCTTAATTTTGTGTTATGCGATTCGCACGGTATAAAGATACTCTCGAATCCGTAACACTCATAGAGGAACAGGGTAATGGAGCAGTCGAACGTAGAGCTTATAGCAAAGCTCGTTATAGAAGCGCTTGAAAAAAAGACGGTTAAAGGGTATTCGGTGCCTATCGGCGTTAGCGCGCGTCATGTGCATTTAACGCAGGCGGACGTGGAAACTCTTTTCGGCAAAGGCTACGAGCTCACAAAGAAAAAGGAGCTTATGGGCGGACAGTTTGCCGCAAACGAAACCGTTACAATAGTTGGGCTCAAATTGCGCGCAATAGAAAACGTGCGCGTTTTGGGACCTGTGCGTAAGGCGAGCCAAGTTGAGGTTTCGGCAACCGACGCGATTAAGCTCGGAATTAAAGCGCCTATCCGCGAATCGGGCAATCTTAAAGGCAGTTCGCCTATCGCTATTGTGGGACCCAAAGGGGTTGTGTATTTAAACGAGGGTTGCATTATTGCAAAGCGTCATATACACATGTCTCCCGCCGACGCTCAGGCTGCGGGAGTTAAAGACGGCGATATTGTTTCGGTGAGCGTTGACAACGAGCGCGGCACAATATTCAATAACGTGCAAATTCGCGTTGACGACAGTTTCACGCTTGAAATGCACATCGACACCGACGAAGCAAACGCCGCCAAAATAGGTTGCGGAACGCTTGCGGTAATCATAAACGACAGAGGTGCGGTATGATTATAGGAAAAGTTGTGGGAAGCGTGGTTTCCACCCGCAAGTGCGAAACCCTTACCGGTAGCAAATTTATGATAGTGGAGCCTATTCCGAGTTTAAAGGTTGACAGCCGCCTTGTTGCGGTAGACCGCGTGGGCGCGGGCATAGGCGAATATGTGCTTGTAGCCACAGGTAGCGCGGCGAGGGTAGACGTTCCCAATGTGCCGGTAGACGCCGCGATTGTGGGGATAATTGACGACGGCAGCAACTTAGAATAGCTGTCCCCGAGCGCAAGTCGGCGCTACGCTGCGAGCAAAGCAGACACAAAGTAGAACGAACGTTTTTTATTGTCATTGCGAGCGTAGCGAAGCAATCTTGCGCACAGAGCGAATAACATTATGACATTAGACGAAATCAAAACAAAGCTTCGAGAAAGCGGCATAGTGGGCGCGGGCGGCGCCGGTTTTCCGTCTTACGCAAAATTGAGCGAGGGCGCCGACACCCTTATTTTGAACTGCGCCGAATGCGAGCCGCTACTCACGTTGCACCGTAGGCTTCTTGCCGAAAAGGGCGTTGAAATTCTCACCGCTTTTTCGGAAATAGGCAAGGCGCTCGGAGTTAAAAGATGCGTAATAGGAATAAAGAGAGCGTACAAAAGCACTCTCGATGCCATAACTCCGCTTGTGAGTCAATTCGAAAACGTGGAGATTAAAACTTTAAGAGAAGTTTATCCCGCAGGCGACGAAATTGTTTTGATTTATCAAGTTACGGGCAGAGTAGTTGCGCCCGGAGCGCTCCCCATATCGGTGGGCGCGATAGTATATAACGTTGAAACGATATATAACGCATATCTTGCGTTACACGAAAATTTGCCCGTAACCGAAAAGCTTGTTACGGTGGTGTGCGAAGTCGCTTCTCCGCAAACCGTCCGCGTGCCGCTCGGCACAACGGTAGGCGAAGTCGTGGCTTATTGCGGCGGCGCTAAAATTGCCGAGCCTGTGTTTGTTGCGGGCGGCGCAATGATGGGAAAAATCGTTTCTTCGCAAGACGTTATAACGAAAACCACAAACGCTATTCTCGTTTTACCCGAAGAACACCCCGTTGTGCAGTCTAAACGGCGTAAGCCCGTTATAGACGCGCACCGTGCGGCAAGCGCGTGTTGTCAGTGCCGTATGTGCACCGAACTGTGCCCGCGCCATTTGTTAGGGCACCCGATTGACCCCGCGCGTTTTATGCGCGCCGTGTCTAACAGAAATATTACTGATACCGACGCATATTTGAACGCGATGTATTGTTCGGGATGCGGCGTGTGCGAATCATATTCGTGTATGCAGGGATTAAGCCCGCGAGTGTTACTCGCTGTGGCAAAGCAAGAACTTAGAAAAGGCGGAATAAAGCCCGAAAAGCGCGAGCTTGCTCCCGTACATATTGCCCGCGATTTGCGTCGCGTGCCCGTAGAGCGGCTTACGGCTCGTCTCGGACTTGAAAAGTATAGCGTGTCGGCGCCGCTCGGCGGTGCGGTTAAACCGCGCAGAGTTAGGGTTCCGCTGAGTATGCACATAGGCGCTCCGAGCGTTTTAATTGCAAAAGCGGGCGAAAGTGTTGTTAAAGGACAAAAAATTGCGGAAGCGGGCAACGGTTTGAGCGTTGCGCTTCATGCTCCCATAAGCGGCGTTGTTAAGCTTGCGGGAAATGAAATAGTTATAGAGGCTGAGAAATAAGTATGGCAAAAGCAATCGCGGTAGCGGAATATAAAACTGTGTCGGCGGGCGTTACGGCGGCGGACGCAATGCTCAAAGCGGCTGACGTCGACGTTGTGGAAGCGGCTACGGTTTGTCCGGGCAAATACATAATAGTTATAACGGGTCAGCTCAGCGCGGTGCGCGCGGCGGTTGACGCGGCTAAAAGCCGGTATCCCGAACAACACATAGGAAGTTTTGTTCTCGGTAATCCGCACGAAGGGCTTTTCGCCGCAATGTACGGTACCGCCGAAGTTAAGAGCTTGCGCGCTCTCGGAATACTCGAAACGTTCGACGTTGCAAGTATGCTCGTTGCCGCCGACAACGCCGCCAAAACGGCGGAAGTCGAACTAATCGAAATGCGCTTGGCTCGCGGAATGTGCGGCAAAAGTTATCTTATGCTCACGGGCGAAGTTGCGGCGGTGCAGGCGGCAATCGACAGGGCCAAGCAAACTGCGGCGAACGAGGGCATGTATCTTGACAGTAGCGTAATTGCCCGTCCCGACAAAAAATTACTCGGCTCTATAATATAGTTTTTATTGCCGAAAAAAAGGCAAAATCAAAATAACCGCAGGGAGAAAATAAATGCTTGCCATAGAGAGAAGAAACTTAATCCTCGAACAGCTGCAAAGAGAAAAGCGCGTTGTGGTGAGCGAACTCAGCGCGTATTTCAGCGTGAGCGAAGAAACAATACGCCGCGACCTCGAAAAATTGAGCGAAGACGGTTTTGTTGTTAAAACCTACGGCGGCGCGGTTTTAAACGAAGACAACGTTGTGGATATGCCTTTCGTAATAAGAAAAAATACCAACGTTGCCGAAAAGCAGATTATAGGAAAGCTCATTGCCGCAATGACGCAAGACGGCGAGCATTTAATGCTCGATTCGAGTTCTACGGCGGCAAGCGCGGCGCGCTACTTGAAAGCGAAAAATAATCTTACTATTATAACGAACTCGGTGGAAACTTTAATAGAGCTTAGCGAAGTTTCCGGCTTTAACGTGATTTCTACTGGCGGCGTGCTTAAAGAGGGAACATTGTCGCTCACGGGGGCGCAGGTTGACCGAAGCTTTGCGTCGTATAACGTTGATACGGCTGTGTTTTCTTGCAAAGGAATAGACAAAGTTGCGGGAGTGACCGATTCTAACGAAACGAACGCATACATAAAGCAAACGCTTTTGTCGTCGGCAAAACGCAAGGTGCTCGCGCTCGACCATACTAAGTTCGATAAGTCGGCGCTCGTAAGAATTTGTAAGCTCAGCGAGCTTACGCACGTTGTAACCGACGTAAAACCGTCGGAAGATTGGCTTAACTGTTTAACCGATAATAATATTGCTTGCATTTATCCGAAAATCGGAGTATAATTAAAGCATACGAAGCGTTAAAAAGGGCTTTGCATTAAAAAACAATCGGTGAAATGTGTATGAAAACTACAATTATTGCGTTTGCGAATAACAAAGGCGGTAGCGGAAAGAGTACGGGTTGCTCGTGCGTCGCGGCGGCGCTCTCCAAACTTAACAAGAGAGTGCTTTGCGTAGACGGCGACATGCAGCTGAATCTTACTCTTTCTTTTTTTAACGAAGAGCGTGCGTTTGAATTTGCGAAGAGCGAGTTTAACACATACACTCTTTTAACGAAAGACGCCGACTCGGATAAATGCGTAAGAAAGACGGAATACGAAAATATAGATTTAATACCGTCGTCAACTCTAATGTCGGGAGTTGAATACGAGCTGTTCGCAAAATGGCAACGCGAAACCATTTTAAAACGCGCGCTTTCTAAAATAAAAGAGAGCGGCAAATACGATTACATACTTTTGGACGCGCCGCCTACGCTCGGTTGTTTGGTTATGAACATGCTTGTTTGCGCCGACCGCCTTATAATACCGTTGGAGGCGAGCCCGTGGGGACTTTTCGGACTTGCCAACATGTTCGACTTTGTTGAAAGCGTTAAGGGAATAAACTCGGAGCTTAGCGTGCTCGGTGTGCTTGTTACAAAGGTTGACACTCGCAAAAATTATTTCAAACAGACGCTCGAACAACTCAACGAGCTTGGCAACGTGCACGTTTTCAAGGAAGTTATACGGCAAGACAGCGCAATCGAATGGGCGCAAGATAACTCGAAACCTGTGGTTTTTTATAAGCCGTCGTCGCGTTCGAGCAAAGAATTCGAAGCGGTGGCGCAGGAAATTGTGAGTTTATGCGAAAATTCCTGACGGCACGTCGGATTATATGCGCATACGTTTATTTTAAAGTTTAAATATACCTTGTGGGAAAAAATGCGCACGCAAGCATATTTCAAAAACGGCGGTTTTTAGTAGCTTTAACGCCGCGATTGCGCGCGGCGTTGCGGTGAATAAGAATATATTGCAGGAGGAAATAATAAAATGGCAATAGGAAAAGAGAGTTTGGGAAGAGTTGCAAAAGCGGGAACTTCGGCGCCCGATGCGGTTGAGAAAAGCGCGGATTTGAAACAGGTGAAAGCGGAACCCGCGCCCGAAAAGAAAATTGCGCCTCAAAAAGCGAGCATTAAAAAAGAAGTTAAGCGCCCTAACAACGCAATTTACGCGGTGGGAGACAAATTGCCCGAATACTTGCTTTAAAAGTTTTGCGCAACGCATAGTTTTATAAGCTCGCAAACATAATCCGACGCGAATTGCTTATTGCGTTATATAAATACGGGAGAATGATAACAAAATGAAAGATTGCGGTGTGTTGTTACATATTTCGTCTTTGCCGTCGCCTTACGGAATAGGCGATTTGGGAAAGGAAGCATACGAATTTGCGGATTTTTTGCACGACGCGGGGCAGTCTTATTGGCAGGTGTTGCCCACAGTTCCCACGTCTTACGGCGATTCGCCTTATCAGTCGCCGTCGTCGTTTGCGGGCAATCCGTATTTTTTGGATTTGCGCGCGCTTTGCCGCGAAGGTCTTTTAACGGAAGAAGAATTGCAAAACGCGCGAATGCCGCTCGGAAAAACCGACTACGGAAAGCTATTCGAAACAAGAACCGCGCTTTTGGAAAAAGCGTATTCCCGATTTTCGGAAACGGAAGAATTTTACGAATTTTGCAAACGCAACGCATATTGGCTTGATTCGTATGCGTTGTTTTCGGAGTTAAAACGGTATTTTTCGCTTCGTCCGCATTGGGAGTGGGAGAAAGGTTACGATTTCGGTTCAAAGCAAACTCTGCAATTCGAAAAAGAACACGGGCACGGAATTAAGTTCGTAAAGTTTTTGCAATTCGAGTTTGAAAAGCAATGGCGAGCGTTAAAAAGCTATGTGAACTCGCTCGGCATAAAAATAATAGGCGACGCTCCCATTTACGCGGCTTACGACAGCGCCGATTTTTGGGAAAATCCGAAGAGGTTTACGGTTGATTCGTGCGGAAAAGTTACCGAAGTGGCGGGCGTTCCTCCCGACTATTTTTCGGAGGACGGGCAACTTTGGGGCAATCCGCTTTATAATTGGAACGAACTCGCCGCATGCGGCTACGATTATTGGGTGAACAGAGTTCGTCGTTCGTTCGAACTTTACGACGTTTTGCGGATAGACCATTTTAGGGGATTTTGCGCGTATTACGCCATTCCCGCAGGCAGCGCCACAGCGCGCGAGGGAGTGTGGCGGCAAGGACCGGGCAAAGCGCTTTTCGACGCGATAGAAAACGCTCTCGGCAAAACGGATATTCTTGCCGAAGATTTGGGAGTTGATTCGCCCGAACTTAGAGAGCTGTTGCAAGACTGCGGCTATCCCGGAATGAAAGTTGTGCAATTCGGTTTTGGCGGAAGCGCAAAGCAAAACGCGCACGCAGTTGGAAACTATTCCGAAAACTATTTCGGTTACACAGGCACTCACGACAACGACACTACGCTCGGTTGGTATTCGTCGCTTAGCGCCGCCGAGCGCAAAAAGGTTAGAGCGAGGCTTCCTAAAAATTGCCCCGACGTATCGAAAGCCGTTATTTGCGCGCTATTCGGTTCTAAGGTGAAAACGGCTGTTGTTCCCATGCAAGACTGGCTGAGAGAAGGAAGCGAATCGCGCATGAATATTCCGGGCACAAAAGAAGGGAATTGGCAGTACCGACTTAAAAAAATGCCGAGCGCAAGTTTATGCGGCGAAATGCTCGAAACCGCAAAAAAATTCGAACGCTCCGCGCTATAAAAAGCGAAGTTTGCGCGGGGTCCGAAAATTTTTGCGATATGTAGTTGACACGCGGTCGGGTTTTAAGTTATAATAAATTCGACAATTAAATAGCCTTATAAAAGGGAGTAGAAAACGTTTATATTAAACGTGCGCTCGCCGTCAGTACAGTGCGCAAACGCACTCGGTGCCGCTTAAATTTCGAGACTTTTATCGGATATGTATTCGATAGGGGTCTCTTTATCTTTTTTAGGGGATAATATAATTGTCGATACGTATTTAAAACAGGAGAGAAACAAATGAACGCCGTAACGATTGCAACATCGGTGCTCACGCTTGTTGCGGGCGTGGGAGTATTCCTTATAGCATGCACTATGCTTAGCGCGAACCTCGAATCGCTCGGTAGCGGTAAACTGAAAAAACTGTTCGCCAAAACTTCGAAAAGCAAATTGCTCGGTGTCGGGGTGGGAACGGCGGCAACCGTCGCAATACAAAGTTCGAGCGCCACAACAGTTATGGTAATAGGCTTTGTGAACGCGGGAATAATGACGCTCGCGCAAGCGGCTACGGTTATATTCGGCGCGAACATAGGCACTACCATAACGGGACAGCTCGTTGCGCTCGGGCTCACCGGCGGCAGTTCGCTTTCGGTGTCGGTAGTGTTCGCCGCTCTCGCGGGCGTGGGGGCTTTCACTCTCGCATTTGCCAAAAACGAACGAATAAGGCAGGTAGGCGGCATTTTGGCGGGGTTCGGAATGTTGTTCGTAGGGTTGTCGGTTATGAGCGGCGCGATGAAACATTTTTCCGATTCCGATTCTGTTAAAAATTTTCTCGCCGCTTTCCGAAATCCGTTTTTGCTTGTGCTTATAGGAACCGTTTTAACGGCGGTAGTTCAAAGCTCTTCGGTTATGACGTCTATGACGATTACAATGGTTGTAACAGGGCTTATATCGTTAAATCAGGGTATTTACATTACTATGGGCTCAAACGTCGGAACATGCATAACGGCGCTTATAGCGGGGCTTACGAGCACGAAAAACGCCAAACGCACGGCGTTGATTCATTTGATATTTAACGTGAGCGGCGTTGTTCTGTTTATGCTTACGGGACTGTTTCTCAGAATGGGCGGCATAAACTTCGAATACGTTTTGGGCAAAATCTTTCCGCATGTGCCGCAAATGCAGCTCGCAATGTTTCACACCGTTTTCAACGTTGTTACCGTGCTTGCCGTGCTTCCGCTAACCAATCTTTTGGTGAAACTCGTTACGAAAATTATTCCCGACAAAAAAAACGCGACCGCCGAAAGCGACGAGCCGCGCTTGCATTTTGTAGACGAATACATGCTTAAAACTCCGCCGCTTGCCGTTCAACAAACAAAAAACGAAATCATGCGTATGGCAAGCCTTTCTATGGAGAACGTGAATCTTGCTTGCAATGTTATTTGCAATTTGGATTACGAAAAAACCGACGTGTTCAGAGCAAACGAAATTCAACTGAACTATTATCACAAAGAGCTTGTTAAATTTATAGTTAAGCTCTTAAAATGCGAACTCAACGAAAAAGACAGAATATATCTTTCCACCGCAATCCGTTCCATAACCGATTTGGAACGTGTGGGCGACTATGCGGAAAATATAATAGAATACGCCGACAAACTAAAAGAGGCGGAAAAAACGTTCTCTGTCGATGCGGTTGCGGAAATAAACGGCTTGAAAGAACTTTTAAATTCGTTGTATGAAAAAACGGAGTCGGCATACAAAAACTGCGACCGTAAAATGCTAAAACGCGCTTATGAGATTGAAGAACGGGTAGATGCCGTAACGGCGGAAATGGGAGAAAGCCATATAAAAAGACTTAGCGACGGCGTGTGCACTCCCGAAGTGGGAGCGCAGTATTTGGCGCTGTCTATAAACATGGAAAGAATTGCCGACCATTATATAAACGTGGCTAAAACGATTAAGGCGTATTCGTGATTCATGCAGATTTGAAATAGTTAAAATCCGTTTTTCAGATAAAAAAAACGAACGGTGATTACCGTTCGTTTGGCGCGCCGTGAGGAGTTCGAATCCCCAACCTTCGGTTCCGTAGACCGACGCTCTATCCAATTGAGCTAACAGCGCAAATTCGGTTTAGGCGCTATATTTGCCGACAACCATTATATTATAAAACATACGCAAAAAAAAGTCAAACGCTTTGCGATAAATTTAATTGTTTTTTCGCGTTAATCCACGTCTAAAAGTTCGCGTAAAAATTGAACATAGTCGGTGCGGTTTTCTTTTATAAAGTCTATCGCCGTTTTGGGGTGAGTGTTAAACAAGCCCGTTAGAAGGTAGGGGGTGTCGTAACCCCAAGTTGCGGTCTTTTTTATGGCGGGCATATATTCACGAATAAATTCGAGCATAGGCTCCAACTTGTATTTTGGATTTTTGAGGAAACCGAGCAACGCTTCCATAAAACAGTTGCCTGCGCCGCGCCCCATGCCGCACACGGTGGCGTCGAGGTAGTCTATACCTTTGGCGCACGCTTCTATTGTGTTGGCAAACGCAAGCTGTTGATTGTTATGCGCGTGTATTCCGAGTTGTTTTCCGTATTTGTCCGCCGCTTCGAGGTATATGTTGCATATTCTGCGAATTTCTTCGGGGTAAATTGCTCCGAAGCTATCTACAATATATATAATGTCTACGGGCGACTTTCCGAGTTCTTCGAGAGCGTGTTTTAAGTCCGACTCTTGGTTGCGAGAAATCGCCATAATGTTGCAACAGGTGCGGTAACCCATTTTGTGGCAGTGTTCCGCCATTTCTACGGCGGCGGGAATTTGGTTCACATAAGCGGCTATGCGGTACATGTCTATAACCGACTCTTTTTTAGGAATAACTTCGGAGTTTAAATCCACCCTTCCAACGTCTGACATAACGCAAATACGCATGTCCGTTTTGTTATCGCCCACTATAGAGCGTATGTCGTCTTCGCGGCAAAATTTCCACTTTCCGAATTTTGTTCTATCGAAAAGCTTTTCCGACACTTTGTAGCCGAATTCCATGTAGTCTACGCCTGAGGCTAAGTTTGCTTGATACAACGCTTTAACGAATGTGTCCGAAAACTCGAATGAATTCACAAGTCCGCCGTCGCGCAGCGTGGCGTCGATTACTCTAATGCTTTTGCGTACCGATTGCAAATTGCCGGTGTCCATGTTGCCTCCCGAAAAATGTATGGTTAAGAGTTATAACCACTATTATATCATACTTCGCGGTCGGTGTCTTGCAAATTTAACGCTAAAATAGAAATTATTTATAGGCAAATACTAAAATATGTAGTTTATGTACCTATGCCAAGCAAAAAATCAAGTCGGCAACCAAGATAATCAGATAATTTAAGTAGTGTTGTTGTTTCCGGAAATTTTTTTAGGCGTTTCCACGATGAAACCGCGCTATCGGCTATTTTGCACTGAGTGGCAACCTTAAAATCATTTAAATTTAACGAATCACGAAGTGTGCAATATCTTTGATAAAAGCTTAAGTTTGAATGATTACGATTTAGGCTTTTGTCGTATGAAAGTCCGAACATATAGTCTGTTGATATATTAAAGGTGTCGGCTATTTTAATTAAAAGTGACGGGGTAGGTAAGTAATAGCCATATTGCCATCTGCGTATTGCCGCTTGGTCGCAATCCAACGCAATAGCTAATTTTTTTGTAGTAAGTTCAAAATCTTGAAACAATTCAAATAGAAATTCTAAGAAAGGGGAAGTATCTCATATTCGTCACTTTCTAAAAATTATCATGCTAAAAAGAGTATAATGAAAACAAATGGCAGTTCAATCAAAAAACAACGATAAAATCGACAATCGTTTATACAAAGAAAAAATAAACTATTATCTTAATAAAAGAAAATGGTCTATATTCGAACTCTCGCAACAAGCGGATATATCAGCCGCAACAATATACGAGTGGTATCACAATAAAAAGCGCCCTTCATTAACTAATATAACAAAAATATGCGAAGCGTTTAATATTACTTTGGCGCAGTTTTTTTCCGAAACTTCCGGCGAACACGTTGCCGCTAATCTTTCGGAATTGTTTAGGCTTTGTAAAGATTTAAACTACGAAGAAGTTGACGCTATTTTGCAAATCGTAAAACACATAAATAAATAGCAGTCTTTTTCGTTGAGTATTTTATTCCGTTTTCCGCGCGCCCGCTTTTGTTTTATTATTGCAAATTTATAGTCAAAGGGCAAGCAAATATTTAGAAAAAACGAAAACCTTTTAAAAGTTGCAAATTAAAAAATAAAATTTAACTAATCCGCTTGACAAATGCTGCGGGGTGTAGTAGAATAGGCAAAATTTTAAACGGAGGTAAAAACAGTGTCCGACAAGAAAATTCCCTACAAGATGTATCTTACAGAAGAGGAGTTGCCGAAATTTTGGTACAACGTTAAGGCGCACATGAACAGCGGGCATGCTCCGTTTATAAATCCCGCAACTCAACTTCCGTGCACTGAAAAAGATTTGCAAAAAGTGTTTTGCGACGAGTGCATAGAACAGGAGCTTAACGACACCGACGAGCTTATAAAAATTCCCGAAGGTATTCTCGATTTTTATAAAATGTTCCGCCCGTCGCCGTTGGTTCGCGCGTATTTTTTGGAAAGACTTTTAAACACTCCCGCCGAAATTTATTATAAGTTCGAGGGAAACAATACTTCGGGTTCGCACAAGCTTAATTCGGCGGCGGCTCAAGCGTATTATGCAAAAAAGCAAGGCTTGAAAGAGCTTACCACCGAAACGGGCGCGGGGCAGTGGGGCACAGCGCTGAGTATGGCGGCGTCATTTTACGGACTTAAACTAACGGTTTATATGGTTAAAGTGTCGGCGGAGCAAAAACCGCATCGCCGAGAGGTTATACGCACTTACGGCGCCGACGTTATTCCGTCGCCGTCCGACACAACGGACGCGGGCAGAAAAATTCTTGCCGAGTTTCCCGGCACGGGCGGGAGTTTGGGTTGCGCCATTGCCGAAGCGGTGGAAAAGGCTGTGAACACGCCGAATTGCAAATATGTGCTCGGTTCTGTGCTCGACCACGTTCTTTTACATCAGTCGGTTATAGGTCAGGAATGTAAAATCGCGTTTGAAAAATACGGCATAGCGCCCGACGTGATTATAGGTTGTTGCGGCGGAGGTTCTAATTTCGGCGGCTTAATCGCGCCTTTTATGGGCGAAAAACTTCAAGGAAAAAACAATATAGAGTTTATAGGAGTTGAGCCTGCGAGTTGCCCCACGCTTACGCGAGGAAAATTTGCCTACGACTTTTGCGATTCCGCAAAAACCACTCCTATGGCTAAAATGTATACGCTCGGTTGCGGCTTTATGCCGTCGCCGAACCATGCGGGCGGGCTTAGGTATCACGGCATGAGTCCCGTTGTGTCGCAATTATACCATGACGGGCATATTCGCGCGGTAGCGGTAGAGCAAAGCGCCGTGTTCGAGGCTGCCGTAAAGTTTGCAAAGTGCGAGGGGATTTTGCCCGCGCCCGAAAGCAGCCACGCCATTAAAGCGGCAATAGACGAAGCTCTCGAATGTAAACGCACGGGCGAAAAAAAGCGTATTCTTTTCGGGCTTACCGGCACGGGATATTTCGACCTTTCCGCATACAAACAATATAACGACGGCGCAATGACCGACTATATTCCCACCGAAGCCGACTTAAAGCGCGGGTTCGATTCAATACCGAAATGCAAAGTAAACGAAGGTTTAGCGTAAGTTTTTGTATAGTGCCGTGCGTTTGGGCGATAAACCTAAGAAAAGCAAAATTGACTTTCGCGGGCGTGTACCGCGAAAGGACGCCGAATGAAGTTCGCCTAACACGGGTTAAGCAAGGAAGTGCGCTATAAGCGCACGCGCCGTAGCGCCGTGTTACGTTTGGGCGATATAATTTATATAAATCGTGCTACGGAACAGCCCGCTATGCACCCTACGAGCGTAGAAAAGAGTGCTACGGGAATTGCGTAACCGAGCTTTTTAACGCTCGACTGCGAAAAATAAATTGTGGAAATATAGAACACGGTTTCGCTCGAACCGTAAATTACCGACGCGCATTTGCCGACGTAAGAGTCGGCGCCGTAGGTTGTGAAAATGTTTTCCAAAACGCCTATTGCGCCCGCTCCCGACAGCGGGCGTATTAACATTAGCTCGGTGAGTTCGTGCGGTATGCCTATAAGGTTCATTACGGGCGAAGCGGCTTTCGACAGATAATAGCTTACGCCGCTTTGCTTAAACACCTCGACCGCCATCATAATTGTTAGCAAATAAGGAAATACGTTTGCCATTAGGCTAAGCGCGCTTCTCGAACCTTCGGTGAAAGCGGAATAAGAATCTTTTTTCTTTATTGCCGCAAGGAGCAGCACCGTTAAAAATATTAAGGGGATTATGTATTCGGTCATAGCGTTTTAACCGAAAGAGGAAGAGGAGCGCCCGCCTTCTTCTTTTCCTTTTTGCTTTTACGTTTTTTAAGCATAAGACCTATAAGTTTAACAAGAGTTATGCCGAGAACTGTGCTTACTATTGTTGCTACGGTAGCGGGAATAAGAAAATCTGCGGGATTCACGGAGCCGTGAGTTGCTCTTAGCCCTATAACCGTTGTGGGAAGAAGTTGCAGGCTTGTTGACGAAAGCACCGTTAGCATAATCATGTTTTGCGACACTTTGCCGCTGCCGTCGTCCATTTCTTTAATCGCCTTTATCGCCATAGGAGTTGACGCGTTTCCCAAACCGAGAAGATTCGCAGCCATATTCATGGTAACGTATTTTTCGCCTTTTTTATTAAGACCGGGAAACAGAAAATTCACAACGGGATGAAGCAAACGCCCCAACTTGTCGGCAAGCCCTATTTTTTCGATTATGCCGAAAAATCCCAACCAAAAGCCGTATAGCGCGGCAAGCTCTATTGCGAGCTTAACCGACGCATGGCTTCCCGCAATCATGGCGGTTACTGCTTTGCCCGGATTTGTGAACAAAAGCGCCGTTACCGAGCTCAAAAGCATAATGTACCAAACTTTACTCATACGCTAAGTATATTTCGATGTTGGACAAAACATGACATTTTTCGTTTTTAATGTGTAAAACGCGTCACCGTTTGTCACATGCTTGACACGAAAGGCGGTTGCGTATATAATAGTGGTGAAAAAGGGAAAGGGCAAAGGAGTATTTTTTTGTGTTAAGAGAGGATGCGGAAGAGCTTTTGAGCGGCGTTATGCTGTTCGACGCGCCTAAGGCGGAGTCGAAAGAACGCCGTAAATTTAACGGTAATCCGTTTAAGTGGTTGAAAACGGATTTTCAAAACAAAGCCCGTTACAATTTTGACGCGCCAAAGAATATGGCGAACGAACTTTCGGTAAGCATTGTTCAACAGCCTAAGTTAATCGCTGCGAACGAGTTTAAAACCGCGTCGCAGTCAAAATTTTTCGCTATACCGCAAGAGCAAAAGTTTGCGCGCTCTCTTTCGCTTTCTCGGTTCGATAAATTTTCGGGGCGGCAAAACCGTGACTTTTCAGACTTATCCGACACCGATTTTTTCGACGAAATAGCCGCTACATTCGACGGCGAAAACGTTTCGGGTGAGATTTTAAAGCAAATAAACGAGCGTTTGCAGTATATGGTAACGCGCGAGGAAATCGAACGGCAAAAGCGCGGAGAACAGCTTAGAAAGGAAAGGGAAGAGGCGGAAAGACTCAAAGAAAGAGAAATCGCAAACTCTATATTTAACAACGAAGAAACAAAGCCTCAAAAAATCAATTCGTTGGTTCCTCCCGCAAACGCGGCGAAACGAACTTCGTCGAAAAGCGTTGCGTCGGTTCAAACTGCCGACACCCAACCATATGCGAGCACAACCGCCAAAAGAGTTGCTATTGCGGGATTTGTGATAAACAATTTACTAATGGTTGCAACGTTGGTTTATTTCAGTTTAACGTATAGAGTTTATTCGGGTTATTATGATTTTCTGCCATATATTTTGCAATACGGGCGCTCATGGTCGGGCGGTGTTTATACGATAATATTATCGGTAATGGCGCTAATAGATAAGTTCATGGTTAGCAAAAACTTGCGGGTAAAAAAAGGATACAAAATTTTTGTATACATATTTATAGCGTTTTTAATGGTTTTCAACTTATTATATTACTTTCAAATTAGCAGAGGGCTTGAGGGCGGTAAATGGCTTTTTTATTCCGTGATAATTGCATTTGCCGTTTTGTTCATTTTTTTAAGCAGTTGCAGCATAAAAAGTTTTATTCCCATTTTAACGGTGGCGAGCTTAATTATTATTATGCCGAAGTTTTTTATGTTCGCTTATGTTGCTTTTTTACTGAAAAGCGGTTTTCCCATTAAAGAAATTGTAAGCTCTTTTACTTGGATTTTTTCAAGTGTTCTTCCCACTGTCTTTTTCCTTATTTTGTTTTATATTATCCGTAAAGGAGATGTTCGCTATACGGGCAAAAAGGTGCGCGCGATTCTTGCGGTTGTGCTCTGCGTGGCATATCCCGTTGTGTTTTTTGCGATTTAGAGTAGACTCTGCGTTTGATAGAGGTACGCAATCGATTGCGGAATTATTAAAAGGCGACGAAAGTCGCCTTTTGCATTGTAGTGGCAAAACAATGCGCTCCGTATGTTGAGTGTGAACGTATTGTGTTTACACAATATAAAGTGTGCCGCAAACGGTTGCTTTCGTTGCGATAATGCGGTATAATATATATTACCCTCTTTGCTTGCGCGCAAAGAGTTTTTCAACGGTTTTTTTAACAGGGGCGGCGGCGAGCCGCGAAATCACAAATACGGGAAAACGGGCATATTATGGCAACCAACGGCAAAAAGAAAACGGAAAAAGAAAAGTTCTACCTCACAACTCCCATTTACTATCCGAGCGGAAAGTGGCATTTGGGACATTGCTACACAACTGTGTACGGCGACGCGATTGCGCGTTTCAAGCGCATGGAAGGGTACGACGTTTTTTATCTTACCGGCACCGACGAGCACGGTCAGAAAATAGAAAAGAGAGCGGAAAGCGCTGGTGTTTCACCCAAAAAATTCGTTGACGGGCTTGTTGGCGAAATTAAAGAATTATGGGGTGCTCTCAACGTTTCGTATACAAAATTTATACGCACTACCGACGATTACCACGTTAAGGCTGTGCAGAATATTTTTAAGAAGTTATACGACAAAGGCGACATATACAAGTCGAAATACAAGGGCAAATATTGCACGCCGTGCGAGGCGTTTTGGACGGAGAGCCAACTCGTTGACGGCAAGTGCCCCGACTGCGGCAGAGAGGTGCAGGAAACTGAGGAAGAAAGCTACTTTTTCAAGCTGAGCAAATACGCGCCTCAGGTGCGCAAACTTTTAACCGAAACCGACTTTTTGCAGCCCGAGAGCCGCGTAAACGAAATGGTGAACAATTTTATAGACGCGGGGCTTGAAGACGTTGCCGTGTCGCGTACGAGCTTTACATGGGGAGTTCCCGTAGAGTTCGACAAAGGGCATATAGTTTATGTTTGGATAGACGCGCTCAGCAACTATATAACCGCGCTCGGCTACAACGGAGAAAGCGAATCCGCCGATATGAACAGATTTTGGCCCGCAGACTTGCACCTTATGGCAAAAGAAATTGTGCGGTTTCATTCAATAATTTGGCCCGCCATGCTAATGGCGCTCGATTTGCCGCTTCCCAAAAAAGTAGTGGGGCACGGGTGGCTTTTGTTCGGCGGCGACAAGATGAGCAAGAGCAAGGGCAACGTGGTTGACCCGTTTATTCTCAAAGAGCGCTACGGCGCCGACGCGTTAAGATATTATTTGCTTCGTGCAATGCCGTTCGGTTCGGACGGCGCATATACGAGCGAGGCGCTGCTCACGCGAATAAATTCCGAACTTTGCAACGACTTAGGCAACCTTGTGCGCAGAACTATGAAAATGAACGAGCAATATTTTGCGGGCAAGCTTAGTAAGGGCGCGGAAAGCGCCGACGACGCCGCTATAATCGCAAAAGCTAACGCGCTGTACGGCGCTGTTAAAGCCGACATGGACGCGTACAGACCGCAACAGGCGCTCGAAAAGATTTTCGATTTGGTAGGCATGGCAAATAAGTATATAGACCTTACAAAGCCGTGGGCGCTCGTTAAAGAAAACAATACCGAACGTCTCAATCAAGTGCTTTACGTTCTCACCGAGTCAATTCGGATAATAGGCGTTTTGCTGTTGCCCTTTGTTCCCGAAACGGGCGAGAAAATTCTTGCGTCGCTCAAATTGACTCCGCCTAAAACCAACGAAGGGCTTTCCTACGGTGCCGTTAAAACTTATAATACAGTTGCGCTCGACGCACTTTTTCCCCGCCTGAACGTTGAGAAAGAGCTCGAAGAACTCGAAAAACTTGCAAGCGGCAAAAAAGACGAAAAAGAGAGCGTTAAAAAAGAAGAGAAAAAAGAGGAGAATAAGCAAGTGTCGGAGCAAGATAACAATTATATAACGATAGACGAATTTTTCCGCACACAGTTAAAAGTTGCGGAAGTGCTCGCTTGCGAAAAAGTGGAGAAAGCGGACAAGCTTTTAAAACTCACAGTTAAAGTCGGCGAAGAGGAGCGCACGGTTGTGTCGGGAATAGCGAAATATTACACGCCCGAAGAAATGGTAGGCAAGCGCGTTGTGCTTGTGTGCAATTTAAAACCTCGCAATATGCGCGGAATAATAAGCGAAGGAATGATTTTGTGCGCGTCGGAGGGCGATAAACTAACGCTTGTAACTCCCGAAACCGCGATAGGGAGCGGCGCCGAAGTATGCTGATAGACACACATGCGCACCTAACCGACCCGCGCTTCGAGGGGTCGGGCGAAATAATATCGAATATGGAAGCCGACGGGCTCGAAAGAATAATATCCGTTGGGTTCAACGAATTTACGAGCGCATATTCTGTGAGGATTGCCGAAGCGAACGAAAAGATTTACGCCGCAGTCGGCGTTCATCCGTCCGACGCGAACGAAGTGGGGCAAGGGTATACAGGCACTCTTAAAGACCTTGCGTCAAGCGACAAATGCGTGGCAATAGGCGAAATAGGGCTTGATTATCATTACGAAAACACCGATAAAGCGGCGCAACACAGAGTTCTTACGGAACAACTCGAACTTGTGCGCGAAGTGAATTTGCCCGCCGCATTTCATGTGCGCGACGCATACGGCGATTTTTTCGAAGTGATAAAAAATTACCGCGACCGACTTACTGCGGGCGCCGTAATGCACTGTTTTTCGGGAAGCAAAGAAACCGCGCTCGTCTATGCGGAAATGGGATTTTATATTTCTTTTTCGGGAAGCATAACGTTTAAAAATTCCAAAGCGGGCGAAATAATTTCCGCGCTTCCGCTTTCGCAAATTTTGATAGAAACCGATTGCCCGTATTTGGCGCCCACTCCGCATAGAGGGGAACTTAACTATCCGAAATACGTCCGTTTTCAAGCGGAAAAAATAGCCGAAGTGCGCGGGCTTAAAGTGGAGGACGTTATAAAAATTACAACCGAAAACGCATACCGCGCGTTTCCGAAATTGAAATAGTTTTTTAAGAGAGCGTTTTAAATTAAACGGCAAGGAAAGCGAATGGACACATATATATACGAGCTGAAAGGCAAGGTTTATCTTAATATTACCAATCGTTGCAGCAATCGGTGCGAATTTTGTATACGCTCTAATTCGGATTCTCTTGTGGGCTACGATATGAAGCTTAAAAAAGAACCGACTTTCGAGGATATGAAAAAGGCGCTCGACGAATATTCTTCGCCGTTTACCGAAGCGGTGTTTTGCGGCTACGGCGAGCCTACCTACGCTATGGATACTCTTACTAAAACGGGCGCGTATTTAAAGTCGCTCGGAAAGCGCGTGCGGCTAAACACCAACGGGCAAGGGCGGCTTATAAACGAGCGCGATATTGTGCCCGAGTTAAAAGATTGCGTAGACGAAGTTTCGGTTTCGCTAAACGAGTCGGAGCGTGGCGCGTATCAAAATTTATGTCATCCTAAATTCGGAATGTTCGCTCACGACGAAATTCTCGATTTTGCCAAAGGTTGCAAAGAGGCGGGGCTTTCCGTTCGCTTCACGGTTGTTGACACGGTGCCTAACGAGAGTATTCGCCGTTGCAGAAAAATCGCGTCGGGGCTCGGAGTGCCTCTCATTGTTCGCAGTTATATTGCGGATAACGAAAGCTATACATAAAAACGCGGTAATATTAAAAATAGCGTGCCGCATTGCTAACGAAAATTGTTTCGAGTTTATTTGAACATATTCGCATATATATAAAAAAAGTATAAGAACAATGAGGTTGCGCATATACGCATATATAAAAAAACGGTTCGATTGTATTCGAACCGTTTTTTTTGCTTGCCGAATGCTTATACGGCGTTTTTCTTTCGCGTTTTCACAACTGCGGAGCAGTTTACGGCGGCGTTGCGCAATATAACTTCGCCTATGCTGTCGGCAACTATCTTACCCGAACGAGGGTTTTCCACCGAGTCTATATGCCCTATAACGTCGGCATCTACGTCGGAATATTCGAACGCTCGGTCGCACTCGCGCATTGTGCAGTTTATTAGTTTTAGGTTTTTGCAATAGCACAGCGGTTGAGTTCCGATAATTTCGCAATTTATAAGCGTTAGCCCGTCGGAATACCACGCAAGATATTCGCCTTTTATAACCGAGTTTTTAACGGTTATGTTTTTGCAGTGCCAAAAAGCGTCTTTCGTGTTTAAATTGCAGTTTTTCAGCTCTGCGTTTTCAACGTACTGAAAAGAATATTTGCCCGACATTTTCAATTTGTCGGCGGTAATATTTTTACATTCGAATAAGAAGTATTCCGATTCGATTGAGCTGTTAAGTATTTTAACTTCGTTGCACCGCCAACCGAATTCGGGGGAGCGAACGGAACAGTTTTCAACGGTTATTCCGCCGCATTCGCGTAGAGTTTTCACTCCGTCGATTGTACAACCGCTTATTTTGCCGTTAGAGCAATACCAAAGCGGCGCCCTCGTTTTTTCGTCGAGCACGCTGTTTTCGAGCGAAAAGTTTTCGGCGTGCCACAGCGGGTATCTCAGCGAAAAAGAACAGTCTTGCACTTTTATGCCGCTACATTCTTTGAGCGCCGATTCGCCGTCGGCGGGACCTGCAAATGTGCACTTGCGAACATCGGTATTTATAAGGTTATATAGCGCTCTTTCGCAGTCGTAAGTTTTGTTTTCTATAGTTTTTCTCATGTTGTTCTCCGTACCGGGTTTTGAATATTATACAACGGCGAAAAAGTTTTGTCAAATAATTAAAAATTATGGGGAATAATGAGTGAAAGGCATAGTGTGTTAAGCTTGTATGCCGTGTGTAACCCTTCGGAAGCAAATAGCTCGGATATAACGGCTAATGCGGCAAACTTATACATATAGCATAAAAAAGGACGAGACTTGTGTCTCGCCCTTTTACGCGTTTTTAATTTAAGCTATTTTATTTTCCCGCTTTTGCTTTGTAGGTTTCAAGACGCTGTTTAGCTTCGATTTCTGCGCGCTCGAACAACTGTTGAGCGATTTCGGGATGGGTTTTGGCAAGGCTCTTATAGCGCGTTTCACCCGAAATAAACTCTTGGTAGTTGCCCGTAGGGTCTTTGCTGTCGAGCGTGAACGGATTTTTGCCTTGCTCGGCAAGCTCGGGGTTATAGCGGTAAAGCTGCCAATATCCCGCCTCGACCGCTTTCTTCATTTCGGCTTGACCGTTAGACATGTCTATACCGTGATTGATACAAGTTGCGTAGGCGATTATAAGGCTGGGTCCGGGATACGCTTCGGCTTCGGCAATAGCTTTGAGCACTTGGCTTTGGTTGGCGCCCATTGCAACCTGCGCAACGTAAACGTAGCCGTAGCTCATTGCCATCATGCCCAAATCCTTTTTCTTGGTGCGTTTTCCGCTTGCGGCGAATTTCGCAACCGAGCCGGTGGGGGTGGACTTACTCGACTGTCCGCCCGTGTTGGAATACACTTCTGTGTCTACAACGAGCACGTTCACGTCTTCGCCAGACGCAAGAACGTGGTCGAGTCCGCCGTAACCTATGTCGTAAGCCCAACCGTCGCCGCCGAAAATCCAAATCGATTTTTTAACGAGCACGTCTTCGGAATCTTTGATTGCTTTGAGCGCTTCTTTAAGCTCGCCCTTAGCCGCTTTGATTGCGGCGGGGAGCGCCGCTTTAACCGCTTCGGCGGCTTTCTTGCTACCTTCCGCAGTGTTGTTATTTTCAAGCCATTCGGTGAGAGCCGTTTTGATTACTCCGTCAGCGCCCGCCGCAAGAGCCGCGTTTACGTCGGCAATAAGTTTTTCTTTGCGAGCTTTGTAGGCAAGATTCATGCCGTAGCCGTATTCGGCGTTGTCTTCGAACAAGCTGTTAGCCCAAGCGGGACCGTGCCCTTCTGCGTTCTTCGTGTAGGGGCAGGTGGGAGCGCTTCCGCCGTATATCGACGAGCAGCCCGTTGCGTTGGCAACAACCATGCGGTCGCCGAAAAGTTGCGTGATGAGTTTAACGTAAGGAGTTTCGCCGCAACCCGCGCACGCGCCCGAGAATTCGAACAACGGCTGACGGAACTGGCTACCCTTAACCGTTGCGGGTTTGCAAAGGGGATGAGCCGACATGTCGCGCACGGGAAGCTTCATGGCGTATTCCCAATTCGCTTCTTCGGTTTTCAAGCTATCTTCGAGCGGAACCATTTTAAGCGCCTTGTCTTTGGCGGGGCAAACGTTTGCGCAACTCGAACAGCCGGTGCAGTCGAGCGGCGAAACCTGAATGCGGAATTTGAGCCCGTCGATATTAGGTTTAGTGTCGATAGTAACGAACGCTTTGCCGCCTTTGCTCGCTTGCTTATCGTCGGCAAGCACGGGGCGTATGCAGGCGTGCGGGCACACGAAAGCGCATTGATTGCACTGTATGCAGTTTTCGGGAATCCAAGCGGGAACCATAGGCGCGATACCGCGTTTTTCGTATTTGGTAGTGCCTGTGGGAACGGTGCCGTCGGGCTCGAACGCCGAAACGGGGAGTTTGTCGCCCTCTTGCGCGATAATCGGCTTAACGAAAGCGTTAAAGTATTTGTCGTCGGTGGTTTGAACGGCTACCGCGCCCGTCGTGGCGTTTGCCCACGATTCGGGATAATGAACTTCGATTAGTCCCGCAATGGCGTTATCGATAGCTTCGCAGTTTTTGCGAACGATTTCGTCGCCTTTCTTGCCGTAAGACTTTTTAACCATTTGCTTCATGTATTCGCTTGCTTGGTCGTAGGGGATAACGTCGGCAAGCTTGAAGAAAGCCGCTTGCATAACGCCGTTGGTGCGTTTGCCGAGACCCGCCGCGCCCGCGATTTTAAGAGCGTCTATGGTATAGAATTTAAGATGCTTTTGAGCGATTGCGCGTTTCATCGAAGCGGGCAATTCCTGTTCGAGCTGTTCCTTAGTCCAGTGGCAACCAAGAAGGAAAGTACCGCCGTCGCGTATGTCGGAAACCATGTCGTAACGCGTAACATACGAGGGGTTAGAGCAAGCCACGAAATCGGCTTGGTCTATAAGATAGGTGCTTTTTATAGGCGTTTTGCCGAAACGGAGATGCGAAATGGTTATGCCGCCGCTCTTTTTGGAGTCGTAGCTGAAATAGCCTTGCGCATACATGTCGGTGTGGTCGCCTATAATTTTGATGCTGTTCTTGTTGGCGCCCACAGTGCCGTCGGAGCCGAGTCCGTAGAACTTGCAACGCTTAGTTCCTTCGGGAGACGCGTTTATAAAGTTTTTAACTTCGAGCGAAGTGTGCGTAACGTCGTCGTCTATGCCAACCGTGAAATGATTTTTGGGCTCGGCTTGTTCGAGGTTTTCGTATACCGCGCCAACCATGCTGGGGTTAAATTCCTTGCTACCCAAGCCGTATCTTCCGCCAACTACTTTTATGTCGTTTCTGCCGTTTTCATAGAGAGCGGAGCAAACGTCGAGATAGAGCGGTTCGCCGAGCGCGCCCGGTTCTTTCGTGCGGTCGAGAACTGCAATCTTTTTAACCGACGAGGGAATAGCCGCGAGAAAATCTTTAACCGAGAACGGACGGTAAAGGCGAACTTTGAGAAGCCCGACCTTTTTGCCGCGAGCGGAGAGGTAATCAACCGTTTCTTCCGCCGCTTCGCAACCGCTGCCCATCATTATAATGATTTCGGTTGCGTCGGGTGCGCCGTAGTATTGATAAAGCTCGTATTTTCTTCCCGTGAGCTTATACACTTTTTCCATCATCGTTTTCACGATTTCGGGAGTTGCGTCGTAATATTTGTTAGCCGCCTCGCGGTTTTGGAAATAAATGTCGGGGTTTTGAGCGGTGCCGCGTTGAACGGGGTGCTCGGGGTTAAGCGCGCGAGCCTTAAAGTCTTTTATGTCTTGCATATCGACAAGCGGCAAAATATCCTCGTAGTCGATTCCGTCTATTTTGGAAATTTCGTGGCTTGTGCGGAAACCGTCGAAGAAATGCAGGAAAGGCACTTTCGCTTTAAGAGTGGCAAGGTGCGAAACGAGCGCCAAGTCCATAGCTTCCTGAACCGAGTTGCTCGCAAGCATTGCAAAGCCCGTTTGGCGGCAAGCCATAACGTCGGCATGGTCGCCGAATATGGAAAGTGCGTGAGCGGCAAGCGCGCGAGCCGACACATGGAACACGCACGGCAACATTTCGCCCGCAATTTTATACATGTTGGGAATCATCAACAATAAGCCCTGACTCGCCGTGTAGGTGGTTGTGAGCGCGCCCGCCGCAAGGCTTCCGTGAACCGCGCCCGCAGCTCCCGCCTCGCTCTGCATTTCGGCAAGACGCAGCGGCTGTCCGAACATGTTTTTCCGTCCCGTCGCAGCCCATTCGTCGGCATACTCTGCCATAGGGGACGAGGGGGTGATGGGGTAGATGGCGGCAACTTCGCTGAACGCATACGCTATGTGCGATGCGGCGGTGTTGCCGTCGATGGTCATTTTTTTCATACATACCTCCGATAAGATTATGTTTATACGTTTAAAAAGTCAAACACCGATATTATACCATTTAATTGCAACAAAAGCAAGCTTTAACGGCTTTGCCGCAATTTTTCGGCGTTCTTATGTATTATAAAACTTGTGTAAAAAATAGTCAAGTAAAGCGACGGAGTTATTTGATTTACGACGCGCTACAACGAATTTGATATAGAACGCGTTAAGTAAAAAAGCGGCTTTGAACTTTTCATCCAAGCCGCTTTTTTAATTTGAATGTCGATATGTTTACTGTATGCCCTGAGCTACCATAGCGTCGGCAACCTTTTTAAAGCCCGCAATGTTTGCGCCTATAATAAAGTTGTCTTTGTGCCCGTATTGCTCGGCGGCGGCAGCCATGTTGTGGTAAATATTTTTCATTATGTCGTGAAGTTTGGAGTCAACCTTTTCAAAAGTCCAACTAAGGCGCTGGCTGTTTTGGCTCATTTCCAACGCGCTTGTGGCAACGCCGCCCGCGTTCGCTGCCTTTGCGGGAGCGAACAGCACGCCTTTACTCACGAACAGTTCCATAGCGTCGGGAGTGGAGGGCATGTTTGCTCCTTCGCCGACAGCCGTAACCTTATTTTTAACGAGCGTTGCCGCGTCGTCGCCGTTGAGTTCGTTTTGCGTGGCGCATGGAAGGGCGATGTCGCACGGAACTTGCCACACTCTGCCCGACGTATGGTATTCGGATTTGGGGCGGTAAGACTTATATTCCGAAAGGCGTCCGCGCTTAACTTCTTTAATTTCCTTGATTGCGGCAAGGTCTATGCCCGCTTCGTCTAAAATCCAACCTGTGGAGTCCGACATTGTTACAACTTTCGCGCCTAAGTTCATAGCTTTTTCTGCGGCGTAAATCGCCACGTTTCCGCTACCGGAAATAACAACTTTTTTGCCGTTAAAGCTTTGTCCTTTCGCTTTGAGCATTTCTTCGGTGAGGTACACAAGCCCGTAGCCCGTAGCTTCGGTACGGGCGAGAGAGCCGCCGTATTGAAGGCTTTTGCCTGTGAGTACGCCCTCGTAGCTGTTGGTAATCTTTTTATATGTGCCGTACATATAGCCTATTTCGCGCGCACCCGTGCCTATGTCGCCTGCGGGAACGTCTATGTCGGCGCCTAAGTGGCGGTAAAGCTCTGTCATGAAACTGCGGCAAAATTCGAAAATTTCACGGTCGCTCTTGCCTTTGGGGTCGAAATCGCTGCCGCCTTTGCCGCCGCCTATAGGGAGCCCCGTTAGGCTGTTTTTGAAAATCTGCTCGAATCCTAAAAATTTTATTATGCTAAGATTTACCGACGGGTGAAGCCGCAAGCCGCCTTTATACGGACCTATCGCGTTGTTGAACTGAACGCGGAAGCCGCGATTGACGTGCGCAACGCCTTTGTCGTCTATCCAGGGAACGCGGAACATAATTTGACGGTCGGGCTCCACAATGCGTTCTAAGATTGCGTTTGTGCGGTATTCGGGATGTTCGTTAATAACGCCCTCTAAGCTTTCGAGCACTTCTGTTGCCGCTTGCTTAAACTCCGCTTGTTCGCCGTTGCGCCCTTCGATTTCTTTTAAGACTTCTTTGATGTAAGACATTTTTGTCCCTCCTAAAAAATGTATGAAAAAGACGTCCGAACATAAAGTTCCGACGTCTTTGTCTTTTCCGAAAACTAATATATCACAATTATTTTATGTTTGTCAAGCGTATAACGGTACGGTTTAGCCTATTTTTTCAATACGATTTCGTGCCGTAAACTATTGCAACAGTCGTTCCACAGCGCTGTCGGTTCGGCTTTTTTGTTCGGAAGAATTAGGTTCGCCGTCGGCAGTGTTAGAGTTGTCGGCGGAGTCAAACGGGTCGCGATTGGAACTGTTGCCGCCTATATCGCTTCCGCCGTTAGAATCGGGAGCGAACGGGTCGGCGTTTACCGTTGTCGAGTCGGGTTCCGTTTCGGGCAACAGGCTTTGATAAAATTCGGCTTGCGCCGTTTGCATATACGGTTGCACCCAAAATATGAGAATACCGAAAGTGAGCAACGTTAAAAGTCCCCAACCGATAAAGCTGAAATGCAAGCAGAACAAACGCCACTTGTTACCTTTCATCATTTCGATAGAACGCAAACGCGCTTCGTTGGAACTGAGTTCGGGGTTGTCGAGCAAAATGTAGTAGCTCATAGAATAAGAGTAAGTTTTGATTATGCCCGGAATGATGAACAGCAACGACCATAAAAACGTGAAAATACCGTTTAAAATATAGAGCAAGAACGCTTTGCCGAAAATCTTAAAGCCATCGAACAACATTTCGATTTTAACGTTGCTTGCTCGCACTATGTGCAACGTTAAAATGCACATGCCCGCAGTTAAAGGACCGGTTATGATTAGGGTTACAATGCCGCCTATAAAAATAAACGCGAGAGCTGCGCCCGTGCCCGTTATGAGCGACATTATAAGCGTTGCGAGAGCCATAGTGCCCCATTTGCCGCTGAGGTTGTTCCAAGCGCGTTGTCTGAAATCTTTTGCTACCAACATGTTTTGTTTTTCCTCCCATAGGAACATTATTTGTATAACACAAGTTTATCACGCGGGGGGGGGTATGTCAAGTATTTTAATTATTTTTATCGTATGCTTTATTATGTGCGATTATTAAAAAATTTGCGTGCGACAGAGCGCGAAGAGTTCGGCGAAAACGTTGATATATATTCGATTTTGCGGCACAATTATAGGGCTGAACAAAAAATATAAAAACGGAGAGAATTATGAAATATACTCAATGGCTGAACGAATGGCTCGAATTATATGTGAAACCTCTTGAAAAAAATCGCACATACGAAAAGTATAAGGCGCAAATAAGACTGCACATTAAGCCCGAACTCGGCGAATACGAACTCGATTCGCTGTCGGCGCAGGTTCTGCAAAAGTTTACCGCAAAACTCGGCGAGCGATATTCCCAGAGTACGGTTTGCGGCATACTGTCGGTGGTGAGAGCGTCGCTCAAAAGAGCGATTAAATCCGAACTTGCCGAAAAGGAATACACCGATTGCGTCGTACGCCCGAAAATGCGTGAAAAGAAAATAGACTGTTTCACTTTAACGGAACAGCGAAAAATAGAAAACTACATACAGAAAAGCAAAGACAAAAAAATGTTCGGCATACTGTTTTGCCTATACACGGGCTTGAGAATAGGGGAATTGCTCTCGCTTAAATGGGAAGATTTCGACTTGAAAAGGGGTACTTTTACAGTATCTAAAACTTGCGCCGACAGTTGGAAAAACGGTAGCTACGTTAAAATTCTCGAAATTCCCAAAACCGAAAGCTCTAACAGAATTATTCCCATTCCGAATAGGTTGTTGCCTAAAATAAGAGAATTGAAAAAGTCGTGCGCAAGAGAATATTTCGTTTACGGAAAGAGCGAATACGGTTCGCAAGTGCGCTCGTATCAAAAGACTTTCGAGCGGTTGCTCGCAAAATTAAAAATACCGCACAAGGGTTTTCACTCTTTGCGGCACACTTTTGCCACCCGCGCGCTCGAATGCGGCATGGACGTTAAAACCTGTTCCGAAATTTTAGGACACAAAAATCCCGCAGTTACGCTTTCGCGTTACGCTCATTCTCTTGCCGAACATAAGCGAAACATGATGAACAAACTTGGAAAAATGCTTTCGAAAAAAAACACATAGAATAACATATTCTGTGTGCTTTTTCACAACTATTATATACGATTTTAACCTAAAACGCAAGCAAAACGACGGCTCGCAAATAATAATTTACACATATATAACATTTTGCGAACACTTTGAAAGTTTTTTAGTTACACAGAATATGTTATTCTGCGTACTTTTTCGAAATGAAAAAAATTGTTTCGGAGGAGAACATGAAAAAGAAATTTTCGATTATTGTTTGCACGATTTTGTGCGCGGTTTTCTCGGCGCTTTGCCTATCGGGTTGCGGTTTTTTCGACGACGGCAAAACGGATTTGGGAACTACTTCAGAGGGGTATAAATACACGTACATTAACGGCGGAATCGGCGTAGACGAGGGGGGAATCGGATATATGTTGGTGGAAGACGGAGGCAAAAAAGAGTTTAAAATTGCTTATCCGACTTTCCATGACACAACTTTGCCTCTTAAACATATTCTTACCGAAATAGACGGGCTACCCGTAACTTGCGTCGAGTCGCTTGGCGGAATGCACTATGTAAAGGAAATAGTAATTCCCGAAGGAATAACGAAAATAAACGGCGGGGCTTTTATGTATAACGAAGCGCTTGAAAGTATTTCTTTGCCTGATAGCCTTATCACGCTCGGTAGCGCATTCCCTTATTGTAAATCTCTCAAAAGCCTAACTATTCCGAAAAACGTGACGTGGCTCGGCAACTCAATCTGTAACGGATTGAAAGCTCTGCAAAGCGTGTCATTTCCGGGCGGCATAAAAAAAGTTCCGCAACAGTCGTGCCAAGATTGCGTTTCGCTTACGAGCGTCACGCTCGGCGAGGGCATAGAAACAATAGGCGAAAGGGCGTTTTGTTTTTGCACCCATCTTGAAAGCATAACTTTGCCCGACAGTCTTAACGTGATAGAAAAAGAAGCTTTCAAATATTGTTTTAAACTGAAATCGATTACGTTCCCCGAAAAGGTGCAAGAAGTGGGCGAGTTGGCATTCCATGATTGCGGGGCTCTCGAAAGTATAACGATAAATAACAAGACTATGAAAATGGGCAAAAACGTTTTTCTCGAATGTCCGAACATAAAGATTATAACTTTTAACGGCACGCAGGCGGAGTGGCAAGCTTTCGAAGAAGCGAACAGCGGCACCACGCGTAGCGTAACAATTCGTTGCACCGACGGCGACATAGTTAAAAAGTAAGCGCCTAAAATTGCAATAAAAAAGAGTTCGCATACAAACCGTGCGAACTCTTTTTGCGTTTAAAAAGCTTTTCTTATGTCTTTTGCTTTTAGGTATGTGGCGAACGAAAGCGACTTGTCGAACAGGCGGCTGTATATGCGCTCGCCGTAACGCGACAGCAGTTTTTCGGGCGTTAAGTTGGTGGTAATGAATGTGAGTTTGCCCGAAGTGTTTCGCTCGTTGATTACTTGATAAAGATATTCCAAAGTTACGTTTTTCAGTATGCTTTCGGTGCCCAAGTCGTCTATTATAAGGGCGGAGCAGTGTAACAAAGGTTCGAGCGCTTCCGCTTTGCCGCCGTCGAAGCAAGTGTGGTATTTCAAGAATCTGTCGTTTGCCGCAAACGCGGTTAAAGCCATAACGCTCAGTCCGCGTTCGAGCAGTCTTTTTGCCGCGCAACCCGCGAGATAGGTTTTTCCGTTTCCCGTGCCGCCGCAGAGAACAATGCAACGCTTTTTATTTTGCGGGTACGATGAGCAAATTGTTTTAATTTGCGAAAACAACTTTATATAGTTTTCGGCTTCGTCGCCGTATACCGAAAAATCAGTTTCTTCGAACGAGTGCAACGGTATTCCGATTTCGCCGCTTTGAGAGCGCACCGCAAGCGCTACGGCGCAATCGCAGAATTTTCCGTTTGCCCGCCCTGTGTCGGAACACACGGGGCAACGCGGCTTGGGTGGAACGAGCCCCAACTTTTTTCGAACGGCTTCGTTTTTTGCAAGCGCTTTTTCGAGCTTTTCGGAGTCGGGCTTTTCTCCTTTTGCCGCAGCGAGCAAAAGCGCGCGTTTTTCGCGTTCGCTTTCCGCAAATTCAGCGTTTGAAGAAAGCAGGTGGAGTTCGGCTTGTTCGTATTCGCTTTTGCGCCGTTTAAAATCGGCAGCTATTGCGCGCACAGCGTCGGAGTAGTTCATGATTATAGTTCCTCGTTCAGTTTGTCGAACGCCGCGTTAAGCTCGTCTGCCGAGAAATCGGCAACCACGCGGTGTTCGCTTGTTTTTTGCGCGGGAGCCGAAGTTCCCGCTTTTATCGCTTCGTCTTTCGAAGAGATTCCTTTGTCGTGCCATGCGGCGAGTATTGAATTTAGGTAGGATAGGGGGCTGTCCGCTTTTTTCGCAACGGTCGCTCCGTATAATATCACGTCTTTGGGCATTTTCCAACTGAACGTCCATGTTCGGTAATAGTCGCGGTCGCGCGTTGAAATTTGACGCACGACTCCCGCCGCCTCGAATATTTCTTTTATTTCGTCGTCGCTCTTAGCGGCTTCCGAAACAAAGCCCGCAATGCTTTCGGCGGTTACGCAACCTATTTTGTAGAACTTTTTTAAAGTGTCGTTCATTGCGTCGAGTGTGCGCAAACCGTGTTTAAAACAGTATTCCGCAACTTTTTCCAAAGTGGGTGCGTCGAATCCCATGTTCAGCCAGTTTAATGTGTAGCTCTCTATAATGTAATCGAGTTGTTCGTAATATACGCCTATTATGCGGTTTACGTTTTTTGCAATGGAATACAGTTCGTCGCGGCTTTTTTCGTAATTGTTTATTTCCGCGAGCGTGCTAAGGTGTAGCTCGTAATATTTGGTAAGTTTTGCGTCGAGCTTTGCCATTCCGCCTTTTTTAACGGATTTTGCAACGTTTATTACGGTGCCCGAATCGAACCCGAAATTTTTTGTCCATTTGCCGTAAAGCCGTCTGTCGTCGTGGTCTACCGTGCGCTTTCCCAAAGCTTTGGCAACCGCTCTCAATTCGTCGCCGTATAAGTCGAGTTCGCTTATTTTTTCGCTCACTCTGTCGAAAGTTATATATCCTTCGGCGGCGAAATTGCGCGCTACGGTAACTATGTAAGGGTATGTAATGTCGTCGCCTTTAAGCCGTTTGCAATATCCTATAACGGTTAGCATAGCTTCGATTTCTATGTTGTACGTTTCCATAACGTTGTAATATTCGTTGTATTCGCCGGGCAAAATGTTGCGGTTGGGAAAAAGCGCGTGAAGCTGTTCGTTAAAGGTGCGGTATTTTTCTTTGCTGAATTTGCGTATTTGGCGATTTCGCGGCACAACGGGAAGATATTCCACCGAGCGGGTGTCCGAACCGACGTGCACGAGCCCTTGCTCTTGCCAATACAAAAAAGCTTCCGACACCGTTTTCGCGTCGGTGAAAAGTCTTGCCGCAACGGTTTCTTCGTTGTTTTCGGGGTCGGTTAAGGCAAGATACATTCCCGCAAGGTATATTTTAACGTATCCGTCGGGCGCCGACGGCATATATTCCGAAACGAACGTGCCGTCGATTGTCAGTTTTTGTCTGCCCGCAAGGCTATCGCTTAATTTAATAGTTCCCATAAGTGCTCCGTTTTGCCGTGAATATCGTTGCGGCGCAGTAATGTAGCGGCAAAAAATTGTTTTTGCCCGCAAAAACTTGCAAAGCTCCGCCGTTTTGATATATAATTGAAAGGTATACGGGTATTTCAATTCTAATAGGCGTATATACTATAATACCACTACGCGAGAAAAAATTCAAGCGTTTTAAGGAAGTGAACGGCGTTGAAAATAATTCACACTTCGGATTGGCATCTTGGAAAAAGGTTGGAAGGCAAGAGCCGACTTCCCGAACAGGAGCAAGCTCTTTGCGAGCTTGAAAGGGCGGTACGCGAAACGGGAGCCGACGCCGTTTTGATTGCGGGCGACGTTTTCGATACGGTGAACCCGCCCGCCGAAGCCGAAGCGCTGTTTTATTCCGCTTGTCTTTCTTTGAGTAGGCATTGCCCCGTTATAGCCATTGCGGGCAACCACGATAACCCCGAGCGTCTTTCGGCGCCGTGCGGAATAGCGCGGGAATGCGGCATATTGCTCGGCGGTTCGCTCGACTATAAAAACGTTAAAGAGCCTTTCGGAGGCGGCGAGGGTTACGTTACTCTTAAAAGAAATGGCGAGCGGATAAATATGGTTCTTTTGCCTTATCCGTCGCTTTCAAGAATGTCGCAGCTCGGATATTTGCCCGACACTCAAAAAAGTTACGCCGAAAATGTGCGCGAGTGGCTTTCGCTGTGTTCGAAAGGCTTTACCGCGAGCGACTGCAATATTACGGTAAGTCATATATTTATGGCGGGAAGCAAGCGGGCGAACGACGAAGCCGAACTCGGCACAGCCGCTCTTTTGCCGCTCGACGTGTTGCCGAAAGCCCACTATACGGCTCTCGGGCACGTTCATAAGCCGCAATGCGTCAGTAAGTCGGGCTCTGTGTATTACAGCGGCAGTCCGCTCGCTTATTCGTTCGACGACAGAAGCGAAAAGTTTTTTAATCTGCTGTATACTTCGCCCGCATCGGTAAAAGTGGAGAATATTCCCGTTCAATCGGGTCGGAGGCTCGCTACCGTAACGGTTAAGAACTTCGACGAATGTATGCTCGCGCTTAAAGAGCACGAGGGCGAGTTCGTGCGCATATTATACGACAGTCCGCAACCGCTGAGCGCAAGCAAATACGCCGAAATGCGCGGTTGCGAAAATTTCGTTGCGCTAAAAAACATTTATCTTATGCCAAAGCGCGTCGCGACCGAAAAAAAGATGCGTTCGGACGCCGAACTTTTCGCCGACTTTTTCGAAAAGACGTATTCCGAAAAACCGTCGGCAAGCATGCTCGAAATGTTTAACAAAGCTATGAACGGGGAGGCGATTTAAAAGTGAAACCGTTAAAGCTTTCTATCGAGGGAATAAACAGTTTTTTAGCCGAACGCACGATAGACTTCGAGCAGCTTTCGCAAGACGGAATTTTTTGCATTTGCGGACCTACGGGAAGCGGAAAAACGACAGTTCTCGATTGCGTTATTTTAGCGCTTTATGCGCCGTCTAAACATAATCGCGGAAATCTTAAAGATTACATAAACACCAAAAGCGACAAAGGGAAAATCACTCTCGATTTTACTGCCGACGGAGCGCGTTACAGAGTATACCGCGAACTGAGACGCAATTCGTCGAGCGCGGCGCGCCTAACTAACCTCGACACGGGCGATGTGCTTGCCGACAAAGCGGATAGCGTAACCGAGCGGATAAAAGGCATGTTAAAGCTCGACAAAGACGATTTTACCAAAGTTGTGGTGTTGGAGCAGGGAAAATTTGCCGAGTTTATGCAAATGCAAAAGGCGGAACGCGTGAAAACCGTTGCAAAACTTTTCAATCTCGAAAGGTTTGAAAAACTCAAAAAAACGGTAGCCGACGCGTGCAACAACTGCGATAAAGAATTGAAAGCCTTAGATTCCGCGCTAATGCAATACGAAGGCGTAACCGAAGCCGTTTTCGCCGAAGTAAAAAAAGAAAAGAACGAAACGGAAAAGCTTTGCGCGGAAAAACAGGCGAAAACCGAAAAGCTCGAAGCCGACGTAAAACAAAAAGAAAAGCTTGCCGAAGTCGCCGAAAAAAGGGCGCAAGCCGAAAAAAATTTGCAAGACGCGCTCGATTTGCTTAAACTTGCCGAAAGAGAAAAAGAATTTGCCGCAAACGAGCGAGAAAAGTGCGAGAAAGAAAAAGAGACGCTTATAGAATTAAAGAAAAGAAGCGATGCGGCAAACGTTACTCTTTCGCAAATAAAAGAATGCGAGCGCGACGGAAAAGAGGTTGAGGAGCTTGAAAGCAAACGTTTTGCGCTTACCGAGCAATATAAAGACGCAGTTGCTCGTTGCGAAAATTTTAGCGCGCGTTTGTCGGCAACCGCGTCGGTTAAAGACGAAAGCGAAAAGAAAATAGCGGAGCTTGCCGCAAAATTAAGCGGCGCTAATTATCCGCTTTGCGGCTGTTCCGAAGCCGATTTTGCCGCAGTGCGGATAAAGGCGGAAAACGATTCGGATAAGTCGAAAGACGCGACGGCAAAAAAAATCGAAGCGGAAAAAGCGTCGCGCGCCGAAACGGTGATTTTGGAAACTTTGTTTTTAGAGAGAAGCGCTCTCGAACGCGAGTGCGAAAACATAAAGGCGCGGCTTGCGGCGGCTAAGGAAGAATACGAGGCGGCGAGAGTTTTAAACGCGGCGGCGGCTGTTAGAGGCGCGTTGAAGAGCGGAGAACGTTGCCCCGTTTGCGGGGGCGAGTATTGCGGCGAAACGGCGCCGCAATGCGAAAGCGCGGAACTTACGGCGCTAAAAGAAAGTTGCGACGCTTTGGAGCGTTCGGCGCAAGACGCCGACAAAAAGTTCGGTTCCAACGAAGTGGAATACGCCAGGCACACCGAAGCGCTTTCCGCCGCTAAAAAAAGTTTGTCGGAATGCGAGGAAACGCTTTGCAAAATCTGCGGCGAGCCGAGCGCGGCATTTGAATGGGCAAAGCTGGGCGCTGAAACGGCTAAGGTTTTGGCAGACGTGGAAAAAGAACGTTCGGAGCTTGCGGCAAACCTTACCGCCGCCGAAAAAGAACGCGATTCTGTAACGGCGGAGGGTAAAAAAATACGCGCCGATATAGACAAGCTCAAAACGAAAATAGCCGAAAGATTAGGCGGCAAAACTATTCCAGCCGCCGAAAACGAGGCGAGAGCGGCAATAGAGGAATACGAAAAAGCACAAAAAGCCCAAGCCGAAAAAGAAGAAGTTTTGCGCAAAAAGGAGTCGGAACTCGCGGCGCGCGAGGCGGGGTTACTCGCAAAGTCCGACGCCGAAAGGGAGATAATAAAAACTCTTCCGAAAGAGCCTTTCAACCGCGAGGAGTTTACAGCCGCAAAGTTCGCTCTCGAAGAAATAAGGAAAGAGTTTGCTCAATTTGCTGAAAAAAGCGGCAGATTGCAAAACGAAATTGAAAGGCTGCGCGAAAGTTTGAATAAGAAGAAAGAACTCGCGCAAAAAAAGAAAGAGCTTGCGTTAAAGCAAGACGAGCTAATAAAACTAAATAAATGCGTTTCGAGCGAGAACAAGTTGTTTTCGTTCGTCGCCGAAGAATATGTGCAATCGTTCACTTATGCGGCGAGCGAAACTCTTTCGTCGCTTTCGGGCGGAAAATACACCCTTTGGTACGACGAAGGCGATTTTTGGGTGGAGGACTTTTTTGCCGACAACGCGCGTCGCAAAGTTAAAACTTTGTCGGGCGGAGAGACGTTTTTGGCAAGCCTTAGCATAGCTATGGCAATATCCGGAGAAATAGCCTCGCAGAACTACGAGTTTTTCTTTATAGACGAAGGATTCGGAACTTTGCACGAGCGGGCTATGGAAACCGTTACACAAGCGCTCGTAAAACTTTCGCGCGATACTACGGTGGGAATAGTGACGCACCGCGCCGAACTTGCCGACAGAATTCCCGCGAGGCTAAACGTTATTCCCGCAACGGAAGACGATGGGAGCGACATTGCGTATACTACGGGAACGTAACCGCATAAAACAAAGCCTCCGAACGCTCGTCAATATTATTTCGGGTTCGTTTGTTTTACTTTACATTATGTCGGGAATTATGCTATACTAATTAAGTATATTGCGCCCGTCGTTACGGGCAAAACACGGAGCACACATGACTGACGTATTCGGTAAAGAAGAAAAGGCGGCGGCTCGGCGCGAAAAAAAGTTCTTGTTTTGGACTTGGTTTGCCTTGCTTGTTGCGGTTGCCGCAGTTGTGGCAACTCTCGTAACGCTTAGCGTTTATATGGTGGAAGTGCAGCGAAACAGAGGTTTCACCTTTTTGTTCGGTGCGATTTCGGCAATAATAACTATTGCGTTCGCGTGTTACAGTTTGTTTTTCTTTTCGATAAAATACAGGCTCACTCGCAAATATGTGGCTATGCTCAAAGATATGGAACGCGGCTTAAAAGACACGTTCGAAGGTAAGTTTTTGGGTTATGACAACAGCGTCGGAATGAAAGACGGCGTATACTTTTATTCGATGCTTTTAAAAACCCGTCCGCTAAGAAGAGGGGATATAGACGAAAGAAAGCTCCTGATAGAATACACTGTTCCCAAAATAGAGCTTGAAGAGGGCACAAAGCTAAAACTTGTGAGCCACGCGAACATTTTAATGGCTTACGAAATTCTCGAAATTCCCGCGTTGAAGAACAAAGAATGCGAAGCGAAAACCGAAACAAACGAAACGGCGGTTTCGAATAATGCAATTACAGTACAAGAAAATCAACTAACAAACATAGAGGACGAAAAACAATGAAAGCGGTAGTTACCGTAGTGGGCAAAGACAAATCGGGCATAATAGCGCGCGTTACCGAATTTTTGGCGAACAAGGGCGCGAACGTTGAAGACATAAGCCAAACCGTGCTTCAAAACTATTTCGCAATGATAATGCTTGTGGAAACGGGTTCGGTGCAAATAGGCGAGTTCAGAAAGGGCGCCGAAGAACTCGGAAAGTCTATCGGGGTGGATATATCAATTCAGCACGAAGACGTTTTTTCGGCGATGCACAGAATATAGTTGCGAGGCGCGCATGATAAACTTCAACAAAAACGAAATACTCGAAACGGTTCGCATGCTCGACAACGAAAATCTTGACGTGCGAACCATAACTATGGCTTTGTCGCTTTTCGACTGCGTGGGGCGCACCGCCGACGAAACGGCGGAACTTGCGTATAATAAAATCCGTTCGCGCGCGGGAAAACTCGTGGCGGTGGGCGAAGAAATCGCGGAACAATACGGCGTGCCCATTGTGAACAAGCGCGTGTCGGTTACTCCCGTGAGTTTGCTCGGCGCCAAAACGGGCGGCTACGTTAAAATAGCGCAAGCTCTCGATAGAGCCGCGAGCGAAATAGGCATAGACTTTATAGGCGGCTACACGGCTCTCGTGCATAAGGGAACGTCGCCGTTCGAACGCGAATTTATTAACAGCATACCCGAAGCAATTTCAAAAACAAAAAAAGTTTGTTCGTCGGTAAACGTGGGAAGCACTCGCAGCGGCATAAATATGGACGCCGTTCGCCTTATGGGTGAAAAGATAAAAGAGTTGAGCGCCCTCACCGCAAACGAGGGAGGGCTCGGTTGCGCCAAATTCGTGGTTTTTTGTAACGCGGTGGAAGATAATCCTTTTATGGCGGGCGCGTTTACGGGCGTCGGCGAGGGCGACGCGATTATAAACGTTGGCGTTTCGGGACCCGGCGCCGTGAGTTGCGCGCTCCGTAAACTCGGCAAAGGCGCCGATCTTCTCGCGGTTGCGGAAGAAATAAAGCGCACCGCGTTCAAAATTACGCGGGTGGGGCAGCTTGTGGCGTCGGAAGCGGCAAAGCGGCTCGGCGCTACTTTCGGTATTGTGGATTTGAGTTTGGCTCCCACTCCCAAAGTGGGCGACAGCGTTGCGCAAATTCTCGAAGAAATGGGGCTTGAAAGCGTTGGCGCTCCCGGCACAACCGCATGTCTTGCAATACTCAACGACGCCGTTAAAAAAGGCGGAGTTATGGCGTCGAGCAGCGTGGGCGGGCTTTCGGGCGCGTTTATTCCCGTGTCGGAAGACGAAGGAATGATTCGCGCGGTAAGAAAGGGCGCTTTAACAATAGAAAAACTCGAAGCTATGACTTGCGTGTGCAGCGTGGGGCTCGATATGCTCGCGGTGCCCGGCGACACGAGCGCCGAAACTATAAGCGCGATTATAGCCGACGAGTGCGCGATAGGTATGATAAACAACAAAACTACGGCGGTTAGAATAATTCCCGCTCCCGGCAAAAAGGTGGGCGACGAGGTGGAATTCGGCGGACTGCTCGGAACGGCGCCCGTTATGCCTGTAAATTCATTTTCCGCAAACGAGTTTATAAGGCGTGGCGGAAGAGTGCCCGCGCCAATACATTCGTTAAAAAATTAAAAATTTACGGCACATTCCCGTCGGTTTTTGCGCGATTGTGCTTTTCAATAGGAGGTTATGTAATAACAATGAAAAGAAGCGAAGTGAACGAAAGAGACATATGGCGAATAGAAGACATCTTTCAAAACGTCGGCGAATGGGAAAAAGAATTTTCGGAAGTAAACAAGGCTTTGCCGTCGGTGCTGTCGTATAAAGGAAAGCTCGGCGACAAATACGAGTTTTTGGCTTGCATGGAGTGCAACAGCGCGATTTGCCGGCGGCTCGAACGCCTTTGTTGCTACGCCCAGTTAAAGCACGACGAAAACAGCGCCGACGAATGCGGACTGTCGCTTTACAGCCGCTCGGAAGACATATATATGCACTACGCCACATATTCGTCGTTCATAACGCCCGAGCTCGGAGCGCTCGACGACGTTACTCTGTCGGCATATATGAACGACCCCGACCTTGCGGTATATAAATATATGCTGAGCGAGGTGCGCCGCAGTAAGCGTCATATACTGTCGGCGGAAGAAGAGAGATTGCTCGCTCTCGGGCAAACCACTTATTCGGGATATGGCAACGTATTCGGAATGATAAACAACGTTGATATGCCTTTTCCCAAAATAGACGTGAACGGCAAAAAGGTGAAACTCACTCACGGGCTTTACAGCGAATGTCTTTCGTCGCTCGACCCCGCGCTCAGAAAAAAAGCGTTCGAGGGAATGTATAAGGCTGTGGGCAGTTTAATCAATACTATCGGCGCGAACTACGCCGCGTCGGTTGCCAAAGACAATTATCTTGCTACGGCTCGCGGTTATGCGAGCGCAGTCGAAAAATCTACCGACTCCGACAACGTTCCCGGCGAAGTATACACTAAGCTTGTTAAAACGGTGGGCGAAAACTTGGAGCCCGTTCACAGATACGTCGCGCTAAGAAAAAAAGCGCTCGGCGCGGAAAAGTTGCACATGTACGATTTGTATGTGTCGCTTGTTAAAGAAGCCGATTTAAAACTTAAATTCGACGAAGCTTTCGAGCTTGTGCTGAAAGGACTTGCGCCGCTCGGAGAAGAATATATCGAGTTGTTGCGCACCGCGCGCCGTTCCCGTTGGCTCGACGTTTACGAAACGGAAAACAAGCGCAGCGGAGCTTACAGCATGGGCGTTACCGGCGTGCATCCGTTCGTGCTCCTCAATTACAGCTCCACCGCTCACGACGTGTTCACAATCGCTCACGAGCTCGGGCACTCTCTCCATTCGTATTATTCGAGCAAAGAACAAGACTATATTAACGCCGATTATTCTATTTTCGTTGCCGAAGTGGCAAGCACGGTAAACGAAGTTTTGTTGCTCAAATATATGCTGAAAACGGAAACGGAACCCGCAATGCGCAAATTCTTGCTTGCTTATTATCTTGATATGTTCCGCACCACTTTGTTCCGCCAAACTATGTTCGCGGAGTTCGAACTTAGCAGTCATTCTATGGCGCAAGCGGGCAAGCCGCTAACCGTAGAATCGCTTTCGCGCGAATATATGAAACTCAACAAAAAGTATTACGGACCCCACGTTGTGCACGACCGTCAGATAAGGCTCGAATGGGCGCGTATTCCGCATTTTTATCATGCTTTTTATGTGTATAAATATGCAACGGGCATAACGAGCGCGGTAAATATCGCGCACGCCATTTTGGAAGAAGGGGAGAGCGCGGTGGCGCGTTACAAAGAGAAATTCCTGTCGGCGGGCGGAAGCAAATCGCCTTATGATATTTTGTGCGACGTAGGCGTGGATTTGAAGAGCGACGAGCCGTATAAAGTTGCCATGAAAGAATTTTCCGAAACTCTCGCATTGTTAGAGGAGCTTGTGTAATAGGTTTGAAAACGCGTAAAACAATTAAATCTTTGGTGTGCGCGCTGTTCGCGGTTATAATAATGACTTTCGCGGGGTGCGACGCTCGAATAGACGTTTACGAGTCGTCCGACGACGATTTTTGGTATTTTCGCATAGACATAGGAATACCTCAGGCGGTGGATTCGCTTTTGAACGAAAGCGCCGCCGCGTCTAAACGCCACAACGGCAAAAAATGGACGTTACAAACGTGGTTCGACGATTACTTTTCGGATTTGAGCGAACTGTACGGCTTTACTTACAGTTTCGACGGAGTTTATAACGACGAAGCGGCGCGACAAAAGGTGTACCGTTTTAACAACGTTCAAATTCCGAAGCGGAAAGGAAACGAATATCTTTCCGACGGCTTGACGCTTTCGGGAGAGTACGACGTTAAAACGAATCTGTTTTTCCGCACTATAAACACCGTGCGCGCCGATAGGTTTAACTTTTGGCAAAAAGAACTCGCCGAAGCGAAAGCGCGGTTTGACGAAGGCGAACAACTGCTCAAAGACAACAACACCGCAATGGGAATTTTGATTTTCGGTTTAATCGAAATTTTCCCGCAATACGAGAACAAGCCCAACCATCCCGACATTATAGACAATCCCGACTTTATATACGACAGCGAGTCGGGAATGGTATACCGCGAAGTGTTGCCCGGATTTACTGAGGCTTTCCCTGCGGCTGAACTCGGCGAATACACCGAAATTATGTTGCGCAACTTTTGGTATGCCTCGCAAAAGATGAACGTGGAATGCGACGACAGGCTTTATGTGCAAGATTCAAACGGCACTCCCGACAAAAAAGGGGTGTACTATGTGTTTCAAAAGAACGTTGGCGACGGGGAAACGCTCGTAACTTATCAATATCGCAGAGCCGACCCCACAGGTTGGTATATCGTTGCGATTGTTGCGGGCGGCATAACTGTGGGACTTACCGTTTTGGCGGCGCGCGTAATCAAAAAGCAAAAAGAAAAGCTTCCGCCTCCTAAACCGAAAGACTCGTTCCCGTACGACCCGTTCGAGGGGAATATAGACCCGTTTGCATGAAAAACATCGGCTTTTTGTTCGCAAAAAGCCTGCAAAAACGACAAAAGGGCGGGACACTTTCGACTGTGTCCCTTCCCTTTTGAACCCCTACCCCGCAACGACAAGGTCTGCGCCCTTGACGGCTTTTTAGCGGTCATGGAAAGGGTAGCTGTAACAAAGTTAATAAATCACTGTGCCCGTCGCCTAAGTTGGCGCCTCAAAAAGGCTGGTAAATAAAAAATTATATATTATTAGAAGAGTGAAAACCAAATGACAAACGAACAAATCAGAAACGTTGCGATTATAGCGCATGTTGACCACGGCAAAACGACGCTTGTAGACCAAATGTTAAAACAGGGCGGCGCGTTTCGCAGCAATCAGGTTGTTGCCGAGAGAGTTATGGATTCGAACGCCTTAGAACGCGAGCGCGGCATAACAATACTTGCGAAAAACACGTCGGTTAAATACGGCAACTATAAAATAAACGTTGTAGACACTCCGGGTCACGCCGACTTCGGCGGAGAAGTGGAACGTATTTTAAAAATGGTGAACGGCGTTGTGCTTTTGGTAGACGCTTACGAGGGAACTATGCCGCAAACCCGTTTCGTGCTAAGCAAAGCGCTCGAACTCGGGCATAAAGTTGTTATAGTAGTTAATAAAGTGGACCGTCCCGACAGGCGCGTTAAAGAGGTTTGCGACGAAGTTATAGAACTTTTAATGGAGCTTAACGCCTCCGACGAACAACTTGACAGCCCTATAATTTATTGTTCGGGGCGCAACGGCACCGCAAGCTTAGACCCTGACGGGCAGGGAGAGGACCTTATTCCGCTTTTCGAAACTATTGTGCGCCACATTCCCGCGCCCGAAGGCGACCCCGAAGCTCCCGTTCAAATGCTTGTGTCGGCGCTCGATTACAGCGAATATGTGGGCGCAATCGGAATAGGCAGAATAGAACGCGGAACTCTTAGAACGGGGCAAAACGTTTTGCTGAGTAACTTTCACGCCGAGCGTCAGCCCGTTCGCGCGAAAGTTACCAACATATATCAATTCGAAGGATTAAACAGAGTGACAGCCGAAGTTGCAACCGTCGGCGATATTGTGTGTGTTTCGGGAGTGGAGGGCGTTTCAATAGGCGACACTCTGTGCGACCCAGAAGACCCTACGCCGCTCGAATTTCCGAAAATAAGCGAGCCGAGCGTTGAAATGACGTTTTCGGTAAACGACAGCCCGTTTGCGGGGAAAGAGGGTAAATTCGTAACGAGCAGGCATTTAAGAGCGCGACTGTATAAAGAAGCGGTGCGCGATGTCAGCATACGCGTTTCCGACACCGACACAAGCGAAGCTTTCAGAGTGTGCGGCAGAGGGGAAATGCACCTTTCCATTCTTATAGAAAACATGCGCCGCGAGGGCTACGAGTTTCAGGTTTCAATGCCGCGCGTGCTGTTTAAAGAGGAAAACGGCGTAGTTACCGAGCCTATAGATTTGCTGATTGCCGACGTTCCGAGCGGCTCCGTAGGCGTGGTAATGGAAAAAATGGGAGTGCGCAAAGGCGAACTTAAATCGATGAACGCAATAGGCGAACGTATGCGTCTTGAATTTTCGGTGCCGAGCAGAGGACTTTTCGGATATAAGTCGGAATTTTTAACCGACACGAAAGGAGAGGGAATACTCACGTCGGTATTCGATAAGTACGACGTATATCGCGGCGAAATAGAACGCCGCCCATGCGGAAGTTTAATTGCTTTCGAAACGGGCGACGCGGTGCCTTACGGGCTTTTTAACGCGCAGGAACGCGGAACGTTATTCATAGGCGCGGGCACAAAAGTGTACGAAGGCATGATTGTGGGCGAAAATCCTCGCGGCGACGATATAGCAGTAAACGTTTGCAAGCGCAAACAAATGACGAATATGCGCGCGGCGGGAAGCGACGAGGCGCTTAGGCTTACGCCTCATAAAGTGATGAGCATGGAACAAGCTCTCGACTTTATAGCCGACGACGAACTTTTGGAAGTTACGCCCGCTAATTTGCGCATACGCAAAAAAATTCTCAACGCGGAACTTAGGGCTAAAGCGCGCGCTCACGCCAAAAAGCAATAATAAAAAGTAGCGGAATCGAAACGTTTAGTAGTTCGAAATCAAAAAACGGAGGAAAACGCAAGTGCCTACAAAAAATCCTCGCGCTCACGGAATAAATCCCGAGCACCCCAATCTTAAAGCGCGCATACTGCCGCACAATAACGAAGCGGAACAGGCTGTGCTCGGTTGCGCGCTACTCGATGCCGACGCGCCCATACATATATTGTCGGAACTTGCCGCTTCCGATTTTTACGGCAAAGCTAACGCGAACATTTTCGACGCTATGGTGGAGCTTTCGCGCAGAGACGAGCCGATAGACGTGGTTACTCTTGCGCAACAGCTCGACACGATGGGGCTTTTGGACGGAGTTGGCGGGCTTACTTATTTAACCGATTTAAGCAACTGTGTGCCCGGCGCGGCGAACTATAAGCATTATGTGGGACTTGTTAAAAAACTTTCGAGTTTGCGCAAGCTAATCGGCGCGGCTCAAAAGATTACCGACGTTGCTTTTGTCGGCGACCCCGACGACGACGCCCTTGCGTTTGCCGAGCGCGAAATTTACGCGCTCAGCGAGGAAAACGACAGAAGCGCTCTTCGTGAAATTCAGCCGAGCATAGTTGAAGCCATTTCGCGCATGGAGCTTATGTACCGCGACCCTACGGCGGGCAGAGGGATTCCCACAGGGTTTAAGGGTCTTGATAATATTTTAAACGGATTTCAGCCGTCAGACCTTATTCTGATTGCGGCGCGTCCCGGTCAGGGAAAAACGAGCATAGGCATGAACTTTATATCGCACGCGGCTATGCACGCTTCGCGCAAGACTGCGGCGGGCAAAGACGACCCGTATAGATGCGCGGTTTTTAACCTCGAAATGCCGGCTATTCAGCTTGCCAAGCGTATGATATGCAGCGAAGCGCGCGTAGATATGAGCAAGGCGAATTCGGGGCGGCTCAGTCCCGAAGACTGGAAAGCGATTATCGCGGCAAAAGCGCGACTCGATAAGGCGCATATTTATATAGACGATTCTTCGCTTACAACACCTGTGGAAATACTTTCGAAGTGCCGACGTTTAAAGCGCGAAAAAGGGCTCGACCTTGTTATGATAGACTATTTGCAGCTTATGACGAGCGGCGACAGGGTGGAGAGCAGGCAGCAAGAAGTTAGCACGATTACCCGTATGATGAAAATAGCCGCGAAAGAACTTAACGTTCCTATTTTGCTGTTAAGCCAAATGTCGCGCGATATAGAGAAGAGAACGAGCAAAAAGCCGCAAATGTCCGACTTGCGCGAATCGGGCGCAATCGAACAGGACGCCGACATAATTATGTTTATTTACCGCGAATTCGACAAAGACGACACCGCGATAGACGAAGAAAAGCGCAACAAAGTGGAGCTAATCATAGCGAAGCACCGTAACGGCGAAACGGGTAGCGTGGAACTTAAATGGGACGGACCTTCGGTGCGCTTCCTCGACGTTGATAAATCGCGCGCGGCGATGGCACGCGAGCAAGACATTCCGCCCGAAAGGGGCGGGGGATTTTCGGGCTTCGACGGCTCGGAGCCTTTTTCGCTTGCCGACAAATCCGCCGAAGAAATTTTATCGGCGCCGGACGACGGCGATATAAACGATATTTTTTAACGGTATAATCAAATATATAGTTTCGAGTTTGTAAGGTAAATTCAAAACGGCAGACGCTACGCCGAGCATATGCTTAGTAGTGTTGTTGCGATGAGCGCAAAGTAATACATAACATATAAAATCTTTGTTTAAGCAATTAAACGTTTAAAGTTGACGAAGTTCGGCTATAATCTTCGAAGCGCGCGCACTGTTGCGGCGTTACGGAGATTTTTTTATGCGCAGAATAGTTGCCGTGCTCGGCGTGCTCATGCTTTTGCTCGGCGTTAAATTATACGAAGTGGAACCCGCCGATTGCGGATATGCGGGAGAGAGAACCGCTTTCGAGGAGTCTATTCGTTACGATTTTAACGGAGATTACGATTGCGCCGTAGAGGCAATCGAAAAACTCGGCGGAAAGATTTTGTGGAGCGAAGAGCTTGATTGCGGCGTTACGGTGCTGTATGCGTACAGTCCGCGAATATACAAAAGCGTAAAACTTTCGGGCGAGAGAGTGAATATTATGACGGCGGTAAACGACGGGCGCGTAAGCGTTGGAAGCCCTATGCTTGAAGGAAGCTATTGAGCAAAAAAATAAAAAATTTTTAATTTGCATGTATAACGCCGCATAACGCGGTCAATAATCAAAGCACAACAAAAAAACAAACTTTTTCGGAGGTAATGTAAAAAATGAAAACGTATAAGACCAACAGAGCTTCGGACAAGCCCAAAAAGCTCGGCAAAAAGGGAGTGCACGCAATCGCGATTAGCGCGTCGGTAGTTCTTGTGGCGGTGGCGCTCACGCTTTCGCTCACATTCGGATTGAGAAAAACGGACGCGCCCGTAGACGGCGGTATTCACACCGACACCCCGCCCGTAACTACTCCGCCGCTCACTTTCAGCGCCCCTCTCGGCGAATGCACCGTTACTCATGCGGCTGCGCTCGATAAGCTTGTGTATAACGACACCCTTAAACAGTGGCGCGCCCATAAAGGCGTGGACTTTGAAGCCGCTGCGGGAAGCGAAGTGCTTGCAATCGCGCCCGGCACTGTAACCGAAGTTGAAAACACCATTTTGGAAGGCGTTGTTGTAACCGTTACTCATGCCGAAGGCTATGTGTCGGTTTATAAGGGGCTCGACGCGGCAAAGGTGGCAAAAGGCGACGCAGTTGAGGCGGGCAAGGTGCTCGGCACAATAGGCACAATGATGTGCGAACAAAATCAGGGCGCCCATTTGCATCTTGAAATGAAAAAAGACGGCAAATACGTTGCCGCCACAGATTATATCGACGTTGAAATAGACAAGTAAAAAACGCCGAAAATAGGCTTAATATAAAAAGGCGATACGCTTTAAATAAGTGTTTCGCCTTTTTGAATTTAATAAGCTTTACCCCAGTATATTTTGTGTTTGGCTTTTTTGCCGCAGCACACGCATTTGTCGCCTACGGGCGTTTGGTCGAAAGGCATATTGCGGCTCGAAGCTTGGAATTGTTCTTTAATTTTATCTTCGCAATCGCGTTCGCCGCACCACATGGAAAGAGCGAAGTTTCCCGAATTTACCGCGTCGCCGAGTTCTTGCATTGTTTGCACCGTTTTAACGTGGCTGTTACGGAATTCGAGCGCGGTTTGATACATGTTTTCGTGAATTTCTTTTAACAGAAGATTTACCGAGTCGGCAATGTTATAGAGCGGCACGGTGAATTTTTCGCCCGCTTTGTCGCGGCGCGAGACTGTGGCAACTCCGCTTTCTATGTCGCGCGGACCTATTTCCAAACGGAGCGGAACGCCTTTCATTTCGTATTCGTTGAATTTCCAACCCGGACTGTTGTCGGTCGCGTCAACCTTAACGCGTATGCCCGCCCGTTCGAGGTTGGTTTTAATTTCGTTTACTTTTTCGAGCACGCCCGCTTTGTGCATTGCAATGGGAATAATCACGGTTTGAATGGGGGCGACGTAGGGCGGAAGTTTTAAGCCGCGTTCGTCGCCGTGCGCCATAATAACCGCGCCGATAAGTCGGGTGGAAACTCCCCAGCTAGATTGAAACGGATATTTGTGCGTTCCGTCTTTGTCGAGAAAGCGAATATCGAACGCGCGCGCAAAATTGTCGGAAAGGTAATGCGACGTTCCCGACTGTAAGCTTTTGCCGTCGAGCATCATGGCTTCTATCGAATAGGTGGCTTCGGCGCCCGCAAATTTTTCTTTTTCGCTCTTTTTGCCCGTGAACATGGGAATGGCAAGCACGTTGCGAGAGAATTCCTCGTATACTCCGAGCATTTTAAGAGTTTCGTCTTCCGCTTCTTCGCGCGTGGCATGAACGGTGTGCCCCTCTTGCCACAAAAATTCGCTCGTGCGCAGGAAAGGGCGGGTGGTTTTTTCCCACCGAACCACGTTTGCCCACTGATTTACGAGCACGGGCAAATCGCGGTACGACTGCACCCATTTGGAATACATGTGCCCTATAATAGTTTCGCTTGTGGGGCGCACAACGAGCTTTTCCGGAAGTTCCGTGTCGCCCACATGGGTTACGAGAGCCACTTCGGGAGCAAAGCCCTCCACATGTTCGGCTTCTTTCATTAAAAAGCTATACGGAATAAGCATGGGGAAGTATGCGTTTTCGTGCCCCGTAGCTTTAAAACGGTCGTCGAGCTCGCGCTGAATGTTTTCCCACAGAGCGTAGCCGTAAGGGCGTATAACCATTGTGCCCTTAACGGGGCCGTAGTCAACAAGTCCCGTTTTTAACACTACGTCGGTATACCATTGAGGAAAATCGGCGTTTATATCGGCTATGTCTTTCACAAATTCGTTTGCCTTTGCCATGCGCTTGCTCCTTGTGCTTAAAAAAATCTTTCGCTTTCAATTATACAGAAAAAGCCGCTTTGTTGTCAAGCGGCTTTAAAACGAAAGGAAAATAATATTGATGCCGCTTAGGCGCCGCGTTTATTATAAAAACAGTGTTATAACTATTACGAGCGCGGCGCCGGGCAGCCCGAGTATTCCCGTTATTAGCGCGCTTAAAGGATTGAGCGGCAGATTTAGCGGCGTGAACACCGACAGCGCGACTAACAAAAAAGCTCCTGCGGCGGTATTGAACAGCAGTCGCAAAATGCCTTTCGTTTTAAGCGAAAACAGCCAGCCGCAAAACACTACGATTAACGCGCCTATAAAAAACGATATGAGAGTTTCGTACCACATGTTGTATGTGTATGCCGAAGCGTTCGCATATATTCGGGCATGTCCTTTTTTTTGCGTTTTGTTAAAGCGGCAAAAGTCTGCGCGTTTTTCGCGGCAAAACAATTCCGCCCGAAAGCCTTTGCGCCGCTTGACGAAAGGGGCTGAAAAGTGGTATTATATAAAAAGTGCATTTAAAAATTTTGCCACAGGAGATTTTTGTTTATGGATAACAAACTCAGGCTTTTTTCGTCGGAGAGCGTAACCGAAGGGCACCCCGATAAGGTGTGCGACCTTATTGCCGACACAATTCTCGACAAAGCGCTCGAACAAGACCCGTTTAGCCGAATAGCGTGCGAGGTGTGTTGCACAACGGGGCTCGTTATGGTTCTCGGAGAATTTACTACCGAAGGCTACATAGATATTCCCGCAGTTGTGCGCCAAACCGTTGCCGACATAGGCTACACGAACGCAGAGTTCGGCTTCGACAGCAAAACTTGCGCTGTGGTAACGAGCATTAACGAGCAGAGCGCCGATATATCTGTGGGGGTAACGGAAGCGCTCGAAAAACGTCGCGCGTCCAACGACCCCGCCGACGCTGTGGGCGCGGGCGACCAAGGCATGATGTTCGGCTATGCAACCAACGAAACCGAAGAGTTTATGCCGCTTCCCATAACGCTTGCGCACAAGCTCACTAAGGCGCTCGGCGAGGCTCGCAAGAGCGGACTTTTGCCGTATCTTCGCCCCGACGGAAAGGCGCAGGTAACTGTGGCTTACGACGGAAACAAACCCGTGTATGTGGATACCGTTGTTCTCAGCACTCAACATTCGCCCGATATAGAGCACGCCGATTTGGAAGACGATATTATAGAAAAGATTATAAAGCCCACGCTCGGCGGAAAATACTTGAACGATAAAACAAAGTATTATATTAACCCTACGGGCAGATTCGTTATAGGCGGACCTGCGGGCGACAGCGGCGTTACGGGCAGAAAAATAATAGTTGACACCTACGGCGGAATGTGCCCGCACGGCGGCGGGGCTTTTTCGGGAAAAGACCCCACTAAGGTTGATAGAAGCGCTTGCTATTACGCCCGCTATGTGTGCAAAAACATGGTTGCGGCGGGAGCCGCCGAACGCATGGAACTTCAAGTGGCTTACGCGATAGGCAAAGCCCGCCCTGTGAGTATTTCCATTAACACGTTCGGCACGTCTCCGTATTCCGACGACGAACTTTTGGATATTATAAACGACATGTTCGATTTCAGACCGCTGAGCATAATAGAAAACCTCGATTTGAGAAAGCCGATTTACCGTTTTACGACAATCGGCGGGCATTTCGGCAAATCGGATATGACGTGGGAGAGAACGGACAAAGCGGATAAAATACGCGCCCGCCTTAAAGAACTTTCGAAATGACTTTAAGCGGCGGAATAGACGAAATAAGATTCCGCAACGAGGAAAACGGCTACACTATCGCGGTGCTCGATTGCGAAGGCGAACCCGTTGTGTGCGTGGGAACTTTTCCTCCCGTATCCGAAGGCGAATACGTTTCGCTCGAGGGCGATTTTACCGTACATTCGAAATTCGGCAAACAGTTTAAAGTGAACGCGGTGCACTCGTCGCAGCCCGACACGCTCGACGGAATAGTGCGCTATTTGGGTAGCGGATTGATTCGCGGCATAGGACCTAAAACCGCTCTCGCGATAGTGGAGAGGTTCGGCACTAACACTTTTAACGTTATAACTGAAAATCCGTCGCTTCTTGCAAGAGTTAAGGGAATAAGCAAATCGAAAGCCGTCGAAATTGCCGCAGAGTATTCCAAAATAGAAAACATGCGGAAAGTTATGGTGTTTTTGCAGGGGCACGGCATACCTCTCGGAACCTCGCTTAAAATATTCAAACGTTACGGAAATGATACCGTTAGCGTTTTATCCGACAATCCGTATCGCTTGGTTGAAGATGTGGACGGCATAGGTTTTATTACCGCCGATAAAATAGCTACAAAACTCGGAGTTTTGCCTAACAGCGAATACCGTTTGCGCGCGGGCATACTTTACACTTTGAGAGAGGCGGCGGAAAAATCGGGTAACACATATTTGCCGCAAGAAGAACTTTGTGCGGCGGCTGCCCGACTGCTTGACGCCGAGCCCGATATTGTGGAAAACGTGCTCGAAAACTTGCTCATATCGAGAGCGGTGAAAACCGTTGAAACGCAAGAGCACGGCAAGGGAGTTATGCTATTGTCGGCATATCGTGCCGAGCACGGCGCGGCTCATAGGTTTATAGCGCTTGCCAACGCCGCCGACAGAACGGAAAGAGACTGTTCGGAAGATATAGCCGAATTTGAACTGTGCGAAAACATAACGCTGCATCCCGTTCAGCGCGAAGCTGTGGAACTTGCCGCAGGCGGAAGCGTAACCGTTATAACGGGCGGTCCGGGCACAGGAAAAACAACCATTGTAAAATGTATTTTGGCGGTGCTCGACAGGCGCGGAATTAAAACTGCGTTAATGGCGCCTACGGGACGCGCCGCAAAGCGCATGAGCGAAAGTTGCGGCAGAGAGGCAAGCACAATTCATCGCGCTTTAATGCTTGGGCGCGACGGCGACGGCGCGGAAGAACCACTTGCGGCGGGCGCCGTAATCGTAGACGAATTTTCTATGGTTGACGTGTATTTGTTCCACACTCTTTTAAAGAGGCTTCCCGACGGCGTTAAACTTATTTTGGTTGGCGACGCCGACCAGCTTCCGAGCGTGGGCGCGGGCAACGTTTTAAAAGATATAATTGCGTCCAAAGTTGTGCCAGTTGTGCGTTTGGAACGTATTTATCGGCAGAGCGGCGAAAGTTTGATTGTTGAAAACGCCCACAGAGTGAACGGGGGCGAAATGCCTCTGCTCGATGTGCGCGACGGCGACTTTTTCTTTTGCGCGGCGAAATCCGCCGATGAAATCGCCGAAGTTACGGTGGGGCTTGCCGCCGAGCGTATACCTAAGTTTTTGGGCGTGGAGCCTTACAAAGTGCAAGTGCTTTGCCCGCTTAAAAGCGGCGCCTCAGGCTCCGTGAGCCTAAATAAGAAGTTGCAGGAAAGGCTCAGAAAAGAGAACGGCAAGTTCATAGATTCCGAAGAGTACCGTTATATAGAAGGCGACAAGGTTATGCATGTTGCCAACAATTATAATCTTGAATGGCGAAAGCTTACGGGCGGCATAGCCGAGAGCGGCGAAGGGGTTTTTAACGGCGATTTGGGCGTTATAACCGAAATAAGAACTGGAAGCGGAGAAATAGACGTTCGTTTCGAGGACGGGCGGTTTGTAACATATTCGCCCGAAGTTCGAAGCCAGCTTGTGCCCGCTTACGCAATAACCGTGCATAAAAGTCAGGGGAGCGAATTCGACGCCGCTATTATTCCCGTGTACGGCGGCAATCCCATGATTATGACTCGAAATCTGTTATATACGGCAATTACTCGGGCGAAGCGCGCGGCGGTTATCGTGGGCGATAAATACACGGTTAAGCGCATGGTGGAAAACGATTATATAGCTTTGCGATACAGTATGCTCGAACGGTTTTTGGAAGCCGCCGACGCGAGCGAAACTTTGCTTTTCGGAAAGCGCGTTGCAAAGGAGAAAACGACGAATGCGTAAATACAATAGAAACGTTATGGCGGTTTTGCGCGCGGTTCTGTTTTTGGCGGGAGCGGTGCTCGGATTTTTTGCAATGCGTCAAATAACGCTCGCTTATCCTAAGGCGGAGTTTGAAAAATACGGCTACGTTTACTGCGCCGCTACCGGCGTTGTGCTCGGGCTTGTGTTAATGCTCTCTGCGGGTTCGGTTATGTGGCTTGCTTCTTCGCTTATAGACGGAGTTAAAAGTTTACTGCGAGGGGCAAAGCCGAGCAACATAGTTTGCGTGCTTGTGTGCATAACGCTCGGTGTGGTTTTAACTTGGCTTTTCGATTTTTTGGTGTCGTTCGGCTTGGAGCTTGTGGAATTGCGCATAATACTCGACGTGGTGTTCGCGTTCGTGTCGGTTAGTTTGCTGTCGGTTGCGGCGCTGAAAATATTGCCCGTTCAAAAAGCGGAAGCGCGCGCCGAAAAGTGCGATTCCGACGAATTCAAAAACGGATACGTTTTAACGGCGTCGGCTCTTTGTTGCGACGGCATAGACGCGTTTATCGAGGAATGGCTGCTTACTCCCGTAACGGTTCTCGATTGCACGGTGGGCGAACTTATTGGGCGAGGCAACGCGGGCGAGAAAGCTCTTGCGGCTTACCGCAGGCTTTTGAACGGAGGCAAAACGGTTACGGTGTCGGCGGCGGGCAAAGCCGAACTTGCGGCTACCGGAAAAGTTTCGGAACGCGACGCGGTGCTGAGTTATGCGCGCGAAAACAGTTTTCGTATAGTTGCGGCAACCGCTTGCGAATTCGGCGCCGACGCGCGCGTTCCCGTGCTCGGTTTTTTGCGTCTTACGGGATTCGAGGCGTTTTCGGACGAAGTTTCGTCTTCCGATATTGAATGCGCCGCGCCCGAAACCGCGACGAACGCGGGCGAGAGTTCGGATTTGCAATCTCTTGGCTAAATCAGTGCGGTTAAGCGATTGACGAAACGCTAAAAAGAGTATAAAATAATATAGACGTGTCGGCTTATATTTAAGGCGCGGCACTGTGTAGGGCGGTATGAGCATACAGAAAAAAACGTCGCCTTCGGTAGGCAGAATTTTATACGGAACGGGCGGACTTGCCGCAGTGACGGAAGTCGTTTTTCTGTTGCTCTTTTTAACGTGGTTTTCGCACATTCACGCAATAGCGCTGCTTGTTGCGGCGGTTGCGGGAATAGCACTTCCCGTTGTTTTAATGCCGCTTTGCTATGCTTTGGTGAACGGCAACACTTCGATTGCAACAGGCAGATACCATATTCCGTTTACGGTGTCGGGGCTCGGAGCCGCTCTTACTTTTGTGCTCGCTCTCGCGGTGGGCGACGTTCACCCCGTAGCGCAGGGGTTTGCGCTTTTCGGATTGCTGTTTGCGCACTCGTTGTGTATGCAAACGTACTTGTATACTTACGCTTCAATAGGGCAACGTTTCGACCCGTGCGGCGAAGCGGGAAAATGGCGCGGCATTTTCGCAATGCTGTCTCTCGCTTTCGCGGCGCTTGCAATAGTTGCGCTATTCGATGCTTCGCGCGATTCGGTGCGCGGTATCGCGGCGGCTGCGGCGATTATTTCGGTGGCGGCGACCGTAGCGGTTTATTTGGTTACCGTCAGTTCAATGCCTGCGTTCGTAAGGCTTGAACCTCGCCACCCTCGTAGCGTTAAAGAAACTTATTCGCGTTTTTGTTCGCCGCTAAAAAACGGTTCTGTGAGAATGCTTGTGCTGTCCGCTTTTTTGCTGTGCGCGGGCACTGCGTTCGCGGCGTCGAGTTTGCCGCAATTCGTTTTTTCGTATATGTTCCGCATAAACGGCGGTTTTAAGCCCGCAGTGCTTATAGCCGCAGTTCTCGTTCCTCCTGTGGGAATGTTCGTGTATCGCTATTCGCAGCGGAGCGGAAATAAAGCCGCGTGCACTGCGTCGGTTGCGGTGGCGTCGGTTCAACTCGCTTTGGCGGCTGCGGTCGCCGTTTCGGTTTTTGTGCCGTTTCCGCTTGCCGTGAAAGCGTCGGTGTTGTTTTCGTTCGCCGCCGCCGTAGGAATAACTTTGGCTACGGTGCTTGTGTGCGACGGAGCGAACAACGCTCATGCGGTTTCGGTAACGAATTCTACTTACGGCAAATATTACTGTTTTAGAAATTGCGTGTCGGCGCTCGGAATAGCCGCAGGACTTGCGCTTGCGTGCGTTGTGAGAATAATAGACGGCAATGTCGGGAAAGTTGCGGCGGCTGTCGTTTCTTGCGCGGTTTACTCTTTCGTAATTTTGGTTGGCACGCTTTTGGGAAGATTCGGATATTCGAACGCTCGTTCGAAAAGCAAACAAGACGAAAACAAGCCGCCCGAAAAAATCGCGCGGGAAGAAAACGAACCGCAACCCGTTGAGTATTCCGATTGTGCGGAGAAGGAGAACTGATATGTTTACTATACGCGAATGTGCCGAAGGCGTTCCCGCGTGCAACGAGGATTGCCGCGAGCATGCCTGCGCTCTGTGCGAGCGGTTTAACGCGGATTTTAATGAGGGCGACAGAATATTCGTTCTCGACGACGGCGGCGCCAAAGCGGTAGGCGTGCTCGGGTTAAAATGCGGCAAAGTGGTTGTTAAAGGCGTGTTCGGAAACGTTGAAGCCGTTTATAAAGACCTTATTGTGCGCGCCATGCTAAACGTGTGCCGCAATATGAATCCCATAACCGTGAGGGTTGAAAGTGCGGACGCGTCGTATTATTCGTCGTTCGGGTTTAAGGCGAAAGACGGCGGAATGGAAGTTCAAAACAAAAGCATAACTTTTTAGTGTACATTGCGTTTTCGCTCGGCGGGACGCTCATATAAAAAAACTACCGATAAGGAGACAGCGTATGAAGACCGATATTGAAATAGCTACCCAAGCAAAGCTATTGCCCGTTGAAAAGGTGGCGAAAAAGTTAGGGATAGAAAAATCCGACTTAAAGCCTTACGGAAACTACATGGCAAAGGTTAAGCCTGCGACGGGGAACGGAAAAGTAATTCTCGTTACGGCAATAAATCCTACGGCGGCGGGCGAAGGCAAAACTACGGTTAGCATAGGGCTTGCCGACGCTATGAACAGGTTGGGGCTTAAAGTGTGTTTGGCTTTGCGCGAACCGTCGCTCGGTCCCGTATTCGGAATAAAGGGCGGCGCTGCGGGAGGCGGTTACGCTCAGATAGCTCCTATGGACGACATAAACCTGCATTTTACGGGCGACCTTCACGCAATCACTTCGGCTAACAATTTGCTTGCGGCTATGCTCGACAATCACGTTTATTTCGGCAACGAGTTGGGAATAGACAAGGTTACTTTTCACCGCTGTCTCGATATGAACGACCGCGCGTTAAGATTTATACGTTGCGGCTTAAAGTATAACGAACGCGACGATTCTTTCGACATTACTGCGGCAAGCGAAGTTATGGCGGCGCTTTGCCTAAGCCGCGACCAAGCGGACCTTAAAAGACGTTTGGGAAATATAATTGTGGGATATAAAAAAGACGGAACACCCGTTTATTGCCGCGAGCTTAAATCGGAAGAGGCAATGACCATACTGTTGAAAGACGCGATTTCGCCAAACCTTGTGCAAACTCTCGAAGGGGTGCCCGCGTTCGTTCACGGCGGACCTTTTGCAAACATTGCGCACGGTTGCAACAGTATAACGGCGACCCGCACAGCTATGCACTACGCCGACTACGTTGTTACCGAAGCGGGATTCGGAGCCGATTTGGGCGCCGAGAAATTCCTCGACATAAAATGCCGCGCTGCGGGAATAAAGCCCGAAGCGGTTGTGGTGGTGGCGACTGTTCGCGCTCTTAAATGCGGCGGCGGAAAGCGCAAAGAAACGCTTTCAGAGCGCGACGACGCGGCGCTTAAAGCGGGGCTCGGCAATCTTATGAAGCACGTCGAAAACATTGTGAACGTTTATTCGCGCAAATGCGTTGTTGCAATCAACCGTTTCGCGTCCGACGAGGACGGCGAAATAGAGCTTGTGGAAAAAGCGTGCAGCGAGCGCGGAGTTGAAGCCGTGTGCGTAAACGTTTGGGGCGAAGGCGGCAAAGGCGGCTTAAAACTTGCCGAAAAGGTAAAAGAGCTTTGCGCTCAGCCCGATAAGCCGTTTACCTATTGCTATGAGCTGTCGGACGGAATCGAAGAAAAAATAAACGCGGTGGCAACCATGATATACGGCGCCGACGGCGTTGAGTACGAACCTGCGGCTGTTGAAATGCTTAAAAAAATCAAAGGTACCGAATGGGAAAAGTATCCCGTTTGCATAGCGAAAACTCAATATTCGCTTAGCGATAACCCCGAGCTTTTGGGGCGCCCGAGCGGATTCAAAATTCGCATACGCGATTTAACGGTGAGAGCGGGAGCCGAATTTATAGTGGCGCTCGCGGGTAATATTTTGCTTATGCCCGGTCTTAGCAAATATCCGAACGCCGAAAAGATGAAAATAGACGGCGACAAAATAGAAGGACTTTTTTAAAAGTTTATAATAATAAAACGGAATAATTGTTTATGGGAAACTTTATTGAAGAAATTATAGACGCCGACCTTGCGGCAGGACGCGAAACGGAAATCGTTACAAGATTTCCGCCCGAACCGAACGGTTATTTGCATATAGGGCACGCAAAGGCTATATGCTTAAACGTGGCTATGGCTAAAAAATACGGCGGCAAATGCAATTTGCGTTTCGACGATACTAACCCCGTTAAAGAGGAAGACGAATACGTTAGGTCGATTATAGAAGATGCCCGTTGGCTCGGTTGGAACGGCGACATATATTTTGCGTCCGACTATTTCGAAACAATGTACGACGCGGCTGTGCGGCTCATAAAAAAGGGCAAAGCGTATGTAGACGACGTTACTCCCGAAGAAATGAAAAAAATGCGCGGCACTTTAACCGAGCCGGGCATTGAGAGTAAATACCGCAATCGACCCGCAAGCGAAAGCCTTGAATTATTCGAGCAAATGCGAAATGGAAAAATCGCGGACGGCGCTCTTGTTTTGCGTGCCAAAATAGATATGGCGAGCCCTAACATAAACATGCGCGACCCTATTATATACAGAGTGTTGCGCGCTCACCATCACCGTCAGGGCGACAGTTGGTGCGTGTATCCCATGTACGATTTCGCGCATCCCATAGAAGACGCGGTCGAGGGAATAAGCCACAGTATTTGCACGCTTGAATTCGAGGACCACCGCCCGCTTTACGACTGGGTTCTTAAAGAGGCGGAGTTCCCGCACCCGCCCCATCAGTACGAATTTGCGCGGCTCAATTTGGAGCGCACAATAATGAGCAAGCGGTATCTTAAAAAACTTGTGGACGAAAATTTCGTTTCGGGATGGGACGACCCTCGTATGCCGACTATCGCGGGGCTTCGTCGCAGAGGATACACGCCGTCGTCTATACGCGAATTTTGCGAAAGGATAGGAGTGGCGAAAGCTAACAGCGAAGTAGAGGCGGGGCAGTTGGAGAGTTGCATACGCGAAGAACTCAACGCGGGCGCGCCGCGCGCTATGGCGGTTCTCGACCCGCTCGAACTCGTGCTCGACAACGTGCCCGAAGATTTTTGCGAGGAAATGGATTTCGAAATCAATCCGTTCGCGCCCGAGAGCGGCACCCGCAAAATTTATCTTACCAAAAAGCTGTATATAGAAAAGGGCGATTTTGCCGTAGTGCCTCCGCCCAAATACAAGCGCCTTATTCCTAACGGAACGGTTAGGCTCAAAAGCGGATATATTATAAAGTGCACGGGTTACGAAGGCACGCCCGAAAACGTTACGAGAGTGCACGCCGAAATTATAGAGGGCACCAAGAGCGGGCACGACAACAGCGGTATAAAGGTTAAGGGCGTTATTCACTGGGTTAATTCTCGCGCTGAGAAAGCCGACGTGCGCTTATACGACTATCTTTTGATTGCCGACGATTCTTCGCCCGACTTTAACGACAGACTAAATTTCGAATCGCTTATAGAAAAGGACGCGCTTGTGGAAGAATACGTTGCGGGAGCCGAAAAGGGCGCGTCGTTTCAGTTTTTGCGTCAGGGATATTTTTGCCGCGACACAAAGGAAAGCGGACTTGTGTTTAACCGCATAGTGGGATTAAAAGACGCCTACAATAAGTCGGGAGCAAACCGCTAAATAGAAATATCAAATAAACGGAGGAGCGTTATGAAAAAAATTCTCGTAACAGGCGGAAGCGGGTTTATAGGTCTTAACTTTATAGGCGCGTACAAGAAAAAGTACGATATTGTTTCGCCCGTTCCCGAAGAAACAGACCTTACGCGCTACGACGACGTTAAAAAGCTTTTCGAATCCGCTCGGTTCGACGCCGTAATACATATTGCGGGTATGCGCGATATTATGAGCGACGCGGCTTTATATGCCGACGACCTTTTGGCTTTTAAAAACGTGCAGTACGCTTCCGTTTTAAACGGAGTTAAAAAGCTGCTCGTGGTTGGCGACGCATCCGACCTCGACACGAGCCGTTCGCTTGAAAACGCTAACGAAAATGTTTTCGGAGAATCCGTTCCCGTTGCGGGATACGGGCTCGGAAGATACCTTATTCATAAGCTTGCGAGCAAAGACAAAATAAGCACGGTGCTCAGGTTTTTCGACGTTTACGGCGCGGGTGCGTCGGTAGAGGAAGGGCATCCGCTCGAAATTCTGTCGCACGCAATAGTTGGCAAAAAGCAAATCGAAGTTCCCGCAAACAAAACTTTTTCCACTATATACATTGACGACGCGTGCAAAATAGTTTCGCTGTTTATAGATAACGACTACGAAAAGGGAATATACAACGTGGCGTCGCCGGTGCCTATAAAACTCGGCGACTTTGCTAAAAAGGCGAAATCTTACGCCAAAAAGGACGGAAGAGAATTGTCGGTTTCGGTGGGCAAAGAAAACGGAATTTTCACCGCCGACGTCTCTAAACTTCTCGACGCGCTCGGTTCGTTTAAGTTTACGGCGCACTCCACAGGTATAACGAAAACGCTCGACTACTGCAAAAGCCACAAGTCGCTTTTAAAGCCTAAGGAAGTTAAATAGATGTCTTACGGCGTTATATTCGATATAGACGGAACTTTATTCGACACGGGAGAGGGAATTAAGTCTTGCGTGCGCCATGCCGTGAAAGAAGTGGGTATGCCGCCCGTAGACGAGGCTAAACTCGATTTATTTATAGGTCCGTCGCTTTTTCACAGCTTTACCGTTACTGCGGGGTTTAGCGAGCAAACTGCGGAAGCCGCGATAGAAGCTTACCGCAAAATATATTCGCAAGAGGGAATTTTTCTTTCGAGCCCTTATTGCGGAGTTTCTGAAATGCTCGAACTTCTCGCGTCCGAAAAATATGTTTTGTCGGTGGCGTCGAGCAAGCCGCTTGTTATGGTTGAAAAGCTTTTAGAGCACAGCGGACTGCGAAAATATTTTGCGAGAGTTTGCGCGCCCGATTATGCGCGCAGAGGAAGCGACAAAGCGAATCTTGTAAGAGCCGCGTGCGCGGCTGAAAACAGCGTTATGGTGGGAGACACTCATTTCGATATAGACGGTGCGCACGGTGCGGGAATAAAGGCGCTCGGCGTAACATACGGTTACGGAAAAGTAGAAACGCTTTTTGCCGCCGATGCGTTGGCGCGCTCTCCTAAAGAGATTCCCGCGCTTGTAAAGAAATTGTTGGCGATATAAATTCTAAACGTTTAAAGAAACAATCGTAAACGCTTGAAAAATACAAAACAATAAAAAGAGGAACACAAAATTGAAAACCGAAAAACAAATCACGTCCGACAGCTTGCGCACAATGTGGCTTGAATTTTACAAAGAGAAAGGACATGCCGTAATTCCGTCGGCGTCGCTCATACCCGAAAACGACCCCACAGTGCTTTTTACCACTGCGGGCATGCACCCGCTTGTGCCGTATTTGCTGGGCGAACCGCACCCTGCCGGCACCCGTCTTGCCGACGTGCAAAAATGCGTGCGCACGGGCGACATAGACGAAGTGGGCGACAACAGCCACTGCACGTTTTTCGAAATGCTCGGGAATTGGAGCTTAGGCGATTATTTTAAGAAAGACATGATTAAATGGAGCTACGAGTTTTTAACGTCGGACAAGTATTTGGGACTTTCGCCCGATAATCTTGCGGTGTCGGTGTTTGCGGGCGATTCCGATTGCCCGCGCGACGAAGAGAGCGCAAAACTTTGGCAAGACTGCGGCATAAAAAAAGAAAATATTTTCTATTTGCCAAAAGAGAACAACTGGTGGGGACCCGCAGGAAAAACGGGACCTTGCGGACCCGACACCGAAATGTTTATAATGCGCGGAAAGCCTTGTTCGCCCGATTGCAGCCCCGCGTGCGACTGCGGGCATTATCTTGAAATTTGGAACGACGTGTTCATGCAATATAACAAGACCGCCGACGGTAAATACGAACCGCTTGCGCGCCGCAACGTTGACACGGGCATGGGGCTCGAACGCACGCTCTGCATTTTGCAAGGAAAAGAGAGCGTGTACGAAACCGATTTGTTCGTTCCCATTATATCCGCAATAGAAACGCTTTGCGGCAAAAAATACGGCGAAAACGCTGCGGATACGCGAGCAATGCGCATAATCGCCGACCACGTTCGCACGTCGGTGTTTATGCTCGGCGACGAAAAGGGCATAGTGTGCTCCAATGTTGACCAAGGCTACATTTTGCGGCGTCTTTTGCGTAGAGCGATACGCTATATAAAACAGCTCGGCATGAACAAAGGCGACATAGTGTCGGTTGCGAACGCCGTTATATCGCGTTATAAAGACGCGTATCCCGAACTTACGGCGGCGGGCGATAAAATACGCGACGAAATAGCGCGCGAAGAAGAACGATTCGAAAAAACGCTCACTGCGGGCATACGCGAATTTGAAAAGCTTTGCGGTTATCTTGTGGGCGACACCGTTTCGGGCAAGGCTTGCTTTAAGCTTTACGACACATACGGTTTTCCCATTGAAATGACAGAAGAACTTGCGGCGGAACGCGGGCTGAAAATAAATCGCGCCGACTTTGAAAAGCTGTTCGAAGAGCACCGCCAAAAGAGCCATGCGGGCGCCGAACAGCGCTTTAAGGGCGGACTTGCCGACAACACCGAAGCCACCGCACGTTTGCATACGGCAACCCACCTTATGCACCGCGCGCTTAAAACCGTTCTTAACGACGAAAACGTTAATCAAAAGGGAAGCAATATCACTGCGGAGCGTTTGCGTTTCGACTTTACATTCGGGCGCGCTCTCACAGCCGAAGAAATCGCCGAAGTGGAAAAACTCGTGAACGAAGCCATTGCCGCCGACGTTCCCGTTGTTTGCGAAGAAATGACGGTTGACGAGGCGAAAAAAGCGGGCGCCGTAGGATTATTCGCGTCTAAATACGGCGAAAAAGTGAAAGTATATACTATGGGCAAATTCAGTAAAGAAATTTGCGGAGGTCCGCACGCCGCTCGCACGGGAGAACTCGGGCACTTTAAAATACTTAAAGAGCAGTCTTCGTCGGCGGGCGTTCGCAGAATAAAGGCAGTGCTCGATTGATAAGGCTTATATTTTCGTATGTTAAAAGCGCGGTAGTGTTTTCGGTTATGCTCGCCGTAATTGCGGCGGGGATTGTGGGCGTTTGCATTTTTACCGACGGAAAAACCGACCTTGCGGTGCGTCTTGCGGGGCTTGCGCTCTTCGCCGTTGCGGTATACGTCGTTTCTTGCGTGCAAGCGTTAAAATCTATTTCCGACGAAATACGGCGCGCGAGCGAAGATTGCGACGTGGAAAGACTGAACGCGCGTTTGAAAAAACTTGCCAAAAGAGCGGCGTTCGGCAAGGTGAAAGCGAGTATATTGCTCGAATATGCCGACACTCAAATATATTCGGGAAAAATAAAAGAAGCCGAAATAACCGTGTCCGACGCGATAATAGCGGGTAAAGATAGCGCGAAAGGCGATGCGGCAGTTTGTTTTTGCAAGATTTTCTTTCTTAATTCCGACCGCGAATATTTTGACATATACTACGGAAAAGCGCTTGAAAAGCTCGGGGCGAGAATGGACGCCAAGAGCAAAAACAAGGAGGCTTCCGATACGGCTACGGTGCTCGCCGCTGTTTTGCAAGCTATGAAATTGTGTTTAAACGGCGATTCGGAATCGGCGGTTAAAAAGCTCGATTGCATTTCGGCGCCCGTCACTAATTTGCAAAAGAAGAATATAGAGGCGCTCAAAACGTACATTGCGAGCGGAAGCGCCGAAAGAGTTACTTGCGAAACTAACGAATAAATTTCTCACAATTAAAAAAGCGTTTCCGAATTGATATTTCGGAAACGTTTTTTTAATATTCTGAATTAACGTAATTAAACGATTAAATTAAGAAGTCTGCCGCGAATGTAAATGGCTTTTTTAACGGTTGCTCCGCCGAGCGCCGCAATAATCGTTTCATCGGCAAGAGCTATGTTTTTAGCTTCCGTTTCGTCGGCTTCGCTCGGAACTTTTATTCTGCCTTTGAGCTTGCTGTTTATTTGAACGGCGATTTCGATTTCGTCTTTAACGAGCGCTTTTTCGTTGCATACGGGATAGCTTTTGGAAAATACTGTTCCTTTGCCGCCTGTGAGTTCGTGTAGTTCTTCGCTGACGTGGGGGCAGAACGGCGCAAGCAATTTAACGAGCTCGCCCGAAACGTAACGCAAGAAAGAGTAGTTGCAATCCTTAGCCGATTCGTATTTGTACATTGCGTTCACAAGTTCCATGAGCCGCGCAATCGCCGTGTTAAACGAGAAAGTTTCAAAGTCGGAAGTTACCGATTTTATACAGAAATTGAGCGCGTAGGCAAGCTCTTTGTCGGCTTCGCTTTGAGGGGTAGAGCTCGCTTTTTTCGCTTCGGAATGCGATTTTAATACTATGCGCTCCACGCGGTCGAGGAATTTTGCAATCGACTTTATGCCGTCGTCGCTCCAAGCGCCGCCTTCGGTGAACGCGAATCTGAACATAAGATACATGCGGAAAACGTCGGAACCGTATTCGTCAACGTAAGTGTCGGGATTTATAACGTTACCGCGATTTTTGCTCATTTTAAAGCCGTCGGGTCCGAGTATTAAACCTTGATGCACGAGCGACGTGAACGGCTCGTCGAATTTAACATAGCCCATGTCGCGCAGCGCTTTGGCTATGAACCGCGCATACAAAAGGTGCATGCAAGCGTGTTCGGCGCCCCCGACGTATTTATCGACGGGAAGCATTTTGTTTATTAGTTTTGGTTCGAAAGCTTCTTTTTCGTTTTTATTGTCGGGATACCTCAGATAATACCAACTCGAGCATACGAACGTGTCGAGCGTGTCGGGGTCGCGCCGAGCGGGTTTGCCGCAAACGGGGCAAACCGTGTTCATAAACTCCTCGCTTTTGCGTAGGGGAGAAGCGCCGTCGGGCGTGAAATTGACGTTGTGCGGGAGCGTAACCGGCAAATCCTTTTCGGGCACGGGAACGGCTCCGTGTTCGGGGCAGTGAATAACGGGAATGGGCGTGCCCCAATAGCGTTGGCGCGACACCGACCAATCGCGCAAACGGTAATTAACTTTTTTACCGCCTTTGCCGATAGAATTCAAATGTTTTTGAACTGCGGCGATTGCGTCTTTTGTTGCAAGCCCGTCGAAAATACCGCTGTTTACGGTTTTGCCGTGCTCGCAAAAAGGAAGTTCGTCGGGTTCGCCGTTAGCCGCTTTTATAACGCGCTTTACGGGAAGCCCGTATTTTTCGGCAAACGCGAAGTCGCGCTCGTCGTGGGCAGGCACACCCATAACCGCGCCTGTACCGTAAGTTCCCAAGCAATAGTCGGCAATCCAAACGGGCACTTTCTCGCCGCTTACGGGGTGAAAGCAATACGCGCCTGTGAACACGCCCGTTTTTTCGCGCGCCGACGAAAGCCTGTCTATGTCGCTTGCCTTAGCCGTTTCCGCTCTGTACGCTTCCACAGCCGCCTTTTGTTCGGGCGTCGTTATTTCGGATACAAGAGCTTTTTCGGGGGCGAGAACAACATAAGAAACGCCCATAAGAGTGTCGGCTCGCGTGGTAAACACCGTTATGCCGTCTTTTCGGTTAGGAAGTCCGAAGGTAATTTCGCTGCCTTCGCTGCGTCCTATCCAGTTGCGTTGCATGGTTTTTGTTTTTTCGGGCCAGTCGAGCGAATCGAGCTTTTCGAGAAGTTCGTCGGCGTAGTCCGTTATTTTAAAAAACCACTGAGTCATTTCCTTGCGCACAACTGCGGTGCCGCACCGCTCGCAACAGCCGTCTATAACCTGTTCGTTAGCTATAACGGTGTTGCACGAGTCGCACCAATTCACGGGAGCCATTTTTTGATAGGCAAGCCCTTTTTTGTACAGTTCTATAAACAGCCACTGCGTCCAACGGTAATATTCGGGAAAACAGGTGCTCACTTCGTGTTCCCAATCGTACATAGCGCCCATGTCGCGGAGTTGCCGCTCCATAGTTTTAATATTTTTAAGAGTGTTGTCGTGCGGGTGCGTGCCCGTTTTAATCGCGTAATTTTCGGCGGGGAGACCGAATGCGTCAAACCCCATAGGCTGAAAAACTTCTTTGCCTTGCATCTTTTTGAAACGGGCGAAAGTGTCGGCGGGACCGAAGTTAAACCAATGTCCGAGATGAAGATTCGCGCCCGACGGATACGGCCACATTTCCATTATATAATATTTGTTGTCGGCGTTCTTTTCGTTAAAAAGGTGGCACTTGTTGTTCTCCCAATAGGCGTTCCACTTTTTGTCGGTTTTTACATAGTCCATTAGTTTCGTTCTCCGTTTCGATAAAAATATTCTGTTTTCCATTATAACGCAAGGCGCCCGATAAGTCAAGCGCAGCAATAAACCGACGTAAAAACAAAACCGCATAAATTGCGGTTTGTTTTAAAGCTTGCGTCAAAAATTCGCGCAAGTCGGTTTTATTTTGTTTTTCGGAATAAGCGATTTAAACAATACCGTGTTTAACGCGTTCGCGTTCTTCGGCGGCTTTGGCGTTGTTAAAACGGTCGAGCGTACCCACAAGATAGCCCGTTATTCTGCGTATGCGTTCGAAAGGACTGCGAGTGTAGTATTTTACGTCAACATATTCGCCGTTTGGCGTGAGTTCCACCTTATAAATGTTTTCGCCGCCGTGTTTTTCCGACAACATTTTAAGCGCCGCTTCTTCTTCCGCCGCGTTTACGTCTCCGTTTTTGATAATTTCCATAATTGTTTTGCCTCCTGATACTATATGTAGTGCCTTTGCGCCGTCATTTAACTGTTCGGCACAATATATAGTATAACACACCTCTTAAAATTATGCAACGGTTTGAGTGCGAAATCTTTAAATTTTTATTTTCGAATTTTATGAGGGATTGCGAAATTTTTTCTGAAATTAGGGTTAGCGTTGAATTGTATAGTTTTTTGCAACTTTTTTTCAAAAATGTATTGACAAATTTTTGCAACGGTGATATAATGATAATGTCGTTTTGAAACTAAGTTTCAAAATAATTGAATGACAAGCAGGAGGGTATAAATGAAAAGAGACAAGGTTTACGGACAAACTTCGGGGGGGGGGACATAAACTAAGTTTTTGTCTGCTTTTATTAAGTTTGTTTATTTGCGCGGCGGTGATGTCGCATACGGTTGCGAATTTCGCAAACGCCGAAAGCCGTGCCGACGATGCGGAGTTTTACGCGCCGCCTATGTTGAAAACGGAATATTGGTGGTGGGTGCAGGAAGGGCACCAAAACGTAACCGAGAACGCCGACGGTTCGGTGCGTATCTTTTATAGCGAAGTAAACAATATAACTGTGCGCACCACTTCGCAGACGCGTTTTAAACTCGACGGTTTACATATAAAGTTCAAAAATTTCAGCGGAGGCGGAATGGGAATCGCGTTTTCCAACCTGCCGTCACCGGATGCGTATGATTCCGCATTCCGGCTTTTTGCGTGCAACGGCTCCGACTATACGGCGGTTATGCGTTATGTTACGCCCGATTGGGGAAACAGCAATCATAAGCTTGCGGGCACGCTTGAAACCAAACCTATGGCAGACGAATTCGACATCAAGGTCGAAAAATCCGCGAGCGGTTGGAATGTGGTTTTCGCGGGGCAAACGTTTGCGTTTACCGACGAAGAAATAGACGCGGCAATTCCCGATAAAAACGAAGTGTATATAACGTTTACCACTCATCCGAGTTATTTCACTTCGTATTCGGTAGACGTGGTGTCGGTGCACGACGGCGGCAACCGTTGCGGCGACACGCTCACGTCCGACGAAATTGCGCGTATCGCTTCGGTAAACGACGCAATAAACTCAATAGGAAAAGTTACGGCTTCGGCGCAGAGCAAGCAAAAAATAGACAATGCGAACGCCGCGTTCTCGGCGCTCGATGCCGAGCTTCGCGTAATGGTTAGGTCTGCCGATTTGCTCACATATGCCAACCAAAATTATTACGCGCTTACAACGCCCGCACAGTTTGACGAAAGCAACGTTGTCAGCAACGTGTGGATGCTCACCGACAATCATCTTGAAACCAACGACTGCACCTCGTACGACGACGGTTCTCCGCAAGACAGGTTCGAGAAAGCAATAGGCATGATTTGCGAGCGCGACGCCGACGCCATATTGCTCGGCGGCGATATAACCGATTGGGCGAGGTTCGACAATACGCCCGACCTTTCTACGGCAAAACGGCAAATAGGCTTGTTTAAGTCGTCGATGGAACGCGCTTGGAACAAAGAAGTTGCGCTGTTTTTCACAATGGGCAATCACGACAGTTCGCTCGGCGAAGAAGGAACGGTGCGCGAACAGCTTTTCTATGAGCTTTTAGGCAACGAATATTATGCGTGGGACGTGAACCGCGACGACCCTATGTGGAACACGGGATTTCGTCATGCCGTAATCGGCGGATTTCATTACCTCACATTGTCGTGGGATTATGCCGACGAATATCAAAACGTTACGCCCGAAGCGGTGGAGTGGATGGCTCGAAAGCTTAATGAAATAACTTCCGCATCCGATTACGACGGCGCGCCGATATTTTTCCTTTCGCATGTGCCTTTCGGCAACACGGTGTACGGAAGCGAGGATATGGGCGAAAGAAAACACAAATTCGAGCTGTACGACGTTATGAAGCAATATCCGCAAATCGTTACGCTAACGGGGCACTCGCATTATCCGCTTGATAACGAAAAATTCATTTATCAAAGCGATTTTACTCATTTGGGCGCGGCAACAACGTCGTATATCGGCATGCCGGGCGAAGGGTTTGTTACCGACGGCGGTTACAAAATAGGCGGAGCGCTTATGCCTGCCGACTTAATTCAGTCTATGGGGTTGCGTCTTGAAATCGACGATAGCTATAACATACGCGTGACGCGTATCGACTTTTTGCACGACGGACGGCAAATGTACGAAAGCGTGGTGATTCCCGCGCCCGACCTGAAAGGAAAGACGCATTTGAATTATTACGGCGAGGCGCGCGCGTCGCGCGTGGCAACTCCCGCTTTCGCCGAGAATTCGTCGGTGCAAGCGGATTACGTTTCGGATAAAGATACTCAAGTTACTTTCGACACATGCACGTCGGAAGGCGTGGTGCAATATTACATAATCGATTTCGAGCACGACGACACGGTGAGCACTTTTAAATCGTATGCGGCGGCGTGGCGGTACGCGAGCAACGCCGACGTACCGAAGAGCAAAACTGTGTTTTTGGAAAATTTCGTTCCATCAAAGCCGTATACCGTTTCGGTGCGAGCGGTGGATAGCTTCGGCAACGAGAGTAAAGCTATAACCGCGCGGTATGTTTATAACCCTACGCTCGATAAAGTTGCGGCTGTTACGGTAGATAAACTGATTGCCAAAATCGGCACGGTTACCGAAGGCAATACCGAAAACTATTTAAAAGCACAGGAAGCGTTCGATGCGCTTACTTTCGAACAGAAGAAAATGGTTGAAAAAGAGAGCGAACTGAAAGCGGCGCAAGCGGCGTATCGCAATCTTTGGACTACTCTCGAACAATACGAGCATGGCGTAACGGTGAAAGATACGGTTGTTGGCACAAATTATTGGACAGACACAGGCTGGCTTTCTTATAGCGACGACGAGCAAGGCATTGCCGTTTCATATGTAAATTCCGAAATAGGTGTTCGCATGGGTTTGAAGGCGTTTGACCTCGATGGTTTGCACCTTGTTTTCGACGGTTTGGAAAAATCGTCCGAAATGCAAGCGGACCCCTCGATAGGCATAATTTTGGGAGGAAGCGCACACCCGCAATACACCGAGCCGCAAAAAACGGGTATTCTGCTGTTTCTCGATACCAACTTAGGTAAGTTGGAAGCGAATCCCGGTTTCGGGCAAATTATCAAAAGCGAAGAGCTCAAATATCGCAATCTGAAAAACAAAAAGTTCGAACTTAAATTTTCCGCCCTCGAAGACGGCGGCTATTTGGTGGAATTGAACGGGCTGAGAGGAGTGCTCGACAAAAAGTATTTCGACGGTTCGTTCTCGCTCAAAGACCCCTCGCGCACTTATATAAGTCTTGCGAATTGGGTGCCGAACGGCACGTTTAACTACCGCTTGCTTGCGGCGCACGATAAAACGGGCGAATGTGCGGAGAACACTGAAATTTCGTGCGCTCTACTCGGCAAAATAGAGACGCTGAACGAGAATATTGCCGCGCTTGGGAATATCACGCTTTCGTCCGAAAACGACATTGTTGCCGCCGAGACGGCTTTTGCAAGCGTGCCGCAAGAATTCCGCTATTTGGTGAAAAATGCCGACGCTCTCGAAAAGGCTCGCGCCGAATTCGACGCGCTCAAACAGCAGAGCGGCGGCAACGATAGCACCGAGCCGAGCGGAGGCGAGGAGAAGCCGCGAAAGAAAAAATGCGGTTCTGCGGCGGGCGGCACGGCGTCGGCACTTGGCGCGCTCATATTGTGTTCGGTCTTTGCGGCGGTTTTAAGCCGTCGAAATTATAAGATAAGGAGAAAAGAAAGATGAAAACAACAACAAAGAAAACTTTTGCGTTTTTCGCAATATGCGGCTTGCTTGCGCTTGCGCTCGCGGCGGCTTGCTTTACGTTGCCTTGTTCGGCAAGAGCGGCGGCGAGCGAACCCGCGCCCGTTGCGAATTGGACCGACGGACTAAGCTACGACGCCGATTTCGGTTACGGCGGCGGCGACGGAACGGCGCCCGACCCGTATATTATTTCTTCTCCCGAGCATTTGGCGCAACTTGCGGCAAACCAAAACGACCTTAGCCACATTACGGGCGAGGGCGAAATGTACTCGCAATCTTATTCGAGAATGAAATATTTCCGTCTTGCCGCCGACCTTGATATGCAGGGTAAGAATTGGATTCCCATAGGTAATTTGGTGAACGGCACGCATACCGTAGCGGGCGAAGACGGCGACACCGTTGTAACCGACAAAAACAGAAACGTCACCTTTACCGGCGGTTTCGATTTTGCGGGGCATAAAATCACGGGATTGTCGCACACGGGATACGACGGACAGTATTACGGACTGTTCGGCGCCTTTGCGGGCGGCAGAATAAACAATCCCGACGTTACGTTCGGCAACGTGAGCGTGCGCTTTACGGCGGGAGAAAACAGCGTTTTCGACGACGCTATATATGCGCACGCTATGGTGGGCGGCGTAGTGGGCTTTCAGCTTGGAAGTTGCACGATAGGAGAAGCGGGCGGCGACTCTGCGGTTCATGTAAAATTCGACGGCGACTTTACGGTGGAGAACGACAGAAATAGCTTTGCGTATATAGGCGGCATGGTGGGCTACGCTATGGGCGGTACGCTCGGTTCCGACGGCAAGGCGGGCAACACGACGCTCGTTGCCGAAGTGGGTGAAAACGGCAGTTTGAAAGGCTTGCGTAGCGGCGGACATATGCGCATGGGCGGAATATTCGGCGACGCAACAAAAGACGTTGTTGTGGGCGCGCGACATGCGGATAACGACGGCAACGTGACTATACGTTTTATCAATAACAACGCGAGTACGGACGCGGGCTTTTCGGCTAATATGCCCTCGCAAACTTCGCGTTGCGGCGGCATAGCGGGTCATGCCGACGCTCTAATCGGTTCGAACGGCGGCGGCGATGTGATAATAGAAGTAATCAATTACGGTACCATGCGGTATCAAAACGACGCCGACAGCAGTTATTCCGCCGGCATAGTGGGAAGCGCTACGGGCGTTGTCGGCTCCAAAGGCACGGGCGACGTGTTTATTCACATGGAAAATCACGGTTTGCTTTATGTTTGCAATACGAGCGGCGGATTGGAAATTCGTTTCAGCGGTTTGGTCGGATATATTCAGAATTGGAACAATACGCTTATAGGCACTGTGGGAATCGCAAATCCGCAATCTGACGGAAACGTTGTGCTATTATATGAAAACGCAGGCAACGGCAAATTCAAAAAAGAAGGCGCCGCTTGGAATTATTGCAGCGGATATTTGGTAGGGTATCGCGGAGAGAAAACGCTTGTAGGCACAAGAGGAACGGGCACGCTGCAATATATAGTGTCTGCGAAAAAGAGCAGTTTGGTAGGCTTTGACCATGACGCCGACGAAATCGAAAAGTTCCTTGATATTCCCATGTTTCATGCTTCGAAAGGAGCTCCGTCAGCTGAGAATTCGGCGGGCTCGCTTGACGGCGGCGACACGGTTGTTCGGAGCAAAACATTCGGCTATTTGTTGACCGACGAAGTTATATCGGGATTTTCTAAATGCAACGATTGGGAAGAGTGTTGCGATACCACCGATAAACTGACTGCGGCGCCTCATACCGCGTGGCAAATAACGGGCGCAAACGAAAGCGGCGTTATTATGGCGCTTTCGGTAGACGATGGCTACGGCTTTCTCGGTTGGGAAAACGGCGACGAAATCGTTATGACGCCTGACGGCAAACCTTATGCCGTATTTACGGGCGCAAATGTGTTGCCTGTGCCGCAGTTGGTTGAACTCGACGCGGTTGAGGCTGACTTTACCGCCGTAGAGTATAACGGACAAATGCGGTTGCCTGTTGTGCAAGGCTACACGGCGGTGTGCTTGGATGAAGACGGCAACGAGCTTACTACCGTATTGCCGAATTCGTATCGCGTGAAAGCGCTTAAACTTTATAAAGGCGATATGTTTGTCGGAATTAAACAATACTCCGAGCCGCAAATTTTCATCATAAACAAAGCGGCAAACGAAACCATCGTGTCGCGCGGCGTTTTGATGCTTGACGCGGGAACGGAAATGTATACGGCCGACGGCAAGTACGAAATAGCCGCCGATGCGGATTTTACCGAACTGTTGCCTAATTCCGGCAGCCTTACGCAATACAAGGGAAATTCGCTTTTTGTGCGCGAACGCGCCACCGAAACGCACAATGCGAGTGCGGCAACCGAAGTTGCTTTCACGGCGTACACTCTTACGCTTCCCGCAGGCGAAGGCTACACGATTGTATCGAGCGACGAACGCACCGTATTCTTGGCGGGCGCGGAATTTCTGTTCGCGGTACTGACCGACGACGGATGGTTAGACGACGTTCTTACGGTTAAAGCTAACGGCGTTGCGCTTACGGCGAGCGGCGGAGTGTATTCGGTGTGTTTAACCGAAGACACGGTAATCACAGTGGAAGGCATAGTGCGCGAAACATACTATTCGGTTACTCTTACGAATGCCGACGGCGTTACGCTTGCGCCGGTTACGGTGGGGCAAACTCAGGTTAAAGAGGGCGAAAGTTTTGCCTTTACCGCAACAAAGGCGGAAGATTTTGCGGGCGAATTTACCGTGCTTGTAAACGGTTCCGCCGTTACTGCAACCGACGGCATATACACTATATCGAATGTGCGTGAAAACATTACCGTGACGGTTACGGTAAAAATGCCCGAACCTCCCGTTCAAGACAATAAGCCTTCCGAAAGCGGCAAAAAGAAGAAATGCGGCGGTAACGTGGCAGGCAACTTTGCTTTGCTCGGTATTCTAACTGTTGGGCTTGCTTGCGTTTTAACGGTGCGCGGCAAAAAAAGTAAATTAGGTTAAATTGCTTGATTTGCAAAAGTGATTGCTTTGCGATTTAACTTTCGCAAATAGTACGGCAAAAATAAAAAAAGCGGTTTGATTTTTACGTTAAATCAAACCGCTTTTTTGGTACTCCCGGCGGGAATCGAACCCACAACGACCCCTTAGGAGGGGGTTGTTATATCCATTTAACTACGGAAGCAGAATATTTTATGATTCCCGCCTGTCGGGAATACTCGCCTTACGGCTCGTGGCGTTCGCCCTACGGGCTCGGCTGAGCGAACCACAACAACCTTAAAGGGGAGTTGCTATATTCGTTTTAACTACGGAAGCAGAATATTTTATATTCCCGCCTGTCGGGAATACTCGCCTTACGGCTCGTGGAGTTCGCCCTACGGGCTCGGCTGAGCGAACCACAACAACCTTAAAGAGGAGTTGCTATATTCGTTTTAACTACGGAAGCAAAATATTGAGCTAAAATTTATTATATCAAAAAAGAGTAGGGAAGGCAAGGAATTTTGAGCTGTTTTTTGCGGGGGCTTCTTGCGTTTTTAGGCGAGCTGATAATTTTTGCGATTAAAGTCGAAAACGTTATAATACTCGAAAATTACGACATTGCGAATTTGCCGAGTATTGCGCGTAGTTCGCTGAATATCGGCAAATTCCGCAACAAATTCTATGCAAGTAAAATTCGTGTTTTTTATATGACGGATTTTGCCGTTCGATTGCGGTTTTAAATGAGTCGCGGGCGCATGTTTTGAATAATATTCGCAATCATGAATAATTATGCAAAATTTTTATATTGTGGCAATTTGTAAAGAAAAACGACGCAAAAAAATGTATAAATATTTATTTAAAACGCTTGTGCGAGAGCGCGCGATATGATACAATAAATAGGTGACGTTGATATTTTTTCGTTTTAAACGTTGCCGTGTGGCAATAATTTTATAACGGGAAACAAGCGAAAGAAAAGACGTTGCGTACTTAAACGAACTGCGAGGAGGAAAGCAAATGCATAATTACAGCGCAGGCGACATACGGGTGCTCGAAGGACTTGACGCGGTGCGTCTGCGTCCCGGCATGTACATCGGTACTACGGGCACCAAAGGCTTGCATCACATTCTTTGGGAAATTGTTGACAACTCGATGGACGAGGTCGCCAACGGCTTTGGCGACACTATAACGGTTACGCTCTACACTGACGGTAGCGCAAGCGTGGAAGACAACGGGCGCGGCATACCGGTAGACGTTCACCCTACGCTCGGCGTATCGGGCGTAGAGGTGGTTTTCACCCAACTGCATGCGGGCGGCAAATTCGACAACGAAAACTACGCGCACAGCGGCGGACTTCACGGCGTAGGCGCGTCGGTTACAAACGCGCTGAGCGAGTGGCTTACCGTAGAGGTATATAAAAACGGCACTACCTACCGCATGGAATTCGAGTCAAAAGAAATAGACGGCGCCGTTAAAGGCGGCGTTCCCAAATACCACCTAATCGACACGGGAATTGCGTCGGATAAGCGCGGCTCGTATGTGCGCTTTTTGCCCGACAAACGAATTTTCGAATCAACCCATTTTCAAATAGAAACGATTTCGCGTAGACTCAAAGAGCTTGCTTTTTTGAATAAAGGCGCGAGAATTATTTTAATAGACGAGCGCGTGCAAATGGGCAACGCGTGTCTTAAACGCGAATATTGCTACGAGGGCGGCTTAATCGACTTCGTTAAATATCTTAACGAAACTAAGGTTCCCGCGTTCGACGAGCCGATATTTTTGACGGGCACCAAAGACAATATCGACATGGAGCTTGCCTTTCAGTATACCGACGCATACACCGACAATATTTTTTCGTATGTGAACAACATTCCCACCACCGAAGGCGGAACGCACGAAACCGGCTTTAAAGCGGCGCTCACCAAAGTTATGAACGACCTCGCCCGCAAAACGGGTATGCTCAAAGACAAAGACGCTAACCTTTTGGGCGACGACTACCGCGAAGGTCTTACGGCTGTGCTCAGCATAAAAATGCAAAACGTTCAGTTCGAAGGGCAAACCAAAACAAAACTCGGCAACCCCGAAGCGCGTATCGCTATCGAATATCTTGTGAACCAAACTCTGACCGAGTTTTTCGATAAAGACACAAAAAACCTTGCCGACACCATTTTGAAAAAGGCGTTGCTTGCCGCTAAGGTAAGGGAAGCCGCGCGCAAAGAAAAAGAAATAACGCGTGCAAAAAACAGCCTTGACAATAACTTTAACCTTGTTGGAAAGCTCAGCAGTTGCACGGGCAAAAAGCCCGAAAACAACGAGCTGTTCATAGTGGAGGGCGACAGCGCCGGCGGCACCGCAAAGCAGGCTCGCAATCGCTCGTTCCAAGCTATTTTGCCGCTTAGGGGCAAGCCGTTGAACGCGGAGAAAAAGCGTATCGACCAAGTGCTTGCAAACGAGGAAATCAGAACCATAATTTCGGCGCTCGGCAGCGGAATAGGCGAGGATTTCAACGTCGAAAATTTGAACTACCACAAAGTTATTATACTTTCCGATGCCGACCAAGACGGAGCGCATATCCGCGCAATTCTTTTAACGTTCTTCTTCCGTTATATGAAAGACCTTATTAACGAAGGGCACGTTTATATAGGGTTGCCGCCGCTTTACCGCATTTCCAAAAAGGACACGGTAGAATACGTTTACGACGATGCGGCGCTCGACGACGCGAAAAAACGTTTCGGTAAGGGCGCGGGATTGCAACGTTATAAAGGTCTCGGCGAAATGAGCGCGGAACAGCTTTGGGAAACCACTATGGACCCTAACCGCCGCACGCTCGTGCAGGTTACAATCGAGGATGCGGCGAACGCCGAAATGCTCGTTTCCACCCTTATGGGCGACGCGATAGACATGCGCAGGCAATACATTATAGAAAACGCGAATTTCAACAAAATCGACAACTTTAAAGCGCAGGAAGCGAAGTAGGAGGGCGGAATGGCGGAACAAAAGACACCGAGTATTATTGTTAAAACTATGGAAGACGTCATGCACGAATCCATGATGCCGTATTCCGAGTTTGTTATTATGGACCGCGCGCTTCCCCGCGTGGAAGACGGACTTAAACCCGTTCAGCGTCGTATTCTATACAGTATGTCGGAGCTCGGAATAACGCCCGATAAGCCTTACCGCAAGTCGGCGCGTATCGTTGGCGACTGCATGGGTAAATTTCACCCGCACGGCGACAGCTCAATATATTTCGCTATGGTGCGTATGGCTCAGCCTTTTAGCATGGGCGCTTGCCTTGTTGACGGGCACGGCAACTTCGGTTCGGTAGACGGCGACAGCCCCGCCGCTATGCGTTACACCGAAGCGAGGCTCACTCCGCTTGCTCTTGAACTGTTGCGCGATATAGATAAGAACACCGTTAAGTGGAGTTGCAACTTCGACGACACTCTTATGGAACCGGATATGTTGCCCGGACGTTTCCCCAACCTTTTGGTGAACGGCGCGAGCGGCATAGCTGTGGGGCTTTCAACGAATATTCCGCCGCACAACCTTATGGAGAGCATAGACGGCGTTATAGCGTATATAGATAATCCGCACATAAAGCTTGCCGACATGATGAAAATAATAAAAGGTCCCGATTTTCCTACGGGCGGATTTATTATAGGCGGCGACGAGCTCGTTAAGGCATACGAGACGGGCAAGGGCAAAATCATCATGCGCGCCAAGCTTCATATAGAAAACGGCGAAAACGAAAAGAAACTTATAGTTATAGACGAATTGCCGTTCCAAGTGAACAAATCGCAGCTTTTGGAAAACATACTTAAAGCGCGCGAAGAGAAAAAGGGCGTGCTCACGGGTATAACCGAGATAACCGACGAAAGCGACAGGGGAGGTATGCGCGCCGTTATTAAAGTTAAGCGCGATTGCGACCCTAAACCGATAATAGACGCGCTGTTAAAATACACTAACCTTTCCACCTCGTTCGCAATAAACATGGTTGCCATTGCCGACGGCAAACCGCAGCTAATGGGCTTGCTCGACATTATAGCGTATTATGTTAATTACCAACGCGACGTTGTGCTTCGTCGCACTCGCTACGAGCTTGACGCCGCGAAAGAGCGCGAGCACATTTTGGAAGGTCTCGTTATTGCGGTTCGCAACATAGACGAGGTTGTTAAAATCATAAAAGCTTCGGGTTCTACGGGCGAGGCGAGAGAAAATCTGCGCAAGCGTTTCGAACTAAGCGAACGTCAGGCTCAGGCGATTCTCGATTTGCGTCTTGCGCGACTGACTCACCTCGAAGTGTATAAGCTTGAAAAAGAGCTTGCCGACGTGCGCACGCTTATAATCCGCCTAACGGCAATCGTTGCGAGCAAAAAACTTCAAATGGATTTGGTTAAAACCGAACTGTTGCAAATACGCAAGGCATACCGCGAAAACCGCAAATCCGCAATACTCAAAACGACGGCGGATTACGTTGTGCCGAGCGAGGACGACGAAAAGCCTGTTGAAGATTATATTGTTGCCGTAAACGCGAACGGCAATATTAAACGCATGTTCGTTAAAAACTTTACTATGGCGACAAAAGATTTTACCGAAAACTCCACGCGCAACGAAATTTGCCCGTGCATAGTTAAGGCGAACAGCTTAGAGCGAGTGTATTGTTTCACTAATTTAGGCAACTGTTACAAAATAGACACCGAATCCATTCCCGAAGGCAAATGGCGCGAAAAGGGCGCTCCGCTTAAAAAAGTCGTGCCCGAAAGTTTAGACGGCGAACGCATAGTGTTTATGCAAACGGTTGAAGACGCGTTGCCCAAAGGAAACCTTATGTTCTATACTCGCTCCGGCATGGTTAAGTGCAGCGAGTGGAAAGAATACGGAGTTGTTAAGAGCACCTTTGCCGCCATAAAACTTAAAGAGGGCGACGAAGTTATAGCTATGGAACACGGCAGGAAAAATTGCACGCTTATGTTCGTAACTCGTTCGGGCATGTGCTTAAACGCCGATATGAGCGACATTCCCGTTCAAGGCAGAATAGCCGCAGGCGTTAAAGGTATTCAGCTTGCCGACAACGACGAGTGCTTATTCATAGGGCAAATAAACGGCGACGGCGAAGTTGTGCTCGTATCTGACAAAGGATACAGCAAGCGCGTGCTCGTGTCGCAAATAGACGTTATGGCGCGATACAGAAAGGGCGTGAAAATAGTTGACTTTAATAAGAAAGACAACGGAACGTCGCTTGCGTTCGTCTCGTATGTAACCGAACCCTATAAGATTGTGCTTGTGTTCGACGACGATTATCTTTCGAGTTATTCCACCGAAGCGCTAAGCATAGAAAACCGCACACATGCGGGCAGACCTATAATTAAAGGCAAAGCGAAAATCAAAGAAGGGCTTATTTATAACGATAAGCTAACAAACTGAAATTAAATAACCGAACTAAAACGAACTCGCAATTACTGCGGGTTCGTTTTTTTTATATCAAAAATCAAAAGAGAAAATTTGCAAAAAAGTTTTTCGCAAAGTCTGCTTGACTTCGGGGGGGGGTATGGTATACTTAGCCCATAAAAAATGTAAACAAAGGAGGCATTTTTATGGAAGAGTATGGTGAACTCGAACGAGCGGAACAAACCGTGAGTTCGCACGCGGAGGAGCAAGCTACTTTGCAGGTTGCGAAGTCGTCTTTTACGGGCGGGGCGTTTGCAAATTTCTTTATGGCGCTCGCCGCAAGACTTGCTACTATTTTGTCGCTCGGAATAGCGTATCCGTTTATGGTGTGTTGGCGCGAACGTTGGGTGGCGAGCCATACATACATAAACGGAAAGCGTTTGCGGTTCGACGGTAACGGCGGTGAGCTTATCGGCAAGTATATTATTTGGTGGCTTCTCAGCATTGTTACGCTCGGCATTTATTGGCTTGTGGCGGTTAAACTTCGGCTCGAAGGGTGGAAAACAAAGCATACGCATTTTACAGACGAAAACGAAACCGAAAGCGCAACCGAAAACGGAAGCGAACCCGAATCGAAGTTTACGGGCAGTTGCTTGGCGTTTCTCGGCATTAGGCTGCTCGCCAACTTCGTAACGGTAATAACGTTGACGTTCGGAGCTTATTGGGCGTATTGCTTTAAATTGCGCTACGTTATAGGACACAAGATAATAGACGGAAAAGAACTCGATTTCAACGGCAAAGGCATACAGTTTTTCGGCAAGTGCATTTGTTGGGTATTGCTTACTCTTGTAACGTTCGGAATATATTCGTTCTGGCTCACGGTTAAAATTAAAAAGTGGACGGTGCTACACACCAACACGCGCGAAGCGTTAGCTATTGCCGCCGAATTGGGCGTTGCTGTGGGCGATACTGACGAAAAAGCTCCCAAAGTGGCGAAAGGTTTTGTGTTTAGCGTTGCGGGCTTCTTGTTGGTTTTATTGCAAGACTTTTTTAAGGGTGCTGTGTTAGATTATTTCAAAAATAGTTGGCATTTTGGAGGCTATGGTTGGCTGTTCAATTTATTGATGCAATTAGGTGTTCTTGCTGGGCTCGGGTTGTCTATTGCGGGACTTGTTTTAAATAAAAAAGATAAAGCTCTTGACCCTAAAATTGCTCCATATATAAAAATCGTTTCTATTGCCTCTATTGTAATTTGCGGTGCATTCTTTTTATTTAATCTGTTTGCGCGATTTGGTATGTTTAGAATCTTTTTATAAGGTTAAAAACGCCGCCCGATAAAAAAATTCGGGCGGCGTTTTTGTATGCGTTTTTTACTTTTCAAATCAAAGGGTTCTTGCGTTTTGAATATTTATTGCGCTTATAAGCGCTTTAATCGAAGCCGACATAATATCGGTGTCTATACCCGCGCCGAAACAAGGTTTGCCGCCGAGCGTAGATATGCCCACATAGGCGCAGGCGCGCGACGCGGAACCGCTTTCGAGCGCGTGCTCGGTGTAAGTCGTAATTGAAAAACCGAGCTTTAAAGCGTCTTTAAGGGCGTTTGCGGCGGCGTCGAGCTGCCCGTTGCCCGTTCCGCTTATAGAAAGCGCTTTGCCATGATGCAATATGCGCATGGATATTTGCACGTTTCCTTCTTCTTTTCCGAAAGTAAAATCCACTAATTCGACGGGGGAGAGAACGTTTGCGTATTCGCGCAAGAATACGTCGCGCACTTCGTCGTTTGAAAGTTCTCGGTGTAATTTGTCGGACGCATCTTTAATTTTGTAGCCAACGTTTTCGCGCATGGCTACGGGGAGCGAAAAGCCATATTTTTGTTCGAGAATATATCCTATGCCGCCCTTGCCGCTTTGGGAGTTTATGCGGATTACGTCGGCGTCGTAATTGCGCCCCACGTCTAAGGGGTCTACCGGCAAATACGGAACGCTCCATATTCCGCCTTTCGCTTTTTCGCGGCAGGCAAGCCCTTTTGCAATCGCGTCTTGATGAGAGCCCGAAAACGCGGTAAAAACCAGAGCGCCCGAATACGGTTGGCGCGGGTTGACCGTCATGCCGCTGAGCCGTTCGTATGCTTCGACCAACTCGGGAAGAGCGGAAAAATCGAGCTCGGGCTCAATTCCGTGCATAGCCATGTTCATGCCGAGCGTTATAATGTCAACGTTGCCCGTGCGTTCGCCGTTACCGAACAGCGTGCCTTCCACTCTGTCGCCGCCCGCCAAAAGTCCGAGTTCGGTGTCGGCAACGGCGGTGCCTCTGTCGTTGTGCGGGTGCAAAGAGAGTATAACGTTTTCGCGGGAACGCAGATTTTTAGACATATATTCAACCTGACTCGCATAAACGTGAGGCAAGCTCATTTCAACCGTTACGGGAAGATTTATAATTACTTTTTTGTTTGGCTCGGGTTGGAATACGTCTAAAACCGCATTGCACACTTCGAGCGCATATTCGGGTTCGGTGCCCGTAAAACTTTCGGGAGAATATTCGAATAAAAAGTTTCCGTCGGTTTCGTCGGCAAGCTTTTTTAAAAGCGACGCTCCCTCTACGGCGATTTTTTTAATTTCCTGTTTGCTCTTTTTAAAAACCTGTTCGCGTTGCGCTACGCTTGTGGAATTGTATAGGTGCACAATAGCTTTTTTCGCGCCTTTTATTGCCTCGAACGTTTTCTTTATAATGTGCTCGCGCGCTTGCGTAAGAACTTGAATGGTAACGTCGTCGGGAATGAGTCCGTCGTCTATAAGTTTGCGGCAAAACGCATATTCGGTTTCGCTTGCCGCAGGAAAACCTATTTCTATTTCTTTAAAACCCACTTTCACAAGGAGTCCGAAAAACTCGATTTTTTCGTCTAAACTCATGGGATTTATAAGCGCTTGATTGCCGTCGCGCAAGTCTACGCTACACCATGCGGGCGCTCTCTCAATATGTTCGCGCTTAGTCCATTCGAGCGATTCTGTGGGCGGCATAAAGTAGCCGCGCGCATACTTTTTAATATCCATAATTCGGGTGCTCCTTGTTTTGCGCTATTTTACATTATAACGCAAATATTGTCAAGCGAAAGGGGGCTAAATTATTTGTCAAAAAATCGCCGATATGATATACTCTTACGGTACGGACATACATATTATGCCTAATATTTCAGCGAGAGGTTATTCAAATGAAAAAGCAGACTGTTTTAGTGCTTGATTTCGGCGGGCAGTATAATCAACTTATTGCGCGCAGAGTGCGCGAACAAAGCGTGTATTGCGAACTGTTGCCCTATAATATATCTATCGAAAAAATAAAATCTTACAACCCTATCGGCATTATTTTCACAGGCGGCCCTAACAGCTCGTATGCCGAGTCTGCGCCCAAGCCCTCGCCCGAAGTTTTCGAACTCGGAATACCTGTTCTCGGAATTTGCTACGGCTATCAACTTATGGCGATTCAATTCGGCGGCAAGGTGGCAACGGGACCGCGCGAATACGGCAAACAGTCTTTTACCCACAATGGCGGCAAGCTATTTAAGGGAGTGCCTGCCGAAAGCGACTGTTGGATGAGCCATACCGACTATGTGGAAAAACTTCCCGACGGTTTTAAAGCTACCGCGAGCACAAGCACATGCCCCATAGTGGCTATTGAAAGCGAGAGCAAAAAAATGTACGGCGTGCAATTCCATCCCGAAGTTATGCACACCAAATACGGCACCGAAATTTTGCGCAACTTTTTGTATTCGGTTTGCGGAGCGAAAGGCGACTGGGTTATGTCCGACTTCGTTAAAACCGCAGTTGCCGACCTTAAAGCTCGCATAGGAGACAAAAAAGTTCTTTGCGCTCTTTCGGGCGGGGTAGATAGCGCCGTTGCCGCAACTTTAATACACAGAGCTTGTCCCAACCTTATTTGCATTTTCGTAGACCACGGGCTACTCAGAAAGTATGAGTCGGAAGAAGTTATGCGCGTGTTCAAGGACGAAATGGGAATGAACCTTATTCGCGCCGACGCGAGCAAACGGTTCCTTTCGCTTTTAAAGGGCGTAACCGAGCCCGAGAAAAAGCGCAAAATCATAGGCGCGGAATTTATTCGCGTGTTCGAAGAAGAGGCTAAGAAAATAGGAAAAGTGGACTACCTCGTTCAAGGCACGATATATCCCGACGTTATCGAATCGGGACTCGGCGGAAGCGCGACAATAAAGAGCCACCACAATGTGGGCGGACTTCCCGACGTGGTGGACTTTAAAGAAATCGTCGAGCCGCTTCGCGACTTATTTAAAGACGAGGTGCGCAAAGTGGGCTTCGAGCTCGGACTCCCCGAAAACATAGTTATGCGTCAGCCGTTTCCGGGTCCCGGTCTTGCAATCCGCATAATAGGCGACATAACCGAAGACAAACTCGAAATTTTGCGCGACGCCGATTATGTGTTCCGCGACGAAATCGCAAAAGCGAAACTCGACCGTGAAATATGGCAATATTTCGCTGTGCTCACCGGCGCGCGCAGCGTTGGCGTTATGGGCGACGAAAGAACTTACGACTACACCCTTGCTTTGCGCGGCGTAACGAGCGTAGACGGCATGACGGCGGACTGGGCGCGTATTCCGTTCGACGTGCTCGAAAAAATATCCACCCGAATAGTAAACGAGGTTAAGCATATCAACCGCATAGTATACGATATAACGAGCAAACCCCCCGCAACAATCGAATGGGAGTAATATTAAGATTTTAGAATAAAAAAGGTATTGACAAAATACAAAAACTGTAATATAATTAAAGAGTAAATAATGTTGTGTAACAGTCTCTTCCGTGTGTAAAGACAATAAGGAGGGCTATTCCAATGGTTTATTTTGCGGCGTAATGAATTTCGTATCATGAAATTTGTTACGCCTTTTATTATTTAATTTTTAAGGGGTGTTTTATGAAAAGGTTTTTAGTAATAGGAATGGCGCTTATTTTGGGTTTGTTCTGTATGGGTTGCGGAGAGTCAGAAGAAACCTTGTTGAACGTGTCCGACAAGTTCTATACTTTGCAAGAATCTTTTGATAACGGTTGGCTTAAGCAAAAGGATTTAAAGAGCATCGCGTATTATTATAATGACGGAGACATTGGCGAAGAGTTTGAGCCAAATCCTAAAAAGCCGCTTAGTAAAGAAATTGAAATGGGTATAAAACAAACATATTTAAATAATTGGCTTAAAGAGAAAGTGCCGGAAGCTACGGAGGAAAACGTAAAAATTTTGTGTTATTATGGTACATATGGTAATTGTATTGTGGCTAAGGTTTCCGATGACTTACTGCGTTATGACTATGTTTTCGAGGAGGAAAAAATTATAGGAGGTGTGAGGTTTCTAAATTATTGCGAAGCATACACAAAAGTCTTGACAGTTCAGTGAATATTAAATGTCGACAATGGGAGAAATGAAAATGAGAATAACTGTAAGAAAAGTTTTCGCTGCGTTAGTCGTTATATTTATACTCTCTTCATTAGCTATTACTGTGTCTTTATCTAAAAAAGCAGCAACAGAAAGTATAAATTATGATAATGAACACATACAAGGTAATATATATTTAAAAAAAATAGCGCATGAATGTGATAATCAATATTCGGAAAACAAAATAGAACATATTAGTCAATTTCATGATATCGTTTATGGGAAACAAGGTTTTTGTAATGTTGAAGAACGTTATTTTCAAGAAAATCAAAACACGATTCAACCATTGAATGCTTCAGTATCCAATAGAAATACATGCAATTCTATTTCATCAGCGCATGGGCGCGGAAGAGAAAACGGATATAATTCGCTGTTTTTGTCTACCGGTTGTTGTAATTACAGCGGATATTCGTATACATACGGTTCTCATAATATTCCGTATTATATAAATACATCCACTATGACGTCGACACTTGCAAATAATATTAGAGCTCAAGCCGAACTTTGGAATGATGCTGTTATGCATGACGGAACGGGTCAAATTGTAAATTTGTATGAAGTAAATCACACAAATAAAATTAACGGTTTGCCTGTTGTAGTGGTAAGCAGAGAAGATATATCTGATTATGCCGGTTTATTTTATCCCTCAAAAACATCGCCCAAAATCGAAGTGTCTGCTTCTTCTATGAATGTTGACACACCTGTTCATGAGTTTGGGCATTTACTTGGCTTACATGATTTGGATTCGCATTCTTCAATTATTTCCGGAACTCATGAAGTTTTAATGGGATATTCAAGAGGTACGACTACGGCTACGTTAGATAAAGCTATCAAATATCAAGATATACAGGGCATAGCTGTAATGAGTAACAGGCATACGGAACATAGATTTGATAGGTTTGTCATAAGAGACGGAAAATATGTTCATTTGTGTTTTTATTGTGATATTGTAGATAGTCGCTCAACAATCATATCCGGTAGTGAACTTATGGCTACAGCATCAACTTGCGCGCATAATTATGAACTTATGGTATCTCATCGTAGTCGACGGTGGTATAAATGTACAAAATGTTATAAAGTGGTTGAAAATCCTACCGAATATAAAATAACGTTAGATATCGGTTATGGCGGAATGAAAGATGAAACTACAGTATTATATGGGGCGCAAGTACAAGCAAGTTATGCGCCGTCGCGAACCCATTATGAATTTGACGGATATTATTCGGAGCCAAACGGGAAAGGGATTTGCTATGTTAAAAGCGCTGTAAAACAACTTGATGAAAATTTTTATAGTTTAGAACCTGTAAGCACAAATAACGGTTGGAAAAAATCGGGCGACGGAACTCTTTACGCAAATTGGAAATTGCTATCGGTTGACTATACATATGAAGTCATTAGCATAGGGAACGGATATTTGCCTACGCGGACGGTAAGAATTACAAGCGGGCAACCTGTTACATTGTATGGAACACCGGATAGCGGTCATGTTTTTGTTCGTTGGACTATAAACGGAATGAGCTATTCCACACAAAACTTAACGCATACTTTTACTTTACATAGAAGTTATACCACCGGTAAGATTACAATTTATAATCCTAATTTTAGCGGTTCAGCTACATACAGTGACGGAAGTATGCATTTATCGCTTCAAAAAAACGCGCGTTCTACGATTAGTTCGGTTGCAAATGACGAAGGCGATTTCGGGTAGAAAAATATATTTAATATAGTAATAAAAAACGCTATGCGAAAATTTATAAAAATCGCATAGCGTTTTCTATATTGAGCTATATCGGTCAAAAACAATTAAAATTTTTGCATGCTTTTTCCCGTGAAGCGTGCGGCGGTTTTCATTAAAGCCTTTTCCGTTTGGTCGGGCTCTTCGTCGGTGAAAAGCACAAGCGCGCCGAAAACTCCCGTTTCGCCGAACACGGGGTAGAAAGCGGCGAATTTGCTGCGGAATTTTATGCCCGCGTCACTGCACAAAAGCACGCTGCTTTTTTGTTCGAGCGCGGCGGCTTTCGCTTCTTCCGAGAGTTCTTCGCCCGTGAGTTCGTGTTTTCCCGAACCCGAAAATTCGAGCCATTCTTCGTTCGAGCAAACGCCGAGCGGTTTGTCGGTGTGTTCGGAAAGTACCGAAAGCGCGATTGCTCCCACGCTTTTGAGTTGAGCCGAGAGGTCTACTTTGCGAATAAGAATTTCGCCGCTTGAAAGCGCGCGCATTTCTAAGGGGTCGCCAACCTCTATTCTGTTAAGCTTTCTGAATTCGCGCGGTATTACTATTCTGCCGAGCGCGTCCAACCTGCGGATAATACCCGTTTCTTCCATTTGATTTCTCCTTTTTGAATGTTTTGTTTTCATTAGCATGTCGAATGGAAGCATAAAATATGTAAAAGCCGTTATAGTTGAGGGGTTTTAATTGACTATTTTGCAAGTTTAAGGTATAATACATGTGAAAACGCTTGTTCGCAACGGCGTTTTCGCGTCGTATTTCAACATTATAAGGTTACAACAGCTTTATGAGGGTTTCCGCAACCATTGCTTTCGTTACGTTGCAAAACGGACGCGAAGAATATTTTACCGACGGGTTCGTAGAATTCGAAGATTCTTCGGTTAGAATAAGTTACGTTGCCGATACATATTCGCTTTCGCTCGAATACGATGCGGGCGGCGTTACGGTGACGCGCGAAGGCGAGCACGGCTACCGAGCGGTTTTTCGGGAAGGGTGCGAAACGGTTTTCGAAACCGAAAAGTTTTCTTTTCCGCTTTTTACTGAGAAATTGCGTTTTAAAGCGGGAGAAGGGAAAGTTCATTTGTCGGCGAAATATTCGCTCGGCGGTAAAAACGAGGATACTACTACGGTAATATTGCACGTCGTTTATCCTAAAAAATCGGAGGAACTATGAAAATTCAGTGGCTTGGACATTCCTCTTTCCGTTTAACGGAAAGTACGGGCGCGAGCATAATAACCGACCCGTTCGACCCGTTGACGGTGGGTTACGACATGGCGTGCCTTCCGTGCGACGCTATAACGAGCAGTCACGGGCACAGCGACCATAACCACTTTAAGGGAGTTTCGGGGAATCCCGTTATAATAAACGAGCCGGGCACGTTCGACGTGAACGGAATCAAAATTCACAGCGTGCTTACGAGCCACGACACCGAAGAGGGGGCCCTGCGCGGAAAAAATCTTATTTATCAATTCAGGCTCGACGGTGTAACAGTTTGCCATTTGGGCGATATAGGCGAGGTGTGCACGCCCGAGCTTATCGAGCAGTTGATTCCCGTTAATATTTTGCTTATTCCCGTAGGCGGCAACTACACTATAGACGCCGAACAGGCGAAGGAATATGTTGACCACATAATGCCCGACGTGGTTATTCCCATGCATTTCAAAACCCGCAGAACTGAGCTCGACATAGACAAAGTAGAAAACTTTTTGCGGCTGTTCGACGACGAAACTGTTATAGAGCACGACGCGGACGTTCTCGAATTCGACCGTTACGATTTCGACGGCGCCGGCACTAAAATAATACTGCCTAAACGCTATAAAGAACAATAAAGTAATTTTTAAGTGAAAAATAAAACAGCGTTTAAACGCTTGCTTTATTTCGCGGTAGTATGATATAATATTTCGGTAACGGTTTTATTGCGTCGCTTTTTTGGCGTTCGCGTTCGTTGCGCATATTCAGGAGGTCGGTTTTACGACATGAAGAATTTTTTGTTTTCGGTGCCCCGTTGGGTAAGTAACTCATTTCCGACAATTCGTTTGGTGCTTTTAATAGCAATGGTGGTTCTTGCTTTGGCTATGATTTTGGTTGTGCTGTTTCAGCCTTCTACGGGCGACGGTATGGGCGCAATATCGGGGCAAGTGTCAGACACTTTCTATTCCAAAAATAAAGGACGTTCGCTCGAAGGGATTATGAAACGCTTGACCATTGTGTTGGCGATATGTCTTTTCGTTATATCTATTCTGTTTTTCGTAACCGTTGTTGTGTATCCGGTTGCGTAAAAGCGGAAAGTAGGTAATTTCGGTTTTATAACGAGAGCGGGCGTTTTTCCCGCTCTTTTATTTTTGCATCGAAAAATACGATAATTGTATTATAATATATTGAAAGATAAAAAGAGGCTTAAAAATGAGTAAAGCAAAAAAGAAAAACAAAAGCGGCACGGCTAAAAGCGGCGGCAAAAACCGCTCGCCTAAGTGCGCGAAATCGAAAAAGCAGGCTGTCGCGTTTAGAGCCGCCAAAGGCGGTGCCGAAACAGAAAAGCTCACGGGAAGAATAGACGCGAGCAGTAAGGGGTTCGGCTTTTTGATACGCGACGACGGCGGAGATGATTTGTTTATTCCCGCGCGCGACATGAACTCCGCGCTCGGAGGCGACAGAGTTGTTGCCGAACGCACGGGGCGCAGCAAAGGCGCGGGGGAAGCTAGAGTGCTCGAAGTTATCGAGCGGGCTAACGAACGAGTTGTGGGAACGTATTGCCGCGATGGAAATTACGGTTTTGTGGTTGCCGACAACAGTCGTCTCGGTACCGATATTTTCGTTAAAAACGAATTGAACGGCGGCGCCGAGAACGGCGAAAAAGTGGTTGTTAAAATTCTTTCGTATCCGCCGCTTCGCCGTCCCGACGGAGAAATTATAGAAATTCTCGGCTATCCCGACGAGGCGGGCGTAGACGTTTTAAGTATTATACGCGCGCACGATTTGCACGAAAAATTTCCGCTCGGCGTAATAGAAGAAAGCGAGCGTATTCCCGATAGGGTAACCGAAGAAATGTTTGCGGGACGCAAAGACTACCGCGACGAACTTATTATAACAATAGACGGCGACGATTCGCGCGATTTCGACGACGCCGTAACTCTAAGCCGCACCAAAGACGGATTGTACCGTTTGGGGGTTCATATTGCAGACGTTGCGGAATACGTCGGGCGAGGCACGAAACTCGATAAAGAGGCGTATGCTCGCGGCACGAGCGTGTATTTTCCCGACCGCGTAATTCCCATGTTGCCCGAAAAGCTGAGCAACGGAATTTGCTCGCTCAACGAGGGCGAAGACAGGCTCACGCTGTCGGTTATAATGTGGTTCGACAACATGGGCGGTATAGTAAGGCATAAAATACGCGAGGGAATAATTCGTTCGCGCGCCCGCATGACGTATTCGCAGGTTGCCGCAATTTTGAGCGGCGACGAAGAACTTCGCGCCCGCTACGCTTTTTTGGTGCCTATGCTCGAAGAAATGAAATTGCTTGCCGAACTGCTACGCAACCGTCGCACGGAAAGGGGCAATATAGAATTCGACATTCCCGAGTGCAAAATAGTGCTCGATTCCAAAGGGCGCACTACGGACGTTGTTAAAAGCAAACAACTTGTTTCGCACAAAATTATAGAGGAATTTATGCTTGCGTGCAACGAGACCGTTGCCGAACGTTTCGTGCGAGAAAAAGCTCCGTTCGTTTTCCGTGCCCACGCGGCGCCTCCCGCCGAAAAAGTGCAAGCTCTCGTTTCTTTCGTGTCGGCGCTCGGACTTTCTTTTAAAGGCAATTTAAACGCGCCGCAAAGTATCGACTTCGCGCGTTTTCTCGCGTCGCTCGATTCGAACGTTTCGGGAGTTGTGAACCGAGTGGTGCTCAGAAGCATGAGTAAGGCGGCTTACGAGCCGAACAACGCGGGGCATTTCGGGCTTGCCGCGCCGTATTACTGCCATTTTACTTCGCCTATTCGCCGTTATCCCGACCTTATGATTCACCGCATTATAAAAGATTTTTTACGCAACGGCGAAAAAGCGTTTAAAAAATACGTCGACGTGGTGGGCGAAGTTGCGAAGCGCAGTTCGGAGCGTGAAAAACTTGCCGAATCCGCAGAGCGTAAAGTGGACGACCTTAAAAAAGCGGAATATATGCGCGGAAAAATAGGAGAAAGATATTCGGGAATAATTTCGGGCGTTACGGAGTGGGGAATATTCGTTGAACTCGAAAACACCGTCGAAGGACTTATTCGCACCGAGAATTTGCCAGGCGGCGGATATGTTTTCAACGCCGAGCTTTTCCGTCTCGACAGCCCGTCGCACACTTTTAAACTCGGCGATTCGGTTGATATAGAGGTTGAAAAGGTTACTGCCGACAGAGTTTCGTTTAAGCTGCAAGAGCCTGAAAAACAGAGTTTTACGCCGCGTTAAACGGAGTCGAAAAAAAGCGTTAAGAAAAAATGTATAAAATTTACCAAAGGGAAAAATACTAAACTTGCGCATAAGAACTTAACAGTTAAAATTCACTTATGCGAAATCAAAATAAAGGATGGTATTTTTTATGGTTAAGTTACTTGCATCGGCAGCGTTATCGTTGGTTTCTTTGGTTCCCGTACAGGCGCCTAAGCACGTTGAAAAGCCCCCTCTTGCCGACGGTGATTCGGTAATCGTTAAGATTATGCCCCACCGTGCGGAAATAGTAGACGGAGACTATATTGTGGATGGCGAAAACAAAAACGCCGACGCCCGTTACGAGGAACTCAAAAAAGCTCTCGACGAAAGATTCTCGTATATGTTCGAATTGAAAGCCAAACTCGACAAATATCAAAGCGTTGTAGGAGCAAAGTGGGACGAATACTACAAACTTCACGAACAATACAACCGCGAGCTTAAAAAAATAATAGCTTCGTGGGTAACTGAAAACAACTACTTGCAAGAAAAATAAGTACGCTTTAAACAAAGTTTTGCATCTCCGTTATAAAGCCCGCACAATTTCCGTTATGTGCGGGCTTTTTTGTTGCTTTTGTAAAGTTTCAATGTTATAATAATTAGGTTAAAAAAACACCTAAGGAAAACGTTTATGAAATTAGGAGTGGTAGGTTTACCTAACGTAGGAAAGAGCACGCTTTTCAACGCTATTACGAAGGCGGGCGCGGAGTGCGCGAACTATCCGTTTTGCACAATAGAGCCGAATGTGGGCGTGGTTCCTGTGCCCGACGCGCGTCTCGACGTGTTGGCTAAAATGTATAACACCAAAAAGGTGACTCCCGCAGTGCTCGAATTTGTGGATATAGCAGGGCTTGTTAAAGGCGCGTCTAAGGGAGAGGGGCTGGGAAACAAGTTTTTGTCGCATATACGCGAAGTTGACGCTATTGTTCACGTTGTGCGTTGTTTCGGCGGGAGCAGCGTTATTCACGTTGACGGCAGCGTAGACCCGTTGCGCGATATAGAAACAATAAACCTCGAACTTGTGCTCAGCGACCTTGAAACGGTGCAGAAGCGTCTTGAAAAAGCGGAAAAATACGTTAAATGCGGAGAAAAGAAATACGCCGACGAAGCCGCGCTTCTCAAAAAAATAAAAGTTGTGCTCGAACAGGGAAAAACGGCTCGCACGCTTTCGTATTCCGACGAAGAAAAAGAGCTGTTGCGCGAATTCTTTTTGCTTACCGCAAAGCCCGTTATTTACTGCGCCAACATTAGCGAATCGGATATAGGCAAAAGCAACGTTTACGTTGACAAAGTGCGCGAGTTTTCAAAGAGCGAGGGCGCCGAAACAGTTGAAATTTGCGCCAAAGCGGAAGAGGATTTAAGCACGCTCGACGACGCCGACCGCGAAGAACTTTCGCGCGATTTGGGACTTGAAGAATCGGGACTTGACAGTGTTATAAAGGCGGGATATGCTTTGTTGGGGCTTATAAGCTACCTTACTGCGGGAGAAAAAGAAGTTCGCGCCTGGACGATAGAAAAAGGAACAAAGGCGCCTCAGGCGGCGGGAAAAATTCATTCCGATTTCGAAAAAGGGTTTATTCGCGCCGAAATAGTGAGCTACGACGACCTTGTGGCGTTCGGCGGATTTAATCAAGCCAAAGAAAAGGGCAAAGTGCGCAGCGAGGGCAAAGAATACGTTATGCGCGACGGCGACGTTGTGCTTTTCCGTTTTAACGTTTAAGAAACAGCGGACGCCGCAAAGCGAAAGGAGAGGTCGGAACCGACCGAATAACGAATGGATTATAAAAAAATAATTGCCGAGTCAATAAAAATAGACGGCGTAAGCAAAGAAGAAATATATGCGAGCATTTCGGTGCCTCCGCGCAGGGAGAACGGCGAATTTTGTTTGCCGTGCTTCAAATTTTCCAAAATTTTGCGCATGTCGCCTGCGGCTATTGCCGATAAGTTGAAATCGGAGCTTGTTTTGCCTCCCGAAGTTCAAAGCGTCGAATCGGTGGCCGGGTACCTCAATTTTAAACTCGACCGAGCGGCTTTGGCTGAGAACGGTTTGCGCGCGGTTGCAGAGAAAGGCGACGTGTTTAACAAAAAGCCGAGCAACGGCAAAACCGTATGCCTCGACTATTCGTCGGTGAATATCGCAAAGCCGTTCCATATAGGACATTTGCTTACAACCGCAATCGGCGGCTCGCTTTACCGCATCTTCGATTATTTGGGTTACAACGCTGTGGGAATTAACCATCTCGGCGATTGGGGCACGCAGTTCGGAAAGCTTGTTTCGGCATATAAGCGTTGGGGAAACGACGCCGACATTGAAAAGTGCGGCGTTACCGCTCTTATGGAACTGTACGTTAAATTCCATGCCGAAGCCGAAAAAGAGCCGTCGCTCGAAGAAGAGGGCAGGCATTATTTTAAACTAATCGAAGACGGCGACAAAGAAACGGTAAGAATTTTCGACAGGTTTAAAGAGCTCACTCTTAAAGAAGTGCAAAAAATTTACGACAGGCTGGGCATAACTTTCGATTCTTATGCGGGCGAAAGTTTTTATAACGATAAAATGGAGCCTGTTATAAAAGAGCTCGAAGCCAAAGGATTGCTAACCGAAAGCGAGGGCGCTAAGGTTGTGGACCTATCCGACAGCGGCATGCCGCCATGCCTTATTCTTAAAAAGGACGGAGCCACTCTTTACGCCACGCGCGACCTTGCCGCCGCTCAGTATCGCCACGACACCTATAATTTTTACAAGTGCCTTTATGTTGTTGCGTATCAGCAGAATTTACATTTTAAACAGGTTTTCAAAGTGCTTGAAAAAATGGGGAAAACGTGGGCTGCCGACTGCGTTCACGTTCCGTTCGGAATGGTGAGCTTGGAGGGTGGCGAAGCGCTTTCCACGCGCAAAGGAAACGTTGTTTTTCTTAAAGACGTGCTTTCCACTGCGGTCGAAAAAGCCGAAAAAATCATACGCGAAAAGAACCCCGAACTTATCGATAAAGCCGCCGTAGCCGAAATGGTGGGCGTGGGCGCGATAGTGTTTTCGGCGCTTTCGACGTCGCGCATAAAAGATATGGTGTTTTCCTACGATAAAGCTCTTTCGTTCGAGGGGGAAACCGCCCCTTATTTGCAATACACGCACGCTCGTTGTTCGTCTATACTTTCTAAGGGCGGCTATAAATACGTTAGTTCGCGTAAAATATCTTGGGACTTGCTTACGGACGACGAGAGCACCGACGTTGTGACGCTTTTAAACAGGTACGACGACGTTGTTTGCGAAGCGGCAGAAAAGTACGAGCCTTGCCTAATCGCCCGCTATTTGCTCGACCTCGCGCAAAGTTTTAACAGATTTTATATAGAACACAGGGTAATTACCGAAGATAAAGCCGCAACCGACGCAAGGTTGCTACTTACCGCTTGCGTTAAATCGACGTTGAAAAACGGGCTCTCGTTGTTGCTGATAAACGCGCCCGAAAAAATGTGATTCTTTTTATGTCGATAATGTCTGATTTGTTGTAAATGTATTAAATTTACAGCCCGCCGCATTATAAAAAGTGCGGCGGGTTGTTGTTTTAGAACGTGGTGTTGTCGCCTCTGCGAATGCGTCCGCAACCGTCGTTCAACGCGTCGGGGCATGCGTCGCGCGAATTGCAACTGTTCAAAAGCATCGACGTTATAATAAGCTCGTTAATCGAACCGCGCGTCGAGTTCGAATTGCACGGATTGTCGTTTCCGCCGCGTTCGTTGCTCATTAAAAGCAAAATAAGAAGAAGATTGTAGATGTCGTCTTGATTCATGTTATTTCTCCGTTCTTCGCGTAATAGCTACATAAAAAGCGCAATTTTATACTTGCGTCGCAATATATGTTTATATTAAAATATATTCATAGGAGGGCGCAAGTATGTTTGATTCCGAAAGATTGCTTATAGACAATAAAACTCTCGATTTGGTGCGCAGTTATGTGCCGGGCGAAGACGCTCTTGCCGCTATGTCGGACTTTTTTTCGGCGCTCGGCGACGGTACCCGTCTGAAATTGATTTCGGCACTCAGCATAACCGAAATGTGCGTAACCGATTTGAGCCTAAGCCTTAAAATAAACCAAACCACCGTTTCGCACCAGTTGCGGAATTTGAAATCCATAGGCGCGGTTAAAGTGCGTAGGCAGGGCAAAGTGTCGTTTTATTCGCTAAAAGACAACTCTTTGCTCGATATAATGCTAAAAGCCGTAAATTTTGTTTCGTAGCGCAAATTTTTTAAAGTTGCGAATATTTAATTCGCATTACAGCCATATTAGAATTGTACCAAAGACAAAAGCCTTTCCGCGCGGGTTGCCCTTTTGCCGGCGGAAAGGCGGGTACTACATACGGTTTGCAACATAAATTTGCAGTGCGGGCGGGAGTAATTCTCGCTTGATTTTTTTTTGGTTTTATGATACAATAAAATCGAAAGTAAAGAAAACTCTTTTTTAGCAATACAAAGGAAGGGCAACGGAATGAACAAAATAGGCAATTCGTGGGATGAAATACTGAAAAAAGAATTTAGCGCCCCGTATTTTTCGGCGCTTAACGATAAGATTGAAGAGGAATATAAAACGCAAACTGTTTTTCCGCCTTACGAACTGATTTTTCGCGCTCTTTCTATGGTGGACTATAATGACGTTAAAGTGGTTATACTCGGGCAAGACCCGTATCACGGCGACGGTCAGGCGAACGGAATAGCGTTTGCGGTGAACAAGGGGATTCCGCTTCCTCCGTCGTTAATAAATATTTATAAAGAAATCGAATCGGACATAGGCGTTAAAATGCCAACTACCGGCACTCTTCTCGGTTGGGAAGAGCAAGGCGTTTTGCTTCTTAACGCCACCCTTACCGTGCGCAAGGCAACTCCGCAGTCGCACTCGGCGCTCGGGTGGCAAAGGTTTACCGACGCGGTTACAACGGCGTTGAGCGCGCGAGAAAAACCTATGGTGTTTATTCTGTGGGGCGCGGGCGCGGGTTCCAAAAAGAGCCTGATAGCCGCACGCCATAAAATTCTTATGTCGCCGCATCCGAGTCCGCTTTCGGCAAGCAGAGGTTTTTTCGGTTGCAAGCATTTTTCTCAGACAAACGAGTTCTTAGCTGAACACGGTATGGCGCCGATAGACTGGGCGAACGTTGACGGCGGACTTGCTTCTTATTACGGCGGAAAAATAACAAGAGTTTAGAATATATATAAGGAGATGCGAATGGAAAATTCAGAGCCCGCGCAAGCGCCCGAAACAAATTCGGAAAGTAGGCGAATAAAGAGCGGATTTACGCTTGCCAACATGTTGATTACGGTGTTGCTCGGCTTAACGGTGTTGCTCGCGCTAACCGCCGTAATTTTGCTGTCGGTGGGCTTACGAGAAACCGCGTCGCCCAACTACGAAACAGCTTTTGCCGCAGTGCGTTCGCAGGTTGTCGAAGTGTACGGCAACGGCACTAAGGGCAACGCGAAAGGCAGCGGAGTGATATACAAAATTGAAAACGGGAAAACCTACGTTATATCGAATTTTCACGTTACGGGTTCGGACGGCGCTCCGTTTGTGCGCTTTACCGAATACGGCGAAAAACAAGAGGGTAAGCTACTCGGCTACGATTCTTTTCACGATATTGCGCTTATAGAAATTGACGGCGCTTACGGGAAAGCTGTTACGCAAGGCAGTAGCTACACCGAAGGTACTCCCGTGCTTGCGGCGGGGAACAGTCTTGCTTACGGGATTGCGGCTTTCGACGGAATAGTGTCGCGCACGAGCCGAATGTTAAAAACCGAAAACGAAGAGTCGTCGGGAGTTAAAAGAGTTCCCGTTATTGCCGTGACGTGCCCTATAAACGCGGGCATGTCGGGCGGCGGACTGTTTTCGCTCGACGGGAAAATTATAGGAATAAACACCTACCGCACGCAATACGTTGCCGACGGCGACACCGACCGACCCGTTGAGGGAATGAGCTACTGCGTGCCGTTCTCTATTGCGGATAAGTTGGCGCGCCGCATACTCGACGAACGCGGCGGCGGACAAACGAGCACGATTTCCGTGCGCGGCGACACCGACATTGAGGACGCTATTAATTTCGACGGCTTATGCTTTCGGGCGCGTTTTACAGCCGCAGGCTTAACGGTTACCGACGTGTTGCCTTCGTCGGCGGATATGAGCGGTGATATAATGAGCGGCGACATTGTTACCAAAATCGGTTCGCTTGCCGTTTCGGTAAACACTTCTTTCGGAGCCGTTTTCAACGAGTGTTTAAAATACGTTCACGACGCTTCGGCAAGCGGGGAGACTCTAAAAATAGTTCTCGACCGAAACGGACAAAGCGTGACTGTGAAATACGACTACAAGCGTTCAAAATATTGATTTCGGAGACTTTATGAGTTTTTTCAAAAAGAGCTTTAAACTTGCGTTGGTTGCGTTATTTGCGTTTGCGTCTCTTTTTTCCGCTTTGGGTTGTTCGGTGTTCAACAAAAAACCGAGCGAAGATATTTTGCCGCATCTTATAAGCGAGAGTGATGCGGATAGCTCGCCCGTGCGTCCTGTGAACGCGCTCGGCGAAACTAAGGGCTTTACCGCCAACAGCGTGAACGCGCAATTCGACGAGTTGAATGAAATACTATACGAAGGCTACCGTCCCGATTTCAGCAAAGACGTTTTTCCCGAAATAGAGAAAACGTATAACGCCGCCATACAGGTGCTCAACCGCTATATTAAGAACGATTTTTCGGCGTTCGAGCGTTTGCACGCCATACACGACTATATAGCTTACTATACCGAGTACGATTTCGATTTGCTTGAAAACGCGAGTTCTGCAAAAGAGAGCAATCCTTCTTTTAGACCCGACGGCGTTTTTTTGGAGCGCAAGGCTGTGTGCGACGGTTTTTCGAAAGCGTTTTTGCTTTTGTGCGGAATAGAGCAAATCCGTTGCATACGCATAACGGGGCAATATTCTTCCGACGGCAACACCGTAAATCACGCATGGAACAAAGTTTTGCTTGACGGCGAGTGGTACAACGTTGATTCGACAATGGATTCTTGGCATGTATACACCGACAGTAAGCACAGAGTTGACATATTGAATCACGGCTACTTTCTTGTGTCGGACGAAGCCATGTTCGACCCTCTTACGGGGCATCATACCGAAAGCGGGCTCGACGCCGTGAATTACGAGTGTCCGAATTCTTACGACTTTTATTCCGAAATGTCGCTTGGAATAGGCTCACATAAAATGAAGCTTACAAGTCTTGACGAGCTTTTAGACGTGTTCTCTAAAATCAAAGACGGCAAGCGGAAAATAGGCAAGGTTGAATTAAAGCTCGATTTTCCCGAATACGACAAAAGCAATTTGTCGCGTCCCGACGCCTACGCCTCGTATATTGCGGAGGCGTATAAAAAGGTTCCCGACGCCGATTTTGCTTTTAAGCCGGAGAGCGGAATGTATCCGTATCAACGCTATCCCGACGGCGTGTTCGTGTTTTTGATTTATGCGTAACCTATAACAAAAACAAAAGACCCGAAAAATTTTCGGGTCTTTTTTAACGGTTGAAAGTTTAAAAAATTATTTTTTCATATTGCTTTCGATAAAGTCGCAAAGCGCGCCTACGCGTGTTAGCTCTTCCACTTTTTCGTCGGGAATGGTTATGCCCGTTTCTTCTTCGAGCGTGAAAAGCATTTCAACTATAACGAGCGAATCGGCGTTAAGGTCGGCGCGAATGTCGGTGTCGCGCGTTATGGCGCTTTTATCCGCTTTAAGATATTTTGCGAGCATTTCGGTCACTTTTTCAAACATTGTAATGTTACCTCCTTTTATTTTCCGTTCAAAACTTCGAGGGCAATCAATTCGCCCATCTTAGAACAAGACACTTTTTTGTTTCCCGTAGAATAAATGTCGGGAGTGCGGTAGCCCTTGCCGAGTATTGTTTTTATAGCTTTTTCGAGCGCCGCCGTTTCTTTGGGAAGTTCGAGCGACGTTGAGAGCATCATTGCGGCGGCGAGAATGGTTGCTATGGGGTTCGCCGTGTCGGTTCCCGCAATATCGGGCGCGGAGCCGTGAATTGGCTCGTAAAGCCCGAGCTTTGTTGAACCCAAACTGCTGCTCGGCAACAGCCCGATAGAACCCGTAATCATTGCCGCTTCGTCCGAAAGTATGTCGCCGAACATGTTGGGGCAAAGAATAACGTCGAATTGCGACGGGTCTCTTACGAGTTGCATCGCGCAATTATCCACAAGCATGTGGCTCAACTCAATTTCGGGGTATTGTTCCGCAACTTTTGTAACTGTGGCGCGCCAAAGCTGACTTGATTCGAGCACGTTCGCTTTGTCTATGCTCGTAACGCGCTTGCCTCTGCCCATCGCCACGTCGAAAGCGACTTTCGCTATGCGCTCTATTTCTTTTTTGGAATATGCTTCGGTGTCGTAAGCTTCTTGCCCGTATTTGCCCGCGCGGTAACCGCGAGGTCCGAAGTATATGCCGCCCGTAAGCTCGCGCACCACAACAAGGTTTATTCCTTTTTTGGTAATGGCGGGTTTAAGGGGAGAATCGCCGCGCAGTTGTTCGTAGAGAACGGCGGGGCGCACGTTGGCGTAAAGTCCGAGCGCGCTTCTCAAATTCAAAAGTCCTTTTTCGGGGCGCAGGTGGGTGGCAAGGTTATCCCATTTGGGTCCGCCTACGGCTCCCAAAAGCACGGCGTCCGAATTTAAACATTCGTCTATCGTTTCCTGCGGAAGAGGCACGCCGGTGCTGTCTATTGCCGCGCCGCCCATTAGCGGAAAGGCGTACTTAAAAGTGTGCCCGAATCGGTGCGCCACAGCTTCGAGACATCCGATTGTTGCGTCTACGATTTCGGGACCGATACCGTCGCCGCGAATCACAGCGATTTTACAGTTCATATTGAGTTCCCTCCTTTTGTTTTTAAATGGATTTTCGCTTTTGATTTACGTTATTTCAATAGTCCGCCACGCTCTATTATGGCGCGAATTTCGGCGGGGTAGGGCGGCACAGAGTATTCCTTTTTGAGCCGCGAGTTTACTATTGTGCCTTTTTCGAGGTTCACGCTTATTTCGTCGCCGCTTTCGGCATCTTGCGCCGCTTGCGGACATTCGAGAATGGGAAGCCCTATGTTTATTGCGTTTCTGAAAAATATGCGCGCGAAGCTTTTCGCTATTACGCACGCTATTCCCGATTCCTTAATGGAAAGAGGCGCGTGTTCGCGCGACGAACCGCAACCGAAGTTTTCGCCCGCAACCATAATATCGCCTTTTTTCACATTATGCGAAAAATTCGCGTCTATGTCTTCCATACAGTGAGCGGCAAGTTCGCGCCCGTCCGACGAATTTAAATATCGCGCGGGAATAATAACGTCGGTATCCACGTTGTCGCCGTATTTATGCGCTTTGCCTGTCATTGTAACGAAACCTCCGTAAAAAAATTAAACTTGAACGAAAGCGGACGAATTAAATTGCGCCGAGCTTTCCGAGTGCCGCGCTCGACGCCGCCACATAAGGCGACGCGAGGTATATTTCGCTCGATATGTGTCCCATGCGCCCTACGAAGTTGCGGTTTGTGGTTGCCACGCACCGTTCGCCTTCCGCGAGAATGCCCATATAGCCGCCCAAGCACGGTCCGCATGTGGGAGTAGACACAACCGCGCCCGCGTTTATGAATGTTTCTATCAGCCCTTCTTTAATCGCTTGCAAATATATTTCGTTTGTGGCGGGAATAACGATTGCTCTTACTCCGCGCGCAACCTTTCTGCCGCGCAAAACTTCCGCAGCCGCTCTAAGGTCGGATATATGCCCGTTGGTGCACGAGCCTATAACAACCTGGTCTATTTTTATTTCTCCCGCTTCGTCTATTGTGCGGGTGTTCTCGGGTAGGTGGGGGAAAGCCACCGTAGGCTTTAACGAAGAAAGTTCTATTTCAACAGTGCGTTCGTATTCGGCGTCATTATCGGCACGGTAAACTTTTCCTGCGCGTGTCGTTCTGCCTTTTAAATAATCGGCGGTTATTTCGTCCGCCGCAAAAATTCCGTTTTTCGCGCCCGCTTCGATTGCCATGTTGCAAATTGTGAAACGGTCGTCTATGTCTAAGTTCTTGCAACCGTCGCCCGTAAATTCAAGCGACTTATAAAGCGCGCCGCTCACGCCTATTTTGCCTATAAGGTGAAGTATAACGTCTTTGCCGCAAATATGGGGCGCTTTTTTGCCTTTGAGCACAACTTTTATTGCTTGCGGAACTTTGAACCATGCGGTGCCCGACGCCATGCCGTAAGCCATATCGGTGGAGCCTACGCCCGTTGCGAAAGCTCCGAGAGCGCCGTATGTGCAAGTGTGAGAATCTGCCCCTATAACGAGGTCGCCCGCAACCACAAGCCCTTTTTCGGGCAAAAGAGCGTGTTCTATTCCCATTTGCCCGACGTCGTAAAAGTGGGTTATGTTTTCTTTGTACGCAAAGTCGCGGCACTTTTTGCACTGTTGCGCCGATTTAATGTCTTTATTGGGAACAAAGTGGTCCATAACGAGAGCCACTTTGTTGTTGTCGAAAACCCCGCTTTTTCCCGCCTTTTCGAGTTCGCCGATTGCCACCGGCGAAGTTATGTCGTTGCCGAGCACAAGGTCGAGTTTTGCGGTTATAAGTTGCCCTGCGCAAACTTCGCGCAGTCCCGCTTTGTCGGCGAGTATTTTTTGCGAAAGCGTCATGCCCATAATGTGCGGTTCCTTTGCGCCGTTAAACGCTTGTCGGTAGGGGGAGCTTAGAATTTTTTCTTTAACACCGCGCCTTGAGCCGCGCTTGTAACAAGATATTTATATCTTAAAAGCCAACCGCTCGGCTCGTCGTCTTTCGGACGGTATTTTTTAAGTCTCGCCGCCATCTCTTTGGCGTTTATTTCAAGGTTGAGTTTTCCTTCGGGAATGTTTATGCTTATTTTGTCGCCGTCTTTAACGAGAGCTATTTTTCCGCCCGCCGCAGCTTCTGGACAAACGTGCCCTATCGCCGCGCCGCGAGTGGCTCCCGAAAATCTTCCGTCGGTTATAAGCGCCACGTCTTCGTCGAGCCCCATGCCGCAAAGCGCCGAAGTGGGGGAAAGCATTTCGCGCATGCCCGGCCCGCCCTTAGGTCCTTCGTAACGAATAACAATCACGTCGCCTTTTTGAATTTTACCGCCCATAATGGCGTGCACGCAATCTTCCTCGCTGTCGAAACATTTGGCTTTTCCGGTAAAGTTAAGCATATTAGGCGACACCGCGCTGCGTTTAACCACAGCGCCGTCGTCGGCTATGTTGCCTTTTAAAACCGCTATTCCGCCGCAGGGAGAAATAGGGTTCGAAACGGGCTGAATCGCGTCGCCCGTTATGCGGGCGTTCGAATACGAATGAGAAATCGATTTGCCCGTAACGGTAAGAGCGTCGCCCGCTATAATGCCGTTGCCCTTTTTGTCTTTAACGGTTGCAAGTTCGTTCATGACAGCCATAATGCCGCCCGACGCGCCGAGTTCCGCCATGTCGCGCTCCGTAGAGGGGCTAAGCTTGCAAAGGTTTGGCGTGCGGTCGGAAATTTCCTGCAATAAGTCGAGGGTGAGAGTTATGTTGCATTCGGCGGCGATTGCAAATAGGTGAAGCACTGTGTTTGTAGACGCGCCTATTGCCATATCTACGGCAAGAGCGTTCTTAAACGCTTCTTTTTTAAGAATCATGCGGGGGCGAATGTCGTTTTCAACAAGTTTCATTATAGTTTCGCCCGCTTTTTTCGCAAGACGTATGCGCTCCGCTTTAACGGCGGGAACGGTTCCGTTTCCGGGTAAGGCCATTCCGAGCGCTTCGCACAGGCAGTTGATGCTGTTTGCGGTATACATTCCGCAACAGCTTCCGCAACCCGGACATGCGCAGTTTTCAAGTTCGGTAAGTTCGTCGAGCGACATTTTGCCCGATTTGACTTTTCCTACGGCTTCGAACGCTGTGGAAAGGCTTACTTTTTTGCCGCGATAAACTCCGCTTTCCATAGGTCCGCCCGAAACGAGCACTGCGGGAAGGTTTACGCGAGCCGCGCCCATGAGCATGCCTGGAACTATTTTGTCGCAATTAGGCACAAGCACCGCGCCGTCGAAAGCGTGCCCTATAAGCATGCTTTCCACGCTGTCGGCAATAAGCTCGCGGCTGGGAAGAGAATAGCGCATTCCGTCGTGACCCATAGCTATGCCGTCGCAAATTCCGATAGACGGAACAACCACAGGCGTGCCGCCTGCGGCGTAAATTCCCGCTTTAACGGCGTCGGTAATGCTGTCGAGGTGTATGTGACCCGGCACAATTTCGCTTTTGGCGGAAATTACGGCTATAATCGGTTTGGCTATTTCTTCGTCGGATAGTCCGAGCGCCTTATAAAGCGCGCGTTGGGGCGCTTTTTCAATTCCCGAACTCAATTCTTTAGACACAGTTCAATTCCTCTCTTTGTTTTGTATACTCTTCTATTATATCAAAACTCGGTTGCATTTGTAAAGTCGATTTAACGACCGAAAACGTTATAATTTCCCCGAAAGTGCGGAAAATGCAAAAAAACAGCCCGATTTTATGTCGGACTGTGAAAAATGCAAAATTAAAGGAGTTTTTAAACCGTTTAAAATCCGTTGTTTCCGCGCTCCAAAGCGGTTAAGCCTGTGCGAACGAGCTCTATTATTCCGTAGTGGGAAACAACTCCTATAAACGCGTCGATTTTGTTCGGTTCGCCGGTGAGTTCCGCAATGAGAGAGGAGGGCGAAAGGTCTATCATTTTGGCTTTGTAAATATTGCAGGTGCTCTCTATTTCGGGTCGGTCGGAGGGTTCCATTTTCAGTTTTATTATAAGAAGCTCGCGGCAGACAGCCTGAGCGGGGTTTAAAAGCCCCACTTTTTTCACATCGACGAGTTTGTCGAGTTGGCGCGTTATTTGTTTTATGGTTGAGTCGTCGGCTTCGGCGACTATCGTCATGCGGGAAAATTCGGGGTTTTCGGTGGCGCAAACTTGCAAGCTGTTAATGTTGTAGCCGCGCCGGGAAAACAAACCCGATATGCGGGTTAGCACGCCGCTTTTGTTCGATACGAGCGCCGTTACGATATATTGTTTCATTCGTTCGCCTCCTTGATTTCCGTTATAATGTCTTCCGCCGATTTGCCTGCGGGAATCATTGGCAACACAAATTCGTCGGGCATTATTTTGCAATCCACAACAACGGTGCCGCGAGTTGAAAAAGCGGTTTTAACAACGCTTTCTATGTTTTCGTTGCGGTCGAGCGTAAGCCCCTTAGCGCCGAACGCTTCGGCAAGCTTAACGTAATCGGTGGGGGAATCGAGAGTTGTTGAAGAATAGTGCTTGTTGTAGAAAAGAGTTTGCCATTGCCGCACCATTCCGAGCACGTTGTTGTTGAACACGAAAATTTTAACTTCGAGTCCGTTTTTTACGCAGGTGGGAAGTTCGTTCATATTCATGTGGAACGAGCCGTCGCCCGTTATAAGCGTTACGGGCTTTTTAGTTGCCACCGCCGCGCCGAGCGCCGCGCCCAAACCGTAGCCCATTGTGCCCAGTCCGCCGCTTGTTAAAAACGTGCGGGGAACCGAAACGGGATACGATTGAGCCGCCCACATTTGGTGTTGCCCGACGTCGGTTGTAACTATTCTGTCGGCGGGCGAAAACTTTGCGAGCGCTCGCAAAAGCTTTCGCGGGCAAAGCGGCATTTTAGAGTCGATAAACGGATACTGTTTTTTGAGTTCCGCGCATCTTTGTTGCCATTCGGAATTAGGGTGCGGCTTCGCGTTTTCGGTGAGCCAATCGAGCGCTTGCAAAGCGTCGCCTATAATATGAGCGTGAGAATTCACAATTTTATCTACTTCGGCACTGTCTATATCTATATGAATTATTTTCGCGTTTTTGCAAAAGTTTTTGGGGTTGCCTGCCACGCGGTCGGAAAACCGCGCGCCTATTGCGATTACGGCGTCGCATTCGCCGAGCGCTTTCGCTACCGCCGCCGAGCCGTGCATTCCGAGCATTCCGAGAAATAGCGGGTGATTCGCGGGCATCGCGCCCAATCCCATCATAGAGCTCGCTACGGGCGCGCCGAATTTTTCGGCGAACTCGCGCAATTTTTCGCACGCGTTCGATATTATAACTCCGCCGCCCGCATATATGAGAGGCTTTTTCGCTTGCGACAGTATTTGCGCCGCCTCGCGGGCTTGCTCGTCTATTTTGAGCGGCTCGACGCGTTTTTGAACGGGTGAGGCGGGAACGTATTCGGCTACGGCTTGCTGCACGTTTTTAGGCACGTCAACAAGCACGGGACCGGGTCGTCCGCTCGCGGCAATTTCGAAAGCTTGCCTAAGAGTGGAGGCGAGTTCGCTAACGTCTTTCACAATAAAATTATGTTTCGTTATGGGCATTGTAACGCCCGTTATGTCAACTTCCTGAAAGCTGTCGCGCCCGAGCGAGGTTAGAGGAACGTTGCCCGTAATCGCCACAAGCGGCACGCTATCCATATATGCGGTTGCTATTCCCGTAACGAGGTTGGTGGCGCCGGGCCCAGAAGTGCTCATTACAACGCCCACACGTCCCGTAGCGCGCGCGTAGCCGTCGGCGGCGTGGCAAGCCCCTTGTTCGTGACTTGTGAGGATTTGTTTAATTTTGTCGCGGTAAAGATACAGCGCGTCGAACGTATCTATAATATAGCCGCCGGGATATCCGAAAACGTGCGTAACGCCTTGCTCTATCAGCGTTTCAACTATAATTTCGGCGCCGCGCAACAGTTTGCCTTTTTTGCCCGAAGTGTCTTTCATAAAAAGTTTCCTCGCAAATATTGTAAAAAGAGGGCCCCGAATTATTCATTTCGGGGTCGCTCCGCTTTGTTAAAAAAAGCTGTGCATCCGCTTTTGTCGTACCGCACCGAAGCGTTCTTCCGACAGTAAACTCCTTCGAAGCTACCTTGTGGCACACATTATGGTCTACTTAGTGCTGCTGCCGTCAAGCCCTGACACGGTTCATAGTATAACGTTGCACAAGACCCCGATATCATCATCACACGAACGGTAACGGACCTTCCATACGATACGCCGAGAGCGGCTTTCTGCCTCGCTGTAGCGGATTGCGAGTTTAGGGCACCGCTAGCTCCCCACATAGCACAGCATAGTAAGTATAACAAAAAACCGCTTGCTTGGCAAGCGATTTTCATAATGCGGAAAAATAATTGTTATATGCCGAGCGCCGACATGAATTGCTCAATCGTTTGAAAGCGGTTTTCCGGCAAGAGAGCGAGCGCGCGCATAACAGCTTTTTCCACATGATACGGCACTTTAAAGCCGAGCTTTGTGGGGGTGGGCAGTGTGTCGGATTTTTCCCGTTCCGCCGCCGTTGCGGGAATGTAGCCCGTAACGCAGTTGTATAAAGTTGCGCCCGCTTGATACACGTCGCTGAAAGGACCTTGTTTATATTTGTCGCTTCTGTAAAACTCTATGGGGGAGTAGCCCGCTTTAAGCACCGAATACGGTTTTTCCGGCGTTTTCATTTTATAAAGAGAAGCCGCTCCGAAGTCTATTAGTTTAACGTATTTATTTTGAACGATTAAAATATTTTCGGGGCTTATATCTTTATGAATAACGCCGTGTTCGTGCAAAATTGCGAGCGATTCGAACACGGGACGCAGAACGTTAAGCGCGCTTTCCGCCGAAATTCTGTATCCGCGCTCTTTTAAATAGGCGTAAAGCGATTGCCCTTCGAGATAGTCGGTTACTATGTATGCCGAATTGTTCGCTTCGAAAAAGTCCAAAAGCTTAACAACTCCGTGCAAATATTTTATTTGCATTAAAATTTTTGCTTCGGCAACGAACGCGTTGAACCAGTGATTATACGACGAAACTACTTCGGGCGCGTTCACGTTTACGCGCGTGCCGCCGCTTTCGCGCACAGCGAAATCCTTAGGGAAAAACTCTTTTATAACTACTTTGCGGCTCCGACCCATGTCGCGCCCCACATACGTTATTCCGAACCCGCCCATTCCGAGCCGAGTTCCCACCAAATACCGCCCGTTTAACATTGTTCTAACGGGAAGCGCCGACGGCGGATTCTTTAAATCCGCCTCTCTTTTACGGCAAAACGGACATGTTCCGTTTCCGTCGAGGTCGTTGAAACATGCGGGGCATATTTTGGTTATGTCTCGAGTGTCGATTCCCATAATTAAAGTATACACCGAAAGAACTTTTTAAGTCAACCGAAAACGCGTTACGCAAACGCGAAAAGTATTCGCGAAATCGCGAGCACATACGGGAATTTAATTGACATTTTGTGTCGCTTTCGGGTATAATTAAAAAAGAAGGCGAATGCCGAGCCTAATTGTTTTATAGCTCCGTATTTGTCAACCGCTCGGTGTAAAAACGTGCCGCGCGGTTTTTCGCAGATTTTAGCGCCCGCGCCGTTCGGCGCGCAAGACTTTAAAGGACGAACCGAAGTATGTACAAAAAAGCAGACCCCAGCCAAGACGCAACTTTGCGCGAAAAAGAAATTATCGAGTTTTGGAAGAAAAACGACGTTTTCAACAAGACGCTTTCGGCTACCGAAAAAGGTAAGGAATTTTCGTTCTACGACGGCCCTCCCACCGCAAACGGCAAGCCGCACATAGGGCATATTCTTACTCGCGTTATGAAAGACATAATACCGCGCTATAAAACTATGAAAGGCTTTCACGTTCGCAGAAAAGCGGGGTGGGATACTCACGGGCTTCCCGTTGAGCTCGAAGTGGAAAAACAGCTCGGTTTCGACGGCAAGCAAGACATAGAAAAATTCGGGATAGAGCCGTTTATAGGCAAATGCAAAGAGAGCGTTTGGAAGTATAAAGGCGAATGGGAAAAAATGAGCGACCGCGTGGGATATTGGGTGGATATGGACAACCCTTATATAACCTACGACAATAACTATATAGAGTCCGTTTGGTGGGCGCTCAAAGAAATAGACAAAAAAGGCTTGATATACAAGGGACACAAAATTGTTCCGTATTGCCCCCGTTGCGGCACCGCGCTAAGCAGCCACGAGGTTGCTCAAGGCTATAAAGACGTTGAGGAAAAGACTTGCGTCGTTAAATTTAAAGTTACGGGCGAAGAAAACACATACATTCTCGCTTGGACAACAACCCCGTGGACTCTTCCTTCGAACGTTGCGCTTTGCTTCAACGCCGACTACGACTACGCCAAAATCGAAAAGGACGGCGTGCGTTATATTCTCGCGTCGGAGCTTGTGAGCAAGCATTTCGAAGGCGACTACAAAGTTATAGACGTTAAGAAAGGCAAGGAATACGAGCGCACTCGCTACGAGCCTTTATTTAACTATTATAAGAAAGAAAACAAAGATTGCTATTACGTTGTTTGCGACGGCTACGTTACTCTTTCGGACGGCACGGGCATAGTTCACATTGCGCCCGCGTTCGGCGAGGACGACGCGCAAGTAGGCAAAAAATACGATTTGCCGTTCGTTATGATGCTCGACGAAGCGGGCAAATTCAAGCAAGAGGCTACCGAGCTTAAAGGGGTGTTCTGCAAAGACGCCGATAAACTCATATTAAAAATGCTCAAAGAGAAAGGGCTGCTGTTTAAAGAGTTGATGTTTACACACAGCTATCCTTTCTGTTGGCGTTGCGACACTCCGCTTTTGTATTACGCGCGCAGCACATGGTTTATAAAAATGACCGAAGTGCGCGAAAAACTCGTTAAAAACAATTCTTCCGTTAATTGGATGCCCGAAAGCATAGGCAGCGGGCGTATGGGCAATTTCCTCGAAAACGTAATCGATTGGGGACTTAGCCGCGACCGTTACTGGGGCACTCCGTTGCCTATATGGGTGTGCGACAAGTGCGGCAAAACCCACGTTGTGGGAAGCCGCGAAGAGCTGAAAAAGCTTGGCAATATAAAGGGCGACATAGAACTTCATAAGCCGTATGTAGACGCGGTGGAGTTCGATTGCGGTTGCGGCGGCAAAATGCGCAGAACTCCCGAAGTTATAGACTGTTGGTTCGATTCGGGAAGCATGCCGTTCGCTCAATATCATTACCCGTTCGAAAACAAAGACGTGTTCGAAAAAACGTTCCCCGCCGATTTTATTTCGGAGGCGGTAGACCAAACGCGCGGTTGGTTTTATACGTTGCTTGCAATATCCACTCTTTTGTTCGATAAAGCGCCGTTTAAAAACTGCATAGTGCTCGGGCACGTTTGCGACAAAAACGGACTTAAAATGAGCAAACACAAGGGCAATGTGGTTGACCCGTGGTCTGTTCTCGATAAGCAAGGGGCGGACGCCGTGCGGTGGTATTTCTACACTGCGAGCGCGCCTTATCTTCCGAGCAGATTTTATCCCGAAGCAGTGTCGGAAGCGCAAAGAAAGTTTTTGGGCACTCTTTGGAACACATATTGTTTTTATATTCTTTACGCCGAAATCGATTCGTTTAATCCTACGCTTTACAAGCTCGAAAAGTGCAAAACCACAGTTATGGATAAGTGGATTTTAAGCGCTTTGAACACGCTCGTTTCTACGGTTGACGAAGGTCTTGCGTCGTATAAAATTACCGAATCGGCTCGCGCGATTGCCGATTTTACCGACAGCCTCAGTAATTGGTACGTTCGCCGTTGCCGCGAGCGCTATTGGGGAAGCGATATGTCGGACGATAAAATCGCGGCTTACATGACTTTGTATACTGTGCTCGAAACGCTTTCGCGCCTGTGCGCTCCGTTTACTCCGTTTATTGCCGAAAGCATATATCAAAACGTTGTGAGAAGCGTAAACGATAAGGCGCCCGAGTCGGTGCACCTTGCGCCTTTCCCCAAATGCGATAAAAAATATATAGACGCAAAACTTGAAAGCGACATGGCGGTTGTGCTCGAAGCGGCGACGCTCGGACGCAGCGCGCGCAACGCAAGCAAAGTAAAAAACCGTCAGCCTCTGTCGCGCTTGCTTCTTGCGGGCGAGGGAGCCGCGCGGCTTAGCGATTCGCTCAAAACAGTTATTGCCGACGAACTTAACGTTAAGTCGGTTGAAATAATAAACGGCGCCGCCGAATATGTGGCTTACGAAGTTAAACCTCAGCTTCGCACGCTCGGACCCAAATACGGCAAGCTTATAGGCAAAATAAAAGAGGCGCTCGCGGCAAACGGGGAAGCCGCCGTTAAAGGAACAAGCGGCGGAAAAACGTATAAACTCGTTTTAAACGGCGAAACGGTTGAGCTTTCCGCCGACGACCTATTAGTGAAAGTTGTTAGCAAAGAGGGCTTTTCGGCTGAAAGCGGCGAGCTTGTTACCTGCGTGCTCGACACCGCGCTTACCGCCGAGCTTGTGCGCGAAGGATTTATGCGCGAGCTTGTGAGCAAAATTCAGGCGATGCGCAAAGAAGCGGGCTTCGAAGTTACCGACCATATAACTTTAACTGTTGGCGGCGACGCCGAAATTATAGACGCCGTTAAAGGCTTCGGAAAAGAAATTTGCGCGGCTGTGCTGTGCGATTGCCTAACCGTGAGCAAGAGCGGCGAAAAAACGGATATAAACGGCAAAACCGCTTATATAGGCGTTAATAAAATATGACGGAAAACGCGCTGAAAGAAAACGCCGAAGCGCGCATAGGTTTGGCAAGCGGTTGGCACGATTACGAGGTGATTGCAACGGGCGACGGCGAAAAGTTGGAACGTTGGGGCAACGTGGTGTTACTGCGCCCCGACCCTCAGGTGATTTGGCGTTCGCAGTTTAAGCTAAACAAGTACGACGGATTGTGCGCGCGCTATGTGCGCAGCAGTTCGGGCGGCGGCTTTTGGGAAAAATACAAAAAATATCCCGAAGAATGGAACGTTTCGTACCGCGAGCTTAAATTTTCGATAAAGCCTATGGGATTTAAGCACACCGGTCTTTTTCCCGAACAAGCCGCTAATTGGGACGCTATGAGCGCGCTCATTAAAGGGTCGAAGCGAGAAATAAGGGTACTCAATTTGTTCGCCTACACGGGCGGCGCAACGGTGGCGTGCGCCAAAGCGGGCGCGTTCGTAACGCATGTGGACGCCGCTCGCGGAATGGTTGACAGAGCTAAAACAAACTGCGCACTGTCGCAAATTCCCGCCGACAAAGTTCGTTATATAGTTGACGACTGCGCAAAATTCGTAAGCCGCGAAATAAAGCGCGGCAAAACCTACGACGCCGTTATAATGGACCCTCCGTCTTACGGGCGCGGTCCGAGCGGCGAAACTTGGAAGCTCGAAGACTGCATATACGACCTCGTTAAACTTACTGCGGGCGTTTTGAGCTCGGCTCCGCTTTTCTATCTTATAAACAGTTACACAACGGGACTATCGTCGCTCGTTATGCGCAACATACTGTCGCTCGCTCTCCCGAAAGGCGAAACGCGCGGCTACGAGCTTTGTTTGCCCACTTCCGAAAAGGGAATAGTGTTGCCGTGCGGCAATTCGGCGCTTTGGCTCGGCGCTTTGCGCAAAACAAACATTACGGCGGAGAAATAGAATGCAAACCGAACCGATAATACTTTACGAAGACAATCAAATAATCGTTGCGGTAAAACCGCACAACGTTCCCACGCAAGCGGATTCGAGCGGCGACCCCGATTTTTTGAGCGCGATAAAAGAATACGTTAAGATTAAATACAATAAGCCGGGCAACGCGTTTATAGGGCTTGTTCACAGGCTCGACCGTCCTACGGGCGGGGTTATGGTGTTTGCTCGCAACAGTAAGTCTGCCGAGCGCCTAAGCGCGCAAATAAAAGCGGGCGAGTTCGATAAAAAATATTTGGCGGCTACGGTGGGCACCCCGCGCGACCGCAGAGCGCGGCTTGGGAATTGGCTTGTTAAAGACGAAAAAGAAAACGTTGTGCGAGTTGTTCCCGCAAAGTCGGAAGGCGCGAAGTTTGCCGAACTCGATTATAACGTGCTCGAATGTAACGACAAAATGGCTCTTTTGGACGTTAAGCTTTACACGGGACGAAGCCATCAAATTCGCGTTCAGCTATCAAACATAGGCGTTCCCGTTTTCGGCGACGCTAAATACGGCGGCGACACGCTTGCCAAAGGTTATAATCTTGCTCTTTGGGCGTATCAACTCACGTTCGCGCACCCCACAACCAAAGAGACAATGGTATTCAAAGTTTTTCCGCCGCTTGAAAAAACTCCTTGGAAGTTCTTTCAGGTGGAAAAATATATAAACACGGTAAAACCCGAATAAAACAATAGCCCTATAAGGGGCGAAGGAGAACACACAATGCTAATTTATCCCTCTGTTGAAAGTCTGCTTTACTATGCGCAGGCGCATCTTTTGCTCGACGACCTCGACGTGATTTGGGCGCGCAATCTTTTGCTTGACGAGCTCAAATTGCACGACTACGTTCAATACGAAGTTGACTACGACGCAATCGAAGCGCTCGACCGCCCCGACACCGTTTTGGAACCGCTCGTTGCTTACGCGGCGGAAAACGGAATTATTTCCGACGACAAGCGCGAATATTTTGCGGGCAAACTCATGAACATAGTTTCCAAACGTCCTGCCGAAGTAACCGACATATTCAACGATTTGCACCGCAAGAGCCCCGCGAAAGCTTTCGACTGGCTTTACGATTACGGCATTAAAAGCGATTATATAAAGCTTAGCAAAATAAACGAGAATATAAAGTGGGACGCGAAAGGAACGCGCGGAAAACTTGAAATCACAATCAACACCTGCCGCCCCGAAAAGAACAACAAAGAAACCGCCGAAGCGCTCAAATCGCAAAAAACCGAGTATCCGTCTTGCACCATTTGCAAAGAAAACGAAGGCTTTGCTTACGGTTCGCAAATTCGCACAACGCTTAGAACCGTTCCCGTAGAGCTCGGCGGAGAAGAATGGTTTTGGCAGTTCTCGCCTTACGCGTATTTTAATCAACACGGCATCGCGGTGAACAGCGAACACGTTCCCATGAAAGTTGACGCCGCCGCAATAGACAAGCTGTTCGACTTTATCGACTTTATGCCTAATTACTTTATAGGTTGCAACGCCGCGCTTCCGCGCGTGGGCGGTTCGGTGCTTACGCACGACCATTTTCAAGGCGGAGCTAAGCTCATGCCCATGCACAAAGCTCCCGCGCTTATAAAGCTTAAAAACAAAGAATATCCGTATATCGATATGTGCGTTGTGGATTGGTACAACTCCGTTCTTCGTCTTTCTTGCTCAAACCGCGAAAAACTTGTCGAATTTGTTCAAAAGGTGAACGGCGCTTGGGCGGATTACACCAACGAAAGCGTGAATATAGTAGCTAAAACCGACGAACAGCACAACGCGATTACTCCCATTGTGCGCAAATCCGACGACAAATACGTTGTTGAAATAATATTCCGCAACAACCGCACGAGCAAAGAATATCCCGACGGTATTTTCCACGCTCACCCCGAATATCAAAACATAAAGAGCGAAAGCATAGGGCTAATCGAAGCTATGGGACTTTTCGTTCTGCCCGGCAGACTTGCAAATCAAATTGCCGAAATCGAAAAATACCTAACCAAAGAAGAAAAATATTCGGAAAGCAAGCTTACGCCCGACATGGTTTGCCACAAAGCCATGATTGAAAAACTTTTGAAAGCGGCGGGAAGTTCTAAACTCAGCGCCGTTGAGGCAAAGCTCAACATTAAAGACGAAATAAACCGCGTTTGCGAAGAAATTCTTGTGAACACGGCTGTGTTTAAGCCCGACGAACAAGGCAAAGCGGCGTTCCTCAAATTCCTTTCCACGCTCGGCATAGAAGCTAAATAACTTTAATAAAATTTTCCAAACAGAAAAAACGTTTCGACGCGTATAAAACCGTCGAAACGTTTTTTTATACATACTTGCGCCCATTTACATACATTTCCAAAGGCAAAGGGTATTGACTGAATTGTATTTTCATGTTAAAATCCTGTACGAAAGAATAAATCGTGGCGTTAATAAGGGTGTTTAGGTATACGTCGGCGGACTTTGCCCGTTTAACGCCTACGGCAATTACAAACAAATCAGGAGGTAATGAAAAAACTATGAAAAGTAAGCTTTTGGCGGTATTGTTCGGAATTTTAATGAGTTTCAGTTTTACCGCGTGTTCTAAAAACGAAGGACAAGCTGTTCCCGACGCCGATTCTTCGCCGTCGGAAGAACTTCCCGTGCTTCCCGAAGAACCGGACGTTCCAGATTTGCCTTCCGAAGAGCAACCCGACGAACCGAACGAACCCGAAACGCCGGACGAGCCTAACGAACCCGAAATACCCGACGAACCGAACGTACCGAATAATCCCGAAACTCCGAGCGAGCCAAATAAGCCCGCCATTCCCGAAGAGCCTCCCGCGCCTCCCAAACCGCAAACCGACGACCTTGTTTCGAGTACGGTAAACGGGCTTAACATTCGCAGCGGAGCGGGCACCGGTTATTCGGCTTTCGGCACTCTCGACAAGTCCGACATGGCAATGCCTGTGCGAAAGGTAGGAAGTTGGTACGAAATTCAGTATAAAAACAAGCTCGGCTACGTTTCGTCGGCGTATGTAACGTCGGTAAGTTTCGAAAAAGGTTCCAACGCCATAGAGCGCGTTGTTGACGCAGGTAAAAAACTGCTCGGATTGCCTTATGTTTTCGGCGCTCAGCGCTACCACTGGGGCAACGGCGTGCTGAATACAAACTACGACGGAAAGAGTTACGATTGCTCTTCTTTAATGCAGTACATATTCAAAAAGGGCGCGAACGTCAATCTTGCCATGACTTCGCGCGAACAAAGTCTGCAAGGCAATTATGTGGCTAAAAAAGACATTCGCAGGGGCGACCTGTTGTTCTTTACAAACGCGTCGCGCTATAACAAAACGGGAATCGAACGCATAGGGCACGTTGCGCTTTATCTTGGCGACAACATTATTCTTCACACCGCTTCCGACCACGCGGTTATAGAACCTATGAGCGCCCAACGCCATGAATATTACATCACGGCAAGACGCATTGTGTAACGAACATACTATTCAATAAATAATTTTAAGACCGAGCGCGGATTCTTTCCGTTCTCGGTCATTTTTTATTTTCCGGCGGATAATCTGTTTCTTTATAAAAGTATTGATAGAGTAAGTCAACTTTATTTTTGAAATCACAATAATAAGCCAAGACTTACTATGTAATTTAAAAAAAGATATATAATTTGAATTAGGTAAAGTTAATTTGTTGCAAACTTTAAATGCCGAACTAAATACCATTGTTAAATTCAGATGACGGAACATAAAATCGACAATCGTTTATACAAAGAAAAAATAAACTATTATCTAAATAAAAGAAAATGGTCTATATTCGAACTCTCGCAACAAGCGGATATATCAGCCGCAACAATATACGAGTGGTATCACAATAAAAAGCGCCCCTCATTAACTAATATAACAAAAATATGCGAAGCGTTTAATATTACTTTGGCGCAGTTTTTTTCCGAAACTTCCGGCGAACACGCCACAGCTAATCTTTCGGAATTGTTTAGGTTTTGTAAAGATTTAAACTACGAAGAAGTTGACGCTATTTTGCAAATCGTAAAATACATAAACAATAATAGAAAAGAGAAGTAGCCCTCAGTTGGTTTCGGGGCTATTTATTGCTTGTTGCCGACATAATCCGCGCGGCTTGAACATATAAATAACCGACAACAATAAACGCAAAAGATAAGCCGCACAAAAGAGGAGAAAAAGAACACCAAAAAAGGCAGAGGATTTAAAAAATGAAAATGAAAAGATTGAGCAAGGTTTTTGCATTGTTGTTGTGCGTCGCGTTCTCGCTTACGGCGTTTGCGGGGTGCAAAAACAAAGAGGGAGAGGCGCGCAGCGCCTACGCCATAACTGCGGAAGTAAACACGCAAGACATGACCGTTGCCGCTTTGTGCGAAATAGATTACGTTAATCGCACCGAAGTGGAGCTTAGCGAAGTTTGGTTCCATTTGTATCCCGCCGCATACCGCGACGGAGCAAGCTTCACTCCCGTTACCGCCGCCGAAACGGGCAGCGCGTATCCGAACGGAATATCTTACGGCGGAATAGAAATAAACGGAGTTGCGGGCGGCGAATACGAAATAGGCGGCAGAGACGACGATATTCTTATTGTGAAATTGCCCAAAAGCATTATGCCGTCGGAACGCGCCAAAATCACCGTTGATTATAAGCTTAAATTGCCTAACATACGCCATCGTTTCGGATACGAAAACGACACCGTTAATCTTGGCAACTGGTTCCCGATTGAATGCGCTTACGAGGGCGGGTTCGACGATTCTCCGTATTACAGCAACGGCGACCCGTTCAACTTGCCGATTTGCGATTATAACGTTAAAATAACCGCACCCAAAGACTACACTGTGGCAATGCCTGCGCCAGCTACTCGCAACGAAAACGGCGAACAGGCAACCACGAGTTGTACTCTTGAAAACGCGCGCGATTTCGCGGCGGTGCTCGGAAAATTTCAAACCGTTTCGGGCAGTGTAAACAGTGTGAACGTAAACTATTATTATACTTCCGACGACAAAGCCGAAGAGCATTTGAAAGCGGCTTGCGATTCTCTTGAGTATTTCTCGAACAGCTTCGGCGCGTACCCTTACAAATCTTACAGTGTTGTGCAAACGGCTTTCAATCAGGGCGGAATGGAATACACGGGGCTTGTTTATGTTTCGGATGCGGCGCGCGACAAAATGATTAGCGAAGTTATAATTCACGAAACCGCTCATCAATGGTGGTACGGTATTGTAGGCAACAATCAAATTAAACACGCTTGGCTCGACGAAGCTCTTGCCGAATTTTCCACAACGTTGTTTTACAAAAACAATCCCGATTACGGCGTGAAATACGACGATAGAATTGCCGACGCTATGGGCGGATTTACTCTGTTTTGCGAACTCGGCAAAGTGTCGGATACTTCTATGGAACGCAGTCTCGGCGACTTTGCAAGCTCCACCGAATATACTTACATGACTTACGTTAAAGGTCAACTCATGTACGACAGCCTTATGAAAACTCTCGGAGAAAAGACGCTTGTTGCGGGGCTTAAAAATTATGCGAGCAAATGCGCTTACACAACCGCGCAACCCGATAATTTAATCGCTTGTTTGGAGCAAACGTCTAAACGCGAACTCAAATCGTTTATAAGCGGATTTATAGACGGAACAGTTAAGCTATACAGCATAAACTAAAACAAGAGGAAGGCGGCAAATGTTTATATTACTTAAAAGACGCAATATTCTTATAGGACTTTTGGCGGTGGCGCTTACGGTTGGATTGTGCTTTGCCGTGTCGGCAACCGCCACGAGCGCGTATTCGGTGCCTAAAATGGGCAAAACCATTATAATAGACGCGGGGCACGGAGGCGCCGACGGCGGCGTTGTGGGAGTTACAACGTCGGTAAAAGAGAGCGATATTAACCTTTCGATTGCCCGTTCGCTAAAACATTTTTTAAAAACCAAAGGTTACGACGTTGTTATGACTCGCACCACAACCGACGGCTTATACGGCATGACTACCAAAAACAAAAAGCTTAAAGACATGCAGGAGCGTAAAAAGATTATAGAAGACACGAAAGCCGATTTGGTTGTGTCGGTGCATTGCAATTCGTATCCCCGCCACGACCAAGTGGGCGCGCAAGTGTTTTACGCTCCCGGCAGCGAAGACGGCAAGCAAAAGGCGGACGCCATGCAAAATATTCTTAAAGCAACGCTCGGCACCGAAAGAAATGCGATGAGCGGCGACTACTTTATATTGCAATGCTCGTCTACGCCGTCGCTACTTGTGGAATGCGGATTTTTAACCACTCCGAGCGAAGAGAAAAAGCTTGTTTCCGCTTCGTATCAAGAGAAAGTCGCTTACGCTATTTTTACGGGTATACACACCATTCTCGGCGAAGAGGGCGTTTAACTGCTCAAAAAAGTTTTGACTCTAAAAAACTGTCGTTGCTGCGACAGTTTTTTTTATCGGAGCATTTGTTACTTTTGATTAGTTAAAAAATTGCGCGGTACAAATTTTGAAAACAGTTCTTGACAAAAAGTTTTAAAGGCATTATATTTATAAATGAAAACGGTGGAGGAAATCGAATTTGGTTCGAGGAAGGCTGACAAATATAACAAAAACTTACCTCAACGGCAGCGCGGAATGCGCCGCCCTAAAAGGGGTAAATCTTGAATTGCCCGATAAAGGACTTGTGTTTATCGAGGGGCGTAGCGGCTCGGGAAAAACGACGCTTTTGAATATTATTGCGGGAATAGATAAACCCACCGAAGGAGAGTTTACACATTCTTTCGGAGAGAATTATTGCGCAATGGTATTTCAGGATTTTCAACTTATCGATTTGCTTACCGTTCGCCAAAACCTCGAACTTGTGCCTAACATAATGTCGAACGCTAAAACCGATATAGTGGCAATGGCTGAAAAATACGGACTTACCGATATTTTGGATAAATTTCCTAATCAAATTTCGGGTGGACAAAAACAACGTGTTGCCGTTGTGCGCGCCGTTTTGGAAAACCGTCCTGTTTTGGCATGCGACGAACCTACGGGCAATCTTGACGAAGAAAATGCGAAGATTATCGCGTCTTTGCTGAAATCCGAAGCTAACGACAAGCTAATACTCGTTGTGTCTCACGATACCGAATTGTTCGCGCCTATTTGCGATGAGCATATTAAGTTAAAGAACGGGGTTATGGAAAAGGACGGCGAGAATATAGCGGAAAAAGACGGGGCGGAATGTATAGGCGCCGCGAATCCTTCTCGCAAAGTTAATATAGGTTTTAAGTCGCAATGTTTGCTTTCTTGGAAAATAGTAAGAAAAAGTCTTGCTAAAAATATTTTGCTTGCCGTTGCGCTCGTATTGTCTTTTAGCGTATTGTTTTCGGCGCTTAACGGATTGTTAAATACCGACGGACGGGTTATATACAATGTGCATCGGGCTGAAACAAACGGTAAAATGGAACTTGCGTTGCAAGACCCTTTATATTCCGACGGTTGGAACGCAATGGGCGAGTCGGATTATAAAGAGGTTGCCAAATACGGAGATATAGCGGCGCGGTTTGTTGATTCCGAACAAGAATTGGTTGACGGAAATAAATTGACAAGACTGTATGTTGCCGACAAATGCGAGCGTAAAATTCTTTGTGGAAATTCGAACACGGATAAAAATACGGTTCTTGTGTCCGATTATATTGCCGACCGACTTCTTGAATATTACGGTATTGGGAACTATTCGGATTTAATCGGAAAAAACGTTTTCGGAGATTGCGTGTTGGGCGGAATTTTTAAGACCGACGCAGTGCTTTCCTCTATTGACTTTTCGGATTATGCAGTGCAAAACTCCGAGCTTATGCTTTGCGAATTGCAAACCGCTTACGTTTCGCAAAGCGTGATTGACGAGCTTAACAAAAGTTCTTGGGGCGCGTGTTTGATTTTAAACGGGACAAAGGCTACGCCTTACTCGCCCGTTTATAGAGACAAGCCGAACGGAAAAATCGAATACGGCGAATTGAGAGAATTATATGCGGGCGAAGCGGGAATTTCGTTGGCTGTTGCGCGGCACTATACCGACGAACCGCAAGAGTTGCTTGGGAAAACTATCGATGTCGAATTTGTAAATTATCGAAGCGAAAGCAATCGCATTCCGTATTCGAGTTCGGTTTTTTCGTTTAAAGTTACCTATATATTTTCAGGGTTAGAAGCTTTAACGCTCAGTGCGGCGGATTGTGATGCGGTTCTCGAAAACTACGGCGGAAAATTTTACGGCAAAAACGTTTGGGGCGTGCGTTTAAAAAATTACACTAAAAGCGGAGTGGGTAAGTTGTTGAAAAAAGGCTATACCGATGCTTCCGCACTGTCGAGTAAAATAAGTAACGGAATAGAGTGGTTGAAACCGCTAACGTATATAGAACTTGCGGTTGGCGTTGTGTTGCTTATTATAACAACGGTAATTTTGTTTAACCATGTTGCGTCGGTAGTTGATAAAGAAAAACGCACGTTGGGAGTTTTGGTGTCGTTCGGGCTTAAAGTCAGGCAAACGGTATTTACTTATCTTTCCGGAACTATATGCATATTATTGGCGAGTCTTATGCTCGGAGCGGTTGCGGCGATTTTAGGAGTAATCGGAATAAACGCGATTATGCTTAAATTCCGAATAAGCAGTATAAAGGTTTTCTTTTACGAACCGCTTTCGGTTTTGTGCATATTTGCGATTTTTGCCGTGCTTATGTTGCTTATTTATTTTACAGTTGTGCGCAAACTACGCAAAAAACAAATTGTCGATATTATTTACGAAAGATAACTAAACCCCAAAAACTGTCGTTATTTAGCGGCAGTTTTTCTTTATTGAAGGGGAGAGTGTGTGAACTCCGCTTGTTTTCACTTGCAAGAGTAGCTGAGCGATTTCGTTTGCGGAAAAAACATAGGGCGGCATTTAAATGGGACGAGCCCGTTTTCTTTCTGCCGCAAAATTTAAAAGAGAATAAATCGGAGCAAAACTTCTCGCATTACCTGCTTGACTTCGGGGGGGGGGTATGGTATACTTAGTCTATAAAAATATAAAAAAACGGAGGGAAACTTATGAAAAAAAAGTTTTTACTCGCGCTCTTATCGCTCGTTTTGGTGCTTTTCTGTGCGTTCGGTTTTGCCGCTTGCGGAATCTTCGGCGGCTCGTCGGGCGGTGGCGTTAGCAATGGCGGGACTAACGGCGGCGGGTCAAGTTCAGACGTTGACGATAACTTGCCGAAAGTGGACACCGACGGCACCTTTATTTACACAGGCGCTTCCGTGAAAGCGGCGAATACCTCGATTTCGGGCGAAATTGTTATTCCTTCGGAGCACAACGGGACGACCATCGATACTATTCCCGCGAACGCATTCAAGGGGTGCAACGGTATTACTTCTATAGTGATTCCCGACAGCGTGACGTCTATCGGCTTGGGCGCGTTTAACGGCTGTTCTATGCTTAAAAGCATTACTCTGCCGTTTGTGGGAAGCCGAAAGGGGAACAGCGGCTCGAAAGAGGCGAGTTTCGGTTATGTTTTCGGCGAAAGTTCTTATCAAGGCGGAACAAAAGTTGAGCAATATTATGGTGGTGGTACTAGTAATTGGAGTTGGTTTTTTATTCCCTCTACATTGCGAAGCGTTAAAATCACAAACGAAACTGTTTTAAACTACGGCGCGTTCCAAAACTGCTCTATGTTAACGAAAATCGACTTAAACGATGGAATCGTTCAAGTCGGTGCAATTAGCTTTGCGAATTGCGAGAGAGTCGAAGAAGTCTCTTTGCCGAGTATTTCGATTATTCCGTCGTCTTTATTTAAAGGCTGCAGTTCTTTGAGCAAATTTGTAATCAACGGTTCGGTAGAGACCATAGGCGCGAGCGCATTCGCGGGATGCGGCGCTCTTTCGTCTGTCAATTCCGAAACCGCAGGAGAATTTATTGTTCCCGACAGCGTGACGTCTATCGGCTCGGGGGTATTCAACGGTTGCTATTTGCTTAAAAGTATTACTCTGCCGTTTGTGGGAAGCAAGAAAGGGAACAGCGGTTCGAACGATGCAAACTTCGGGTATATTTTCGGAACAAATTCTTATCAAGGCGGAACAAAGGTTGAGCAATATTATGGTGGCGGTACTAGTAATTGGAATTGGTTTTTTGTTCCCACTACATTGCGAAGCGTTAAAATCACAAACGAAACTGTTATAAACTACGGTGCTTTCCAAAATTGCTCTATGCTGACTTCCATTGCAATCAATGCGGGAGCAAAAAATAACGTAGGCGCAAAAGCATTTGTAAATACGGCTAATCCGACGTGGATTTAATCGAAAACAAAATAAAAGATAAATTTTAAAACGCGACCGAAAGTTTTGTATGGCTTTCGGGCGCGTTTCATCTTATTTCTTTTTAAAGAAGTTTTTATTCGTTATATGCGGGCGACACGTCGTAAGGTTTGCCGTTAAGCTCCTTTACGAACAGAGCGCGTATGTAGCCCTTTGCGGTTGAAGTGGAATGTACAAAAAACTGCTTGCCGTAATAATAGCGGGCAAGTTTATAGTATTTTGAATTTGTGTGAAGAGTGATTGCGGCAAAACCTTGCTCGTTGCAGTAATCTATCGCGGCTTGCAACAGTCCGCTTCCTACGCCCGCGTTGCGCACGGTGGGATTCACGCCGAAGCGGTAGAGGTAGGCGAGCTCGGGGCTTATGCCTTTAATGCGAACGCTGCCGAGAATTTTTCCGTCGTCGTCTTTCGCAACAAAAACGCAGTTGTTTGCAATGTCGTCCAAAACTACGGATTCGGGTTCTTCGAGAGCTTTGATTTTGCTTTGCGGTCCGACTTCGGCGGCATACAGCTTAAACGCCTTGCGCGTTATGTCGTTAATCGCGGCGGCGTCTTGTTTTTCGGCTTTTAAAAATCGAATCATACTTTCCTATTTGTTTTTCATCAGTAAATACATAACGGCTTTTTGCGCGTGCAGGCGGTTTTCGGCTTCTTCGAAAACTATACTTTGAACGCCGTCTATAACGCCTTCGCTAACTTCTTCGCCTCTGTGAGCGGGCAAACAGTGCATGAACACCGCGTCTTTCGCCGCTTTCGCCATAAGTTCTTCGTTTACCTGATAAGGCATAAGGGCGTTTACTTTTTCGGGCGATTTGTCTTGTCCCATAGAAAAGAACACGTCGGTGTAAATAACGTTACAGTCGCGTATTGCCTCTTCGGGGTCGGACGTTACCCACACTTTGCCCGATTTTGCGGCTGTGGCAACAATTTCTTCGTTCGGTTTGTAGCCTTCGGGCGAGCATACAACCACTTCCATGCCGACTTTCGCGCCGCCGAGCATTAGGGAATGAGCCATGTTGTTTCCGTCGCCGAAGTAAGCCATTTTCAGACCTTCGAGTTTACCGAAATGCTCGTATACCGTCATGAGGTCGGCAAGCACTTGGCAGGGGTGATATTCGTCGGTTAAGCCGTTTATAACGGGGCAGTTGCTGTATTTGGCGAGTTCCTCAACGTCCGATTGCTTAAACGTTCTAATCATTATGCCGTCTATTCCGTATCGGTTCAATACGAGAGCCGTGTCGCGCACCGTTTCGCCGCGACCGAGTTGAATGTCGCCCTGTTGCAGCACGAGAGCGGAGCCGCCGAGCTGTTTTATTCCTTGCTCGAACGAAACGCGGGTGCGCGTGCTCGATTTCGAGAATATCATTGCGAGCGTTTTATTTTTAAGATAGGCGTGTTTTTTGCCCGCGTGTTGTTTCTGTTTTAGTTTTATCGCGGTAAGAATTATTTCGTATATTTCGTTCACCGAATAGTCGGCGAGAGTGAGCATGTGCTTATTGTATATGCTTCCTTTGGTTTTATATGCGCTTATATCCATTGTGGGGGAATCCTCCGAATTTTAAATTAAAAAAATATTATAGCACGGCTTGCGCCGTGCCGTCAACAAGCTTTAACGCTTTTTATAATTTGTGTCGCGCCGCTAAACGTTTGTGCGCGCGAAAAGTTCCATAAGCTTGTCGCAAGCCGTGTCGATTTCTTCTTTACTAATCGTGTAGGCGGGGGCGAAACGCAACGTGTTATTTCCCGCAGTGAGAACAATAACGCCGCTTGCCGCCATTTTGCCCACTATTTCGGTGTTTTTAACTTTGTCGGTAAGATTTACGCCAACCAACAGACCTTTGCCGCGCACGTCGTTCACAAAATTGAATTTTTTAAGTTTGCTGAGTTTGCCCATAAGATATTCGCCTTTTTTGGCGGCTTCTTCGAGTAAACCGTTTTTTAGTTTATCCACTATAACGTTAGCCGCAGCGCACGAAAGGGGATTGCCGCCGAACGTGGTTCCGTGTTCGCCGGGCGCGAACGCAACCGCCGCTTCGCCGCGCGCCAAAACCGCGCCTATTGGCACTCCGCCGCCCAAACCTTTGGCAAGCGTTATAATGTCGGGCTGAATGCCGTAGTGCTCGAACCCGAACATTTTGCCCGTGCGCCCCATTCCCGTCTGAACTTCGTCTATCGCAAACAAAATGCCTCTGCTTTTGGCGAGGGCGTAGGCGTTCACAATATAGTCGTAGTCGGCGGGAAGAACTCCGCTTTCGCCCTGAATAACTTCCAAAATAATGGCGGCTGTCGTGTCGTCGGCTTCGTCTTTAAGCGCCGCAAAGTCGTTATACGGCACATGCGTGAAGCCTGCGGGAAGCGGGGCGAACGGACGCGAATACTTTTCTTGACCCGTAGCCGTAACCGTAGCTATTGTTCTGCCGTGAAAAGAGCCGTTCGCCGTTATAATCTTAGGGCGGTGCTCGCCTTTTTTATAAAAGTGTTTGCGTATCAGTTTAATTGCGCCCTCGTTCGCTTCGGCGCCGCTGTTGCACAAAAAAACTCTGTCGAAAATAGTTCCGTCTAAAAGTTTTTCGCAAAGCTCGGCTTGCGGAATGTTGTAGTAAAGGTTAGAAACGTGAATAAGCTTGTGCGCTTGCTCGCAAATCGCTTGCGTAAGCTCGGGGTCGTCGTGCCCTAAGCAGTTCACCGCTATTCCGCCGCCCATATCTATATATTCATTTCCCGCAACGTCGTAAAGCTTGCTTCCTTTGCCGTGCGTAAAACATATATTTTGCCGCGCGAACACCGTCATGTAGTTTTTGGCGTCCAGCTCTTTTATTTCTTTAAATTCCATTATATACTCCGTTTGGGTTGTTGCTAACTACTAATCGGGTATAACCATTGTGCCCACGCCCGAATCGGTAAACAGTTCGAGCAGAATAGAGTGGGGAACGGTTCCGTTCAGTATCAGCACGTTTTTAACGCCGCGCTCGATTGCCTCTATGCACGAAAGCGCTTTGGGCACCATGCCGCCGCGAATACGCCCGTCTTTCGTCATTGCAAAAAGAGCCGACGCGGTAATTTCGGGAATAAGCGAACGGGGGTCGGATTCGTTTTCGCGCACGCCGTCAACGTCGGTTAGGTACAAGAGCTTTTCGGCGTGCATAGAGCCGCCTATTGCGCCTGCGGCTGTGTCGGCATTTACATTATATGCGCTTCCGTCGCTTCCTACGCCGATTGTGGCAATAACGGGAATATATCCTTTTGCAATAAGCGTGTCGAGAACCGAAGTGTTTATTCCCGTTATCTTTCCGACATAGCCGTAGTCGGTGCCGCTTTCGTCGCCGAACTTTTCAACGGTTATAAGCCCGTTGTCTTGTCCGCTTACTCCGAGCGCCTTAACGCCCATTGTGCCGAGCGCCGCCGCAATGTTTTTGTTAAGCTTGCCGAGCGCCATCTGCACAACTTCCATAGTTGCGGCGTCGGTTATGCGCAATCCGTTTTCAAACCGCGACTCTATGCCGAGCCGTTTTAAAAGCGAGTTTATTTCGGGACCGCCGCCGTGCACCAAAACGGGATTAACGCCCACTATTTTAAGCGTGGCAACGTCTTGCATTATGGTTTTTATAACCGACGGATTATTCATTGCGTTTCCGCCGTATTTGATTAAAATCGTTTTACCGCGATAGCGCGAAATATACGGAAGCGCTTCCGTTATTATTTTGGCGCGCTCAATAAGTTCGTTTTGCTGAAAATCGTTCAATTTTATTTTTTCCTTATTTGCGTTTATTATAGGCAGGAGCCAACAAGGGGAAGCCCCTCGTCTTCTTTTAGCCCGAACATTATATTAAGATTTTGCACCGCCTGACCTGACGCGCCTTTCAAGAGGTTGTCTATTGCCGACACAATAATAATTCGTCCGTTTTTGCGGTCGAGTTTGTAGCCGAATGCGCAAACGTTGCTGTGAGTAACCCATTTGAGTTCGGGCAACACGCCTTCGCCGAGTGGAACGGCAAACTTTTCGTTATTATAAAGTTTATACGCCTCGTCAACGTCGCGCGCTTCCGCACTTTCTGAGAGGTAGGCGTAAACAGTTGCGAGTATGCCGCGTTTTGTAGGCAAAAGGTGAGGAGTGAAGCTTACGGATATTTTTTTTCCGTTAAGGCTGAGTTTTTCTTCTATTTCGGTGGTGTGGCGGTGAGTGGTTACGCCGTATGCCTTAAAATTTCCGTCGGTTTCGCAAAAATTATATGCAACGTCCGCTTTTCTGCCCGCGCCCGTAACGCCGCTTGCCGCGTCTATTATTATTCCGTCCGATTTTATCACGCCGAACTTTATAAGCGGATAAAGCGGCAAAATAGAACAGGTGGTGTAACAACCGGGATTTCCCACAACGTCCGCTTTTGCAATTTCGGAACGGTTGATTTCGCAAAGCCCGTAAACCGCGCTTTTGTTAAGCTTGGGGCAAGGGTGCGTAACGCCGTAGGTTTCTTCGTAAAGTTGAACGTCGGTATAGCGGAAATCGGCGGATAAGTCTATAACCTTAACGCCTTTTTTGTTCAGCTTTTCGCACACCGCCGCGCTTGCCGAATGGGGCAACGCCGTAAAAATCACGTCGGAATTGCTTGCAATGGCGTCGGGGTCGGGTTCGTCGAAAAGCCTGTCGCCGTATGCAAAGCCGAGCGCGGGATAGAGCTCGCGCAGCTTTGTGCCCGCGTTCGAGCGCGACGCCGCATACGATAGGGTTAGCTCGGGGTGGGAATGAATGAGTTTTAACAGTTCGAAACCCGTATATCCGTTGGCGCCTATAATCGCCGCCTTAATCATTAAAGTAGTCCTCCGAATGGTGTTATACACATAATTATACAATGAAATGAATATTTATGCAAGTATTTTGGCGCGGGTTTTGCATAAATTTGCAGGGCGCGCAAAATTTGACGTTGAAAAGATAATTGTTTAATAATTTGCGCACATTTTTTTGTTTTGCTATTGACAAATTTTGCGGCTAATGTTATCATAAAAATATAAATTATTCCTAAGCATTATGATAAAAAACTGCCTTGCCTTTTATATAGCGTGAGATATACAAAACGAGGTGAGAGTCGTGAAGAAAAGATATTTCGTTATAACAATTTTATCGTTGCTTCTTGTTTGCGGAGTTGCGGCAATTTTAGGTTGTTCTCCTTCTCGTGATGTGTTTTATACGGTGGAATATAAGGCGTCCGACGGCGGCGTGGTTAGCGGTGAAACGATACAACAAGTGAAAAGCGGGGAAAGCACAACGGGAGTCGGTGCCGTCGCAAACGAAGGGTACGAATTTGTGAGGTGGTCGGACGGAAAAAACGATTCTTGGCGATGGGAAGACGGGATAACGGATAATCTGTCGTTTACCGCCGAGTTCAAACTCCGCGAAGTTTTTGTAAACTACGAAGCGGGGGAAGGCGGCTATATAAGCGGCAAGACTCATCAACCGATGCAGTACGGAGAAGACGGTGAAGCCGTGCAAGCAATTCCGCTCGGCGGATACAAATTTGTAAAATGGTCGGATGGTAACTCGGACAGTATACGCACAGATTATAACATTAAAACTAATATTACGTTTACGGCGGAATTCGAATTTTTGTACGACGGCGGCGAGGGTACGAAAGAAAATCCTTTCGCTATAAACACATATCAACAATTAAAAGATATGCGCGCATATCCCAAGCATTGTTATATTCTGAATAGCGATTTGGATTTGTCGGGAGTCGAACACGAGCCTATTTTTGCATACGAAAATGAATTTAGCGGGACGTTTGACGGAAACGGGCATGCAATTAAAAATCTTTCCGTTAGTCAAATGAGCCGTTTTCGTCATTGTTCGGAATTATAGGTGGCGGCGCCGTGCGCAACCTAACTCTTACAAATTTTGAACTTACCGCATGTGATAATGGCACTACCGATTATGCGGCGGGAGCTGTTGCGGGTGTGGCATATGGCGATTTGGAGAATATAACCGTGAGCGGAAAACTCGCAGTATCCGGAATGTATAGTCCGAAAATATTTGTAGGCGCTATTGCGGGCTATTCAAGCGGAAAGATTATAAATTGTAATGCAAATATAGCAATCGAGTTCGAAGAAAGTCAAGGCGCTGTTACTCAATCCGCCGCGCAAAACGACTTGCTTGAATTGCGTTCGGACGCAAGCGTAAACATAGGCGGAATTGCGGGCGGTAGCGCGAACTCAACAATAAAGAGCTGTAATGTAACGGGAAAGATTGATGTTAAACAAGCTAATCGGTCGGTTTATGTTGGCGGAATTGCGGCGAGCTATATAAACGACAGTGAAGGGCATATCGCATTTATTGGAAATTGCGAAACAGACGTAGAAATTACGGGGTTAAATATCAATGTGTCGGCGGGCGGGCTCATTTGTTGGCTAAAAACGGAAAATACTTCGAGAGTAATTGTGCTCGAATGTGTTACAAGAGGCAAAACGGAAGCATATAATGCTGCGGGCTTTATATATAAAATACCTAACGGCATTGTCGATATATACGGTTGCCATGTTGACGGCAACGTAGTCGCCGTAAGTTATGCGTCGGGTTTTTTAAATGACGCAACAAATGTAAGACTCACCGATTGTTATGTCGCGGGAAATGTAGAAACGACTGAAAAGGGAAACGGCGCGAGAGGCGGTTTCGCATCGGGATTTTTTTACAGGCTCGAGAAGAATTCGGAGCTTAAACTTTGCTATGTATCCGGACAAGTTAAGGGAGCGAGCGCTTTCGGTTTTGCTTTCACGGGGTTTGATTGTAAATTAGATAGGTGCTATTCTTCGGGAGACGTAACAGCCGATTTGCACGGCGCGGGCTTTGTATTTAGTCAAATTAGAGGAAAAATACAAAATTGCTATTCTGTGAGCAACGTGCATAGCTCTAATACCGACGCAAATGCGGGGAGAACTTTAATAGCGGGGTTTGTAATGGCTATTCAAGATTCCGATTTGTTGAACTGTTATTATGGCGGAAACGTTACGGGAATTGTTTATGCGTCGACTTCTGCAACGTCTGAACCTATGATAGGCGCTTTTATAGCTGTAACCGATAACACCAATATAATAAATTGTCATGTTTTACATGCGGAAAAAAGTTTTGCGCCCGAAGTTATAGGACGGAAAAGAAATAGCGAAACGGTAACGATTGATTTAAAGGTGTACGACAAAGCTTCGGATATGCTCATGTTGGCGGAAGCACTCAACGGCAATTCGGGCGATGTAATTTGGGTAAACCGTGCAAACAATTTTCCTCAATTATATTTTGTTAAGAGTTAGAAAAGCGGTTTTAATAAATTATGTTTATTTTGGTGCATTTATGATTTGACGAAGGGAACGGCAAATGATATAATGGTGCATATATAGCGAACGGTCGCGCGGCTAACCCGACGTTTGGTGTGCGGCGCTTGGAGTTTGCTGTATATATAAAATATCGCAAAAGGAGGTTTAACCCGTAGTGGCGCAAAAAGGCGTTTGCGAGTTGTGCGGCTTTGCCGACGACAGCTATCGAATAGAAGAAAACGGCGCGGTTATGCGCGTGTGCAAATTCTGCCACGACGGGCACCTTGAACGCATGGGGCTTTCGCCCGACGCGGATAAGCCGCTTGACGACGCGGCGCTTGCGCTCGACATAGACCCCGAAGCGACGGGAATAGACATTGAAGGTCTTTCGGGCGAAGAACTTTTGCGAATAGAAATGGAGCTTGCGGCGCGAAAACAGGAAAGCTCGCGCGTTCCCACTCTCGACCCCGAAGCGCTCGACACTTTGCTTGCCCCGTCCGACGACGACAAGCGCGTGCTCGGCAACGTGCGCCAACGCGAGTTGCGGCGCAAAAAGCGCGCGGCGGAAGCGGGAGAAGACGAACTCGGCGAAGACTACAAAGCGTCCGAAGAACTTATAAGAAGCGGCGAAGAATTGCAGCGGGTTATGGAAGAACTTGAAAACGTTACCGACGAACCCGAAAAGCCTTTCGAGGCTGAGGCGGAAGCCGCTCCGTTAATAGCGAAAATAGTGGCGCCGAAATCGGGCGGCGGCGCAAAGCAAGACGTAACGCCCGCAGAACTTGCGGCAACCGAAAGCAAAACCGCAGTTAAAGCGGAAACTGCGGCGATTGCCGAAGAACAAGCGGAGCGGGAGTTCGAAGAGGAGCCCGACGAAGAAGAAAAGCCGCCCGAGAGAGTCGGCGACGGCGAAAAAGAGTTTCAGCAAAACAATATTGCGGCGCACAAAAGCGATGCGCAAGAGGAGAGCGAAATGAGTAATAAACAAAACGCTAAAAAGCCTGCGGGCAAAGAAACGCGCGAGAACAAAGAGGAACTTGTGCGCGAAAAGATTCATGCGGCGGCGAACCAAACTATTGACGACGAGCGCATAAAAATCACAAGTCCCGAAGTGGCTCTCAGCAAAGACACCCGCCCCAAAACCAACCTCGACGTTGCGATTTCCGAATATTCGGGCGGCGTGCGCTTTTTAGACACTTTCAAATACGTTATGCACAAGGTAAGTTACGCCGTGTTCTTGGGTCTAATTGTTTTGGCGGTTTCCACAGTGCTGTTCATACGCGACGGTTGGAAGCACGGGCTTATAGTGCTTGGCGGCGGAATAGGCTCGGTGGCGCTCGGATTTTTACTGTTGTGGTATTTGTCGCATTGCTACGAGCTCGACCGCAGAGCGCTGTTGTTGCGCATACGTCAGCAAGAAATTCTGTTCGAGAGCATGAACGGCGAATGTTACCGCGAACTGCGCACCAAATTCACTGTTATAAAAGCGCTCGGTTGGCTGCTTAATAAGCTTACTGTTTTGTTCCCGCTTTTGCTCCTTGTGGGCGGCAACGTTGCCGCAGTTATCGCCGCTTTCCTCAAAACGTTTTGGCTGTTCCCCGTGTTGTCGGCGGCAACAACCGTTGCGGCGGTGCTAACGTACTACTTAATAAAATTCTCCGCCGACTGGATAGCTTACGCGCTCGACCGCGAACGAAACCAACAAATTCAACAACAAACTCTTTTGGATATTTTGGGCGAACTCAGAAAAGGCGAGTAGGATAAAACGGGCGCGACGCATAACGTCGCGCTTTTTGTTGCGGCGAAAAAGTCCGTTTGTGCAATTTTTATAATTGCGGTTGCGTTTTTTGTTCATAATGTAGTTGATATTTACTTTCGCTATATAGTATAATATAATTGTTCGAAAGAGCCGTTTGCAAGCTCGCGCGGAAGCGCGGGCGGCGCAAGAAAAAAATTCGGTAAAATCCGTTATGGAGGGAAGAAAATGGCAAGTCTGTCGTTAAGACACATCTACAAGATTTATCAAGGCGGAGTTAAAGCGGTTAGCGACTTTAACCTTGAAATCGACGACAAAGAATTTATTGTATTCGTAGGACCTTCGGGTTGCGGCAAATCCACCACTTTGAGAATGGTTGCGGGCCTCGAAGAAATTTCGGCGGGCGAGCTTTATATAGACAATAAGCTCGTGAACGACGTGGAACCCAAAGACCGCGACATTGCGATGGTGTTCCAAAACTACGCATTGTATCCGCACATGACAGTGTACGACAACATGGCGTTCGGCTTAAAGCTCAGAAAAATGCCTTCGAAAGAAATCGAAAAGCGCGTGAACGAAGCCGCCGCAATTCTCGGAATATCGCAGCTTCTCACCCGTAAGCCGAAAGCTCTTTCGGGCGGTCAGCGCCAACGTGTTGCGCTCGGTCGTGCAATCGTGCGCGAGCCCAAAGTTTTCCTTTTGGACGAACCTTTGAGCAACCTCGACGCAAAGCTTCGCGTGCAGATGCGTACCGAAATCACAAAGCTTCATAACAAGCTTGCGACAACGTTTATATATGTTACGCACGACCAAACCGAAGCTATGACTATGGGCACGCGCATAGTTGTTATGAAGGACGGCATCATTCAGCAGATAGACACGCCCACCTGCCTATACGACAACCCCGAAAATCTTTTCGTGGCGTCGTTCTTGGGTTCGCCTCAAATGAACTTCTTTAAAGCTCAGCTCGTGAAAGAGGGCGACAAGCTTTACTCGGTGTTCGGCAGCAACAAAATTTTGGTACCCGAATCCCGCGCGAAACGCATTATAGACGATTATTACATCGGCAAAGACGTTGTTATGGGCGTTCGTCCCGAAGACATTCACGACGAACAAATATTCATATCGTCTAACCCCGACACCGTGATTAACGCCGAAATCGACGTTATAGAAAAACTCGGTAACGAAACCATACTCTATATGAAAGTTGACGGCAAAGAGGATTACACCGTTGCCCGTATAGACGCGCGTTCGCAGTTTGCGGCGGGCGAGCAGGTTAGCCTTGCTATCGACGCAAACCACATTCACTTCTTCGACCCCGACACCGAGCTTACCATTATGGGCGTGCCTAAGGCGAACCGCATTGCGGCTAAACTCTTGGCTACCGAAGAGGGGCTTAAAGTGCGTTTCGGCAACTTGGTTATACCCGTGTCGGAAGCAACCGCGTCTCGCATGACCGACCTCGAACAAATCAACCGCGATATAACTTTGGAAATCGCTCCCGGCGACCTTACCGACGTTGAGGAAGAGGGTTGCGTTAAAATTGACGGAACCGTCGATTTTGTTGAAAAATATCCGCGCTATACCGCCGCTTTCAGCGTTGTGCCCGGCAAAAAAGGTTTCCTTGTTAGCAAGCACGCGGTAGACAGTGCGGTTGCTCCCGGCGATAAAATTGCGCTCTATTTGCGCCCCGAAGACATTCAGATGCGCGATATAGACGAGAACGAGAAGATTTTGGCGCATCGTCCCGTTGGAACGAACACCGCTGCGGCTATGATTACCGTTAAAGAGTCGAAAGACGGCTCTATGCCTGCGGTTGCCACGATTTCGTTCGGCAAGAGCAAGTTGCACATGATTACTAATTCCGAAGTGCGCGAGCCGAGCGGCGAAAGCACCGTTGTGCTCAATATAGACCCCCGCGCTGTTCGCGTAGGCAAAGAAGAAGTTGCGAAAGACCCGAAAATGGTTGTTGTTGGCAGAGTTAAAGACGCCGACGTGCTCGGAGCAAACACAATCGTGTATGCCGACGTGGAAGGGCTTAACGACGTTCCCGGCGCCGAAGCTCCCAATATGCAAAAATACAACTTCTGCGCTATCGTTCCCGGCACAGTGAACTACAATGTGAACGATAAAGTTAAGTTTGCAATCAATCCTCAGGGCATAACTTTGGGGCAGAAAGATTCGGTTGGCAAGGTGATTGCCGATAAAGTGGCATTCGCTCCCGAATATGTGTTCGTTGAAGACAAGAAACCCTCTGTGAAAACTGCCGAAAATGCGTCCGACAACAAGAAAAATCTTGAAGAAATGCTTGCTACGCAATCGGAAGAGGAAGAAGAAAAGAAGCCCGCTCCCAAGAAAACGGCTTCTAAGAAGAAAGCCGAAGGCGCGATAGACGCCGCAACGGTGAACAAGGCGAAGAAAACTACTTCTACTGCCGCTAAAAAACCTGCGGCGGCTAAGCCTAAGAAACCCGCTCCCAAAAAGTAAACTCTTTTAAAGGGCAGATAAAAACTGTTAAAAGAAAAGCTTGCGTAAGTTGTTGCGCAAGCTTTTTCAGTGTCGTTGACGTTATGCAAAACGTTATGCGGCGTTATTTTTAATGTCTTTGCGAGGAACGAACGCAGTGAGTGACGCGGCAATCTTTGATAGGTTGAGACTGCTTCGCTACGATACTCGCATTCGCTCGTGGCGTTCGCGCTACGCGCTCGGCTAAGGACAATGTGCAACTGTTTACTTTCTACCAAGACCTATAAAAAGCCGTCAAGGGCGCAGCCTTTGTCGTTGCGGGGTAGGGTTTTAAAAGGGAAGGGACACAGTCGAAAGTGTCCCTCCCTTTTATCGTTTTCGCCGAAGCCTTTTGCGACCAAAAGGCTGTGTTTGTAAAGCGAATCCGTTGCTTCAAGACGCAACAAAAAAGCGACCCGTTGCTCGCAAGGCAACAAAAATCTTCGTTACATTTTCTTTACAGTGAAACCGTCTTTTCCGTCTGTTACCGAATAGCCGAGAGCCGCGATTTGTTCGCGCAGTCTGTCGCTTTCCGCCCAATCTTTGTTTTTGCGAGCCGCAAGCCGTTTTTCGGCAAGCGCTTTAACTTCGTCGGGAACGGGCTCGTCGTTCGCTTTTTCGGGGGCTCGGGCGGCTTTAAGGTCGAGCCCTAACACTTCGTCGAATAAAAGCGCGGTTTTATAAATATCGTTCGACGGCTTTTCTTTCGTCATCGTCCACAGTACGCCGAGCGCGAGCGGCAAATTGAGGTCGTCTTCCACCGCCGAGCGAAATTCTTTTATATAGCCGTCGAGCTTTTGCGGTTCGGTGCTCTCGGCAGACGTTTTGTGTTTATACAACGTTTCCAAAAGACGGGTGTATGCGGTTTGCGCCGCGTCCATTCCTTCGAAAGTAAAATTTAATTTTTTGCGGTAATGGGCGTTAAGGCAAAAATAACGGAACGCAAGCGGGGAATATCCGCGTTCGATTAAATTGTCTATCGTGTAGGTGTTGCCGAGCGATTTGCTCATTTTTCCGCCGTCTACAAGCATAAACTCGCCATGCATCCAGGTGTTCACCGTTTTGGCGCCCTCGCGCGCTTCGCTTTGCGCGATTTCGTTTTCGTGATGAACGGGAATATGGTCTACTCCGCCTGTGTGAATATCGAACGTAACGCCCAAATATTTGCGGCTCATTGCCGAACATTCTATATGCCAACCGGGATAACCCATGCCCCATGGCGATTCCCATTGCATTATGTGATTTTTTTCAGCTTTTTTCCAAAGCGCAAAGTCGGCGGGGTGGCGCTTTTCCGTATTCACTTCAACGCGCGCGCCTGCTATTTGCTCGTCGAGGTTAAGCCTGCTTAGTTTGCCGTAGCCGTCGAATTTCGCTATGTCGAAATATATTCCGTCGCTCGTTTCGTAGCCGTATCCCTTTTTAACAAGGTCTTGAACATAAGAAATCATGTCGGGGATGTGCTCGGTGGCTTTGGCTATTATTTCGGGCTTGCCTATGTTGAGGCGGGTCAAGTCTTTAAAGAAAATTTCGGTGTAGTAGTCGGCTATTTCGCGCGGAGTCTTTTTTTGCTCTTTCGCGGCTTTTTCCATTTTGTCTTCGCCGTCGTCCGCGTCGGAAAGAAGGTGCCCTACGTCGGTTATGTTCATAACCCCTTTAATTTTATAGCCGCAGTAGCGAAGAGAACGCCTTAACATATCCATAAAAACGTATGTGCGCAAATTGCCTATGTGCGCATAGTTATATACGGTGGGACCGCACGAATACATTGTTACGACGTTTTGCTTTATGGGGTGGAATTCTTCTTTTTCGCGTGTGAGCGTGTTGTAAAGTTTCAACATTGTTAAAGTCTTATCTTCCTTTGCGGAAAAATCCGCATTTCATAATTTATGATTTTTTTGCTCGCCGAGCTTTTCTTCGAGCGCGGCAATGCGGGCTTCTAACCGCTTTATATCGTCGCCTGTGGGGTCGGGAAGGTTTTGGTCGAGGTCGTCCACTCGCTCGTTGCCTATTTTCACTATTCTGCCGGGAACGCCAACAACGGTGGCGTTGGGCGGTACTTCTTTAAGCACAATGCTTCCCGCGCCTATTCGCGCGTTTTTTCCCACCGTAAACGGACCTAAAACTTTCGCTCCCGAACAAATCATAACGCCGTCTTCAACAGTGGGGTGGCGCTTTCCTTTGTCTTTGCCGGTGCCGCCAAGAGTTACTCCTTGATATATCAGAACGTTATTTCCGACTTCCGCCGTTTCGCCTATAACAACGCCTTCGCCGTGGTCGATTACAACTCCGTATCCTATTTTGGCGCCCGGATGAATTTCTATACCCGTAAGGAATTTGCAAAACTGACTCACGATTCTGGCGAGAAGTTTATATCTGTGAATGTGCAAAAAATGTGCGAAGCGATACATTACGAGCGCGTGAAACCCGCTGTAAGTTAGAATAACTTCGGCTTTGCTTCTTGCCGCGGGGTCGTGGCGAAATACCGCCGCAAGGTCTTTTTTTATTTTTTGCATTGCTCTCATATTTTTTGCGCTCTTAAATTGCCCGCGTGCGGTTATTTTCAGCCTTTGCGTTACGGTATGTAAGACAATAATTCTATTGCCGCGTCAAGGTTTTCTTCGGCGGCTTGCCTATCTTTATCTGTTGTGAGAACGGTGTGCAACTTGCTTTCTATTTGGTTTAATAAGCCGTCTATATATTCGTTGCCTTTGTCGGTAAGCTCGTATACAAGCGCGCGGTTGTCGGAACTTCGGCGCGATTTTTCAATCAAGCCTTCGCCTATGCACTTTCTCGCAAGCAAAGCAAGGTTTGATTTTACCATGCCGAGCATTTCCATAAGCTCGCGTGGCGGCAACGGTCGGCGTCTTAGGCAAAAGAGCAAACGCTCTTTAAGCCCGAACGCGCCGCGTTCGGTTTCCGAAGCCTTTCGAGTGTAAAGCAGCAGTTCTATAATTTTGTCGGAAATGGCGTTGATAGTGCGAACCTCCGCATAAGGTATATAAGTATAACTATTATACATAATATGCGCCCTGTTGTCAACCCGATATAAGAAGAGAATTAACTTTATGGCATTGTTTTTTCCGTGCATATAAGTTTGTAATCTTATGCTTACAAGTGGCACTTGCTTGGTGCGAGTGTTAGCACTCAAAAGCGTCAAGTGCTAAAAATTTGTTTCGGATTTGCGTGAACCAAATTAGCGAACCTTGATAAAACCTATTATATAAATCCGTTTTTACCGCAATATATGCCAAAAATATGGTGTTTTAATGGGGTTCGATTTATTTCGTGCTTTTGCAAAACAAATATTAAATCTGTGATTTCAAGATTGACATTTTTCTATGAATACTGTATTATTATAGTGATAAACTATAAGTGCGATGGGAGAGGATTTATTTTATGCCTATTTCCGATAAAGTTATAGAACTCGAAACCAAAAAGAAAGGACGAAACATACTGTTTATAGTCCTTATTGCGGTGCTTGCGGCGGCGAGTGTCGCTTTTGCCGTGCTGTGGGTTACGAAAGCTCCCGCAATCGACCCTCCGTCAATCGAAAAGATAAGCGTAGGCAGCGGCAAAACCGACCTAAGCCAGGTGAACGACCCGCTTGACGATGAGGTTACCGTTCCCGTTTACCGAGTTGCGCCCAACGTTTTGTATAACATAGAGTTTAACGTTGTGCTAAAAAACAACAACTACACCAAAGACGACGTAAACTCGCTTATAAAAGTTTATTCCGAACCTGCGGCGGCGATTACTCCCGTTAAAACCGAATATATAGGCAGCGGCGACGATGACGTTGTGGCGGTTGTTGTGTTCGGCTTTCGCGTGAGCGAAACTGTGAAAGAAGATTTCAAGCTTATAGTTACGAGCGAATTTTCGCCCGAAGTGCGCGAAATTATAGAAATGAAAGTCGAAGAGGGGTACGCCGAGCATTTCGACGTGGACGATTACGCCGATTCCGACGGAAATGTTACCGAAGGATTGAAAGCAATCGCACCCATAAGGTTAGTTAAAGAAGTGAACGGCAGCATAACCTCTTTCAAAGAAATAGGTAAGGGCGACCCGCTCGAACTTGCTTTGCAACAGGATAAAAGCACCGACACGACTTTGTTTTACAGAGTTTCTAAACAAATTCCGTATTATGAAGGAATAGACTTGCACGAAAACAACCTCGAACACGAGTTCGATTTTTCGCAGTTGGGCGCGGTTGGCACCAACGGCAAACGTGCAAAAATAATGCAGGGAGTTATGGGCAACGGCGGATATTACGACCAAGTCCGCGTGCTCGTTGCCGACAAGTGGAATCCCGAAGATTCCGACTATAAAGAAATAACCGACGCTATTACTCAATCGGGTAACCTCGAATTCGATTTGCACCCGCACAAGAGCGACGGAGCGTATTGCCGCAAAAATATTCGCTTTAAGGCGTTGAAAAAAGGGCAAAGCACAATTCGTCTTATTGCCAACGAATATAACGGCGCGCCTATTAAGCGCGAAATAATTATAGAAGTCGAATTTTTGTCGAGCGGCGAGATGGACGTGGTTACGGACATTGTTTGTTTCGACCCGTACACCAAAATGCGCACCGACGAAATCGATTTGTATTTTGAACAACCCATAAGCACTTCGTCGGTGTTCAAGCTTTCGGATTATGTTAAGGTTATGCGCAAAGGGGTGCTTACAACTCCCGTTTGGGGAAGAAACAACCTTTATCCCACTATTACCGAAGGCGATAAGCTTGTTCACATAGAAACAACCGCGTCGAGCGTTTCGCTTAGGTTGTTGAATAAGAGCGTGGGCGACGCCACGTTGCTCATTCAAGACAACGAGCTTAACGGAATGCACAAGTCCGTTCAAATATACATTCATATTCGCGCTCCGATAGACGAAGTGAGCGTTAAGGCTACCGACATGATTTCCACGTTTAGCGGCGACACTCCCAAAACCGAAATCAACTACACTATAGCTCAGGCGCTGTTTAATAACGATGCAGCCGTAAGCTCGTTGAATTCCGACCTCGTTATTTCTTATTCGGAAGGGATAGACAATAAGAATGAAGCCGACACAATAACGGTTGACGGAGCAATAAAGAACGTTCTCAGCCCCAAACTTACGAAAGTAAACGGTTCGAAAAACACTTTAAGCGCGCCGCTCGGTTTTAAAATAGGCAAAAACGTGCCCGACGGCATTCACACCGTAACCTTTACGCTCGCAAGTCAGGCGCTCGATAAAGACACTTTCGAGCCCGCGAAAAATATGTTCTTCGAAGTTAAGTTCAAAGTGGTGCGCACCGCCGCTTCGTTCAGGCTTAACGAAAACTACGATTTTACGCAAAATTCCGACGACAGACACACTCAACTTACTTGCAGCGGCAACACCGCGACCCTCACTCTTGCCGTAGGTTCGGGCAAAACGGTGACGGGGGAAACCGACAAAGTTACCGTATTCAATCTTAAAGATTTAATATTGTTTTTCGACGAAAACGGCGAACCCGTTACCAACAGTCAAGACGATAACTATGCGTTTATTAAGAAAACGGACAACAACGGCGCTTATTCCAAAGAAACCGACAGCTTTATAGTGCCCGAAACTCCGCAGGCTTCGCGCACCGTAAGGTTGGAGCTTGACGCTTGCGTTATTGTGCTCAATATAGAATATAAGTACGCCATAGGAAGCGTGGAATTGGCGACGGGTTCCACTTCTCACAGCGTGTATTACGCGAATCCCGAGTTGTACGAGGGCGGAGCCAACGTCGTTACTCTCGGCAACGCCAACCTCGATAAGCCGCAACTTATTTCCACAAACGGAAAAATTATTGCTTCGTCGGCTCAAATTATAAACAAAGAATATGTTTCGCTCGATATTGCCGTTAAACGGGGCGAATATCCTTATTTGTTGCCTAAGAAAATTATAGGAACGTCGGTTTATTATTACCCGTTGGGCACGAAAGAAGAGGACATGACCGAACAGACAATAGGCAACGCGCTATTTAAAACGAACGGCACTTCCGATATTTTAACCGACAGTTCGGTTATAGTGTTGCGCGACCTTTTCGCCGTAAGCGTTGAAACGAACGAGGATTGGCAAACTTTCATTTTGTATTACAGCTACGGAGAAAATCCTTACACGATTAAAGACGGATACATTTCGGGATTTAATTCGGATTTCACAAAGAACTCCAACTATACTTTGTACCGCAGATTCGACGGTATGAAATTATATACCGACAACTCTTATTCGCAAGAGCTTGCCGAAAATTCCACGCTGTCTTTTTCGAGCGGCGACACGTTTACCGCCTATTATTCGGGCGTTATAAGAATAGAAGGAAGAGCGGATTTCATTGTTGAACGCGATAACTCCAAGCGCTTCGCTTGCAGTTCGGTAATCGATGATTATTCTCCCAAAACTTCGTCTGTGGAAAAGTTGAGCTTGGGCAGATATAAGTTGACTTGCGAACCTACCGCAACTTACAGCGGAACATTCTACTTTAAAGAAGATGTGCCGCAAGACGGCAAATCGGTTTATGTAAACGTTTCGGTTTCAAACACGCAAGTGGGAATCGGCAAAATAGAGCTGTTCTTAGACGAGCAACATACAAAGCCTTTCGATTCCGCAACGTTATATACCAACGCGGGGCGTAACAACAGCGTGGAAGTGTACTACAAAGTTTCTTACGCCGAAAAACAGACGGGTGACACGGCTTACGAAGAGTTCGAATATACCGCTCCGCAAGGCTTTGCCGTAACCGGTTTTAATCCCGCGTTTTTGAATGTTCCGTTCGACGAAGTGACGAGCGGCAACGGCGTATCGTTCGACGAAAACGGCGCGCTTATTTACGAGGGTAAACTTGAAATTACGCGCACTACTGCGAAGAACGGCACGCACGAGGGTTTCGCTATTGTCAGCGCTAACAAAGGCGTTTCCGCAAGCTGCAATTTGCGCGTTACCACAGCGGTGGAAGGCGCGTTCAAAGCAAGCCTTAATGCGGGCGGCTCCGAACTTGAACTGAGCAGCGACGCGATTGCCAAAAATATTACCGTTGTATATACGCCTAACGGAACCAACGATTATACCGTTTTGTTTAAATTCGCGCAAAACGGCAACGAGATAGACCGTGCAAATCTTGAGTATTCGGCGCAATTCGGCGGTTCTGTTGAGGGAATAAAAGGCGTTTTCTGTTCTCAAACGGGCGAGTTTGAAAACGGAACTTCTTCCGAAATAATAGGATACCGCTTTACGGCGCTCGGTTCGAGAATAGACGACTTGTTGCTTACTATTACCGTTCGTGAAAGACTCGACGGCGGAGAAGAGCATACCTATGAGTTAAAACTTGTGATTACGGTAGACGTTGAGGTGGAAACTCTCGGTTTGCAAATCGACGACGAAACATATTCGGGAAACGGCGGTAAGCTCGAAGTTGTTACAACCGGAGAAAGCGGCGAACAACAGTTTGCGCTCGACGCGGTTATAAACGGCGGCGACGAAAACCGTCAGCCTAAGAACGCGCCCGAACCTGCGTATTCTTTTGAAAACGTGTCGGACGAAAACGTGTTCCGCGTTCATAACGGAGTTCTGTACGTTAAAAACGACAGAACGCAAGTCGCTTCGGCAACGCTTGTGTTGAGCGCGGGCGGAAAAGAAGTGAAAGTGCTAATAAGCGTTTCCACTTCTAAGGTTAGCATTGCTTTCAACGATTCCGACATAGAGAGAGTTCGCACCGACAATTCGATAATAAACGTTAAAGCAACCGTTATAAACGTGGGAACAAACGCTGTCGTTTCGGACGCCGTAATAACTTACACCGTTAAAGACGACAAGAACAATATAGTCGTTTTGCCTAATGAAAATCCGAACAGCCCCGATATTTTGGTGCGCGGCAGTTTCGGCACGTTTATCGTTACGGCGTCTTATACGTCGCCCGACGGCAAAACGGTTGAGTGCGAAGCCACTATTACCGTGCGCGTGCCTGCGAGCGAAATCGAGGTGCTCAACAATGCGGGCACTCGGCTTGCGTCAAACGTTACGATTGAATTTATAAAAGGTCAGAGCGGAAATGATTGCGTTTTCACCGCAAAGGCTAAGAGCGCCGTTGCGGGCGTTGACCCTGCCGACACCGCGCTCACGGTAACGAGTTCCAACCCCGATTGCGTAGGCGCCGTAATGGAAAACGGCACTCTTACGCTTAACCCTTTAAAGGCGGGCGACGCCGTTATAACGATTTCGGGCGCCGACGGCAAGACGTTTGTGTTTAACGTTAAAGTTTCTCAGGCGTTGTTAAACGTGGATTTTAAAAACGCGCTTTCCGAAATAGACGTGTTCGCAAGTTCTTCTACTGACTTCGAAGTTGCTTTAAGCGGCGCTCCGAACGGATGCGTTTTATCTGACGTGAAAATATTTATAGACGGTTCGGAAATTGTTTTGGGCGACTCTACCGCCGGCGCTTTCTCGGTTGCGCTTACTGGAGTAAACTATTACCGCATAAGCGTGAATAGGGCTGTTCTTACCGCGTCGGATATAGCGAACCATACCGTTAGAGTAACCGCGCAACTTCAACGAAACGGCGTTTCGGTGTTGTCGCTCGAAGCGTCATCAAATTTCGACGTTACTGCGGAATCGAGCGCGTATTCTCCCAAAATCGAACTTCGCAAAAACGGAAGCCTTGTGCAGCCTGTAAACGGCGTTTACGAAATAGACAAGAAAAACGCGAGCGAATATAAGTTTGTGCTTGCCAACTCTCCCGCCGTGAGTTTTGCGACCACCTTTGCGGCGAGTAACGGTTTGCTTACTCTAAACAATTCGAACAACTCGGCAACGATTACCGTGTCGGGTTGCGGAAACGCGAGCGTCGGTTTAAACGTTGTTTTATTCGGAGACAACGCATATACGTTTACGTCGTCGGTTGAAATCGTTATAGCCGATTCGGGCGTGCTCGAAAGTAAGGCGTATTTGTCGAACGACGAAAACGGGGAAGTTACCGTAAACTCCGACGGCGCCGTTGCGGGCGCAACCGAGATAAGCGGTAGCGTTGATATAAGCTACGTTTCGTCGCCCAAAGTGCTTGTGCTCGTGGTAAACTTCGAAGGCGCTCCTTCGGCTTTGGCAAACGCCGACGTAACCAAATTTATTGTGAGCGACAATTCTGCGCTCGAACTCGTAAAGACAGAAATACTTCACGGCAAATTCTTTGTGGCGCGTTATAAGGCGAAAGGCGAGGGCGAAATAAAACTCGGCGTGCACACCGTTATGCTCGGCGGCACCGTTTATTCCGCGAATACGGTTAGCGCGACGCTTACCGCAACGGCTCCCCAATTTACAGCAAGCAACGCATCGGGAATAACGCTTAATCCGGGAGAGAGCGCAACCGTTACTGTTAGTAACGCAAGCGGCTTTAAAGGAAACGTAACTTATTCCGCCACGCTTCGTTCCGAGTTTGCAACGGTTACGCAAAACGCGGCGAGTCTTAACGAGTTCGCCGTTGGCGCACTTATGTTGCACGGCGGCGGAAACGCTACGCTTATTGTAACCGCGCAGGTTAGCGGCGGATTGTTTAACGGTTATAAAGAGGTGTTCGAAATTCCCGTAACCGTAAACGTCTACGATGCGCCTATAGTTTCGGTTACGCAAGAGGCAGTGCTCGACGCGAACGAGAAAACGTTTGAATTCGGTCCTCTTTGGAGCGTGAAAGGCGGCGAGGGCGACGACGGATTCGATTATAACGTTGCATACGATTTGAGCGGAAACATACCCGGAACGTTTACATTCCCGTCGGGCGCCGCCGCAAAGAATGACGGAAGCGCAACGTTCGCCAAAAACGAGACTGCAAAAAACGGAGCCGTGTTTGAAATTCCTTATACGTTTACCGTTATAAGCGGATATTACAAAGGCATGGCGCCCGTGAGCGGAAAAATAAAAGTTACCGTTATGCCCGAATCCGCTACTCTTACTGTTGACGGCGGCGTGCGCATAAGCGGAGTTCGCTACGTTGACGCTAATTCCCGCCTCACGCTTTCGGCGTCGGTTGGCGCCGTTGCGCAGGAATATATTTCTGTGAGCTATTCGGTTGATAACGGCGAATGGGGTTATATAACGGGCAACGCGTTTGTGCCCACTCTTTATAAAGGCGTAAGCGCTCCCGCTTCTTCCGAAGTGAACGTTACTGCCAATGTGAAAATTGTGGGCGGCGACTATGCGGGCGCCAAATATACGCTCACCGAACGCGTCAGCGTAACATATCTTATTAAACAATCCGCGAGCAAATTCTCGGCAAAACCCGGCGAAAGAGTGGATTTAAGCACGTTGTTTGCGAATGCGTTCGGAAATGTGGCTAGGGGAATAACCGTTTCCGCGTCCGATTCGTCGGTAGTGCAAGACGGAAACTATTTAAAGCTCTTGCCCGACTCGAACTACGGTTCGGCAAACAAAACGGTTAAGCTGTTTGTATCACACACCGATTCGAGCAATAGGGTGTATTACGGAGAGTTCGACTTTGAAATTCTGCCGATTGCGGCTCCCGTGCTCGACGTGACGCAAAATGGAAATACCTTTTTAGCCAACGACGGAAAGACTTATAACGGAGCGAGCTACAAAATCGAAATCTTGTCGGGCAAAGATTTGCTTGATAGTTATAACTCCGCATACGAGAGTTATTCCGCTAACAACGCGTTTACGTTTACGCCTAAAACGAATACCGTAGGCGGAAATGTTGTTCTTCGCGTGTTTATGAAAATAGACGGCGGAGATTACGCGAACGGCGTTTACGACGACAAAGAGTTCGAAAGAACGGTTACGTTGCCGATTCCGGGCAAGAACGCGCCCTCGCTTTCGGTAGGGTTCACTCTTTCCGACGACGGAAACGGCGGCAATATTACGCACACCATAACAAACGGCGACGGCTATGCGTTCGAATATGCCTACGCCGTAACGGAAGGCGGCGGAATACTGCTCGGCACGGACGGAAGCTTTACGTTCATTAAAACGTCGGCGGTGCAAAAAGCGAAAGTAACGGTTAGCGTTACAGTTTCGGGCGAACCGCACGACGGGCTTGTTCTCACGGCTGTAACTGCTGAAATTACCGTTCCCGCCGCAGTTAAGCCCACTATTTCCGCCACAGTTTCTGGCAACGTTATAGTTCCCGAAATCGATTCGGCGGACGCCGCCTCGTTCTCGTATGTTCTTTCGGACGAAGCTCAAGCGGCGTATATCGATTTAAATTCGAAAACGGGCGAATTCAAATTTAAAGATTCTACGTTCGGCGGCACAATAGAAATAACGGTTAACGCCACTATGCAAAGCGGCGCATACAAAGGCACGGTTATAAGTTGCAAGATTACAGTTACTGCGGTTGCGGCACCTGTGCCCGGCGAGCTTTCGTTAGATTCGCTTACGCCCGACTCCGTGAAGAATCCTACGTCGTTTACGGGTGAATTTACGTTTGACGGCGAGGGCTTCGAGGTGTTGTTTACTGCGGTTAAAGAACATTCTTCGCGCCTTTCCACGCATGGCGTCAAAGGTTTCGTAATAACGCCCAACGCCGAAAGCACTCCCGTTAAAATAACGTTATATTACCGCGTTACGGCGGATTGCAGCTATATAGGCGAGGTTCTTAGCAAAGAATACGACGTTCCCGTTCCCGCGCTTCCCAAACTTGTTACTTCTGTTAGCGGCGAGAAAATAACGGTTGCGTTCAACTATACGCCAAACGATAGCGGCTATACGTTCGCGGTTGCCGATGCCGACAAAAAGTTCGTTACAATAGATTCCGACGGCAATTTTGTGGGAAGCTACGAGTCGCGCACAATTACGGTAACCGTATCGGCTACCGTAGCGGAAGGGTTGTTCGCGGGCTTGGAGTTTACTACCGAAACTCAAATAACCACAAGCGTTCCGTCGCTTACGCTAAGCGTGACCAGAAATGAGAACGGCGGAGAAATAATTCCGTCGCTGTCGGAGGGCGGCGAAAACGCTTTATACGAATATACTGTTGTAAGCGGAAATAGCATAACGCTTAATTCCACTTCGGCGGGCGAATTTACCGTAGTTAGCGGAAAGTCGGGAACAACGGTGGTGTCGGTTAAAGCCACGCTCGTTAGCGGCGCTGTGGTTGAAAACACCGCAACGGTTGTAATATCCGCCGATGGTGCGGGAATTACCGCAAATACTAATAGCGGCGACACGGTTGCTTCTTCGGGAAAAATAATTTACGAAGTTACTTTCGACGGATTGAATAACGTAACCGTTACCGCTATAAATTACGATTCTACGCATATAACCGTTGTAAATAACGGCGGCGTTATAACCGCCACCGCCGACTACGACGAAAGCGGAAGCGAAAAGACGGAAACTGTGGAGTTCGAAATTATGTACGAGTCGGAAAGCGGGGAATATGTGTTCGCTACCGTAACTTGCGAAATTGCATATAAAATCAACGAAACTGTTGTTGAACCTCCCGTTGTTACGCCTGAGGAATAAAACTTAATGGAAGAATCGTTTGTTATTGATATTTGCGGCAGAAGGGAAGAACTGCCCGTTATGCGGCTTGAAGACGGTCCTAAAATCGCGTTTTTCAATTTGCACGGCAATGTTGAGCTTACGGAATTTTGCGCTTACAAGCTTGCCGAGCGGTTAAAGGGCAAAGCCGACGTTATTCTAACCGCCGAAAGCAAAGGTTTGCAACTTGCTCATTGCGTGGCTCGGCGTTTGGAACATGGTTTTTACGCCGTAGCGCGAAAAAGCAAAAAGCTCTATATGCAAGACGGCATTTCGGTTGCCGTTAAGAGTATAACTACTAAGGGCGAACAGAGGTTTTATTTGTCGGCTCACGATGCGAAATTGCTTAACGGAAAAAGCGTTGCTGTTGTAGACGACGTAATATCTTCGGGCGGTTCTATTGAAGCGCTTTGCGAATTAGTGCGCGCGGCGGGCGGAGAAGTGGCGGTTAAAGCGGCGGTGCTTGCCGAAGGAGAAGCCGCGCAAAGAGATGATATTTTGTTTTTAAGTCCGTTGCCCATTTGGGAGTAGAAAGAGAGGAAAAACAAAAGGCTGCGCGCTGAAAGCGCAATTCCCATAGGGAATATAAAGAGCGAAGAATTTTTAAATTCTTCGCTCTTTATAATTGATGATAAATTGAAATTTAGCGGCGTGTCGCCGCGGTCGTGCATCTTTATTGCCGAACCGCTTAACTGACTTCACTGCACGTCAAATTGAAATTTAATTATAATAATTCTTTGGCTTGTTTGCCGGTTATATGCTCTATATTAAATCTAATTATCAAAAATGCCGTTTTATATTTCACAATTTCATTTTGCAGTTCACTGCTATGATTAGGGTAATATTTTTCGCCCAATTCTTGAATTGCAAGCAATGTTTCTTCAACGTCGTCAAGGATTTCAATATTACCAAATATTATCACGCTTTTATAAAAGGTAGTATATTTTTCAGGTTTAACATCGTCTTTATCAATTATGCAAAAGGTTGCTTTATTATAGTTTTTTATTGCATCAATTTTATGTCCCGATTTAGCACTGTGAAAATATATTTTTCCGTTTGAATATACATAACTCAACGGCACGGAATACGGATAACCGTTATTATCTAATAACGCCAAGACTCCCGAAGTGTTAAGTCGTAAAATTCGTTCAATTTCATTTTGCTGCAATTCTTGCTTAAATCTTCTCATTTTCCGAAACATTGCTTTCCTCAGCTAAATTACTGTTTATCGCTCTATTATTATACAACGACAAAATCAAAATGTAAAGTAAAAACGCACTCACCTTTCTTGCAAGGTATAGTGCGCTATACTTACATTCTGTTCCTGTGGTAAAATTCCCTATGGGAACTACGGTAATGGAGTGCAGTCTTTTTTGTACCGTTTAATGCAAATATTTTACGTGTTTTATTCCAAAGTGTCGAGAACCGTTTCAGTTGCTTTTGCGCTGAGGCGTTTTGTGTCTGTATATGTGCCCGCAATAACCAAAATATCGTCGGGCAAAAGCTCGCAAGTGGCTTGCGGAGTAACTATTATTTCGTCGCCGCGTTTAACGAGAATTATAGTAACTTTTTCTGTATTTCGCAGATTAAGTTGCAAAAGCGTTTTGTGTTGCCATTTGAGCGGCGTTCGGATTTCAACCATGCGGAAATTATCCGAAAGCGACATAATTTCTATCATGTTCGGCTTAACAAGGTTTGCGGCAAGCTTCGCGCCCATTTCTTCTTCCGGCACGATTACTATGTCGGCGCCTATTTTTTTGAGAACATGTCGGTGGCGTTCGTTTTGCGCTTTGGCGATTACCTGCGGCACTCCGAGTTGCTTGCACGTTAGCGTTACGAATATGCTCGCCTCGATGTCGCCCGCAATGCACACTATTGCAACGTCGAGGTTTCTTATGCCGATTTTTTCGAGCACGGCTTCGTCGGTTGCGTCGGCGCAAATCGCTTGCGCGCAATAAGGCTCGATTTCGTTTACTTTGTCGGGGTCGCTATCCACAACAAGCACTTCGGCCCCTTCGGCGTAAAGCCCGCGAGTAAGAGCGCAACCGAAACGCCCTAAGCCTATAACAGCATATTGTTTTTTTATGATTTTAGCCATAGTTCCTCCGTTTTGAGTGTGGTGATTTTATCCTATCATTATGTTTGCATCGGGATATTTGATTTTGTTGTCGGCGCTATTGCCTTGCATAAACATCAGTCCTATCGTTATAATTCCTACTCTTCCGAAAAACATAACGAGCATTAAAACTATTTTGCCGCCTGCCGACAGTAAAGGAGTTAGTCCGCAACTCAGCCCCACAGTGCCGAAAGCGGAGAAACATTCGAAAAGAGTATTTTCGAATGTCAGTAGTTCGGCGGCGTCGGCGGCTTTGCCTCGTTCGGTAATCAATAATATGAATGTAGAGATAATAACCACCAATGTTCCCGCAACAAGTATGCTTACAGCTTTGCGAGCGCTATATGTTCCTATTTTACGCTTGTTTACGGTAATATCGCCGTTTTTGCGTATTCCCGACATTGTTACCAAAAGAAGTATTACCGTAGAGGTAGTTTTGATTCCTCCGCCTGTGGAACCGGGAGAGGCGCCTATAAACATGAGAAGCATTGTGCCGAATTTGCCCGCCGGCGTCATTGCGTTTTGATTTATCGTGGCAAATCCCGCCGTTCTTGTGGTAACAGACTGAAAAAACGCCGCTAAAACTTTTTTTCCGAAGCTCATATTTCCCAGTGTGCCGACGTTTGAATACTCAACTCCGAAATAAAATATGCCGCCCGACAAAATCAATATAAACGTGGCAACGAGCACGATTTTCGAATGAACGGCAAGTCTTTTAAAGTTGCCTTTGTGTTTTCCTATGTCCATTATAACGGTAAAACCTATTCCGCCCAAAACTATAAGAAACATAACCGAAAGATTTACCGCAATATTTCCCGCAAACCCGGTAAGACTGCTTTCGCCTATTATGTCGAATCCCGCATTGCAAAATGCCGATATTGCCGTGAATGCGGCTTGCCAAACTCCTATTGCGCCGTTTGCCGAAACAAGAGGGTAGAGTAAGAGCAAAAAGCCAAAGCCTTCTATTGCAAGGGTAACGAAAAGAATATTGCGGGTAAGTCGTACAAGTCCTCGATTTTCGTTTTGATTGAGAGCTTCTTTTATTACGAGTCTGTTTTTAAGCGTTATTTTTTTTCGGAGTAGGAGCATAAACATTGTGGTAAGGCTCATAAATCCCAGTCCGCCGATTTGAATAAGCAAAAGTAAAACGACTTGACCGAAAATACTTAGCGAAGAAGATATGGTTATTACGGACAGCCCCGTTACGCATACCGCACTCGTAGAAGTGAAAAGCGCGTTTAAGAAGTTTGTCCATTCGCGGCTGCGCGCGCTTATGGGAAGACACAGCAAAAAAGCGCCCAATAAGATAATAATCAAAAAGCCCGACACAATTATGTGCGCGGGAGAGAGCCTAAATCTTTTTCTGTAAAGTATCTTGTGCTGTCGTTCTCGTATCGTCATTTTTTTATATTCCGCTTTCGCTTTCCGAACGTATTAACATACATACGGCGCTTGCCGCAATTCCTTTTTCTTCGCCTATAATGCCGAGATGTTCGGTTGTTGTCGCCGAAACGTTTATTTGAGTAACGTCGGCTCTTAATTTGTTCGAAAGGTTTTGTCGCATGGTTTGAATATGCGGAGCAAGTTTAGGTTTTTGAGCCATAAGCACCGCCGAAATGTTGCCGAGAGCGTAACCCGCCGTTTTTATTTTTTCGGCAACGCGTTCCAAAAGAACCATGCTTGAAATCCCTTCGGTGGCTTTGTCGGTGTCGGGGAACAGCACTCCTATGTCGGGAAGTCCCGCAGCCGATAAGAGCGCGTCCATAACGGCGTGGGTGAGTACGTCGGCGTCGCTGTGTCCCAAAAGTCCTTTTTCGTGAGGAATAACTGTGCCCCCGAGCACGAGCGGACGACCTTCAACGAGTTCGTGAACGTCGAACCCCGTGCCTATGCGCGCTTTTTCGGGCATAAACCCGAATAGGTCGCTCTCTGTGGTTATTTTAATATTGCCGTATTCGCCCTCAACGATTTTCGGCGTGAATCCCGCAAGGGAATAGACCTCGCTGTCGTCGGTGTAGTCGCCGTCCACGTCGTTGTACGCTTTCTTAATTTGTTCGAACAAAAACGTTTGAGGCGTTTGCACGTTCCACAACTTTTCGCGCGGAATACTTTTTTTAAGGTTACCGTTTTCGGCTTCTTTAACCGTGTCGGTAGAGCGCACGGCGGCAATGCCGCTGCCGTGTTTTATAGCCGAAGCGATTGTGGCGTTTATAAGGGAAGGTGATACGAACGGACGGGCTCCGTCGTGAATTGCCACAACATCGCAATCACTTGCGGCTTTAAGCCCGTTGCGCACCGATTCGGTGCGGGTTTTTCCTCCGTATGTTAAGCGCACGTTTTCGTAAGGCGCCGACAGTTCTTTAATTGCGGCTTCGTCGGCGGGATTTATAACCAAAAGCAAGTCGGACGCGTCGCTTTGCGCGAAAGCTTCGAGGGTGAGTTCGAGCACAGTTTTTTTTCCTATATAATGCAGTATTTTATTATAGGCAAGTTTTGTGCGCGAGCCCGTTCCCGCGCAAAGGAGCATAGCGCACGTTCTAACGTCGTCACACGATTTCATATAGCCGCGAGGCTTCCTCCTTGCTCGCTTTTTCGTTTAGTTCTTTAACCACGAACCTAAGCTCGTTGCCCGAAAATTGCACGCGCACAACGTCGCCCACTTTAAGGCGGTAGGCGGGCTTAACTTGCTTGTCGCCAACAAACACCTTTCCGCTGTCGCAAGCCGAATTCGCAACTCCGCGCCGCTTTAAAATTCTCGAAACCTTTAAGAACTTATCTATTCTCATACCGATATAGTATAGCACATTGTTTTAACGAACGCAATTATTTTTTGTTTCGGTTTTCGCATAAAATTTTTGTTTGAATTTCGCTTTTTCGGCACCCGTATGCGTATTTTTAATAAAATTATCACGCCGAAAGCTAATTTGTTTTGTAATAACTGTAAAATTTCACATTTTTTTCGGATTTTTATATTTTTATTTTAAAAAACGGTTGACAAAAAGGAAGGGATATGATATTCTTAGTAAGCTGTCTGTTTGAGGGCGGCATTAAAAGTGCACATTGACAACGGAAAATAAGCAAGAAAGATTAAAAACACAAAACAAAAAACAGTCAATTTAAAAAAACGGAAAA
>NZ_CALPCN010000004.1 GCF_943193045.1 Pumilibacter muris | reverse complement strand
AGCCGTAGGCGAGTATAACCCGAAGGTCGTAGTGTAACTTCGCTTCGCTCCGTGAATCCGCCTACGGCGCATTGACGAGTCCTACTCCCGCAACCACTAAAAAAGAACGCTTTGCGGCGTTCTTTTTCTATAACCCGAAATTCCGCACATTATTTCCACGCCAAAGATAATTGCTTATTGTTTTTTACGCAATCCGCCAAATATAAGTTAATAAGCATTTGATACGGTATGCCCGAATTTTCAGACATAGACTTAAAATACGCAACCGTTTCGGTATCGATATTGATTGTGATTTGCTGTTTTAATTTTCCCGTATACGGATTTTTTCTTGCATTCGTAAAATCGTATTCTTCTTTCATTGTTTTTACTCTCCTATTTTATATATTGTTTTGCTTCGTTCTTAGTTGCCTTTCTTGCCGATATTATTCGTATAACAGTCTCGTTTTCTCGATAACAATGGCACACAACAAGCATATTCGCCCTATTGCTAAATTATAAAACGTTCTTCGTCTTTGGAATGTTCGGGGTCGTCTATTAAAAGAGCTTCTTCGTCATAGAAAACAGTTTGAGCTTCTTCAAACGATATACCGTGCTTTTTCTTGTTGGTAACGTTTTTGTTTTCGTCCCACTGAAAAACTATTTCACTCATAATTATATTATAATTATATTATCGTTATTTGTCAAGAGTTCTATGCAATTTTGAGCAAACAAAAAGCCGTCGGTAATACCGACGGCTTTCGATTATGCTTTCATATCATTCATTATAATTGTTATGTCTTCGGGATAAGGGGACGAATAGCGGAAGTAGTAAGTTCGGTTATTATATTCGCACATGGCTAAGGCGGTATTATCTTCGGGGAAAATCAAATATTTAAACTCGAATAAATCGTTCGAAGCGCTATTCGGTAAGTAGCTATAAGAATCGGCTTCCGAATATTTATAATCGGGGTCTATTAAAGCAGTTAGTTGCAATTCGCCGTCAGATAATTGATACGTTATAGTTATGCTAACTATTTTATTTAATGAATTGTTTTTTGTAATATATGCATCTGATATATTGTGCCCCGTAGAATATAAAAGAATATCATATTCCTCCATGATTTGTTCATAAGAAACTTTCTCTTCTGTATATTTAAAGTCCGAACCATAAAGAGTATCCCCCTCAGGCTTATGGAAAAAAGAAAAGCAGAGCAGCGCCACGCATACCAAAACCGCAGCCGCAACCGAAGAAAAAACGGGAACAAGATAGCGACGCCGAGTTGTCTGTTTTTTGTTTTGCCGCTCGGCAAATATTTGCGCATACTGTTTGTTGAGCGCTTTAAGCGAGTCGGGCACAGGCTCTTCGATTAGCTCGTCGTCTCTCGCTACCAAGTCTAACTTTTCTTTAATAAACTTATCGTCCATACCTATTCCTTTAATAAATATCTACTGCAATCGCATGGTCTATTTTCATATTGTCGTTAAGTCTCATATATCCTATTTTAGGTGACAATGCGGAAGAAACGGATACATAATTGTCTATACGGAAAATAACGTTGTTCGCGTTATAGTATTCTACTTGTCTATACCCGTAACCCGTCATTACATGAGTTGAAGTGTAATAGTGCATAAGAACTCTATCCGTATTATTATAACCCAACGGTCCCGTCGTCAAATTAAAAGTATTTAAGAAAAACACAACGGGTTGAGCTTCCGCAATTTTGCTTTTAAAAGCCGAATAATCAAAACTTGAGCCCGACATTACGCTTGTGTAGCTAACCGAATATCCGTTTCTGTTTACATACTTTTGAAGTCCCTCTTTATAGCTTGAAAAAGTCACGCCGTTACTTGCGCTCATATCCGAATAAAGCGTGCTTTCTATAAGCGTATTGATTTCAGTATCTTGCGGATAATAACGCACTCTGTTATTTAAAATATAAGTTGTGCTGTAATCGGGAACAAGGTTAGGAAAAAAATAATCATAGTATCCTATAACGATTGCGCCCGAAGAAGGTCCGCACGAATTTACTTTAGCCGACCCATAACTCGGCAACCCGTTGGGGAAATCATAAGATGAGTTATTGCGCTTTGCATACGCGATTTCTTCATTTACATCGGTAGGGGTAGTGCCTCCGAAGTAATTAAATCTGTCTTTCCCCAACTCGGCGATTTGCTCGGGCGTTAAAACGTTGTTCGAAGTTAAATCGAAGAATTGCCCGTCGCGGTGCTCAAAGTAAGTGAACATAGCTATGTATATTTTCTTGCCCGTCGCGTTTGCAAAGGGAGAATCGCAATCGAAGAACAGTTCGGTTATGTCGTAATATACGTCGCCAAAAGCGTCCTCTTCGCGGAGCATAAGCGCGTAGCCGTTTTCGCCGTTAGCCGAAAAAACGTATTCGAGTCCATTGGGGGTCAGGTCGTGGGAATATGTGGCGTCGGCAACAAAGTTTTCGCCCTCTATATCCATAGCCGCAAGCGTCTGAATTAAATAGTCGGTCGGGTCTTGGTTTGCCGCGCTTTTGGCGTGCGCCACACCCATTGCGGGAACCAACGCCGCGAGCGCGAAGCATAAGCATAGCGCCAAAGAAATGAGCCCTTTTTTAATCGTTTGTGTTTTCATTTTTGCCTCCGTAATTTTGGTACATATATATAGACGTTTTTACGAAGACTTTTTTTACTACTCTTTGTAAAATTTTTCGAAATTTTCTTTTGCACTTCTTAAAATGTGTTGCGCTTTATAGCATTTCACTTTTAAAACCTTAGCTATTTCTTTGCACGGCTTTTCCTCAATAACGTTAAGCATTAACGCTTGATATTCTTCGTTCGAAAGCTTAGCCAAACAGCTGTTAATATGCACACGTTCCACAAAATCGGGTTCGTAACTCTTTCTGTTAATACAACTTTCCAAATCTTTATCCTCTATAATTAAAACCTTTTTATTGTTATACATTATGTCGAGAGCTTTTCTGCGCGCCGTTGTTTTAAGCCAACCTTTGAGCGAATTAGGTTTGTAAATTCTATCTATATTTTCCAACAGCGCTTTGTATGTTTCGGAAACGGCGTTTTGCGCATACATTTTGTCGTGCAAAACTTTAAAAGCTATATTGAAAAGTATCGGACCGACCGCATCTAACAACTCTTCGAACGCATTATCATCTCCCTTTTTTATTCTATTAAAAAGATTTATATAATCGGTTGACTCCATATTGATATTTATTTTAACATGTAAATTAAAAATTTTCAATTATTTACAGGAAAAATTTGGAAAAATGTCTAAATCCCCACAATTGAATGTAAAAAACCTCTCACTTTTATTGCAAGAGGAATTTTCGCATAATTTTTAAATAAAACTTACGTTTTTCGAAAACGGACAATACATTTGCGGCTTTACGTCGCAAAGCATAATCGGGCAAAAATATTAAGCGTAAGTTTTTTGAAGAAAACCGAACTTTTTTATCCCGCTTGCTGTTCCGCCTGCCTTTTGGCTTTTTCGAACTCGGCGAGAATCGTGGTTCTGAGCAATTCGCGCGTTTCGGTGTTTAAAGGATGCACAATATCTTTAAACTCGCCTGTGGGCGTCTTTTTGCTCGGCATTGCAATAAAATAGTCGTCGGAGCCCTCTATTATTTTCACGTCGTGCACAACAAAGCAATCGTCTATCGTTATAGACGCAACTCCTTTCAGTTTACCTTCGTCCGATTTTACCAACCTGATGCGTACTTCCGTTATGTTCATTCCTTTCAACCCCTAAGCTATAAAAAATTATTGTACTGTTAATAGTATACAACATATTTCGGCTTTTTGCAATAGCTTTTTTGCATTTTGTGAAACTTTTTTTACATAAAATGTAATATTTGAACCGTTTTTTCGCGTTTTTTACCGTTAAACCGAATTATTTTAAAGTTTAGCCGCAAGTTTGCAGCACCGCAATAAAACGTTTTAAAAAGGCAAAGAAGTAACTTTTTCGACGCTCGGGAATAAAGTAGGAGTATGAGGATTCATTTTATTGGTTGCGAAGGCGCAAGCATGAAAGTGCTGCGAAAACTTTCGGAAGCGAACGGCGCCCAAACTTCGGGTTCGGACAGCGCGCTTAACGGGCACGACGAAAAATTTGTTTACGGAGCCGACACGGTAGTGTATTCGTCGGCTATTCCGCAAAACAACCCCGAACTTACATATGCGCGCGAACACGGTTTGCAAGTTATGTCGCGCGCCGAATATTTGGGACAAATCAGCTCGCAATATTCTTTAACCGTAGCGGTTGCCGGCAGTCACGGAAAAACGACGACAACCGCAATGCTCGGCTGTATTTTCGCGCCGCACAACCCCACAGTTCATCTCGGCGGAGAATACGGCGGAGAATGCGGGCATGTGGGCGGCAAACGTTTTTTCATAACCGAAGCTTGCGAATACCGCCGAAACTTTTTGCATATTCTTCCCAAAATTTCGGTTGTGCTAAACGTGGAGCTCGACCATACCGACTATTACCGCGACATTGCCGACATAACGAGCGCGTTCGAGGTTTTTTCGCGTAGCGCGCCCGTGCGCATTGTGAACGGCGACGACGAGGCGAGCGCCCCGCTTCGAAAAGGCAAATATATAACGTTCGGGCTTAGCGAGCGTTGCGAGTTTCGCGCCGTAAATATTACGCCGTTTCGCGGCGGAATAGCTTTTTTCGCCACCCGCGCGGGAAAGCCGCTCGGCGAAATACGGCTGAAAGTTATGGGGCGTCACAACGTTTTAAACGCGGTTGCCGCCATTGCCGCATCCGCCGCCGCAGGGCTTCCCTTTTCCGAAATCAAACGCGGCTTGGAAAGCTTTACGGGAGTTGGGCGCAGGCTCGAATATTTGGGAACGTCGGGCAACGCCGACGTGTTTTCGGATTACGCGCACCACCCGCACGAAATACAAAGCATGCTCGAATGTTTGCGCGAGTCGGGATATTCGCGCATTGCGGTTGCGTTCGAACCGCACACATATTCGCGCACCGAGTCGCTTTTAAACGAGTTTGCCGACTCTCTCATGCTTGCCGACGACATTTTGCTTGCCGACGTATACGCCGCGCGCGAGGCGCCGAAAAAAGGAGTCAGCTCGCAGCTGCTGTGCCGCAAGATTTTGGATTGCGGACGCTACGCGCGCTGTTACCCCACCTTTTTCGAACTGAACGAAGCCGCCGCCGCCCTCGCCGAAAAAGCGTCGGTAATAGTTTTTTGCGGCGCCGGCACAATAGACATTGCGGCAAGAAAGTTTACGGAATAATTTGCGGAGAAGGATTATTGCTTGCGCGCAACGGGGCACTCCAGCCTTTTTGAGCGCCAAAAAGGCTTAGGCGAAAAAGCGTGCAGGGGGAACACTTTCGGCTGTGTTCCCCCTTGCAGAGCCCCCTCGCAACGATAAAGGGCTCCGCCCCTTAACCCCTCTTAACGGTTACGGGAATAAAAACCGAAACAAAATAAGAAAACGATTGCGTTCCGAATACTCCAACCTATAAAAGCCATAAAAGGCGCAGCCTTTTTCGTTGCGGGGTGGGGTGTTAAGAGGGGAGGGACACAATCGAAAAGTGTCCCTCCCTCTTATCGTTTTTGCAAGGCTTTTTGCGACCAAAAAGCCGGAAAAATTAAAGTTGCGGTTATGCGCAAAAGTTTCAATAAGAGAAAAAGAATAAAGTCGAACAGTTGCGGCGCGTCGCAACAAAAATCACAACTCTAAAAACAAATCCAAATCGTCGTCTTGGTCGCGGTTGCGCATGCGGCTGTCGAGCTCGGCAAGAGTATCAAAGCCCATGCTTTTAAGGCGGTAGTTACGCGCGGCGGCTTCCAAAATTACGGCAAGGTTTCTGCCCGGTTTTACCGGCACAGTGTGCATAGGAAGTTCCACTTCGAGAATGTTATACGTTTCTTTGGTGTTTCCGAGACGGTCGTATTCCTTTTCTTCGTCCCACGTTTCGAGCTTAATCACAAGGTCGATAGCTTTTGTGAGTTTTACGGCACCCGAACCGTACATTTGCCTAACGTCTATAATCCCTATGCCCCTAAGCTCCATAAAATAGCGAATAACTCCGGGAGCCGAACCTATAAGGTGGTCGGAAACGCGGCGAATACAAACGGCGTCGTCGGCAACAAGGCGGTGTCCGCGTTGAATGAGCTCCAAAGCGGTTTCCGACTTACCTATGCTCGACTTGCCTATTAAAAGAGTGCCTACGCCGTATAAGTCCATTAAAACGCCGTGAATGGTTTGAATGGGCGCAAGCAAACGGTTTAAAAATATGCTCAACTCGTTCATGAACATAGTTGTGCGTTGATTGCTTCTAAGAACGGTGCGGTCGAATTTTCGGGCGCACGCGAGCAATTCCTCGCAAGGGTCGAGCGCCGCGCACACCACCACGCACGGCACGTCGTAGCCGAAAAGACGCTCGCAAGCTCTAAGGCGCGCGGCGGGCGTCATACTGCGCAAATACGCCATTTCCTGCTCTCCGAAAACTTGAACGCGCTCATAGCCGAAATGCTCGTAATAGTCGGCAAGTTGCAATCCCGGTCGGTTTATGTTAAAAGTGGAAAAATGAATAACGTTGCTTTTCCCTTTGTGTAAAACTTCCAAATTGAGTTGATTGCAAAACGCGTCCACACTTAAATCGGTTGCGTGTTCTTCAACCTCGCGGTGCGACACTTTGGTCATTTTTTTGATTTTCGCCATGTTTTTATTCTCCTTTTAAACAGCGGACGCGGCTTAAATTACAATTCGCCCGACACAACTTTTTCTATAACTTTCGCAACTCCGTCGGCGTCGCAATCCGCCGTAACGCAGTCGGCAACGCGCTTCGCCTCGTTCACCGCGTTGCCCATTGCAACGCCCAACCCCGCCGCTTCAATCATTTCCACGTCGTTCAATTCGTCGCCGAGCGCAACGCTCCGCGCGAGGTTTATTCCGAGCGTCTTGCAAACACTTTTCAGCCCGTTGCCTTTGCCCGCCGACTGCGACACCGCTTCTATAAGCATGGGGTGCGACGCGAAACTTTTAACGCCGCGTATTCCCGCAAATTCCGAGAGCATTTTTTCGCGTTCGTTCGGCTCTATTATGGCAAGCGCTTTCAAAATCCGAAAATCGTTCTTTTCGGCAAACTCGCTCGCCTTTCCCACTTCTTCGGGAACAATGCGGTTGTGTTTAAAATAATATTCGTTTCTCTCGTTGAGCGACGGCGCGTAAACTTTATCGGCGGTGTAGAACTGGCACATAAGCCCCATGTTCTCCGCTTTGCGCAAAAACTCAACGGCGCTCTCTTTGGGCATGGGTATTTGATACAACAGTTCGCCGCTTTCGCTATCGCGCGACATAGCGCCCTGACAGCACAGCACCGGGAAAGAGCCGCTCAGCCCGAGCTCGCCGAGCCTAAGCCTTAGCGACGAAAACGCCCGCCCCGACGAAAGTCCGAAAATCCCGCCCAACGCCGTAAACTCTTTAATAGCCTTAACGGTGCGCGGCGAAATGGTGTCGTCCCGCCGCAAAAGAGTGCCGTCGAAATCGCTTATAATCAAATCGTAGTTCATGTGTTGAATTATACTCTATTCCGCTACGGTTTGTCAACGGTAGTAACAGTTCCCGACTTTACCGAAAACAGCGAATATTCGCCGAGCGCCGACTCGATTTCGGCGGGAAGATGAGTGCACGTTATAATCGTTTGATATTTTTTGCTCCGCTCGATTAACTTGCGTTGGCGGCACGGGTCGAGTTCGCTCAAAACGTCGTCGAGCAACAGCGCGGGATATTCGCCGCTTTGAGCGTAGTGCATTTCCATTTCGGAAAGTTTAAGGCTGAGCGCCGCCGTTCGCTGTTGCCCTTGCGAACCGTAGGCGCGCACGTCAACTTCGCCCACTTTAACGGCAATGTCGTCTTTTTGCACTCCGCACGAAGTAAAGCAAAACTGCCTGTCGCGTTCGCGGTTTTTTTTAAGTTCCGCCGCAAAATTTTTTTCGGCTTCCTGCGCGTCGTTACCCTCGAAACCTTCGTATTCGAGGCACAAACTTTCTTTGCCGTCCGACAAAAATTCGTGAGCCTCTTTCGCGTATTTGCTAAGCCGTTCAACGTAGCCGCGTCGGGTTTTGGCGATTTTCGCTCCCTCCGACGCAAGTTGCGCGTCCCACACGTCCAAAACGTCGTCGGTGGCTTTTCCGCTTTTTAAAAGCCTGTTTCTTTGCGCGAGAATTTTGTTGTATCTGCCCAAAAGGTAAAAATACGCTTTACTCATGCGGCAAAGCGCAATGTCCATAAAACGCCGCCTGTCGCCGGGCGCGTCTTTTATAATTCTCATTTCGTCGGGCGAAAAATACACCGCCGCAACAACGCCCATAAGCTCGCCCATGCGCGTTATAGGCATACCGTTAATGGCGACGCGCTTGTTCTCCACGCGGTCTAAAAGAATTTCTACGGTGTTGGAGCCGCCCCTGTCTTCTTGCGTAAGCTTTATTCTGCCCCGCTCGCAACCTTTTTTTATAAGTTCTTTATCGCGCGGTGTGCGCGGCGAACGCCCCACGCTGCAAAGATAAACCGCTTCCAAAAGGTTGGTTTTTCCTTGCGCGTTGTCGCCGCAAAGCACGTTTATGCCGCCGCCGAACTCTACGCGCGTTTGCCCGTAGTTGCGGTAGTCGTTAAGCTCGGCACTTAAAACAATCATATCTTATAAAGTATAGCACAACGCCCGCAATAAATCAAGCGCAATCTTTAATTATGCTTGCGGCAAAAACTCTATATAACCTTTGCCGCCTTCGGGATAAGCGCCGCTCGGAGCCGACGAAAGCGAATGCAGTTCGGCGCCCGAATATGCGGCGAGCGCGGTTTCGCACTTAGCAATTTGCGTCTCGACGTATTGACTAACGTCTATCCCCGCAAGTTCGAACAAAATGTTTTGGCGAGTCTCGTTTAATTCGTTTATGCGGAAATATTCGAAATCGTAGCCGCTCGCGCTCTTAGAAAACAGCACGGTTACGTTCACGTTTTCGGGAAGCGCGTTTTTAAAGTCGCCCGTTCCTATTTGCCTCAATTCGAGCGAGAACGTAAGTTCTACAAAAGTTCCGCTCTCGCCGACAGGCTTTCCGAACCCTTGCAAAAATTCTTTTCTTTCGCCGAGAGTCCCGCTCAAAATATTGAGCTGCGTAAGCGAATAGCCGTTTCCGTCGCCGAGCACGGCGGGGGCAGTATAGCTTATTCCGCCGCCCAAATCAACGTTAAATCCGCCCGCAAGTCCGCGACCGAACGAACGGTCGGTCATAGAAATTTTTGCGTTTTCGAATTTGAAATTAACCGCGTTGTTAAGCGGATTTTCTATTATTTTTTCGGCGTCGTAGTTGTGCTCGGAATTTTCCGAAAGGGCGTTGTTTTTGGCAACGAGCCCTTGAACGGCGGCTTTAACGTCAGCTGCCGACGCGGCGGAGTTTTCGGAAAGCAACGATGTGCGCATGTAGCCGTATACCGAAGCGAGGCGCACGCCGCCGTCTACGAATTCGGTATCGGAGCCGAGCGAGTTTTGCATTGCCGAAATTCTGCCGTATACAACCGCCCCTATGTCGCGCGCGACGACCTCGAAATCAACCGCTTTCGCGCTGTTTTCGTCTTTGTTTTTGTTAAGGCTGTTTAGCATGTTTACGGCGGTGATATAAGTTTCGGCGTCCATGTCGTTAAGCGTTATATCGGTGCGGAAAAACGGCGTATAGCTCGCGTCGGGTTCTTCTTCGCCGAAGTATTCCTCGCCGTTCGATTGATTGTAGTATCCAACCGACGAAAGCTTAACAGTGGCGCGCAAGTAAATTTTATCGGCGGGCAACAGCCTCAGTTCGTCGGCGTTGTTCGAGTCCACGAGCGACGACGAATCGAGTTCGAATACCGCCGTTAAAGTGGGTTCGCTTCCGCCTTTGCTTATTCTCACGCCTTTAACTTTAAGCAAATGAGTGTAAAGCTCGCTTCCCGAATCGGTTTCGCTCTTCATTTTTTCGAGCACGAGCGCGGCAATGTCGCCGTCGGTAAACAACGGGCGAAGCGATTCTTCGGAGGAAGGGTCGTGATACATTCTTTCAAGTTCGAATTTGTCGGAATCGAACTTGTCGGGGCTTAGTATGCCGGCGTCGCCGAAAAGAGAATCGAACGTTTCGTAGTTTCCTTTAATATAGTATTTTCGAGACAGTTCTTCGAGCGAGCTTTTATAATCGGCGGAAAGGCTGACGTTTTTAAGATATTCTTGTTCGAAGTTCGTGCCGTTCACCGCGTCTATGCTTTTTAAAACGTTTTCTATTCCCTGCGCGGTTATGTTCTCGTCGTCTTTAAACAACATGTTTTTAACCGTTTCGAACACGTCGGAAAGCTGAATTGCGGGCGGAAGTTCGGACGGCGTTGCGTCGAGGTCTATTTCCGACGAACAAAGCTTAATCGAAATCACGTCGTTCATTTTGCCGATTGTGTCGCGCATCGGCGTTTCGACCTGCTCCAACAGTTTCTCGGTGTTAAAATCGCTCACAAAAGCCGACACGGTTTTGAGCACAAGTTCGGTTTTTTCTTTATTCAATCCGTTATAAGAAAGAGAGCTATCTAAATATTTAAAATTCTCGTCGGTATTCGGCGTAACGTCCACGTTAAAAGTGACTACCGCGCTGTCTCCCACAAGCCCCGCCACCATAGACGACACGCCCGCGTCTTTCGGCAATAGCGAGCGGACGTCTACCGAAATCGCGGCTTCGAGCATGTTGTGCATAACATGGTTTTCGCTTGTGAGGTAAGTGTAAACGTATTCGAGCTTGGGATTGCACGAGCCAAGCGAACCGCCGCTCGATATTAAATTGTTTATTTGCGTTTGCAAAATGGCGCCGAGCATTCGGCTGTCCACGTTTACCTTTTTGTTTTCTTGTTCGAAAATGCCGTTTAATTTGCTCGAATCGAACAAATCGAGCAATTCGAGTTCTTTCGGCTCACTAAGCGGGTCGCCCAGTCCGAAAAGGTGCATAAGGTCGTCGAACGTAACGTCGTCGGAAAGGTCGGGCGTTCCCATAGTTAAATCGAGCATATATTTTTCAGACAGTTCGCGCATGAAAAGCTCTTTGTAGTCAAGCCATTGCATACCCGCCACCGCGTCGCCCGGATTTTCCGTTTTGATATACACGACTTTGTCGGCAGTCGAGTCGAAATATTGATGAGAATAGTCGTACTGTTCTTTAATCGCGTTGTCGGGGCTGCTCGCAACAAGACCCGAAAGCGTGCCTATAATATCGCTCGCGTTCAAACGCTTTTCTTCGGGTTTAAGTTCTCCGTTCTCCTCGTTGATTTTTCCGAGTTCTATAACCTTTTGGAAAACGTCGAATTCCACAACGCCGTTTTGCGCTTCGGAAAGAGGGAAAACTTCGTTCACGTTTTCGGTTACTTCGCCCATAGAGTCGAGAATAGCGCCCGAAATTTTTTCTTTGGCGTTCAGTTTGCTTCCCGCAGCCGCCGTAACGTTGTCTATGAGTTTATAGGCGCGGTTCATTTTCGCGTCGCTCATATTGTTCAAATACACGGCGTTTTCTATGCTTGCGCCTGTTTCAAGCGGCACTACCACCGTAACATAGAAACGCTTAGGCAAAAACAACTTACTTACAAAGCTGAGGTCTTTGCCCGTTTTTTCCTTTAAGAGCGAATTGGCCACAGCGCGCAAGTTCACCGAAAGCGTTGCGGTGAAAGCCTTAATGTCGGTTTCCGCGCCGTCTTTCACTCCTTTGTGTTCGCCGAATATTATTTGCTCCACGCTTGCAATATCGCTCAATTTTTCAACGTTGAATTCGTCGAGCATTTCGGATATGGCGTCTAACTTTCCAACCGAATTTATCGCTTTGTTCACAGCCGACGCAAGCATTTTGTCGGATATGTGCATAACGTAATCGGAATGTTCGGCGGCATTGTAGCCCGCAAGTCTTACGGCGTCCATATTTTCGCGGACGTAAAGTTCGGTAAGCTCGGTTAAAAATCCGCTCGTATCAAGCCCCGCGCCGAGCGCGCCCGCAGAGCGCGCAAGCAAACTTTCGGAGTCGGAATTTTCGGTTTCTCCTCCCTCTTCCCCGTCTTCTTGTATATTGTCTATAATCGAGGCGATAAGCTTATCCGAACCGAAATCAACGTCGCTTTTCAAAAACAGCTGTTGTTTAAGCTCGGTGTTAAACCGTTTGTAGTCGTTGTCGCCGTAACCGTTGGTTACAATCTTGCTCGGCTTTACCGAACGCAAATCGCGCAATACGCCAAAGCAACTCGATAAGCTCATGTCTATATATTTGCGCGTGAAAAAGTCGGCGGTAAAATATCCCGCGACTCCTATAACCAAAATGAAAACGAGAATCGTAATAAAACAATTCCTACAACCGTGTTTTTTCTTTTTAACGGGAGCTTTTCCGTTTTGCGTTTTTGTCGTTCCTTTTCCGCTCGCAACTATGTTGTCGGTTTGAACAACTTTTTTCGCCATATCACATTCTCCGTAATCGGTGTTTATGCTTTTATTTTACTCCCAACTCGCAATTTCAGTCAATATTTATAAGATTAGATTTTAATTAAATATTGCAAGCGGTATCGGCACAGTCCAAATACCGATTCCGCTTGCTTTACTTATGCGTTTTTTAACATATAATACTATTGTCAAACGATATGAACTAAAAATTTCACAATATTTTTATAAATCTTTAAACCCGCTCGAACAATGATTCTTCTCCCGTAAAATCAGGTAACATAACAAATTTATCAGAAAATTCGTCATACACAAGCTTTACGCTGCTGTAAGACTCGTCTTTTCCCGTTATGTAAACCGTAGTTCTATCGTATGTAATAAAATATCTGTCGCTTATATCCTCTTTTTCGTTGTCGTAAATTTTGAACAGCGAAAAAGAGCCGTCCTTGTTCAGCGCAAGTTCGTATGCAACCGAGTCGCCCGCTTCCTTGCTTTTCCACAAACCGACAAACGCGTCGGGAGGCACGGCAAGAACTTCGCGTTCGAGAACTGTTTGAACTCCCGCAGGCGAACTTACGAAAGTTAAAGTACGGTTATCGTAATCGAACATAAGCTCGTATAATTTATCAAAATCGTCAACGGTAATTACCCCGTTTACTATTCTCACCGAATAAAGTTCGTAAGAATCGTCTTGCGGAGAGCAAACGCCCTTCGAATCGAAAGTAAGAACATAGTTAAATTCTTGCCCGTCTTCGTCGAAGTCGTTTCCCACATACGTCCCTTCGAGCCGCGCCAACACTTCGCTTTTGGTGTTAGTCGCGTCTTTAATAAGGCTAAGAGTTTCGCCCGAAAAACCCGTAGCTTCTATTTTTCCGTCCGCATAACAAAAAGTAGCGTTTTTATTCCCGTCCTCGCGGTCGGTAATAGTAAGCACGCCGTCAGTCTCCGACGCTTCGCAATTTGCGTAAATGTCGGTTGTTTGAACGTCTAATGTTTCGGTTATATAAACTGAGCCTTCCGTTAAATTGCCGTCGGCGTCTATGTTCAACGTATATTCGCATTCGGTGTCGCCCGCAATCCAACCGTACCAACTTCCTTCGAAAACGCTTTTTTCCTGTTCGGGCGGTTGCGGCTCGTCGGGTTCTTCTTTATCCGGCTCTTTATCGCCGCCGGGCTCTTTATCTCCCGGATTTTCGGGGTCTTTATCGTCGGGTTCGGGCTCTTTGTCGCCGCCGTCGGGAAGAGTTTCGCCTCCCGGTTCTTTGTCGTCGGGATTTTCGGGGTCTTTATCAGGCTCTTTATCAGGCTCCGACGGTTTTTCTTCGCCGTCGGTCGGCGGATTTTCTCCGTCCGGCTCGTTAGGCTCGGTAATTGCGGGCGGAGTGTTGGAATCCGACCCGACGCCCGACGTGTTGCCGCGCGAAGCGTCGGAGCACGCGAACGCCATAAACGCGACAAGAGCCATAAGTGCCGCAACCGTTACGCGGCTCAACGCTTTTAATATGTTACTTCCCTTTTTAACTTTTTTCATGGCTTTATTCCCCTTCGGAAAGCTTCGTTTTTCTTCGAAAACCTTCAAAACTCTCCATTATTATACAATAATATTATACTTTTTTACATTTTTTGTCAATTTTCTTCAAGTTTCTACAAGCCCACGTTTGTAGGAAAAACGAAAATAACAAAAAAATCCCGCAGACGGCGAGCCTGCGGGATTGAGTTTTTGTATTAAAATTCTATAATAATTTACTCGGGTTTTGTCTCCAAAGTCAAATCGAAGTCGCCGAGTTTATTAACTTTAAAGCCGTTTTTCTTAAACTCTTTGTAATCGAACGCCTCGAGTTCGTCGATTGCAAGTTTGTGGAACTCATAAAAATTGTGCCACCACTCGTAACCGCTGCCGAGTTCGGCGTTAAGGTATGCGTCGGCAATGTCGCAACCCATAGCGGGAGCCACATAAAACGCGCCCATTGCAAGCACGTTCACCCCGTTGCCAGTAATAGCTCTGAGCGCGGCGGGAACGCTTTCCACAACGCCCGCATGAACGTGCGGGCATTTGCTTGCGGCAATATGTATACCCATGCCGGTGCCGCAGAACAAAAGAGCGCGCTCGTACTCTCCTTCGCTTATTTTTGCGCCCACCCTAAGCCCTACGCGATGAAACATATTGTCGGTATCGTTCGGGTCGCTGTCTGTTCTAACGCCCAAATCCTCTATCTTCCAACCCTTTGCTTTAAGGTGCGCAACCACCGCTTCTTTAAGAGGAAAGCCGGCAAAATCGGCGCCCACTACCAAATATTTATCTTTAACCGTTTTCATGATTTTCTCCTTTCGCGCTTTTAACGCTGATACAATTTAATTTTGTTTTATGCTATTTTACCATATAATGCGCCGCGCGTCAAGCAACGGAAAACACGCGCCGCACACATTGCGCCGAGTTTGTTTTACAAATCTTTTCCTATTTGCTTTTCGTCAACATACGGGTTTATATAACGGTCTTTTTTTCGTTTGTTTTTATAAACGATTGCCTTTTCGGGGCAACGGTGGTAACACCCCAAGCAAGCCACGCAACCGCCGGCGAACGTAATTTTACCGTCGGTAACCGAAATATTTTCCGAAGGGCACACCGAAACGCATTTCCCGCACAAAACGCAATTTTCCGTAACGGAAAAACGTTCGCCTATTATGTGCCAATTCGCTTTATTTTTTAAATAAGTTTTTTCTTTCGTCTTGCATTTTTTGGGGATTATGTATTCTCCGTTTTTGATTTTGGCTATTATGCGGTTTATCCGTTCGTCCGCTTTTTTCAACACTCCGTTCAAATAGAATTTGGGCACGGTGAACGTAAGCGTAAAATTCTCTGGCATTTTTAGTTTTAAAACCCCTTTTATATTCAATCCGCACTCCGTCGCATAGCGGTAAACCAAATAATCGGCATTGCCCGACATTCCGCCGTAATTTTGAATTACGACGAGTTCTTTCGTTTTATCCAACTTAAAAAGCAAATCGTAAACATGCGCGGGCATGCCGTAAGAATATATGGGAGTTACCAAAAACAGCCTGTCGAACTCGCCGCCGTTACCGCAATATTTTGGTATGTAGCATATTTTTCCGCCTATTTCCTCACTCAATCTTTGAGCTATATACAAACTGTTTCCCGTAGAACTGAAATATAAAATACCGTTCATAATTGCACCGAAAACCCTTTTGCACCGCTTTAAACCACCCGCCGCCGATAAAAACGCGGCTTTATAGGCGGCGTTAAAAATTTAAACGCATGCCGCGCCAAAACTTTTACCGCATTATAATGCTACCATATGCCTTTAAATTTGTCAATACGGTAAACGCGAAAACAAAAGATTTTATGTGCCCGCCTACTGTCGCTTAAAATTAAAAAAAATAACTCTCCGCGCTCTGCTCGCAAGCGAATAAAATATTTCAGTTCAAATTCAAACGCAAAAAATGCAAGGATTCGGCGGGAGCATACAGACGCAACCCCGATTTTCCGCACTCCGCGCGCACGTCTTGCGGAACAACGTTATACAGATTTGAAAAAGTGTTCGCGGCGTCGGAACTGCTCTTCATCAGTTTGTATTCCTCTATTCCCGAAAGAGAAGCCCCGCAAACCGAAAGCTCAACCGAAATATCTTCCGCACTTCTGTTCGCAAGCATAACGAACAGTTCGTTGCCGTTGCGAACGCCCGACACATGCAACGCCGTAACGTCGGAAAATTCCAAACAATCGTATTTCGGCGAGTCGATTTCGGCGGTTGGAGCTATACTAAAAAAGTAGACACAAAAGAGAGAAGAGTGATACAATAAATTACACACAAAAGGAGAAACAAAAATGGCAAACAGCAACTATCCCAAGCACACCGACGAGTTCAAAAAGAGCATCGTCACACTACATCAAAACGGCAAATCATTGTCCCAACTTTCCAAAGAGTACGGCATATCCATGAGCGCTCTTTCCAAGTGAGTTCGCAATCTTTCCGAAGTGAAGATCGATGAAGATACCGTCGTCACCGCTCAACAGATCAAAGAACTGCAAAAACGTAACGCTATGCTCGAAGAGGAGAACCTCATCTTAAAAAAAGCGATTGCAATCTTCACTCCACACTCAAACAGAGATTGACCGCCGTTCACCAACTTCGCTTTCAACACCGGCTCAATCTTCTTTGCAAGGTACTCCGCGTTAACCGTAGCACGTACTACAAACATTTCCATTCCAAAGCTATCCCGCCGCGTATTTCCGAGAACCAAACCATCAAATCTTACATCTTGCAAATTTGTTCTGAACACGACATGCGGCTCGGCGCCTACAAAATTCAGTACCTTCTTCGCTGTGACTATTGCGTTTTCATCAGTATAGGTCGAGTGTACCGCCTGATGAACAGCCTTCACTTACCGCGCTTATCTTCCCGCAAACCACCCAAATCCAAGTATATACAGCCACTTTTGGATACAAATAATATCTTAAAACAAGCCTTTACGCAAAGCGCGCCCAATCTTGTGTGGTGCAGCGACATTACGTACTTACGTGTACAAAATCGCTTTTATTATCTTTGCGTTATCATCGATTTGTTTTCTCGGAAAGTTATTTCTTACAAACTTTCTTCCAAAGCCGATGCGCAATTGGTTATAGATACTTTCTTCGAAGCCTTTTCCAAGCGCGGGCATCCGCAAGGCTTACTATTTCATTCCGACAGAGGCGTACAGTATACCGCTTTGGCGTTTCGCAAGGTTTTGGACAACTGCCACGTCGTGCAATCCTTTTCCAAAAAGGGGCATCCTTACGACAATGCCGTTGCGGAATGTTTCTTCAAGTATCTCAAACTCGAAGAAACCAATAGACGTTTCTTTAAGAATTTCGACGACCTTAAACTCTCTGTCTTTACCTACATTGACGGTTACTACAACCAAAAACGTCCCCATTCCTATCTCGGCTTACTTACGCCCAATCAATTCGAGCAAAAATTTTTTGCTTTGCATAACAACTGATGTACATCAGTTGTTATGCATTCAGCCACATTCCATCTACTTTTTTGTCTACTCTCTTTCTCTTTTTTGTGTCTATTTCCTTGACTATTGTCCACGTACGGAATTTGCACGAGTTGCGCTGCCTTTTGCTCGAGTGTCATATTCTTTATACTATCACAAATTGTTTGCACTACCTGTTCCTTCTCTACTTTTAGTTTCAATTTTAATTATATCTATAATCTTTCAAAAGCACGAGTTTGCCGCCGTTTAGACGCGAATCTTCCGCCGCAATCGCCATAATGTGACTCTCTATCGAATTTTCCAGCGACGTGTCCGCTTCACTCTTTTCCCCAGACAGTGCGGCATACAAAGCATTTACGATTCCGTCATCGCCGCCGCCGTGCCCCATTACGTCTTTTAAGTCGCTCATATTGTGTACAACATTTTCGCCGCGGAACGGTTTTTCTATGATTGCGCCCTTTTCTTCCTCGTACAAAAGTTCGCCCGCGCTGAAACGGAACACGGTAATCCTGCCGCCGCCCTTTGTAAACGCCGTAGCGTTGAACGTAGCCGTTATCCCGTTCGCAAATTGCATTTGCACTGACTGATGGTCGGCAACGTTGTTGTCGCAACGGTACACGCAACGCCCGTACGGTCCCTCTTTTATCGCTTTTTCAAGAACTTCTTCGGTAAGCGTTTCTATGCTCAAAACGTCGTACGGCCAACATTGCAGCTTGTTTTCCGCCTTCCACAAGTCTAAATACCTATACTTTGCGCTGTACGCACAGCTTTCGATATACTTGCAGTTCACGCAACGGTCGGCGCACCCCTCGGGCGCGTTCTCACGCTTAAACCATGTAAGGTCACCCACCGACGAAAGACTTTCGCACTTAGAGCCGGCATACTGTTGCAACAAATCCAAATCGTGACAACTCTTTGCCATAATCATAGGTGCGGAAAACGCGGTATTGCGCCAATTCCCGCGCGTATAACTGTGCGCAAAGTGCCAATACGCGATTTGCTCGGTATGATCTATGTGAATTAGCTTGCCGAGTCGCCCGCTTCGCAATACTTCCATAATGGTGCGATTTGCCCATGTATAACGCAGCACGTGACAAACCATAACGAACGAATTGTATTTTTTAGCAAGTTCCCTAAGTTCGATGAGTTCGTCGAGTTTGTCCGAAATGGGTTTTTCGAGTAGGATTTTATAGCCGAGCGGAATGGCGCGTTTTGCCATTGCCACGTGCGAATCATCGCCCGTTGCAATCACGAGCAAATCACTACGCTTTTTCTCGAAAAACGCATCGTCGTTATCATAGACGTTTTCGTCTGACACTCCAAATAACTTTTTATACTTATTCAGTTTTTAGCGGTCTAAATCGCATAAAGCTACGATTTGATACTTGTCGGGCATAGTCGCCATAATTTTTCCGTACGCATCCGCGCCGCGATGCCCCGTACCCAATATTGATACCGTGATTTTCTTTTCCATATTTCTTTATTTCCTATAAGCTATTATTTTAATCTTTACAAATTTGACAATGCGCAATATACGCCCGCAGTCCAGCCGAGCATTTCGGGCGTGCCGTATTCCGACACGGCGTCGATGTTGCCCGTAACCCCGTTATACTTTTCAAACAGTTTGCCGTGTGCGGCAAAATTCTTTTCAAGTAACGCGATATACTTTTTTGCAATGCGTTCCGCTTCTTCCGCATAACCATAACGACGTAACCCTTCTACCGCAATATACTGACACGGCGCCCAAATGTTCGGGTACGCCCATTGATACTTTTTCTCTACCTTTTCGGTGGTAAATATGCCCCAATCGCTTTCTAACGCCTGCAATAACTTTAACAAACCGCTCTTTTGTTGTTCGGTTGCAAGGTCTACAAAATACGGCTGAAAACTCGCCGCGCTTATAATGCCCGACAGTTCTCCCGTTTTGTAGTTATAGTCCTTGTACACGCCCGACGCACTATTCCACATTAGTTCGTTCATCTTTTCGGCACGTGATTTTGCTTTCGCTGTCCACTCTTTGCCGTCACCCTCGCCGAGCAATACCTCATATTCTGCGAACAGTTTTTCGTATAGATACAAATTACTGTTTAGGTCTACGGCATTATACTCGGCGCAATAGCCGCTAAATCGCGGATTAAAATCCCAACCGCTTTCCGCTTCGGCAAAGTAATGTCTGCCTGCTTCTTTCGGGTCGCGTTTTTCGTCTTTTCCCACGCGCTCCGCTACGCAACCGTTATAAAATTCGGCGCAACTTTCATCGTCTTCTTCGCAATCGTAATGATTGAGTCCGTTTTCCGAAACTCGTTTTGTCATCCAAAACTCATACTCTTTTTTCAGTGTTACAAATGCGGTTTTAAGAAAAGACAAATCTCCCGTTGCTTTATAAACGTCGTCTGCCATCAGCGCGGCATACGGCGGCTGACTGCGCTTTAAGAAATATGCGCGACTGCCGTTGGGCATATAGCCGAACCGCTCTATAAGATACAAAATATTTTTAACATTGTTTGCTGTCTGTTCTGTTTGCCCGAGCGCAAACAACGCCTTGTTTGTAAAGTATGTATCCCAGTAATACAGCTCGTTAAAACAATGTTCCGCGCACGGCACGGTGTACGGATACGGCAAACCGAAAAGTGTATCATTGTCCTTTACGTTAAGTCGCAGAGTAAGCGGCATTTTCTCACGTATATATTCTTGTACCGTCATACCGTTCCTCTTTTTACCGTTTCAATGCGGGGAAACACGGTAACGCGAAGTTTCGCCGCACCCATAGGAATGAGAGATATCGTTTCTTTTTCTCCGACATCGCTTTCGGAGATTTTTTCGGGCAACGGCGGCGTGAACGTGAAATCGCCCGTCTTTTGCCGGTATTCTTTTGCGTACAAACCAGTGCACTGCGTCACTTCGGTCTTGTGCAAAAGTTGCCAATCTGCCAAACGGTACGCCGGCACGGTAAGGTGCAAAGGCACACTTTCAAGCGTCCACGGATTTGGCGCATGCGTGTCTCGCCGCACAAGGCGCACTTCCGTTGCCGTACATTCGCTTTCGTCTATGCCGTAGTTCCACGCCTCGTCCGTCGTAAGATTGTAGTTGCATAGCGTTCCATCGCCGCCGGGCGCGGGAACTTTCTCCTCTTTATACGCAAGACCGAGTGCAAACACGAGCGCGCCACGCGTAAAATACACGCCGCCGTCCGACGATTTTTGCGCTTCGATTTTAGGCTGTAAGGTAAGTACGATTTCGTCGCCGTCCGCAAATTCGCGCTCTATGCGGTAAAATACACCCGACTGTTTTATCTTCTGTTCTTTGCCGTTTACCGTTACGGTCGCGCCGTCGCTCCACACGGGAATACGTAAGTTAAGCGCAAATTTTACCGCTTTGTCGGTATGAATCGCAAACGCTACGGTATCTTCGAACGGATAATTCGTTTTTTCATCGATTTGCACGTTTGCGCCATTCTGTTCAAACGAATATACGTTCGGCGAATACAGCGTTGCATATATCTCGCTTTCATTGCGCATCCATAGGCGGCGCGCAAAGTTTGGCATAAAACGGTTGGCATTGCCTACGCAACAGTCCGTGAAATGTTTGGAATTATATCCCATCCACTGTTCTCCGCAAAAGAACACGTTGTGGTTGCTACTTTGCGTGGCAAGCACCTGATTGGGACACGAAAAATACTGCACCGCCGAAAAATCTTCTTTCACCGCGCCGATGCCCGCATTGAAAATGCATTTTTCTATTTTATCCGCGTATTTCACGTCGCCCGTTGCCATTAAAAGATAATACAACGCCCAGGTATAATCGCTTATCGTGCAAGTTTCGTGGCTTTGGTAGCTGTCGTTTGCTATCATGAATTCATTACTGCAATGTCCGCCGTCGGGCAACATAAACATTTTATCGAGCTTTTCAAATGCATGTACCGACACGCGCAAATACTTTTCTTCGCCAGTATACATATACAAAATCGCGCCGATTTTCGCCGTTTCGTCGTGCGTCACTCCGTGCACATACGGCTTTTTATCCGACAGCATTACTTTTTCGCTGTTGTCGTCTCGGCAATTTTTGTTGTAATCTTCGTACGTCTTTTTCGCCAAATCGAGTAGTCTTTTGTCGCCCGTTTTACCGTACACCCACAGCATGATTTCTATATGCAAGAATTCACGCTTTATAGAATAATCGTAATCGCCTTTTATGTAAAAATCGTGCAATGCTTGCACGATTTTTTCGTCGTGCGTGTATTCGTATTTGGCTATAAGCGCGCGAAAGAAAACTACTTGCGGCCAACGGTGCCACCCGCTCGTTTCGCGCAAGTATTCCGAACCGATAAACCCGTCGGGCGCGATATGCGACAGCGCATAGTCAAAACTCTCGTCGGCATACGCACACAAATTCTCTCTGCCTATAAGCGCGCCGCACGCATACATGCCGTCGAGTCTATACGCCGTTTGCTCGAACACTTCCCACGGCGGCGTTTCGTCACCACGCGTTTCGCCTTTCCAAAACGCTATGGAATACGGATATCCCGTGTGTTGCAATTTGCCCGTCAAGCCGTTCGCCTGCGTTGCCAAAAATTCTTTTACCCAACCTTGCGGCTTGATTGCGCCCAAATCTACGGCTTGCATTTTTTCGTACATGTTGTTTCGCTCCTGTTAGCTATAATTTGTATCGCTTTCAATTCGGCAGGGCGCAAAATGCTCCACTTGCTGAAATCGTCGCGCATTTGTTCGGTAAGATTTTTGAAAAGCGTGACGGTGATTCGAGATTTCTCGACTTCGCTCGCCTTAGCAAGCGAATCTATTGCAATGCGGTCAACGCCGCCGATACTGTCAAACGCTTTGCCGCCTACTGTAATGCGCGCCCATTCGCCCGCATATTCGAATAGTAATTCGTCGCCGTCACACAAATTTGCGCAAGCCGAATAAGTTACGCTCTTTTCGTCTTCGGCTGTCTTTATAAACGGAAGATTTTGCTTTCGGGTTCGCTCGTTCTTCGCTTCGTTTTCTTGCGCGCTTTCCAATATCGCCGCTTGACCGGTGCGTAAACGCAGTCGTACTTTGCCGTTCTCTACGGGTAAAAATTCTTCCGCATCGTTCAGCAACTTGGATACTTTGCAGAACCCACCCGCAAATACAATTTGCAAATTCGCCGTTTTGTTCCCCTCGTTGTGCAAAAAGTATTTTTCTTTGCCCGCAAATTTCATAACCCGCACTCTTTTTGCACCCGCGCCGTTTATGCGTAGCGTTTTCGGCAGATTGTTTACGATTGCGTTTAATTCCGCCCTGCTCATGCTTTTTAATCGCAACACTTTTGCTTCGGTTACGGCTTGTAACTTGCGTTCGGCTTCTTCGGAAAGATATTCGGCGTACGGCACGATGATATATTCGTAATTCTTCGCCAACCCAAGTTTATCGTTTGGCAATATATCATAGTCGATTTGCTTTTCCGCCAATGCCGCAGCAACGGTATCTACCGGCATATACTTTTTGCCGCTCCATTCCGCTTCGGCGTGATAGAGAATTGCGACTTTTATGTCCGCTTTTTCATGCTCTAAAATCTCACACATGTTTTGCATGTACTGCATCACGAGTTTGTACCCGCCGAATAAGTACGTGGATTTACCGAAGTGCGGCGGGCAATCGGCGTTGGGGAACGACTGCGAATAGGCGTGCGGAATAAACGAATTAACTCCGCGCACAAGCATATGATTGACTAAGTATAGCATTTCGTTTATGTTCTCGCCCCAACCGTACGCACCGAAAATTTCGCACAAAGCCTTGCCTTTCTTTTCGGGATACAGCCTTGCGCAACTCGACGCGAGCTTGGCAAGCGTATTATCGAAAAATTCGGGATCGGCATAGCCGCCCGCAACAGGCGCAAAATGCGGTTTGGTGTAATACGGTTTTATTTGGTGCAACACCACGTCTATGGCGGCGTAGTCTGCGCCCGTCTGACTGCGGAAGTAATGCCCCGCACTGCACCCCAGTCGCGCATGCGCACCCATGTCCTCTATAATGTGTCCGCAATACGTGAGATTGCGCGCGTGGCACCATTCGGAGAGCCGCCCCGAAAAGTTTTTGCCGTACTCGAGAGTGATTGCGTTCATGTAGGCGATGCGAACGGCGGGCGTGTTCTCGCCCGTGTTGTACCACAGGGAAAGCAATTCGCGCGGGCAAAATACGGTTCTATCGTAGGAGACCGCCGCGTCGCCACGCTCCTCGCAAAGACAAACGGACGGTGTAAGCAGTTCGTCGTTCCACGGGTACGCCATGCCCTCTACGCCAAGCGTGCTATGATAGGCGTTGCGAGCGCATAAGCCGTCGAAATTGTAACCGTTGGCAAAGCGCGGTTCGTCGGAGAAAAATCCGCAGAAAGTGCCGGCGTATTTTCCGCTTGCCACATATCTGTTGTAATGCGGCTCGTATACTTCGCGGATAAGAACATCGACGGAATCGGGATTGAGCAAATCCAAATAGTACGGATTATTTGCGGATTCCGCGCCGCCACGCGTCTTTTTTACGGTGCAAATGCGCATGGGTTTTCCGTTATAAGTAAAACGCAAAAAGTCGTCCTCTACGCGCTCGGATAGGTCGGCTGTAATTTCCGCTTTGTCGCCGCGCTTTTTCACGGCAAAAACGCCGAGTATTTCGTCTTGGGTTAAAGTATCGCTTTCGGAATTGAGTAATAGCGATATCTCGCCCGTCTCGCCTTCCAAATCCGCAAACTCGCACTTAACCCGCCACGGTCGCAAATCGGGTTCTTTATATTTTATGGCATCGTTAGCGTAGCCTGTGGGATAATGCTTATCGTCCAGTAGCCACACTTGCATGCCGCGCGCTTTCGCCTCATATAGCACGGCGTCCATTATGCGCCACCATTTTTCGCCGCAAAAGTCCGCGCACGTGCGGCTCTCAACGCAAAATCCGCGCGCGCCGCTCTCGTAAATCGCGTCGATTTCTTCCGCCAAATTTTCGGTACTTTCACCCGTTATCCACAAAAACGGATACAAATAGTTTTGTTGCATCTTTTTCTTGCTTCCTGTATGAGATTGCTTTGCTTGCGTATAAGCTATAAAGTAGTATATCACGTAGGCAAAGCCGCCGCAAGTTGCGGCGGCTCCCTTGTCAAAAAATCATTGTGCTTCTCTTAAAATTTTACAATATAGCCACATAGTCGATTTCAAACCACAAGCCCTCTTGCGCGGCAAAGTTTGTATTATCTTTCAATTCCAAGATGTGCATACCGCCATAAAAAATCGCATCTTCGGCACCGAATACCAAACGCTTGCCCAAATCGGCTTTTGTCCACTTAAACTCGCCAAGCGAAAGCAATATATCGGAATCTTGCAGACTATCGCACGTACCCGCAACACCGACGGAATATCGAATGTCTCTTTGCGTATTTTCCGGCACATCCGGCTGCCCATTGTAATTGTAATCTTTGAGTATAAACTGATACGTGCTCGCATAACGCACTCTAAGCGTCTTTTTGCCGTATTCGTCTTTGTGTATCTCCCAGTCGCTCGCACTGTACAGCGAGAAATACACTTGCCCCGCTTCGTTGGATACCTCACCGCCCGCATAGGTAAACGCGCCGTCGTTGAAACTCGCAAAGTTCGCCGCAATACTCGATTCTATCAGCTGAATATATGCTTTGCTTTCGTTGCCGTCTTTGTCGGTAGCGGTCATAAACACTTCCCACACGTCTTTGCTTTGTACCGTGAATTCGGTAAGCGCACTCTCACCCGCCGCGGTTTGCGCTTCGCCGTTACAAAGCACCTTATCGTACGTAAGGGTAAATTGCCCCGAATCATCGGTAACGTTAACGTACTTGGATATGCCCGCATTGCCGAGCGTTATCTTGGTGCCCGCCGCCACCGCGTTGTCGGTCTTGCCCGATACCTTTGTTATCGTAGGCGGTATATTTTCCTCGTCATAAAGCAAAATTTCTTTTTCCTGCGAGTTACCGTAATAATCGGTAGCCGTAAGAGTTACATACAACATATCTTTTGCCGCAAACGTAATCTCGTCGCCGTCGACATAATCGGTCGCCGTTTTGTCTTTACCTTGCAATACTTTGGTTACCGCAAGCGTTTTCATTTCGCCGCCGAAGAAGTCCCTTGCCGAAACGCCAAGCGACTCGGCGGAAAGCGTGACCTTTTCGCCCGCCTGCATGGCAATTTCTTCGTTTTCGACAAATATCTCCGGCTTCTCTTTGGGAATAATGCGGAAATTATCGATACGGAACACAACCGTATTCGCTTTCACATCTTCCTTTGTGAATACGAATCTTTGAAACAAACTAGCCACGTTATCGCCCCGATCGGGCGCGGTTAATTTTTGCGCTTCCACGTGCTTGCGCGCCGCAAATTTGCCGCCCGCCTCGCCGCTTACGGTTACGCTCGGCATATTCTCGGTTTTTGCGTCCTCGCCCGTATAATAAACGGTAGTAAAGCTTTTCCCTTCGGCGAACTCGCCCTCTACCTCCACGTCGTAAGAAACATCGAACTTACTGCCCGAAAAGTTCGGGGTGCCGTCGATTGCATCGATTCGCCAACACAAACAGGGGTATTTGTCTTTTTCCTCTCCCGGTTTGGGCGTATGACTCTCCCAATCTTTTAGCGCCGCCTGATAGCTCGAAACACCCGTATCGTTACTGCACACGGAACGCTCGGTTTGATTGTACGGATTGAACCACAAATCCGCTTTGCCGCCAAACACGTCGGCAGTGCTCCAACCCGTGAACGTGAGCATGTGCGCGTGCTCTTCTATATACGTAAGGTGCGCGGTATACGTTTTGCTTGCGTCCGTTTTGGCAGTGGCGGTGATATTCGCTATCGCGTAGTCGTTTTCATTCAAAACAAACTGCGGCTCACTGCTCGACGTATCGGCGCCGTTTACGCGCACTTCGTACGCATAGTCGTAATCGTCGGGATTCGCGCCGTCGGGCAACACGAATTTTGCCCGTTCGGGCGTGAGCGTAACCGTTTCGCCCGCTTTTACCACCCGCTCCACGCGCGGCTCTATGGTAAAGTTTTGAGTAGCCGAACCTCGATTGCCCGCTTTATCCTGTGCTTGCACCGTAAGCGTATATTCGCCCGCCGTAGGCACGGTGAATTTTCCGTTTGTCACGGGAATCTGCGCGTCATCGTGCGTTACCGTAAGTTCGTAGTCGGCAATATTGCCGTCGGCGTTATCGATTACTACCACGCGCGGTTGCACCAACTCGCTGTCTTCCTGCACGCGCATATAGTTACCTATAATGTGTATAATCGGCGCGGTGGTATCCGCTGCGGTAACCTTCCAAACGCTGTTGCCGCGCTTTACGGTGTATTCGCCTGCGTCGGGGAAAAGCACCGTGCCGCTCGAAATCGGCAATGCCGTATCGCCTTTTTTTACCGTAAATTCACGCCAGTTCGCGCCCTCCGCCAATTCGGTCAATGCAAAAGGCTCATTTACTTCCGCCGTCAGTTCAATAGGCTTGGGCGACTTATCGCCGCAAGCGGCAAGCGCAAACACCATAACGAACGCAAGCGCGATTGTCGCCGCTTTTTTGCTTTTCTTTGCTTTCATATCTCTTCTCCCTATTTTCAATAATGTTTTACGCCGCGCGAATGATTATATTATCGATATAGATTTTGGCGTTCGGATCGCTTAAAAACAGATCTTGAACGATATCGCTATCTAATGTAAAATAGTATCCGGCAACGCCCGACGCTTCCGGCGGGAACCACGCGACCGATGTGTATTGAATGGCAATGTTTTTGCCTACATCTTCTGCCGTTACGGTTGTGTTCCCTATTTTCAGCAAATCGCCCGATTGAGTAAACGTTCCCTCTATGCGCAAAGTATATGAAATGCTGACAGATTGCTCTCCGGAATTCGGGAACAAAAGTTGCAATCCTTTCTTTACGTTGCTCAAACAAATTTCCGTATTGCCGTTCGCTGCGACTTCACCCGAAATATCGCCGTTATAAATACCGAAAGCGATACTGCCGTTAAAATGCAAAAATGTGTCTTGCTTTTCCACGTTTCCGTTCATCGTTTTCAGTACGCCACCAAGCGACGAATCGGCGAACAAAATGTAGCTTCTCGACGAAGCTGTGCCTTCGGTTGCGGTTATATACACTTCGTAGTATGCGCCCGCTTCTACCGTAAGGCTTCCGCCTACGCTCATTTCCTCCGCGCCGTTTTTCACCACGCGATAGCTAACCGAAGCGGTTCCGCCGCCGCGAGCGGTAACGGTAACATAATCCGTTATGCCGCTATTTCCAAGTGCAATTGCCGTGCCTGCCGAAACATAGTTGTCTATATTCGTCACCGTTATGTCGGGCGGCAATTCGCCTACTATCACGGCTATTGTTTTTGCCGTCGTCAATCCGTAACGGTCGGTAGCGGTAAAGGTTACTTTATATGTTCCGTCGGGCGCGTTTGTAAGCGCGTAACCGTCTACGTAGGCTGAATTCACTTCGTCATTGAACGTAACCGCTGTTACTTTGAACGAAGCAAGTTCGTTGCAGAACGCGTCCGCGCCGCTTACGCCGAGCGCGGCGGCTGTAAACGTAAGAGTTTCGCCGCTGTCTTTTTTTACCGTTTCGCTCTGCGCCGTAACGGTAGGCGCGGCGGGCGTTGCGAATATTTCGATATTGTCGAACACTACCCAAACGTCTTTATTTTGAATCGCGCTATGCGTCACGTTTAACGGGTAAGCAATGTTGCCCACAATAGGATCCCAAGCATCCAATTTTTTGCTTACGACAAAATTTTTGCCGATATCGTTCGCCGTAATCGTCACACCCTCGATTGTAAACAAATCGCCGCTCAAATTTTTAAGAGACGTTTCCAAACGAACGACAAATCGTACGTTTATATTCGGTTTGGTCGTATTGTCGTACGCAAATATAATTTGGAATCTGCTATTTTGGGAAGTCGCATTAGGTTCGATAAGCGATTTCATTTTTATCGCTTTGTTCCCGAATGCGTCTTGTTCGTATTTTATGCTATCATCGGTTGTATAGCAAAGCGACAGTACTTTTTGTCCGGCGATAATGTAGTCGCTCACATTATTCGCCGTATCGAGCGAACCATCCTTCAAGGTATCCAGCCTGTCGGCGATATCCGCCGCCGCGAACACCAAGTAGGCGCGCGAAGTGTTTTGCGCCGCGCTCGTATCGATTGCGGTTACGAATACTTCGTAATACTCGCCGCCTTGCACGGTGAAGCTCGTCGCGTTTGCGCCAAGTTCTTCCGCGCCGCGAGCGCCGTACTTAATCACACGATACGTGAGATTGTATCCAGTAAAATCGCTTGCAGTAAGATAGCCCTGTATGCTCTTTTCTCCGAGCGTAATCTCGACGCCATTATTAACCTTATTCAACTCGGAATACGTTCCGAATACAGGTGCAGAAATATCGGGTACGGCAACGCTTATTTGCGCAACTTCGCTGTCTAAATGCCATTCTTCGTCCGCAACCGCTTTTACGTATACGGTGTACGTTGCGGGGTCGGCGTCGAGCGTGTAGGTAAGCTCCGTTTGCGCGTCGCTCCATGCGCCGTTATCCACTTTTATCGTATAACCGTCGGCGTTCGTTACCTCGTTCCAACTTACCGTTGCGCCGTTTACCGAAAGCATAGGCGTGGCAAGACAGGCGGTAACGGTGATTTTTACTTGCGCTTCAAAAGAATCTTCCACATTGTCATCGAAACTGATTGCCGTAACTTTTACAATATATTCGCCCGCCGCGGTCTCGGTCAGTGTATAGCTTGTTTCGGTTTGTTGTGTAGCCGTGCCGTTGTTTACCTGCACCGAATAACCGCTTGCGCCGCTCACAGCTTCCCACGATACGGTTTTATCGTCAAGCGAAAGTTCGGGCGTAGCAAGTTGCGCTACCATAGTTACGGATATGCTTGCTTCGTCGCTTTGCGTATAGAGTTCGGAATCGCTTACGGCTATTACCGCAACGGTATGCGCGCCTGCCGAAACGCCTTCGAGTTTATAAGTAAGCTCGGTAATCTCGTCGCTCCACTCGCCGTCGTCCACTTTAATCTTATATCCCGAAGCGTTATCTACTTGGCTCCAACTTACGGTATTGCGTCCTGTTGTAAGCGTAGGCGCAGACAATTTTTCGGTTACGAGCACCGTAACAAGCTCTTCGGCACCGTCGCGGTAATTTATTCCGTCTCCCAGCGCTTTTACGCGCACCGTGTAATTGCCGGCAACCGTTTCCGTAAGCGTGTAACTCGTTTCGGTTTGCGGTGCGCTCCACTCTCCGTTACCCACTTGCACGCTGTATCCGCTCGCGTTTTCTATCGCATTCCAGCTTACCGTTTTTCCGTCTGCCGACAGCGCGGGAGCGGCAAGCATGGGCACGGGAACGGCGGGATTACCGAACTCGTCGGTAAGCGTAAGATTATCGAGATAAATCGCGCTGCCCGCCGTTTTCAAGCCTATTACCTCGAACGCAACGCTCATAAGGTTGCCGAGCCCGTTGCCCACAAACGCGTCGTCTACGGCGCCGAGCAATATCCTATTGCCGCTCGCCGCCCAAGAACGGGGCTGTATCGCAACGGTGGAAGCAAAATAATCGGTGGCTATGTGCGAAAACAAAGCTACGCGCACCGTTATTTCTTCGTCGGTGTCGTTATACATATCGAAATGCAGATACGTTTTGGTAAGGTCGTAGGTATCGGGTATTTTGAACATATCGTCACAAGTTCTGAACCCGGGGCAGTCCACGCCTTCGCCGCCCTTTTTGGCGTTGAAAGTAACCTTCATGGAGTTTTTGCCGGTGAGCACGTACCGCAAATCGGAGTTACGCTCGAATACGGGCGCGGTAGTCAAACTCGTAAAACCGCCGAACATTGCAAACTTGCTCGAGTCTTCGGGCACGGAAAAGTCGATTTTTTCGTTCGCCACGCCGCCTTTCGACTCGTGCGGCAACACCTCGGCGCGGAAATTGTCCAAATACAGCACCGTCGGCTCGTCGTCTATATCCCGCCCTTCAACGTAAAACGCGAAATCTTTGATTGCCGTCACGTCGGTAAAAGTTTTCACCACGTTGTTGTCTATCTCGAACGTAAGGTGATTTTCGCCGGGCTGCAACACGCGCCGCCCTATGGTGTAGGTGTCCGCGCTCATCAAAAGATGATTGTAGCCGAACACGAAATTCAGCGGTTTGTTGCTCGCGTTGAATATGTCAATTGAATATCCCACAACGTCGGAATAGTCCATTTTAGATAAAAACGCGTTGCCCGGCACGATGTAAAAGTCGTTATCCTTATAATACGTTTTATCGTTGCTCAATTTGCCGTAAATCGTCATTTTGGCGCTATGCTCGCCGTCGGTAACGTGTTCGTCCGATACTTCCACTTTGGCATGCAAATTGGAAAATATCATGGTAAGCAGTTCTTTTTCGCTTTCAAACCCGCTCAGCAAAACGCTCTGCGGCAAATTCGGTTTTTCTTGCGAGGTTTTATCGGTATCGTTGCAAGCCGCAAAACCGCACACCGCCAAAACGAGCGCAAGCATAAGCCCCGCGATACCCCATTTCTTTCTCATCTTTTCTCTCCTCCTATTTCGCCTTTACGCTTACCGAGCTAATATAAAGCGTGTTCTTCGTGCCCGGCGCGTTGGCGCAGTCTATGCCCACGGTTTCTATCTTTCTAAGTTCGGAAGAAAACCGCGAAATATACGTAAAGTTGGATACGGATATTTTGCGCCAACCGTTTGCGGGAAGCGTAACGGAGTCTACGGTGTACTGAACTCCCGAGTCGTTACGCGCAATCACGTTTATTTTGAGGTCGTCGTTCGAGTCGTTGTATACCCAAAACGACAAATCTTCCAGCCCGTCAAGTCCGTCTACGCCGAAACGAACGTAAGGACGGTAACCTTTGGTTTGGATTTCGTTATCGAACTGCTTGCCCGCAAGCACCGCTTTCACGGTTGCGCCGTGCGCCGCCTGCGTTCCGTCGCCGTATGCAACCGAACTGCCGTTCGCAGTGTTCACGGCAAACTTGCTCGCGTTTTCCTCGTTCGATAAATCTATCGCTTTACTATACGCCTTGCCAACTATAAGCTCCGCGCTCTTTCCGCTTGCCGCAATAGTTATTTTGCCGCCGTCGGGATAATCGGCGTTTGCTTTGGTTACGGTTTTGCCGTCGCCTGTAGCGGTTGCGCTCGTTTCCGCGGTTTCGCCGTTTATTTTCAATTCCGCCGAGTTTGCGGCGCAAACGGCAAAATTAACGCCGTTTTCGTCATACGAAAAGTCTGCCAAAAGCACGCCGCCCGGTGACTGCGCCATTTCTATAAGGCGGGCAACCGTTCTGCGAGCGGCTTGCAATCCCTCGAAATTCAATTTGCTTATGCCCGTAGCATAAATTTGTTTGTTCATTTCGGCGATTGCCGTGCGGATATTCTCGCCGCTCACGCCGTACTTGTCGGCAAGTTTTTCATACTCTTGTTCAAGCACGGACAAATACGTAAAGTCGTCTATGCCGTCGCGGCGTGCGGTAAGGCGCAAACTCGGGAACGGCTTTTCCGAGCCGTAAGCCCTACCCGGATACAGCCAGTATCCGTCGCCCGCCGTTATGCCGTCGCGCGAAGGCGAGGTATAGTGGTCGGGCACTCTGCCGTATCCCACGGGCAACGCCGTTCCGAAATTGCAGTATGCGTTCACGTTCCAATACAAATCGCCCTCTATGCCGTAATCGAACCGCGACCAAAACAAATCGCGCGAAGTAATCATGTAGTCGTCTATAAGATTTGCGGCATACGGCCAGAAATTCGCCGAGCCGTACGAGGTAAAGTCATACCCCTCCTTTTGCAAATCGGCGTACATATCCAAGTTTTCGGTAGACGAAAAGTTGTTGAATATGGGGCAAAGTTTAATATCGTTTTTATACGGCTCGAACTTATCTTGCCAACCCGTGATTACGGGTATAACGTGGCGGATATCTTTTACGGAGTTCGCAATTTCGCCCGTAAGGTTCAACTCGCTTATAACCGCCTGTTCCGCCTCGTTCGTTTCCTTAATCACCTTTTCCGTTTGAGGAAATTTGGCGTCGTTCACCTCGTCGTAAACTTGGTCGAAATAGTAATACGCTTTATCGAAATAGTTGATCTCGTCCTCCGTGCTTGCTTTCGCTATCGCTTTGAGATAGTTCTTGAACACGTCGAAATCAATCGTCTTTACGCCGTTTATTTTTTTATCCACATACGGGATACCGTATTGCGCCACTTTGCCGTAATACTTGCGCAGAGCGGTCACAAAGCCGTCGTAGTCGCCGATTTCCGCAGGGAAATAGTATGCGGTTGAGTTGTATTCGAGCAACAGGTCGTAATAATCTTCGTATTTTTCTATGGAATTGTCCAGTTCGCCGTCTATCAGCCAATCCCGCCAAATCAAATACGTGGTAGTCGCAGCGGGAACTTCGGGCATAACAAAATCATACACCTCGAGTTTAACGGGCACGGCTATAGTTTTGCCGCCCGCCGTAATTTGCACCTCGCCGCCGTACACGCCCGCCGCCGCGTTTTCGGGAACTTTAAGGTCGAACCAAAGCCCTTGATTTTTGCCTTTATATAGCACGTTTTCTTTGGCGTTTTTAATGTACTCGAGCGGTATCATGGCGTCGGGATACGCGCCTGCGGCAAAGCCGGTAAAGCCGCTCGAAATATTCATATATTTGAGGGCGTACGCCGTGATTGCCGTGGCGGGGATTGTATTGCCCGCCGCCGACGTGAGCGCACCCACGGTTACGTCGTAAGCCGTGTCCGCTTCCGCCCTAAGCACAAGTTGTGCGCCCTCGGTTTCGCCTTTCGCCGCCTCGAACGAAAGAGCGGCGTCGCGTAGCGAATTTATATCCTCGTCTTGCAATACTTTTACGGTATTGAGTGCGCCGCGCACCGTTACCGCGGTTTGCGCGTTGGGCAGTTCGTCTCCGCCGCCCATACCGCCGGCAGGCGTTTTATCCGAGCACGCCGCAGCCGTCAGCATGGTTGCCGCCATAAGCACGGCAAGAAAAACTTTTGCTACTCTTTTCATATTTTCCTCCTCTTTTATCGTATAATTCCGGCTTGGCGCAACAAACTCGTCCATGCAGTGGAATTACTGTAATATGCGTAGTCCGCGTCGGCAATCTCTTGCGCGGTCTTGCGGTTGTTGCTGCGCGTTAAAAGCACTTCGAGCGGAGCGTCGTTGCTCATGCGGTACGGCACGAGTCCCGCGCCGCCGAGCGGCAAGTCGTTGCGGCGGAAATAGTATTTCGCGCTCTTGGCAACGCCGTAGCAAGATTTTGCCCAAGCATTGTATCCGTTCCAAATCTCGGGGTCGGAAGAAACGTCGTATCCGTACGGGAGCGTAGAACCTTGCATAGATTTTGCGAACACTCTTTGCCCTTCTATGCTCGTCATGAATTTCAAAAATTCTTTCGCGTGATTAAGACCTTTGCCGTAAGAAGCCGCAAACGCCGTATTATAGTTGGAGTACGAGAACGTGATATTACGCGCTTCGCGTATCTTCTCAATCGCTTCGTCGGATATAGCGGGCTTTTGAGTGCTAGTGCCGTCTACATAGTCGATTGCGGCGCAAAGCTGCGCTTCGGTAATTTGCAATTTTTCGCCGAGCGACGAGAGCACGGGCATTCTGAGCATGCGCACGTTGCTGCTCGGGAACGCTTCCGCCATTTCGTAGTTGTGCCAATCTCCGTTAGGAAAGAACGCTGCATCGCCGAGCATGAAACGCGTTTGCGTTTCGTTCCAGCCTATGTTGTTGCTCGCCGAGTAAAAGTGACCCGTGAGAACCTCTTCGAGAGCTTCCACTGCTTTGAGTCTACCCTCTTGCAGGAAAATTTCCGGTCCTATGGCAGAGTCGCCGCTTGCGTTGGTATATTTGCCCGAATAGAAATCCGCAACCGCGTCAAGCCCTTCGTACTGCGCCCACCAAGGCTCGTACATGGCGTTGTAGTAATGAGTTTCCGCCGCATGGATAAACGCCGATATGCCCTTTGCTTTGAGAGCCTCGGCAACGGTTACGAGTTCGTCGGTGGTACGCACGGGATACGTTTTTTGCCAGTCCGCACCGAACGCCTTAATCATTACGTCGTCGTTCACGAGCAGACTGCTCGTGCTGTTTATCCAAGGTATGGTGTAGTACGCCTTGTCGCCATTTTCCTTTTCTTTCTCGAAGGCAACCAACAGCGACTCGTCCATCAATTCTTTCACCGCTCTGTCGCCGTCGGGCACGTTGTTGTACACGTCGGAAAGTTCAGCCAAAAGCGCGGTGGAGGGCGACGCCATGGAGCTTTTAATGAACGGCAGCACGTCCGTACCCGTAAAGAACAAATCGTATTTGCAATAAGAGAGTCCGTTCTCGAGCGTGGCGGTTATGGTCGCGTCCTCCGTTTCGGTGCGTATCGTAATCTCGAAATTCGGATTTGTTTCTCTTTGTTTCGCCGTGAAAGCGTCGGCAAGCGCGTAAAGCCAATTTACGCCGTAGCCTTTGTTGAGGGTAAGAATATCCAAAGTATTCTCGGTGTCGGCTTTGTTTGCTCCGTCGTACGGGTTGTCGGGGTCGGTTACGGAACAGCCCGCAAACGTCGCCGTGCTCAAGCACATGAGTGCTCCGAGCAACACGGAAATCAACTTTTTCATTTTCATAACTTTTTTCTCCTTTAGGATTTTATTTTGGAAAAATTGTTTTAACCTTTTAAGCCGCCCGTAGTGATACTGCTCATTATCTGCTTTTGAAAGACAATAAAGAGTATAAACGTAGGCACTGCCGCCATAAGCACGCCGGCGAAATACACGGGCATATTCACGTTAAATCCCGCAATGGTTTTGTACAAATACAATCCCGAGGCTATCGTGGGATAGTCGGGCAAGTAGTATATAGCCGTTGTATAGTCGTTCCAAGCGTTTATGAGCATAACGAGCATTATAGAACCTATTGCGGGCATTGCAATAGGAAGCATTATGCGCACGTAAATGGTAAAATCGTTCGCGCCGTCTATCTTTGCGGCTTCGGCATACTGCCAGCTCACGCCGTTGAAATACGAGCGCAGTATAAGGAACATAGAACCCACGCCCGAGGCGGAGGCAATCAAGATGAGCGGCGAATTGTACATGCCCGTTTTCATGTAGAGCCGCATTGTGGACGCCATAGAGCCGTAAAGCGGTATCATCATGGAGGCAATAATTACAAAGTTGATTACTTTTTTGCCCACGAAATCGTACTTGCTCATGATGTACGCCGTGGTGCAACACACCGCCATGGATATAAGCGACTGCCCGAGCATGAGCCAAATTGAGTTGAACAGCATGTTAAACACGTTATTGCCGCGCACGTTGAGCAGTTTGAACGCTTCCAAATAATTTCCGAAACGCCAGTTTTCGGGGAAAAAGTTGTTTTTGTTTATCGTATATTCTATATGGTCTTTGAGCGACGCCATAAACGCCCACGCGATTGCATACACCATGCTAAACGCAAACAGCGCGAATACTACAAACGCAACCACGTTGCCTACGGTGAGTTGCTGAATGAAATATCTTTTTATCGACCTTTTTGCTTTTATTGTCTTTTCCATGTTCGCGCCCTCCTCTCAGTAATCTATATCGTCGGGCAGTTTTTTCAACAGCCAACGCATCAAAAAGAAAATGGGCAACGAGCAAACCGTAAGAATAAGTCCGAAAGCGGCGGCGTATCCGAACTGTTGCCGCACTATTACTTTTTCGTACATCCAAAACGCTATCGTGCTCGTTTCGTGCATGCCGTTGGTAAAGAGCAGTATAGGTCCGCTCGCTCCGAACACGTTTATGCACGATAAAAGCATAATCGTGCCGAACGTGGGCGCAATGAGCGGCAACACGATTTGAAACATTTCGCGCATGGGTTTTATGCCGTCTATTTTGCCGTATTCTATAACCGACTCGGGAATGCGGTTCATCGCTCCCGAAAACAAAATGATGTTCATGCCCAGTCCCGTCCATATCACGAACAAAACGATGCTCCACGTGGCATACGGCGCGGAATAGATAAGCGACGGTGCGTCGTCCCCCATTAGCTTGCGCCAAATCACGTCGATAGGTCCGCCCGCCGTGAGCATATTGCTGTACACCGCCACGAGCACTACGCCGGAAACTATCATGGGAATTACGAACACGAAGCGGAAAAACTTCCAAAGCATTATCTTTTTGTATATGAAATACGAAAGCAAAAAACTGAATAGGTTGGTAGCAAGCAGCACAACGAAGTAAATCATTGTGTTTTTCAAACTTATCAGCACTTCCGACTGTGCGCCGAGCAAGATATCGTCGAAAAACAAACGGAAATTACCGAATCCCCAAGCCCCCGTGTGTTGGTCTTGAAAGGCAATCAAAAACGAGTCTATATTTACGTAAATATAGAACACGCAAAAATGCAAAATCGCCACCAAAAGCATCGAGTATACAAACACATGCTTTTTAATCAGTCTTTTCGTGCGCGGCGATATTCTTTTTCTCTCTTTACAAACGTTATCCATCCATTCTCCTCCTTTTAATTTTTGCGTATCGAACTTTGTTTATGATTTTATTACGCTACAATTATACCATATAAAAAAATAATTTCAAGTACCCCCCCCCGACATTTGTACATTATTTTGCGCACAAATTTGAAAAATAGTGTACAAACTATTGACAAATCGCAAAACTACGCTATAATTAAATTATGGAACCGCTTATAAACAAGATTTTACCGTATACGCAACTGCATTTGCAATATGAGAATTTTGAAATGAATGCGCATCGGCACCACACAATAGAACTACTGTACATAATTCGCGGTACAATGTCCGTGATTTTCGAAGACGAAAAACTGCAAACCGAATGCGTACTCAAATCCAATCAGTTCTTACTCATATTGCCGCAATACAAACATCGCTATTCCATAAAATCGCATACCGAAATAAACATATTGGAACTCGGACACGCCAACCCGCAAATTCCTTTCATAAAATGGCTGCTCTCGGGCGATTATGCCGATAGGTTCGCTTTTACGGAAAAACTTTTTCAAACCTCGCAACAATCGCTGTTATTCGACGATACGCAAAACGTACACGCGGCGCTTGAAAGACTTATTCTGCTCTCCTATCAGCATGAACACAACATTCCCAACGAATATTTCCACAGCGAATACGAAATAGCTTTGCTCGATTTATTTGTAAAAATATGCCGATGCAACCGCTTGTTGATAGAAAACGTAAAATCAAACCGCTATATATCGCATACGCTTTTGTATATAGCCGAAAATTACGGCAAAAAAACGACAATTTCGCAAATTGCCGATTTCGTGGGCGTAACGCCATCGTACTTACAACGTATTTTCAAACAATCGTACGGAGAAACGATCCTCTCCGCGCTCACAAAACAGCGTATCGGCGCCGCCGCCGAACTGCTTAAAAATTCCGATATGTCCGTTTCCGAAATTGGCAAAAAAGTAGGCTACACCGATAAGCGCATATTCCTCGCCGCTTTCAAAAAGATACAAAATACAACTCCTGCGGAATACCGCAAAAACAGCCGTGCGTTCAGCTTTGCACTGTATCGCGATTATTCCGACCCGAAATTCACGTTGGACGTGGATACCGAGCAATTCACATAAACGAAAAATAAGAATTTATCAACGATCATACTATTACATTTCAAAAAATTTTAAGAAAAAATTTTAGATTTTTTAATAGCAGCACTTCTTTACAAACTGCTTATAACAAAAAATGCCACCCCCTCTCGAGAGTGACATTCCCATAAATGCGCCTCTCGGATATTGCCACATATCACGATTCCGCAAAAAGGGAATTGAGAGCGCACACTACAGGCGTAGTATGTCCCTTTTTGCAGTTTATTTATGATATGTGGCTTATATATTATAACTCATAATTAGCCATATGTCAATGAGCAATTTTTATTTGCTGACAAAATTATAAAAGAACCAGTATATTCAATTTATTCGTCAGTTCAAGTCCTATTTTTTTCAAAAATACACAAATGGCAACAGCAAAAAGAAAAATACTTTTCTGTTCCCATCCCCTTACAAAACCACAATATATAGTATATAAGCCGCGAAAACATTACGTTTTCACGGCTTATATGGTTTGACAACATTTTTGTCAAACAAAGATGGAGCTGTTAGCGGGACTTGAAGCAAAATGGCACTATTACCCCATACTTTTAAGCCGTTCTTTGGTACCTAGAATCGATTTTATGCCTTTTTGCGACAGCTTGCGGCTGCCCCAAAATTGTAAAAACACACCCTTAAAAAGGTAACTTTTTTTCTGCCCCAAATCGTATTCGAGGTAACTTATAAAAACACTAAAAACAAAAGGCTTTACGCCATATTAAATAGCATAAAGCCTAAGCATTGTATCACCACAGTGATATAGTAAAACTTTAAAAAATCACTAATATAAAATAATATTAATGGTAACTCTAATCACTCGTTTTGCAGTTTGTCATGTGTTCTTTACTTGTATACCGACAATCCGTCAATAATTCTCGCTACTGTATTTTTGCCACCGCGATTTGTATCACTAGGAGTTTTGGAAAGTAGATAACAATATTTGTCACTTCCCATAAATTTCAATTTATAATGCTTCCCATCGCCCGATATTTCAAATCCCATTTTTTCAATCTCCGAACGTTCGGGAGCGGTCATCGTTTCTCCGTCCGAGAATATTTCCTTAATTCGTTCAAACATTTTTTGTTGGTTGCCAATATAAGGATTAAGTCCCACAATATTAGAAAGCAACTCATATTTTCGAGTTTTCGTGCTATCCCCGCAATTCTTCAATTCCTTTTTAAGAATAGTAACGATAAGATCGTTTTGTTCGCCATCAAAAAATTCAGGAATATCAGATTTAGTTATAAGCCTTTGCTCTGAATTACGCTCAGCAAGGGCAGCCTCAAGATACTCTATTCTCGCTTTCAAGCGCACATTTTCTTGACCGAGTTCTTCAATACGCAACGCATCACGCTTGGCTCTTTCATCAAGCCCTTCAGCTACTTCTAATAGTTCCGATTGTTCAGCTATTACGAGAGCATCCCAAGAAGGCGCAGTTTTATCCACTTGCGCGTTCACTATGCGTGTAACTTCTTGCACAACTTGCGTATCAAGTGTTCCACCGTGGTACACATCAAATTTCCGCAGCTGTTTTGCTTTTTGATTTTTACTATATATTGCCACCCCACCATTAAACGGCACATATGCTTTGCCTTTTGTTTTATCTCTCAATAAACGCGTAAATTCATTGTTGGAATAAACGATATGAGCTGTCCCAGATAAAATCTCCGCAAGCGGCTCCAAAGAAATCGGATAGGCAGACGAATCGAAATATTGTGAAGCAAATACAATCGGGATTTCATTATCAACTTTCCCTGCAATATATTCCGCAACCATATTGACGGTATCATCGTTTAATTCTATAGGGTACGCACCTATCTTCATTGCCGATTGTACAAGCTTACCGCTGTTTATGAAGTCGCGTATAACTTCCGTCCTCATTTTAGGAGTTTCATCAAACAATGAAACATCGCCGGAACAATCCATATGAAAATATACTATTTTGCTGTCGGTTTCAGCATAAATGATCTCCGTTGTCCAATTTTGATTATGGAAATCTTGTCCGAGTTTTAACATATAGTAAGTCGTTTTATCTCGTATTATTTTTTGAGTTTGCAAATCACAATACTCTGCATTAAGCTTCTGTCCATATTTTTTCTCAGTCAGCTCAAATTGCTCGCCAATAGATTTATACGGACCGGCCTTTTTTAACCACTTAATGACTATATCAATAAAGTCCTGTTCGTTAAAACATTCTTCCATTTTCAATTTTGTGGATAATACCCTCATTTTATTTTCTCCTGTTAATCATTTATAATTTCGACCATACAGTATTTTTTGTCCGAATAGTCATATCCGTTAGCCCAATATTCGGGAGAATTGTTTGATGATTTTTGCACCTGATAAGTTTTGCCGTTATCGGAAACAAATGTTATTTTATCTTGCTTTTCATCATTGGTATCGACGTGAACTATCTGCTTGTTTTCATCAGTATCTTTACCGCCTTTTGACAGTGGCATAATATGGTCTATATCCCAACCGTACCGCGAATTATTTTGGCCATAGGCGCATTTAAGAATAGTCCGCCCCGTAAAGTCTTCAGCCTCATCAACATTACCAAATTCCCTTTCCCAGAAGCTTATACGCTTATCACCTATTTTATAAATAGCGCGTCCACCGCGGCCGTCTTTTTGTACCTGAAAGCGATTCCCATCTATTGTATAGGTAATCTTTCCGCCACGCAGTGCACAGGCTTCGTAGCTAACAATGTGCATATTGCTTGTTTCTTTCAAGCCACCTTTATCTAACGGCAATATGTATTCCAAAACCCAGCCATACGCTGAACCGCTTTGATTATATGCTGCCTTCTTCATCGGACGTCCCGTGTAATCTGTAGCATCTTGCACTCCTTTACCAAAGACACGTTCCCACAATTCGCTTGCTGTTGCCATATTATCCTCCAAATAAAAATGCTCTCTCCTATTCAGGAAAGAGCATACACGAATACTACAGAATATTAGTGTTTTATCGGTTACATTGCTACACAATGTATTTCCGCTTGCCTCTCCGGTTATCCATAAGGATAAGTGAGATGAATAGTGTAATCGCTATAAAGGTATGCACCAAAATATTGATTACTCTTTATTTATATCATATAGAATTTAATTTGTCAAGAGTGTCCGCTATTTTCTTCCATAAATTCGGATAATTCGGTATACGCATCTTGACTCGGTGCACATCTGCGAAGATAATCATGCCCTCCGTCAACAGCACACGCGCCACATTGACAAGTCACATAATCATGTTCGCTTTTAGACTCAATAATTTCACCACATTTATTACAGCGAATAGCATTCTTCAATATCTTTTTCATACTAATACTCCATCATCATACTATGTAAAATAATCAAACAATTCTATATACCAACGGTTTCCCTAATAGTTTGAACAAAATACATCTCATCATCAGATCGACATTTTTCTAACCACATATCAAAAAATTCTTTTACGGTTTCTGCCCGCGATAAATCCTCAAACAAACATATCGCCGACATTCCCATCGCATCATAACCAACAGCATTAAACAATTTAGCGGCTATATAGCAGTTTCTCGGTCTTCCAACAGTGCCATTTTCCGTTGGATCACTTTCTAACGCTTCTATTGCGTTTGCAACCAACTTGGAACAAGTCAATGCCGAATATGATAACGACTTTTGCAAATGATCGTTTATATAGCCTTGTGCTGAATTAACATAACTTGGCTCAAAATACTTGAAAAATGTCATAGAGCGGTAAAGAAATACTATAGAACACATTTCACATAAACATTCTGATATCCATTTAAAATTATTCTTTTCAGGATAGCACTTCATAAAAAAATGTCCGAGCTCATGTGCAAGCTGATAAATCATTTGACACCAATAATTTGTTTGATGACACAAGTATATTGCACAATCTACTTGCAACCACACATTCAAACGCTTGGGGCAAGTTATTGGACAAACGCGCGCAGGTATATTGGCAATTGTTAATTGCATATTGCTTACATCCACTTTCATTAGCTTTATATAGTCATCCACCATATTATAAATAATATTTATTTCTCTATTGCTAAACCCATGTAAATCTAATTTTAATCCCATAGTTCTTCCTTTCTGTTATTAAGTAATAGTATAGAAGGATTATCCTATAATGTGTTTAATCCATTCTTTAAGCTGCTTCGTTAAATCAGTATACTATAATAAAAAAATAGCCGCAATAAAACGACTATTCCATGAACTTTCTATTTATTTTGACCTTACTATCGTGTCTAATCGGTTATGTTTTCTTTGCTAAACAATGACCCACTGAAAAATTCCTCTAAAGTCATATCAAAACCTTGCGCTATTTCGTAAATAATATTAATTGCACACATTTTATTTTTCTGCAATCGAATTTTAGATATTGCTTCGGACGATAATCCACTCTTTATCGCTAACCGATATTGTGTTATCCCCTTCTCCGCCAATAGTTCGTCAATTCTAATAGAAAGCGCCTCATTTAACGTCATTCGTCGTCTCCATATAATCACTCATTAGTGATTATATTATAGGCTTTTACAAAATATTTATATTCACTCATTGGTGAATAGTTGGACTTTTGATAATTTTCGTGTATAATACCTATGGAGGCATCGATATGGCAAAGAAAGTATGCGGCGTAACCGGTCATCGTCCTAATAGTTTCCCGTGGGACTACGCCAACAAAGAATGTGACAGCCATCAAGACTATCTTGAAGCAATGGCTTGTTACATTAAATGGTTTATACATAAGCACGGCTATAACTATTTTATTTGCGGTGGCGCACTCGGTGTCGATACTGACTTTGCCGAAATCGTTATTGAATTCCGTGATAATGTTTATCCCGAAATACAATTAGAAATAGCCGTTCCTTGCAAAGGACAAGAAAAGAATTGGTCCCCCGAAGATAAAGCTAAGTATACCGAGTTACTACAAAAAGCCGATAAAGTCACTTATGTATCTGATGCCTATACTCCCGATTGTATGCAAAAACGCAATAAATACATGGTCAATAATTCCGACGTAATTTTCGCTTTTTGGAATGAAAGCATAAAAACCGGCGGCACATTCAACACGATAGAATATGCAAAAAAGCAAAATAAGCAAATCGAACTGTTTATTCTAAATCAATATTTATAACGCAAAATTACATTGACTTTAACCGCTTTGAGAGCGTGGCGTGCGCTTGTCTTGATACAAGTGGGCTCGCTGCGCTCGCCCAACCAAGCGCACGCCACGCACCCACCAACCGAACTCACCAAACGCTCAATCGCAACCGCGCAACGGCTAAAATACGGCGGCACGCGCAGGCTTATCGTGCTCGCCGTATTTTTTTACGCCGTTGCGCTGTCAGTTGCTCTTTCGCATTTGCGCTATTACTTCGGGACTTACGCGCCCCATATATACGCCTTCGTCCCAGCAGTTGAAAGTATCGAACAGCAAGAGTTTTTTATCTTCTTGCCCTATCGCGCATACTACGTCCTCATCCATAATGTCCGAGATAAAGTATTGGTACAGTCCTTTGCTGTACACAATCTTTTCGCCCGTCTTTTCGATATACTTCATCAAATACTTAATCGACTCGCCAAGTAACCGCGGGTCTAATTCTTTGAAATCGTTACGCCCGAAACGCTTAGTAAAGTAATCGCATTGCGTGCTTACTTGCATTCGCTTCCCTTTGGTCGAATAGTCACGTATTTGCGTTAATTCATCCGGCAAAGTGTTTTCGGGTATGGCAAAAAGGCCGTGAAAATGCAAACGTTGCTTTTCCGGCGAGCGTTCCCATACCCCCATATACTTCCACGCCTTACGGTAGCAGAAGTTACGAAAGCACGTTTGTAAACTCTTTTTGAACGTATCTTCGCTATGCAATTTATCTTCATAAGTAAACGTACAAAAGTAATTAAAGCGCGCTAAGTTTGCTTTACGCACCATACGCACACGGCGGCAAATCAAATTCCGCAGTTTCCGATCAAAGCCTATATCCACATAAGTTTTGGTTTCTTCCACCGTATCGAAGTACGGCATCATTTCTTCTATTATCCGCTCTTTTCTCTCGCGCTTTTTCAGCATTATATATTTCTTATACAGTTCGTCAAACAGTTCTTTTCTCGTCATTGTTTGCACCTTTATAATAGGCGTTGACGGCATTTGCTCACGCGACTCGCCCACTTGCTCAATCGCGCTCGTTTCGTCGCTCATGCAAGGGATTAAAGGCTCTGCCACCTTTTCGGTGACAGGGCCTTCTGGTTCTTGCGTAACGATTATCTGCTCCTCGATCCGTTTCGGTCTACTCTTATTCTTACGTTCGGTATGCGGTATCGCTATGTAGTGACTACCGTCAAAATAGACTTTTGTTTCTCCGTAAGACATACTGAATTTTTACGAGGGATAACCGTATTATTTACGCCGTTTACTATACTCCGGCGTGCATCTGAATAACATAGCGTACTCGATATTACCGTGTACTTTCATTGCGCGTTTGAGTGCTTTTTTGTCGCCGTTCTCGGCTACCTCTCTCAACTCGTTTTCACTGTAATGATAACAGCTTTTGAGTTCACCGGCAGTGTACTTTCGCGCCAAACGCTTTTGCCTTCTACTGAAAAATCCCACGCTTACTTACCTCCTTTTTTAGTTTTAGCTTTTGCTTTTTGACGAAGCGCTTTTTGGAAACGCTTATCTTCTTTATCCACACGCTTAAACGCCTTCTTCATATTCTTGAAAATGTAAGCGTTAATCTTATCGTTGTATTCCGCCGGCACGAAGTCGGCGGTATCCAGCGTGCGCGCAAAAGTTTCGTAATACTTACTCAAGCACTCGTTTATAAGCTTATTTTTATTGTAGTTTATCATGCGACTTTCCCTCTTTTCTGATAGAATCCTTCGGGCAGTTCGTCGTCGTTTTCTTCCAAGTACCGTATGTACCCTTCCAGCGTTTGCTCGGTGGGAGTAGCTACGGAATAGTCAAAGTCTTGATCGAAATGCCCGTCATAGAATTTCGGTTTACAACACTGGCTGTCGTAACAGTCGAACACATTATAATTCGCCGTTACCACGTCCTCGGCATAGCAGGACTTATCTTGCTTGCCGCTTTGCATATACTTGTCAAACAGTGAGCTGTTTTCTATCCTACGAATATGCCAGCGCAAACCGTTCACTCTGCCATAGCCGTCATACGAAAACTCTAACCGTAGAATTTCTATAAACTGCGATAGCTCGCGTATGTTTACGTCAATAAGCATCGGTCTTTGCGTATCCAGCCAAATATCCAAGTCATTGTGTCCGTGTTGCTCATACCAGCGTGACTGCCAATCCGGAAAATACCTAGACATACGGCTATTGAGATATTTTTGGGCTTCGGTAATGCAAATCGTCTCAAACGGTAAATTAAAATGCGTTTCTACAAACGGATTTGCAAATCCCAATCTATACGGATTTATTCTACGGCTCATTCGCGGACTGTAACGGTATTTATGGAACGTCATATCATAGTTCGCCGAAACGCAGTGTATGGGGATAGTTTGTATGGCGTCAAAGCCATTCTGCTGTTTATTAAAAATCTCACGTTGCATACGCTTATTGCGTTCGCGATCAAACGCCGTTTCGTGCGCTACGTGCGTCATAAAACAAGTCTTGCCGGTTCGAGGCGGCGCAAAGATTATTGTTATCATTCTCCGCCGCCCCCTTTATTCTTTATTTTTTGCACAAGCGCAGCAATTCCCTTAAATGGCAAACTTATAAGCCACCATAGCCCCTTAAACAGCCAAATAAATGCGAACGCTATTCCCTTAAACGCGATTGCCAAGACTTGTCCCACAATAGGAAAAATCGCCGCCAATATAGGCAGAACAATAACAAGCGGCAATAAGCAAATTACGATTTTCCATACCCACGCCGGCACTCCCGTTACTTGCTCTAACCACTTACAAAGCAAGTCAAGCCAACCTAACGCCGGTGCTCCGCCGCTCGGTTTATCCCCTTCGGTAATTTTGTCAGATACAGTACCAAGATTATAATGTTTTCCGGCAGTTACAAATTGCAACCGCAATATCGTTACTTCCGATACCTTAGTGCCGTTTTGGCGCTTTTCGTGTCCTGCCATCGTAGCCACCTCGCTTTGAGTAAACGGCGTTTCCAAAAAGACCAAGACCCACTTTGTCTTATCTATTTCCGTTTGTGCTTCCGACGTAAGCTCTACTGTCTTTTTGAAGTCCTCGGTACTTTGAATACGTTTCCACGTATATTTTACACCCAAAAATCCGTCGCCCGCATTTTCGCCCGTTTGCTCCCCCTTAATAGTTGCCTTCGGCTGTTGTACCCTATCACCATACGACCACTCGACCCTACCGCCGATACTTTTACGAGTATAAGATTGCGTATAATACGATATATCCGCCTCTTGTAAGGTATCTATGGGAAAATCCGTATCGAACGCTATATAATGCACGTCGGTGTAATGCGCCACATTAAATAAAAAATCCCAATGCAAACCGTCATAGTATGATAAGAAACCCGCAAACGGGTTAAGTATTTCTATAACGTCTATTTTCTCACAAGAATATTTTGCGTCACCATCTTCCGTTTCTACTTTATAAACTTTACCCACCTCAAAAGACACCGCATTTTTTGTATTGTCGTTACCCGTTTCACCATCTATATCTTTGTCCCAATCGCGGTAAATGCTAGATATATTGTAATAGCGCGTATCGTCATTAGAAACAATAATACCCCCTACAAGATATTTACAAAACACGCCGTTGGCGTTCAAAAGCGTGAGCGGAAAAAGGCTTGTTCCATCAACGGTTTTAGACAGCGACATATTTACTTCGGTAGCGGTAAGTTGTTTTGCTTTGTTGCTCGGCTGATATGTATACAAATACAATTCACCGCTTGCGCTTTCCGCTATTTGAATTACTTGTACAACGCCGAATAGATCATTCGCAGGATCATCTATTTCCGGATAGTTTATGACATTAAACATTTCGTCTTTTTGCAAGTCCGCGAGCACGTTCGTATAAACTCTTTCTTCGGCATAAGCGGGTAGCGACTGCCACCCGCCATACACTACCGAAACGAACAAGCAAAAAGCCAAAAGCGCAATTAAAAAACTTTTTGCACTTAGCTTGTTTGTCATAGCCTACCCTCGTTTTACCATCAAGACAATGCCTATAATCGCAAAGATTGTAAGAACGCCGCCCAAGCCGACTATTACCCACGTATACCACGGATTGCGACCAACGAAATCTCCGTACTTTTCCCAACCCGTCAGTTTTTCCACAAGCACTTCAGTATCTTCCGTGATTACCGAGCTGGCTTTACTAAGACGCTTGCCGTCCATATTCATAGCTTGATACGATACAATATTCGCCGCATCCATCGCGTCGGAAAGCGTCGTACCGTACTCGACTGTCAGTTCTTTATACTTCTCATCACCTACGTAAAAAGAAACGGTAAATGTCTTGATTTCCCACCTTGCCGTAAGTTTGGTGTCCGCTTTAATCGGCTGATTCGTATACTGCGTTCCATCGGCAAGATACCAACCGAGAAAGTTATACCCCACTCGTTTAGGCGTAGTAATGGCAACGCCTTTATTCCACTCTACAGTTGCGCTTTGCACAACAGGGCCACCAGCGGTATCAAAAGTAACGGTATATGTATTTATAGTCCAATGAGCGTGTAAGTCGGTATCTTCGTAAATCGGCTCTCCCCTGTATTCCGTGCAGTTTTGATTGCAATTCTCATTTAATCCGTAGTACCAACCCGCAAAGGTATACCCTTCTTTCGTAGGTTCTTCAGGCAACGAAACTACGGGCGGCTCAAAATCGCAAATGATATCAACCTTATTGTTATCAATTTCATTTTGCAAATTGTATGTCGAATACATAGAACCATATTCCACAGATTCAAAATGCAGCACAGTTCCTATTATCTTAAAATAGCAAGAATAACTACCGTCGCTAAGCGAGTTACTAAGGCGGAAATTTGTATAGTGCCTATCTACATATTGCCCCACATCACAAGACAAATCAAAAAAGTGCAATACGACTGGCGAAAGCCCTTCGGAAAAAGCACAATTATCCATACCGGTGAAAGTTAAATGCGCCAGCTTTTCACTGCCGCACTTCAAATCAATTGTTACCGATTCTTCTTCCGACTTAAAATATTCGCGATCGGCACTACTTGATTGCGCAGCAATCCCCGAGACATCGCCTTGTTCAGATGAGGCAGTTTGCAAAGAACTTGCTGAGGCAGTTTGCGCATAGGCGACATTTTTATGCTCGCCAACCAATACGCTCGCCATTAGCGCAAGCAGCGCGAACATCATAAGCATTGCGAAAACTACAATTCGGCTTTTGCTCTTATGTAAGAATTTTGGTTTCTCATTTTATACTCCTTATGTTTTTAGTAAAACAGTGTCGTAACTTATTAAAACTAACAAGCTACGACACTGCCCTATCGTTTATCGCATAAGCATAGCGAGCATATTTTTGTCCGAGGTATTTACGGGCTTAATAGCGCACTCGTATACTTCGCCCGTTTCTTTATCCACAGTGCGAACAAGGAAACGCTCGCCCGAAACGGTCTTACCCTCGGCGTTCTTGAACTCGAAAGGCTCTACCACGAAATCCGCTTCCGACCCGCCGCCGAACACGATATCCAAAACCGTATAGCCACCCTTATCCTTTTTATCGGGCGGACCGACCTTAATCTTTACATCCGTACCGCGGATATTGCCGCAAATGAAATAATCGAAATACGACTTGCCGTTATATTCGAACGGCGCTCTTTCTACCTTAAGATTGTTTTTGTTTGCCATAATTCTTTTTCTCCTTTATATTCGTTTTGAAGTTATGCGGATTTTTTACCCTTAGGCAACTTCGTTCCCTTTTCTTTCGAGAACTTCTTTGCTTCCGCTTTGGAAAGACCTGCATCCATAGCCTGCTTATAACGGAATAAACCTGCGTGGTCGCTTTGGCACTGCAAGTAGCCCGAACGCAATCCTGCCTCGTAGTCCGTAAGGGGCTTACCCTCTTTTTGCCCATGCATATGCACTTTGTTTTTACGCTCTTCCACGTAGCTTGCGGCACGCTTAGAAGGAGTTGTCCAACGTCTTTCCGTATTGTAATTTGCCATTTTTCAAATCTCCTATTTTTGTTTTGCCCGTAGAGCCGATAGCACAGCAAATATCTGAAACGGCGTCTTATGTATTACTTCCCCGATTATTTAGCGTAGGCGGCCACCTTTACGAAATTTCACGCTAAACGCAATCGCTCTTATTCTTGCGCCGTAACATTCAAAGTAGTTTACACGTATCGCTCAACCGTATCAAACGAACATTTGAGCAACACTTGTTTTGCCGACACCGGGAAACGCGACGGCACGGTTACACGAAACGTACTTTCCCACAATTCCGTGTCATATCCGCGAGCTACCATAGTATCAAAATGCCGATTTGCTTTCGTAAGCGAACTGAAATACTTACTGCCGTGATTACATTCCACACGGTAAATTTGTCTGTAAATCTTTTTCATACACACTCCTTTGTTTTTAGGTGTCTTAATAACCCCTACACTTATAGCCACGAAAACGGGCAAAAGTTGGCGGTCTTTACAAAAAACTTTCAAGTTTTTTATGAATTCGCCCCAATCTTTTACTTACACTGCACACGGCAACACCTTCGCTTTTGGCTATTTCGGTCACTGTTAGTTGGTCTACATACACCTTATAAAGCAATTCTTGCTGCGTAGGCAATAGCTGTTTAATACCCTCTTGCAGTCGCTCGTTGTTCATATTGATTACGCGAGCTTCCGCAAAATAGTCATCAATGATACTCGGTTCAAGCCCCTGTTCCATTAGGCTCTCCAAAGAAATGTGTCTGCGCGTTTCACGGCGATTACCGTATTTTTCTTGTTTATCCATTTCAATCAAAATATCGTAAATCTCATCGGGCACTTCGACTGTACTTTTCGATCCGTCCGCAAATTTATAAGTATACGGTTTCATAATTTTACTCCTTGAATTTTGGTAAATCCGCAGAGCCGTATTTTCCGCAAACAAAAAGACGGCACGAAAAGCGTTTGAGATTTGCTTTCCTTGCCGTCTTGCGGTCTGCGGATTATTTTCCTTTTTAACTTATTTTCTATCTGAATTTTGTACTATTATTTTGCCATCGTCCGAAAAGCGTATCTTCGTTACGCATCCTTTGATAGCAATTTCGATTGTTTTTGTACGGCTATCCGCCATACAAATAAGTTTTCCTTGATTATTCCTAACTTCTTGCACAATTCACCTCTCGCATCTATTCGATTATCATTTTGACTCGTTATGCTTTTGCAATTTGAATGTTTTAAGTATAGATTGCATAACTTCGGCTTGCTTACCGGAAAGACTTTCGGAAATCATTTCCAAAAGTTCCGCTTGTTCATCGGATAGATACTTTCTATCCAGCTTATAATTTTTTTCTACATAAATTCCGCCTCCATGTCCTTGAACGGTATAAATCGGGTATTCAAGTGAAAGCGCAAGCACGTCATTCTCTATCGTGCGCTTTGTCACGCCAAATTCCGATGCAAGATTTTCTCTTGTATCGTATCTGCGCTGACACAGCACTTCGATAATAGCGCGTCTACGCTCATTTGCCGACACCGATTTATACCTCCTTTGCCGTACTTGTAGGCGTATTGTAAAATTCAAAGTCGAAAGATTTTTTCGAGTTTGAAAAAGTTTTTTAATTTTTTTCAAGAAAAACAAAAAAGCCACCGATAAGCGACTTTTCACTATTCCTATATAAATAGTGGTTAATCGCTTATCGGCGGCCTCTCGTGTTATTGCTTTCGCAAAAGTTCGGTTAAACCATCCGATTTTAATACAGTCCGCTCTCTCAGTTTTACCCTGTCCCTATTTCAGACCGACCGAGCGCGTTACCGTAAGTTTACATAAAAATGTATTATTGCTGAATTAAATATTGTCCTTTGGGTGCGTACACGTCAAGCTGAATATGCCGCCTGCCCATTACTTGCGAAACAGTTACCGTTCCGCACCTCGAACAAGAAACTCGCATTTTGCCGTTCTCATCTTGCAAACCTGTAATTTCGTTCTTGCAATTTACACAAAAGCACTTTACCGGTTTAGGATATGGGTTTTCATACATAGGACTCTCCTTCTTTTCTCTCACTTACAAAAATCTGAATTTGAAAAACTGCCATTGTACGGTTGAGAAGTCCGTAGCGGAAGTAATCCCTTTTTTGTAAGCATATATAACAACGGATTCCGTAGTTAATATCTTTTGATACAACTCACTAACACGCCTTGTATCTTACAACTGTCTACGATGATATCTTCGAGCGTTTTATTTTCAGGGTGCAATACAATCTTGCCGTTTCGCCTATACAAGCGTTTTAATGTATTGTTTCCATTTACAAGCGCAACGACAATATCTCCATCGTTTGCGCTCTCTTGCTTGCGTATTACAAGTAAATCATCTTTGTTTATTCCGGCGTCTATCATGCTGTCGCCGAACGCTCTAAGCATAAACAACTCACCGTTACCGAATACCGAACGCGGTAATTCAAAGCTTTCTTCTATGTTTTCAATCTCAAAGCACGGTTCGCCGCAAGCTATTTGCCCTATAAGCGGTACAAGTGTAGTTTCGCCGCTATGCAGTTGAGGGATAGGTGCTATATTCCCTATTGACGTGCGAGAAAGCTGACCTTCTTGCTCTAACTGTTTTACATACCGCTGCACGGTAGCAAGCGAACCGAGTTTTAATGCGTTCATAATGTTACGAAAGCTCGGTGATACGCCGTGTTTTTTTTGGTATTCGATATTATACTCTAATACAGCATTTTTAGTTTCTTCGTTAAGTATGCGCATTTCCTAACTCCGATTATAACGAAACATAGTGTTTTGTTATGCGAGAAAAGTATAACACGTCTTTTAATAAATGGCAAGCATTATCACTGTTATTTTCAAAAATCTTTTATCTCTACAAGAGAACGCAATAAATTATTCGTCTTTCGCCGTGGGGTTGTAGTGGAAAAAGACTTGCGCTGATTTTGCCATATCCGTATATTAGCTTAATTCGTCAAAGGAAAAAAGTATTGCTTAAAATTTTTATTGAGCGAGATTACAGCGCAATACTTTTTTCTTTTCTTTGACAGCGCGTCTTTTCCCACTCAACGGTATACCGTCGAAAGACGAATAAACAAAAAAGGAGTAGTTGCTATGAAAAAGCTGATGAAAAGTTTTTCAAAGTCGAAAAAAACTTGCGAGTTTAGCATTTATACTGCGCTCATCAAGTTTAGAAAGGAGCTACTGAAAGACATTGACACAGCAAGAAATTGATGCTATCATAAATACAATCCGGACAATTCCAGAAGGGCAAAACGAACTTGCGAGGACATTGTTAAAGGCTGCTGCCGATTCTCTGTCACTCGATAAAGTTGCTGCGCTCACCGGAACGCACATTGACAAACAATCGCAAAACGGGCTGATTTTGAAGTTTACCGAAAAGGAGATTTTAAAAATGCCCAAAACTTTCAGACAAGAGTTTAGAATTCAAGGTTGCACGACCCATATTAGAAGGCGTCCGTGCGGCAAAAACACGTTTAATTACGAAATTCGCTATCGGCGTAACGGGTATAACGTATCCGCGTCAGCAAAGTCAGTAGAGGAAGCTAAAGAAAAATTCATTGTCAAACTGCTTGAAGCGGAAAAAAGAGGCCCGAACAAAGCTAACGGTATACCTAGTGTGTTTGGCGCGTTCGCAGATTACTATTTCCAAAAATTCTACATACGTAGAGTTGCGGAAACTACGTACAAGAATACGCTCAACCGTTACAATAACCACGTTAAGCCTTTTTTCGGCGACTTAAGAATTAAATCGATTACGTCACTTATGTGTCAAGATCTGGTTGATGACTTGGACGCGGAAGGTAAACACAAAACCGCAGACGAAGTATATTGCCTGCTAAATACCATATTCCGTATGGCAATCAAGCACGGTCTTATCACGGTAAACCCTATAGACATCGTGTTCCACAAAAAGCACCAAACCGAACATGGCTCGGCGCTAAGCAAAACCGAAGAAGCACTCCTTCTGTCGGAAACGCAAGGCACACCATACCAGCTCATGTTCGCAGTTGGCTTATATACGGGGATGCGTCCTAATGAGTATCAAAGTGCGCGAATCGAAGGTGACTTCATTATTTCTATCAATAGTAAGCGCAAGAACGGAAAGGTACAGTACAAAAAAATACCAATCTCCCCTATGCTTGCGCCCTATGTGGCAAATGTTACCGAGCTTAAATTCTACGTGCCGAACCGCATACGCGAGAAATTCCATAGCGTGTTCCCCGATAGGAAGTTATACGATTTACGCACAACTTTTTATACGCGGTGTTGCGAATGTAGCGTAGCCGACGTAGCGCGTGATGAGTTCGTAGGACACTCTCACGGTGCTTTAGGCGACGCTTATATGGATTTATCAGACGAATTTCTAATAAAAGAAGGGCAAAAGTTAAACTACTAAAGTGCATATTGCCCCAAATCCTGCCCCAAAACGTGACCTAAAACAAGGTTTTTATTGAGGTTTTTACCCAAAAATGACCGATAAAAGGGCCATTACGGCAAGCCGATATACGAAAAATACACGCTCACGTGCGTTTTAAGCACAAAAGCGTGTATCCTGTGGTCGAGGTGACGGGACTTGAACCCACGACCTCTTGGTCCCGAAGATTATGCGCCAAAACGGGCGCTTTTTTTATACTGTTCCTGCATAGAAGACATGCCAGTCAAAACCTAATAGCAAACCGATTCTTTTTGCCATATCGGGCGACGGCGTTTTATTTCCGTTTATAATGTGTGTAAGATAGGAACGGTCAACGCCTAATATTTGGGCTACTTGATTTTTGTTAAAGTGCTTTTCTTGAAGTCCGTTTTCTACTTCTTCCGCAATGCGATACACAATAGCGTTTTCGCTTTCATAAGGTTCTGCTTTTACATACGAAACAAAATCTTCGTTTTGTCTTTGCAAAGACGCTATATCGCTCGCTTTGGGTAATCCTTGCGGGCTGTCTTTTGTGTAAACAAATAAAGCATCGCTTGCCATTAAAAAGGCTTCTTCCAAAGAATCGGCTTCGGTTAAACAACCGGGCAAGTCGGGAAACTCTACCCAGTAACCGTTATTTTCGTTTTTGTGGAATACAGCCGGATAAATTATTGCTTTCACGGTCTTACTCTCCTTTGCGCTTTTTGCGACTTATTTTCTTTTTTGCCGTTAAAGTCTTATTATGTTTTGTTTGCCGTTGTAATTATATACTAACGGTCTTTTTCTATGCCTGCTTGTTTAAGTATTGCTTGTTCTAATCCTTTTCCCAAATCTCTATTATGCATTGGAATTGTGGTTTGCTTGCCGGTTATAGGATTTTTCATTTGTAAATGTGACGTACCGTTTTGTCGGACTTCTTCAAAGCCATATTTTTTTAAGAGTCTTACCATTTCTCGTGGTGTCATTGGCATATATTTTTGCCCTCCTGCTTGTATTATATTACATTGTTGACCAAAAGTCAACACTTTTTTAGAAAAAAGTTGCTATCAAATTATGACAGCAACTCTTTAATGGCTTTTTGTATGTTTGCGGGGGCGGAGTGATATTTGCGGAGAAGTTCGGAGTCGGACGGTGAGAGAGCTGCGGTGCGGGAGCCGATCACGTTGTGGCTGTTCACGGTGTTGCCATTGCCGGAGACGTTCCCAGATGAAATGGTTACGTTGCCGAAGTCGTCTTCCCTACCCAAAAGGAAATCTGTGGTGACGTCGAAAAAATTTGCTATATCCTCTATATCTTGTAAGCTGGGTTCGCTTCTTCTTTTTTCCCAATCGCTTATTGTGCTTTGCGTTTTTTTTAGTCGTAGTGCTAATTCTTTTTGACTCAACTCTTGCGTTTCACGCAATTCTTTTATAATCAAATAAAACTTCATGACATAATAATACCGCAAAATCCCTTAAAATGTCTTGACATAAGGGAAAATCCGTTGTATAATCCTATGTAAGGGAAAATCCCTTAAATTGAATAATTTAGGAGGCAACAGAAACATGGAAAAAACGAGTGTAGAAGAATTATTGCAAAAGGACGTCGAAGGGAATTTTTGTCCGAATTGTAAACAAGAGAAAGAAACGAAAGTAATTAAACGCATGAGAAACAACGAATATGATTGCTTTTTCTGTCATGTAGACATGATGATTGAACGCGAGCATTTGTTTCATTACATATTCAGCGAAGCTATTTATCATACCGCAACATACAAGCAAATAGAAAAGCTTATCGGCTACTATTCGCAAATGTATCCGAATAACTCGGCGGAAGTAGAAATGCTACGCACTATAAACGAAATAGAACGCCTGTCTAACTGTGAAAAAGTTTAGTATTGCATTCACTGCAATATTGGTGATTGCTCGGGTGGTCGCCAATAGGTCGTCCGCAGTTTTTGCAAGTTCTGGGTGGCACATATTCGTGTTTCATCCAACAGTCATGGCAAGAATCATGACCGGGTTTCATGGGAGTAAATTCTTTTTTGCAGTATTTACAGATTTTCGTCATAGGTGGAACACTCCTTAAAAGGTTTATTTATCAGTATACCATAATTTAACAAAAAATACAAGTGGAGGCAACAAACATGAAAAAAAGAAAAAAGCGGTGTCACTATTATTGTGACGGTTATTGTTTTTGGCACGGTGATACAGGTGAAGTCTGTGACACTAACAATAACGAACATGACGGCTATTGTCCTATGCTGGAAAGTGATGCGAAGTTGGAACGAATTGCCGACGCTATGACGGCAGATGATGAAAGTTTAACGAATACTATGCCGCCCGACGACGAACCCGACGCGCACAGTTGCAGTGCGGAAGCGGACGCAAGCGGCGTATGTCAAGTGTGCGGCGCGTTGGTGTATATGAGTCCCGCATATTGCGACGCATACGGTTGCGACCCTCCCGAACGGCGAACACGGTATAACTCGTTTACGGATTGTATCGAAGACATAGACGATTAAGGCGGTTACATATGGTAAAATTCGAGGGCGAGAACGGAATAAAGATAGCGCAATTATTGAGTGCGATACGTGAACAAAATGGATTTACATATAAGCAATCGGTAGACTATTTTGTTCGCGCAGTAACCGACGAATCCGTTATCGACGATATAGGGTGCGTAATTTCCGAGTTAAAAGAATACGACAATCGACTTTGGCAATAAGGCGGAAAAGCTAAATCATATAACGGCTACACCTGCCGACTGCGGCAGATAGCAAATAAAATTTAAGTTGGCACCGACAAGGGCAAAGGAGTTTTTAACATGGTAAAAGTGGCAAAACAACAGGATGGACAGAACGCGCAACCGAGATTGCCTATAACGGCAACCGTAGTGGTGCACGAAAGCGGATTCGGTAAGGATAAGCGCGCATATATCGCGGCGGACCTTATCAACCCTTTTGAGGGCGAAGATTTCGAGGTTGAACTGTCGCCGAAGTGGAAGTCGGACAAAGGCATATTCGACTATAAAGCCCGCAAGCTGTTGAACGAAAGCGGGTCGTTTACGGTAAACGGTTATCTTACGCCCGTTACCTTTTACAGTAAGAAAAACAAAAAAGACATGACGGTGGTCAGTTGCTTTATAGACAATCCATTTTTTGCGGGCGATATAGAGTTCCGTGCGGATAAAAAAGAGCAGTATTCAGTGCTTGCCTTTTACTGTTCGGAAGCATGGAATATCAAACTTTCGCGGTATTACGACGAAGAAACGCCTGTTTCCGATGATTCCGAAGAGTAGCGTCTACCCCACTGCCACATGCGAAAGTTGCGCGTATTTTTGCGGAATAGACGACGCGCCCGCTATTGTCTTGGGAAACGTCGGTAAATGCGTCAAAAGCAATACGGTTACTTCTTCGGTCAACACGGCATGTGCTTACGCAAAAATAGTTAAAACGTCCCTTTGCGAAAAACGACGGTAAACTTGATTCGCGTCTCCGAAACGGCTTTCCCGTAGCTTGTGCCGAAACAAGTTACGGACCATTGCGGGCGTTCGGGTTGCCTCCGACGCTTTGCATACACAATCACTTTCAGACGTTTAGGTCGGCGTCGTCTATAAATAAACCGACTACCATTTAATAACCTCGCGCCCAACGGGGATAAGGGCAAAGGAAAGAATATGCCAAAGTATCAAGAGACGAAACGGCGAGCGGAGATAGTGAAAACTTCTCCCGTGTACAGCACGGTAAACAAGACCAAAGACGGCGAACGTGTGCATGTCGGGACGAAAATTGTGTATTCCGACGGCGTAACAAAAACGCTTTTAACGCCTGCGGGCAAGACGGCGAAAGCGGCGCAAGAGCTTCGTGTTGGCGCTCACATGACGAACGAGGGTAAATTCAAGTATGACGACAACGGCAATTTGAAAGAGCTCACAAAGGCGCAAAAGGCTTACCGTAGAGGGCGGGTCGACCAAGCGCGTGACAGTGCAAAGTGCTTTAACGCAAAAGGGGGCAAAAAATGAAAACTTTTACTATGGGAAAACAAATTAAAAGACGCGGCGTTATCGTTGCGTTTTGTGCTATGGTGGTTTTGGCACTTATTGCAACACTTTCGTTTATGCCGAAAACGGAAGCGCGGGCGGAAATGAGTACAAACGGACTCACATTTTTGAACGACAGCGAATTAAAAAGTCAGAATTTTCGTTATGACGTTCTTGCCGCTTCTCATACTTCATTTATCAAGCTTACAAATAATGTAGATAACACAAAAACAAGCGAAGGTATTATGAATTATTATCATAATACGACAGATTTATATGTTCTTGTCCCTCGTTCGGCGCCGTTTTCGTTTGAAGGGTTCGTTTTCAAAGATATTACGGTTAGTCGCTCGGGTACCCCTATAAATTTTACGCATTACAATGCGGATTATTTTGCTATTCATTCAAGCACATATCCCGATTATATTACATTCACATATAATTTTGAGCCGATTCCCGTTCAACTCCCTGACGCCCCCGTGAAAGAAGGGCACCACTTTGTGGGTTGGTATTACGACGAAGAACTTACACGTCCGTATAACGGCGAGCCTATCTATGCGGATACTACATTGTATCCGAAGTTTGAAATCAACACCTATACGGTTACATATGATTCAAACAACGGCACGGCGGTGAATCCTGCAACGGTGAACTGGAATTCGGCGGCTCCCACTCCTACCCCCACTCGCACAGGGTACAATTTTGTAGGGTGGTATACTTTGGCGGGCATGAAGTATAACGGTGAAGCTATTACCTCAAACGTCACGCTTGTGGCACGTTGGGAAATCAAAGTTTTTACCGTTACGTTTATGACGGAAAATAGCGAAGTTTATGCGACTTTGCAGGTTGAATACGGCACGCGACTTGTCAAGGCAATGGAAGCGGCAAATATGCTTTCTTATTCGGTTTCCACATTGCAAGGCGTTCCCGTTAGCAAACAGTCTATTATCACCGAAAACGCCGAAGTTCTTGTAACCGAACTCACAGATATGGAGAAAGTCGGGAATTATATCGGCACGCACGAATGGATTTTTTGGGCAGTAGTTGGTTTGCTATGTGCTTTGAGTGTTACTTCGATAGTGTCTATAACGGTAGCCGTAAAACGAGGGCAATAATATGATTCGCAGAATAATTACGGCGGTTATCGCCTTTATTCTGGGCGCGACTTGTGCGGTGGGCGGATTTTTCGTCTACCGCAAAGTCAAACCCACCGACAAAACGAACGGTGTTTCTTCGGTGCAATCTGCGGCTCTGTTAGCGTCCGACACAAGTAAGAATCCGTATGAAAACCCCGACGACCCGAATACGACGAAAAACGGCACGTGCTTTTCTACCGATACAATGACGGGCTACTTTATGGAAATTAAGCTGTCGAATCAGTCTACGGGAATAGTTTCGGAAGAATATGAAGACACTTGGGGTAAATGGTCGGGAACAGCCATGTGGTCGGACAAAACGCACGATGCGACGGCTCTGTTGACTTTTGTGGATATAAAATATAATAATCAACCCGTTTTCGTTAGCGTTTTCACCAAAGTGCGCTACGAAAGAAAGTCTATATTTCATCATGCTCGTTTATGGGCGCAGGAAGATTTTACGGAAGAAAACGGCAATGCTATCCGCATTCCCAAAAGTTATTACAACTTTATGCAGTATGCCATGCAAAATCAAGGGGCGTCTTTGCGGCGGTTTAATCTTACATTTGTGAAAAACGAAGGGAAAGACGTAATGCCGTTAAAATACACGCAGGAAATCGACGTGCGGCTGTATACCAAAGATATTCCCGCAGGCAGTGACGACCCAACGAGTCCCGATTTTAAGCTGGATAATTGGGCGGGCATTATGTCCGCTATGAAAAACGGCACAGGCTGTTCGGCAGATTCCATTCCTGTGTGGATATGGTGGGCGCTGGGTGGCTTGGCGGCGTTGTTTGTGCTTATGTTGGTGATTCGCTTGTTGCGGTTCGGCTTTGGCAAGTAACAAACATGGCAATAACAATAATCTGCGGAATACCCCGCGCAGGGAAAACGGCACTCATGACGCGGTTCGCGCTCGAACACATGAAAGGCGTGCAGGCGCATAGGGACCTTATAAAGTGCCGTAAATTACTTGCGCCGCTGAATAACGGCGGGTTTCATTACGAGCCGCCCGCCGACCACCTCGTGTTTGCGGACTACACCATTATGTCGGGCGCTAACGGCAGAATAAAAAGCTATGAGTGCAACGGCTTTTTTCTCGGGTTATATAATAAGGTGGACCACCCCACAATGTTCCTGCCGCCCGCGTCGTATATCTTTCTCGACGAAGCGCAAAAGTATTTCAACAGCCGCGACAGTAAGAATTTGGCGGATTTTGTGTCGCGGTTCTACGAGCTTCACGGGCATTACAGACTAAATGTGTGCTGCACGGTGCAGCGCCCCAAACTCATCGACCTAAATATCCGCGAACTTGCCGCCGAAGTCATTTTTGTGGAAGAGCTCGAACACGAGCAAACGGGCAGACGAGTGACGCGTTCGCAGTGGACTTGCTATCAATGGGATAACGTTGCCGCCGCTATCGCTTACATAGAGGGAGGCAAAAGCAAAATTTTGCGCGGCGACAAAGTGCATTTCGAGTACGCGGGCAACATTTTCAAACATTACGACAGTTATGCGTTCTTTCCCGCATTTTTGAAAGGTAACGAAGACGAAAGTTTCAATCTTCGGCACGCCGTTCCCACAGGCTACACCCGCGACGAAGTGGCAGACTTCAACGACCAACACGACTACACGGTGCCCGAAACGTATTATAAAAAAAGGAAGTCCTATGTTACGAGTTGACGAATTAGCGCGATTAACCGAAGAACATTACAATCAACTACGCACGCAAGGCGAATTGCGCGACAACGACACAATCACGGATAAGCAACTAAACGTGTCGCAAACGCCCGTCATAAACTCCGCAAACGCCGTTGTAAAGTTACGGCTCAAACGAGAAGAATATAGAGCCGCATGGGAGTACAAAGACACTCGCAAGGCGGATAAATGGGAGCATAAAGACAAAGTGCGGGAAATGAAAACGGCGCGCAAAAAGCTCACTGCCGCCCGTAAAGCGGAGAAAAAGGCAAACTCTGCCGCCGAGAAAGTCCGCCGCAAAGCCGAATCGAAAGCGAAGAAAGTAGCCAAAAAGGAAAAAAGCAAGGCGGCAAAAGTAGCCAAAGCAAACGCTAAAAAGGCGAAAAAAGCCGCTAAAAAACAGCGGAAATCCGCAAAAAGCAAGTGAAAAAACTATGCTCGAAGTCCGGGAATGTCACCCAAAAAGTCACTCGCGCGAGTGAGTGAATGAACGCCGATGCGCTGCGACGTCGCGCAAAAATTCACTTGCAATCAAAGGAAACCTCTCGCACAACGCAAAGAGCAACGGCAAAAATTATTCCTTTTGCCATTCGCTCGGTTGCGGGTATGCGCTCCACTCCACCCCGCCCATAACCCATAAAGCCGCGAGAGCGGAACGCAAGCCACTGCCTGCAAGGCAAAAAGCAATTCCCGCTCGGCGTGGGAACCTCACGTTCCCCCGCTCTGCAACTCGGCGAGTCGAACCCTTTCGGCTTCTCGCAAAGCTCCTTCGTCATGGGCGGGCAAACGGCGGTTGCGGTTATGCAATCGCAAAATTTTCGGCGGCGACCGCTTACGGCTTGCCTGCGGTCGCCGCCCCGTGCGGCGGCTTTCGTCGGCGGCTTGCGGCGCGCGCCAGCGCGCCGCAATGCCCCGACCTTGAACATTTAGAAACATCTCGTGACACGCGCTTATACATACTTTGTTTCGGAGAACAAAAAAAGCATGTTAGAAAATTTTGACTATTCGGAAATTTTATCTGCGTTGGAACTCTCGCAGGATTATGTTTCGGGTATAAAAGACCTTACTATATACAACGAAGAACTTGCCGCATATTACAGACGACTATTCGAAGAAACGGGCAAAGACAGCTACTTTCGACGCAACTACGCAATAGGCGGCTGCGGGCAAACGTTGTTGTTTGACTTCCACCACAAAAAGAGTATTGCCGACTTGATTCGCATGGAATTATGTCATGACCGTTTTTGTCCGAACTGCATGAAACTGAAACAGGCAACGCGGTTACAACGATTCATGCCGCCTATACTCGTGTTGACAGATGACAAAGCCGTTTTTCATATCGTTTTAACTGCGCCGAACATTCTCGGACCGTATTTGCGAACATACATAACTATTTTTTTCGAAGCGTGCGCTCGCTTGGTCCGTTTTCTCAACGGGACGGATAAAATTCGCGGCTTGGATTTATCCCCGTTGGGCTTTGCCGCCGCTTTACGCAATACCGAAATTACATACGGTTGGAATACTTCCGCTTTGCGTTCTTCCGCAAAACGTAAATTGTCCCCGCGTACGGATTATCATTTGCATTTGCACATGATTGTTGCTTTTAACAAAAATCTGTATTTGCCGAAAATTCATCGAAACAAATTCTCATACGATTACAGTTCGGGCAAACGCGTATATAAACGCTCGTTTTCGGATTTGGAAATCTTCTTGCAAAAACTGTGGCGGTTACTCGTAGACCAAATTACTGCGCGAATATATAAATTCGGATTGTCGTGTTCCGAACCTATTCCGAAATCGTCCCCGTTGTATCGTGTGTTCGGGAATGATTCCGTACTTCGTTCGGGAAAAGGGCGGAAAAATAACGCCGTAACACTTGACGCAATTCGCGCTATGGGTCCGAACGACGGCTATTCCGTTATAATGGACCCCGTAACGAACGACCACTTTGTGCAAGCGTTTAAGTATGCGTTTAAGGTGGAAAGCGAAAATCACGTCTTTATGGACTACAATCAATTTTCCGTGCTCGAACATGCTTTATACGGTCGTAAACTTATTCAAGGATACGGGGCTTGGTTTAATCTTCACGGTGAAGATGAAATCGAAGAGGGGTTCGACGAATTTTTCGACGTGTTCAAGGCGTATTTATGGCAAGTGGACCGTCCCGAATCGGTCAATCTTACTCCCGACGAAACTCTTGCCAAAATGCGAGAGGGCGAATATACGTTCATTACAAGGTCGAAGCTACGCCACCTTTTGGAAATTCCGTCCGCTCAAAAACTTTTGGAACACAAAAACGAAATTCCGCCTGCGCCGAAAGCAAGTTTTTCTTTCCCCGATTTGGCTTTGGCTTACGACAGATATATTCGAGAAAAAGAACGCTCTTCTTTATTCGCTAATATCCGTAAAGTAGAAGATACCGAAAGCGGAACTCACTTATTGCTTTTATCCGAACAACAGCTGAATTTTCTGCAAGATATTTTTTGAGGTTCTGTGTATGTCTGATTTGGAAAAAAACGTTGCCGAACTCAACGAAAAACTCAATCTTGTGCTTGCCGCGCTCTCATCGGCGGCATCGCCCTGCAAATATACCCTGCACGCATGGCTTGACGAATGGCTGCAAACGTACAAAGCCCCCAAAGTAAAGCCCATAACGCTCTATGCTCTCGACGTTGCCGTGCGGGTACATATAAAAAACGGACTGCCCGACGTTCCGCTCGATAGGCTCGACGGCTTGCAACTGCAAAAGTTTTTGCTTTCCATTCCCGCAACCCGCACACGCAAAACGGTGTTCGACGTTCTGAACGGCAGCTATAAAACCGCTTGCGCATTAAAGCTCTTGCGAGATAATCCCATGTCCGCCGTTTCCATTCCCCCGCACAAGCGGCACGTCGGCGCCGCTCTTACTTCCGACGAACTTGCCGACTTTGTGAACCGCATAAAAAAGCACAGGCTCGAAAAATTCTTTTTGTTTCTTCTGTTCACGGGGTGCAGGCGCGGCGAGGCTCTCGCTCTGAAAACGGACGACGTGGACTACGAAAACAACCGCCTACATATTCGCGGCACAAAAACCGATTTATCCGATAGGGTTATTCCCCTTTTCCGCTCGGTTGCCGACCTCTTGGCTGATTTGACGCCCTCTCCGTTCGGGTTCTTCTTCCCGTTCCGCCCCGATTACCCTACGCACGTTTTCAAAGATTTTTGTCCCGCGCACAAGTTGCACGACCTGCGTCACACGTTCGCCACTCGCTGTTTAGAAGCCGAAATTCCACTAAAAGTAGTGCAAACGTGGCTCGGTCACTCCGAAATAGACACCACAGCCGATATTTACACCCACGTTTCACAAAAACTCAACGATTCCGAAGCCCGCAAACTCGACGACTTTCTTTCCCGCTCCTAACAAAAAAACGCCGCTCTGCGACGTTTCTGTGGTCGAGGTGACGGGACTTGAACCCACGACCTCTTGGTCCCGAAAATTATGCGCCAAAATATGGCGCTTTTTTTTATTGTTTTTTAGAATCCGAAAGTAAGCGCGCAATATAATCGGAGCCACCGTATAAAATACGCATGATTGTTGCGGTTTCGGTTTTTTCGTTCACCGTATAAAAGATTATGTATTTTTCGACGAACGCCTGCAAATATTTGTATTCCAACGGTAAATCGTATTCTAACGGTTTACCGCTCATCGGAAAGTTTGCTATGCGATTGAATTGCTCGATAAATGCGTCAATCAGTTTAACTGCCGCCTCTGGATTATATAACGTGTGCGCAATATAATCGCCGATATTCTGCATATCTCTTTGCGCAATCGGCTGAATTATTACATTATAATTTTTCATATTGCGCTCTTAAATTTGCCAAAAATTCGGCGGCAGGAACTCCCGTTGCACCGTTTTTCAATTCGTCTTCCGCTTCTTTGAGTTTGTCGTACACAAACAAACGCGCCATTGTTTGATTGTATACGTCCATATTCATAATAACCATATCTCCGTAGCCGTTTTTCGTTACAAATATAGGCTCGTTAGACGCATTGCAAAGTTCGGATATTGCCGACGTGTTTTTCAAATCGCGTATCGGAATAATTTGTGACATAATTTCATTACCTCCATATCCGCCTGTGGTATAATTGTACCACAGTATATAGTATTTGTCAAGCGGACAATTTGATACCTTACGACAGCAACTTGTCTATGGCTTTGCGGAGCTCTGCGGGGGCGGAGTGATATTTGCGGAGAAGTTCGGAGTCAAACGGCGAGAGCGTTGCAGAACGGGCGTGTATTGTGTTGTTACTGTTTACGGTGTTATTGTTGCCCAAAACGTCACCCGACGTTAGCGTGACGTTTCCGAAGTCGTCTTCTTTACCTAAAAGAAAATCTGTGGTGACATCGAAGTAAGTGGCAATTTTTATAAGCATTTCTTGGTTGGGTTCATTTCGTCCGACTTCCCACCCGCTTACAGTCGATTTGCTGACATTCAGAATTTCGGCTAACTCCTTTTGTTGTATGCCTTTTTCTTCTCGAAGTTCCTTTAATTTGGATATGAATGTCTTCATGTAAATATTTTAACAGAAAATACGTATTGTGTCTTGACAAAATACGTATCGTGCGTTATAATATATAAAAACACGATTCGTGTTTTATGATTTTATGGAGGCAACGAAAATGGAAAACGAAAAGACAGTAATGGAAAAGGTGCAGAACTGCGTAGCATGTCACATGAGTATGTATAGCGAACGGCATATAAGACACTAAACGAAGTAACCGAAGCGTTCAAACGGATATTCGGTGAGTGAATCCGCACACGCGATGCGCCGGGAACGTTGCGAGAAAATTCACTTGTGCGAGTGAAAAGTTGCTTGTTCCGGAATCGATGCAGCACAACGAAAATCACATACGGCTACACCTGCCGAAAGCGGCAGATAGCAAATAAATACGGGGGTATTTAGGTAATGGCAAAAATCACCCGCCCCATAGATTGTACAATATGCAATCTTCGGGCAAAATGTGTAATCGGCATAAATGCCGAAGCGTTATTGCGTGTCGGACTTGGCAAAGTTCGGCGGCAAGACTGTTACAAACTGAACGGCGGAAAACTAATATCGCCACAAAAAAATCAAATTACAAGGAGTTAAAAAATTATGAAAGTAAGAGTAGACCTATTTGCAATCGGACGCGCCCCAAAAGCGAGCAAGAAAGGCAAAAAACATATGTTGTTTATGACCACGTTCGGCGACAGTGTACCCAAAGATGCAGACGGACTATACGAAGACGTAGACGTCGCCGACGTATGGATTCCGACTGTACTTGCGGATTTATTTAAGCCCGATATAAAAATACTCGGCGAAATGGATATAAGCGGCGAGTTCAAAAAACTGACGGCATTCGTTTGGCAAGGCAAGCGCTATGTTGTAGACGATAATCGCGAAGTGTCTATCGAGGACTACGAGGATAATTCGGATATATAGTCGTTCGGGTTGCCTCCGACGGTTATATAAATACCCCCAACGGGAGCGGCACGGTGTGTCACTCCCCTATGCCGAGTTGTTACGAACATATTCGAGGTCGTTCCTCGTGCTCGGCACTAATAAAAAACCTCGCGCCCAACGGGGAAAAGGGCAAAGGAAAGAAAATGCCGAAGTATCAAGAAACGAAACGGCGAGCGGAGATAGTGAAAACTTCTCCCGTGTATAGCACGGTAAACAAGACCAAAGGCGGCGAACGGGTGCGTCTCGGGACGAAAATTGAGTGTTCCGACGGCGTAACAAAAACGCTTTTGACGCCTGCGGGCAAGACTGCGAAAGCGGCGCAAGAGCTTCGTGTTGGCGCTCACATGACGAACGAGGGCAAATTCAAGTATGACGACAACGGCAATTTGAAAGAGCTCACAAAAGAGCAAAAGGCGTATCGTAGAGGACGGCTTGACCAAGCGCGCGACAGCGCAAAGTGCTTTAAAGCAAAAGGGGGCAAAAAATGAAACACTTTACTATGGGCAAACAGATGAAAAGACGCGGCGTTATCGTTGCGTTTTGTGCTATGGCGGTTTTGGCACTTGTCGCGGCACTTTCGTTTATGTCGAAAACGGAAGCGCGGGCGGCAAACGGTATTCACGGAACATTTTCACAAGTAGGCGAAAATTCGGTCAGTTTTGCGCTAACCGAAAACGTAATTGTTTCGTCAGATAATAAAATCGCCTTGTACGGGTGTAATTGGCGCGCGGCTCAATTGGGTGAAATTCGCGGCGCAGGGCGACTTTTGCAACAAATCAATGTGCAAGCGGATTCCACCACATTGAAAGCGGGCACTTTTTGGGTATTCAACATTCCCGAAAGTTTTTCGTATTCCACTGCGTCGTTTATTTTGGAGTTTACGGGCACCTATTGGGGAACGTCTTACAGCGAAATTTTGGTTATACAAAAGCCCGTTCCCCTGCCCGCCGACCCCGTGAAAGAAGGGCACCACTTTGTGGGGTGGTATTACGACGAAGAACTTACACGTCCGTATAACGGCGAGCCTATCTATGCGGATACTACATTGTATCCGAAGTTTGAAATCAACACCTATACGGTTACATACAATTCGACGGGCGGTAGTTCGGTAAACAGCGTAACGGTAAATTGGGATTCGGCGGCTCCCACTCCTACCCCCACTCGTACGGGCTATAAATTCGTCGGGTGGTTTATGTCGGACGGAACAAAATACGACGGTGCGGGCATTAAGGAAAACATTACTTTAATGGCGCATTGGGATATACAAATGTATACCGTTACGTTCATGAACGCGAACCACGAAGTGTATACCACTCTTTCCGTTCCTTACGGCACCACGCTCGTGAGCGCTATGGAAGAAGCGCAGATTGCGTCTTACGGCGTGAAAGACGTGTCGGGGTATCTCATAAGCAAAACGTCGTCTATAACCGAAGACACGCAAGTGCTCGTGTATGAACTCACAGGCATGGAAAAAGTCGGGGACTATATCGGCACGCACGAATGGGTGCTGTGGACGGTTGTGGGCTTTGTTGCGGCGCTCATGATTACGGCTGGCGTGGCAATCGCAGTGGCGGTAAAACGAGGGCAATAACTATGATACGCAGAATAATTACGGCGGTTATTGCCTTTATTCTGGGCGCGACTTGTGCGGTGGGCGGATTTTTCGTCTACCGCAAAGTCAAACCCACAGGAAAAGAATTTGCCACGCATACGGCACAATCGCTTCTTACGGACGCAAGTAAAAATCCGTATGAAAACCCCGATGACCCGAATACGACGTCAAGCGGCACATGCTTTTCCACCGACGTCATGACGGGTTACTTTATGGAAGTTAAACTTTCAAATCAGTCTACGGGAATTATAAACCCCGACTATGAAAAAAATTGGGGCGATTGGTCGGGCACGGCAGTTTGGTCGGACAAAACGCACGACGCGACGGCTTTGTTGACTTTTGTGGATATAAAATATAATAATCAACCCGTTTTCGTTAGCGTTTTCACCAAAGTGCGCTATGAAAGAAAGTCTATTTTTCACGCCGCTCGTTTGTGGTCGCAAGAAGATTTTACGGAAGAAAACGGCAAAGCGATTCGCATTCCCAAAAGTTATTATAACTTTATGCAATACGCTTTACTGAATCAAGGGGCGTCGTTGCGTCGTTTCAATTTAACGTTTATAAAAAATTCGGGGAAAGACGTTATGCCGCTAAAATATACGCAAGAAGTGGACGTGCGCTTATTCACAAAAGATATTCCCGCCGACAGCGACGACCCTACAAGTCCCGATTTCAAGTTGGATAATTGGGCGGGTATTATGTCCGCTATGAAAAACGGTAAAGGTTGCGCCTTCGATTCTATTCCCGATTGGCTTTGGGGTATTATTGTCTTTCTCGGCGTAATTCTTGCGATTCGTTTGCTTGTTTTATTCTTTGCAAAAAAATGATACGCATAATATCCGGCGAGCCGGGCGCGGGAAAAACGGCGCTTATGACTTGTTTTGCCGAACCGCATTTGAAAGGGACGCAGGCACACCGCGACGTGGTGCAGTGCCGCAAATTGCTTGCTCCCTTAAATGCGGGCGGCTTTTCGTATACGGCACCCGCCGACCATGTGACGTTCGCAGATTATACCATTATGACGGGACCGAATCGCAGCATAACAAATTATGAGTGTAACGGCTTTAATTTGGGCTTGTTTAACGACAGCCACCCCACAATGTTCCTGCCGCCCGCGTCGTACATCTTTCTCGATGAGGCGCAAAAGTATTTTAACAGCCGTGAAAAGGGGCTTGCGGATTGCGTTTCTCGGTTTTACGAGTTGCACCGTCATTATAGGCTGAATATCACAATATCCGTGCAACGCCCGAAACTCATCGACCTTAATATTCGCGAGCTTTCCGCCGAAGTCATTTTTGTGGAAGAGCTCGAACACGAGCAAACGGGCAGACGCGTGACGCGTTCGCAGTGGACTTGCTACCAATGGGACAACGTTGCCGCCGCTATCGCTTTCATAGAGGGCGGCAAAAGCAAAATTTTGCGCGGCGACAAAGTGCGTTTCGAGTACGCGGGCAACATTTTCAAACATTACGACAGTTACTCGTTCTTCCCCGCTTTCTTAAAAGGCAACGAGGACGAAAGTTTCAATCTTCGGCACGCCGTGCCTACGGGCTACACGCGCGCCGAAGTGGCAGACTTCAACGACCAACACGACTACACGGTACCCGACACCTACTACAAAAAAAGGAAGTAGCTATGTTACGAGTTGACGAATTAGCAAAAATAACCGAAGAACATTACAGACAGATTCGCACGCAGGGCGAACTACGCGACAACGACACAATCACGGATAAGCAACTAAACGTGTCGCAAACGCCCGTCATAAATGCCGCAAACGCCGTAGTAAAACTTCGACTGAAACAGGAAGAATATAGAGCCGCATGGGAGTACAAAGACACTCGCAAGGCGGATAAATGGGAGCATAAAGACAAAGTGCGGGAAATGAAAACGGCGCGCAAAAAGCTCACTGCCGCCCGTAAAGCGGAGAAAAAGGCAAACTCTGCCGCCGAGAAAGTCCGCCGCAAAGCCGAATCGAAAGCGAAGAAAATAGCAAAAAAGGAAAAAAGCAAGGCGGCAAAAGTAGCCAAAGCGGACGAAAAAAGGCGAAAAAAGTCGTTAAAAAACAGCGGAAATCCGCAAAAAGCAAGTGAAAAAACTATGCTCGAAGTCCGGAAACGTCACCCAAAAAGTCACTCGCGCGAGTGAGTGAACGCACGCCGATGCGCTGCGACGTCGCGCAAAAATTCACTTGCAACCAAAGGAAAACCCACGCACAACGCAAAGAGCAACGGCAAAAACTATTCCTTTTGCCATTCGCTCGGTTGCGGGTATGCGCTCCATTCCATCCCGCCCATAACCCATAAAGCCGCGAGAGCGGAACGCAAGCCACTGCCTGCATAAGGCAAAAAGCAATCCCCGCTCGGTGATGCGACCCCCGCGTTCCCCGCAAAGCTACTGCGGCGAGCCGAAAACTCTCGGCTTCCCGTAAAGCCCCTTCGTCATGGGCGGGTAAATTTACCTACGGCACGATTTTCCGTGTTTGCCGCACACGTCGCGGTCGAAAATTATCGCTTGCGTTTCGACCGCGACGTGCGCCGTAAACTCGGCGCGTGTTGCCTACTTGATAATGGCAACACTTAACTCACAAGAAAAGGCTAAAAACGGCTTTTTCTTTTCGCCATACCGTATAATCGTAAATCGGGGGTTTTATGTATAAATGCGAATATGACGGAAAGTGCCTTGCCTGTGATTTTTACAGTCGGTGTGCTTTTCGAGAAAAAATTACATTTAATAAGACCGAATTGCCAAAGTATGAAAATACGCTTTGGGGTCGTTGTATACATAAAAATTCTAAACATTGCCATAGTTGCGAACTGTATCGTGATTGTGTGGTAGAGCGCGGATTGCCTTACCGAGAGTTTGAACTTTCTAATGTAATATATAATAAATTCCCTAATTCCGACTATGACGAAATTGTATTTTATAAAGAGGGATTTCGGCATTTAGTTGACAGTGAAAATTTGACAAACGAGGACGTGAACCGAAAAAGGTTGTTGCAGCTCGGTGACGACGGCATATATGAACCTATTGACGACGATTTTTCCATTGCCGCCTTGCAACGTTCTATACGCAACGCAACAAAACGCAGTTTAGATACGTTTTACGGTTATGCGCAGTCTAACGACTGGGAATACTTCGGCACGCTCACGTTTTCGCCCGAAGCGGTTGACCGTTATGACATTGACGCAACAAAATCGTTGTATAGTGGGTTTCAACGTTGGTGTAAACGCAAAAGTCCCGATATGAAATTACTTGCCGTTCCCGAATGGCACAAAAAAGAAGTGAACGGAAAACGCGCTCTGCATCTGCATTTTCTTGCGTCGAATATCCGTTTTAATTTGGTATCGGCACAGAACCCCGAAACGGGAGCGTATTTATACGGTAGTTTCGGCGAACCTTTATTCAACATTAAAGATTGGACCTATGGGTTTAGTTCGCTTGCGATTATTCCGCCTGAAAATAATTACGCGCGTGTAACGAACTACATGAAAAAGTACATAACGAAAAGTATGAATATAGGGTATAACGCAAAGCGGTTTTATCATACCCGCAATTTGCTTTTCAAAAACAAGCATATTCTTCATTACGATTCGCAGGACGAATTAGAACAGGACGTTTCCGCTTTGGGATTGATTAAAGTAAAAGAGGACGAACGTCGCATTGTATATCGTAAAATTTTGAACGACAAGGAAACAGAAAATGAATGATTTGGAAAAGACCGTTGCCGAACTCAACGAAAAACTCAATCTTGTGCTTGCCGCGCTTTCATCGGCGGCACCGCCCTGCAAATATTCCCTGCACGCATGGCTCGACGAATGGCTGCAAACGTACAAAGCCCCCAAAGTAAAGCCCATAACGCTCTATGCTCTCGACGTTGCCGTGCGCGTTCACATTAAAAAAGGATTGCCCGACGTTCCGCTCGATAGGCTCGACGGCTTGCAACTGCAAAAGTTTTTGCTTTCCATTCCCGCAACCCGCACACGCAAAACGGTGTTCGACGTTCTGAACGGTAGCTATAAAACCGCTTGCGCATTAAAACTTTTGCGGGATAATCCCATGTCCGCCGTTTCCATTCCCCCGCACAAGCGGCACGTCGGCGCCGCTCTTACTTCCGACGAACTCGCCGACTTTGTGAACCGCATAAAAAAGCACAGGCTCGAAAAATTCTTTTTGTTTCTTCTTTTCACGGGGTGCAGGCGCGGCGAGGCTCTTGCTCTGAAAACGGACGACGTGGACTACGAAAACAACCGCCTACATATTCGCGGCACAAAAACCGATTTATCCGATAGGGTTATTCCCCTTTTCCGTTCGGTTGCCGACCTCTTGGCTGATTTAACGCCCTCTCCGTTCGGGTTCTTCTTCCCGTTCCGCCCCGATTACCCTACGCACGTTTTCAAAGATTTTTGTCCCGCGCACAAGTTGCACGACCTGCGTCACACGTTCGCCACCCGCTGTTTAGAAGCCGAAATCCCACTAAAAGTAGTGCAAACGTGGCTCGGTCACTCCGAAATAGACACCACAGCCGATATTTACACCCACGTTTCCCAAAAACTCAACGATTCCGAAGCCCGCAAACTCGACGACTTTCTTTCCCGCTCCTAACAAAAAAACGCCGCTCTGCGACGTTTCTGTGGTCGAGGTGACGGGACTTGAACCCACGACCTCTTGGTCCCGAACCAAGCGCGCTACCAAACTGCGCTACACCTCGTTGAATTCGGCGCGACTTTGGGCGCATATAGCCTGTCGCGTCAGCCTATATATTATATTCTTTCGAAAGAAGAATGTCAAGAGAAATTGCGCGGGTGCATAATAATACGCGAATTTGACGAATAAAATTAAACGACACAACTCGCGTTGAAAATTATTCGATATTTACACTCGAAAAAACTTGAACGAACGGCAAAAGTGTGGTATACTATTTTTATTATTTATTTTCGAGGAGAAACAAAAAACGTAAATGGACCCATCCCGAATAGGACTGACGGGAGCCGCAATGGGAGCTCCGCAGATAGGAATATTGGTTGCCATTGTACTAATGATTTTAATGTCGGGATTTTTCTCGGCATCCGAAATGGCGTATTCCACCGCCAACAAAATTCGATTACGCACGCTCGAAGCGGACGGCAACCGCTCCGCCAAAAGAGTGCTGAGGTTGCTCGATAGGTACGACCGCCTTTTAAGCACGATTTTAATAGGAAACAATATCGTAAATATAGTTGCGTCAACACTCGCAACTCTTTTATTCGCGCACCTGATTAAAAACGGCCAAATTGCCGCAGTGGTTTCTACCGCAGTGGTTACGGTTGCCGTTCTTATTTTCGGTGAAATCACTCCGAAAACGCTTGCAAAAAACTTTGCCGAAGGATTTGCCATGAAGATATGGCCGATTCTATGGTTTTTTATGATTATCCTTTTGCCGATAGACATTTTCCTACTCCCTTGGAAAAAACTTATCGGTAAAATCAAAAACAAAAACGCGGGCGCCATAACAGAAGACGAACTTATTACTTACGTTGAAACGGCGCAAAACGAAGGCGGCATAGACGAACACGAATCCCGCCTTATCCGTTCCGCAATAGAATTCGAGGACCTCGACGTAGACGACATAATGGTGCCGCGCGTAAACGTTGTCGCTATTGAAGAAAACGAAAGCTACGACGCTGTGGCGGACTTATTTTTAGACAACGGATTTTCGCGCATGCCCGTATTCAGCAAAACGATAGACAGCATTATAGGCATAGTTCACGAAAAAGATTTTTATAAGCTGTATCGCCTGCCCGAAGAACAACGTCCCGAATCGCTCAAAAGTCTTGTTCAACCCGTTGTGTGCGTGTCGCCGAGCATGAAAATCAGCACGGTGCTCCGCATGCTCCAAAAAGCCAAAATCCACATGGCTATAGTGGTTGACGAGTTCGGCGGCACCGAAGGCATTGTAACGCTCGAAGATATTCTCGAAGAACTTGTGGGCGAAATTTACGACGAACACGACGAAGTTGAAGTGCTAAGCCGTAAGGTGGGCGACGACACCTATCTTGTGTCGGGCGCGCACAACCTCGAAGACTTATTCGAAGCCTTCGACATGCACGTTAAAGAGGAATTCGATTCCACGACGGTGGGCGGTTGGCTCACCGAACAACTCGGCAAAATCCCGTCGGCTGGCGAAAAACTGTCGTTTGAAAACCTCGACGTTACCGTAACTAAGGCAAACAACAAACGCGTGCTCGAAGTTCGCATAAAAGTAAATCCCGTTGAAGAAGAACAGGAAAGCGGGCTTGAAAAACTGCTCGGCGGCGCGCGGGATAAAGAGCGCGACAAAGAGCGCAAAGAAGACGCCGAAAAAGAGAAACATGACGACGAAGAGCCTGAGCCCGTGCTTATAGGCGGAGTTCACGACGGCGACGAAACCAACAACGAAACGAAAGAACTCGAAGTAGAGCATACGAACGACGAAAAATCCAACGGTAAAGAAAGTGATTAAATGGTCGGAGAATTGCTTGACGCTCTGTTAGACACTTTAAAGCTTATGCCTTGGCTACTTGTCATGCATGTGCTTATAGAGGTGTTCGAATACCACGCCGTATCCAAAATAAAACTTAATAAGGTGTTGCGCGGCCCGTTCGCTCCGCTTATAGGCGGGGCTTGCGGGATTTTGCCGCAGTGCGGTTTCGGCGTTGTAGCCGCTGACCTATATAGCAGAAAAAGCATACGTTTAGGCACTATGGCGGCAGTTTTTATTGCCACAAGCGACGAGGCTATTCCCATATTGCTCAGCGCCCCTACGGCGGACTCGGTTGTTAAGCTTTGCGTGCTTCTCGGCTTTAAGTTTGCCGCCGCCCTTGTTGCGGGCTACTCTTTGAATTTTATTTTGCGCAAACGCGAACTCAGCGAATTCGACGCGGCAACAACAGTAATTCGCGGATGTCATCGCCACGAGCTCGGCGAACATACTCACGAAGCGCACTCCCACGAACACAAACACGAACATGGACATAAAGAACAATTAAATACGCAAGAAACCGCTTGCTTTAATAGCACCGAAACATTAACGCCGGACGAACGCGAGCAACCCGAATCCGACAAAACCGAAAGTAAAAAAAGTTTCGACTTTAAATGTTTTGTCGTGCATCCCCTGCTGCACACTCTAACGGTGGCGGGCTATATTTTAGCGGTGAACGTGCTTTTCGCCGTTATTCTGCACTTTGTGGGCGAGCAAAGACTTACGGATTTTTTGACTGCGGCAAAGTTTTACCAACCGTTTTTGGCGGGACTCGTAGGGCTTATACCAAACTGCGCTTCAAGCGTGATTCTTGCGCAAATGTTTGCGCGCGGAAGCATTACGCTCGGCGCCGCATTTGCGGGGCTCAGCGTTAACGCAGGGCTGGGGCTTGCCGTGTTGCTTCGCCGTAACCGTCCCGTTAAAAACACGTTTTTTATAGCGGCGGGACTGTATTTATACAGTTGCATTGTGGGAATAGCGCTGAGCTTTATTCCTATGTAGCCGCACGAAAACCGCATTCCCCCCCCTTGCGCCAACGCTCAAATCCGCATGAAAAACTGCGTTAAAGAGTTTGACAAACTCGGCGCGGAATGATATAATAATTCACAGACTCGGGCAATTAACTCAGCGGGAGAGTGCTACCTTCACATGGTAGAAGTCACAGGTTCGAACCCTGTATTGCCCACCAATAGATGACCGATAAGAACTGTTATCTTATCGGTCATTTTTATATTCTTTGTAAGTAATCATAGTGAGCCTTACTTGATTGCTTAATTAAATATTTTGTTTTGCTATAATAATTTTACGATAAACAGTAAATTAGAGGATAATTAAAATGATTTTACCCGCACCACTTATTGTGAGAAGACGTGTCATAAACAAATTGTTAAAAAATGCTGTTTCAGGTGAAAATGCCATTACGTTAGAGGACGCGAGAATCGAAACCCCGATAATTTTCGAGCAATCAACTCACGCTTAATCGAACAAGGCGTTTTACATCGACTTGACAGTAGATACTATCTTGATACGACAAAGTTATAAATTTCAATTCAGCATAGATTGGCGGGTATAAACCCGCCCTTTATATTTGAAAAATTATCAAATACTATTATAAAAGACAATCGGTAAATTTGTAGAGTTGTTATGAGTATAAACATCTTTTATTTTGCACTGATTTATCGTATAATTAAATTGCTGAAACTGTTAAAGGAGTTTGCTTATGGACTATAAGAAAATAGGATTATTTATCGCGCAAGAACGAAAAGCAAAAAATCTTACACAAGAGGCTCTTGCTAAAAAATTATATGTAAGTGCAAAAACAATTTCAAAATGGGAAAATGGCAACGGTTTACCTGATACAAGTATTTTGACAAATCTTTGTGCAATCCTAGAAATAACAATAAATGAACTTTTAAGCGGAGAGCATTTAGATGATGTCGTCTACAAGGAAACAGCCGAAAATAATATTGCCGTTGTTTTTGAAGAAAGTGAACGAAAAATTAAAAAATATAACAAAATAATGAATTGGATAATTGCATTTGTTGTTGCTGCTATTTATCTTACCGTAAGCTTGATAACACAAAAATGGGAATACACTTGGATAATTTGGCTTGTATATTGTGTTTATCGAATTTTTGTCGAATATGTTTTTAAGTATATAAAAAATAAATAGCGTGTGATTAATTATTGACTTACTACACCGTATGCCGACTGTGGGTATAAATTTCAATTTGACGTGCAGTGAAGTCAGTCAAGCGGTTCGGCAATAAATATACGCGACCGCGGCGACACGCCGCTAAATTGAAATTTAGCGGCGAATGTCTGATAAGACCAATCTTGTCAGTTATTCTTCTTTGTGCCAAGCGACTACTTTTTACAAGTTCTGGAGTAGCAGTGAATTTGTTTTTTAAACGGTTCTTACGCGCACATTGTCGCCCACCACCTAAAACGAACCGCAAACAAGTGTTCGGGTTAGGTTTTTTCTTTAACGTTTCAGGTTGCAACTGCCCCGCCATTCAAACCTATTGTATTGACAAATTATCTGTTGCAATGGTAATATTATATTATGTGCAAAACAAACATTGCGACGGCGAAGACTCAACACGCTTCTTAAACGGCAATTTTAATCTATTATGGGAAAGCGGTTGCGTCAATATATTTGTCAATTATAAGATAAACTGCGAAGTGCAAATTTTCGACGGTTATTTTACGATATTAGATTGGTACGGATACAATCATTTTTATGACGAAAACGGAGAGCTAACAAGCGTATATTGTCCGCAATATGACTGCAACAAAAACGACGGGGAAAACTCGGCTTGATTATTATCGCTAAATCATGTAATCGGTTTGCTTTTTATTCGGTTATGTTCGTTGGCGACGGATGTCGAAGTCATATTTTTACAACTTCAAATCACTTGAAAACCGTCGGCGTTTGTATTATAATATGCAAGAGAATTATTTATGAGCGACGGTAGAACAAATCCGAGCCCAATTTATAGAGTTACTTAAAGGCTCCCTTTCATTGATTATAGCTTTTAAGTTTGTTGATGCACCGATAAATTGCACAAATCAGAGCTTGCGCCTTATTGACCTTTATAACAATAAAACGAGTATGAGTATTATAGGATTAGAACGTGGCAAAACAGCCCTATACGAACATGACTTTGCTTGGAATAAAGAAGCCGAGCGAACAATCGGCGAGCTTAAAAGCATTTTCGGAAACACGGCAAAAGAAATCGAGCATGTCGGGAGCACTGCAATAAACACGATAAAGGCAAAGCCTATCATCGATATTGCCGTTGCGGCAACCGACTTTGCAAGCGTCTTGCGATATAATACCGAGCTCGAAGCACACGGATTTTATTACCGCTATGCTACGGACTATGCGGACAACAACATTAGCGGAGCAATAGATTTTAATGCAACGGATATTCGCCGACTTTTATATGCGTGCGGCGGATACTACGACGGGTCAAACAAACTGCAAACGCACTTTATTCATGTAGTGAAAACCGACAGCATAGAGTGGCGAAATTATATTAAATTCCGTGATTATCTTAATGCAAATCCGCAAGCTGCCAAAGAGTACGAAAACCTTAAAATAAAGCTATGTTGCGAGTATGCGGACAACCGCTACATATACACAGCGCGCAAACATGAATTTATTGCGCGTATAGTTTCGAAGAATTGACGAGCCCATATTACAAATGCGAAATGTTCTCTTTGTTGCCGTAAATAACTGTTGTGGTATAACAATTCCGTGATTGCCTATAATAATCGGCAGGAAGGTATTTTTATGGCGCGACTACCTAATCATATAGGCATTATTCCCGACGGGAACAGACGTTGGGCAAAACAGAAAGGGCTTAAAAAAGAGGACGGCTATGCTTACGGGCTGTCGGCGGGTTTAAATTTGCTGCGGGCTTCGAAAGAACACGGAATAAAAGAACTCACCTTTTACGGCTTTACGGTGGATAATTGCAAGCGCCCCAAAGAGCAAGTAACGGCATTCTCGCACGCGTGCGAAGAAGCGGCAAAAATCATTGCGACGGAAGACTTTTATTTGCGCGTTGTAGGCAATACGAAGTCGGCATGGTTTCCGCCCTCTTTGCTCCCCTATACGGTTGAATACGAAAATCCGCCCGAAGAAAAGTTGCGCGTAAATCTTTTAGTGAACTACGGTTGGGAATGGGATATAAACAACGGTTTTTTATCGCGCGATATTCCCCGCATCGATTTGGTGATTCGTTGGGGCGGAATGTGCAGATTATCCGGCTTTCTTCCCCTTCAAACGGTTTATTCGGACATTTGCGTTTTAGACGAGCTATGGCCCGATTTCGAAGAAACGCAATTTAATAAAGCGCTTGAATGGTATAATAAGCAAGACGTGACTTTGGGCGGATAAAATAGCGGAGAATCTTTTGAGATTCTCCCTCCCAAACGCTACATATTATTTTTAAAATACTCTTGACAAATTAAATCGCTGTATGCAATAATACGAATACAGAGAACGCAAGCAACCGTTGCAAAACAACACGCTTATAAGTCTCATCGTTCTATTTTTACAAAGGCGGATTATTATGGCGGACGATTTTCCGACAAGCGAAGGCTATTTGAAATATCCCGTGTTACTCGTTCACGGATTCGGATTCCGCGACAGAAAGGCTCTCAATTACTGGGGTAGAATTCCCAAAATGCTCGCCGAAAAAGGTTGCGCGGTTTTTTACGGAAAGCAAGACAGCAGTGCGACAATAGAAGACAACGCGCTTTTCTTAAAAAACCGAGTGCACGACATATTGCATGAAACGGGCGCGGAGAAAGTGAACATTATAGCGCACTCCAAAGGCGGACTCGAAGCGCGGTACATGATTTCCAAATTGCAAACCGACAGCCAAGTGGCTTCGCTTACCACTATAGCCACTCCGCATCACGGCTCGCTCACTCTTCAAAAAATCCCCAAATTTCTATTGAAAATCGCGGGCTTTTTCACAAGCATAGCAATGAAAATATTGGGAGACAAAAAGCCGAACGCATACAAAGCATTTTTGGATTTCCGAGCGGACAACGCCAAAATATTTAACGCCGAAACTCCCGACAGCGAAAACGTTTATTACCAAAGCTACGCTTTTTCCATGAAACATGACATTATATTATGGTTTACACACTTAATAATTAAAAAAGCGGAGGGTGAGAACGACGGGCTTGTTTCGGTAAAATCAGCCGAATGGGGCGACTTTAAAGGAATTATACGAAGCAACTCCAAAAGAGGAATCTCCCATTGCGACGAAGTGGATTTCAGACGAAGAAAATTTACCAAGAAAACGGGCGACGGCGTAAGCGACATTTTGGAAGTTTATTCGAAAATTGTCGACGACTTATGCTTAAAAGGTTTTTGAGCCTCGCAAAAAAACTAATACTTTACCATATAAAACACAACAAAAAGAGGAACGAGCACAAACGCTCGTTCCTCTTTTTTGTTTCGTGTTATTCTATAAGGCTTTTAAAAATTATACCTTTTTGCGTTTTGCAACAATCGCCGAAGCCGCGAGCGCGAGCAAGCCGAGTCCTGCGAAAGGAATAGCCGCCGAAGCGCTGCCGCCGCATTTTTTCTTTTTAGTTTCACTGCCGCCGTTGTTGTTTTCGCCGTTGTTGTCACCGCTATTGTCGCCGCCGGGCTGATTTCCGTTGCCCGTAACGTCAATAGCCGTATAGTCTATGTCTTTTATTTCCTCATACAACTGCAAGCCGAGAGTCATGGCGTCGTCGCCTTGCGTTGCGGGGGTGGTAACGGTTAAGATGCTCGCCGAAAGGTTGAACGTGCCCAAGCCGCTAACCGTGATTGCGCGCGCGTTGTCTACCGTGATTTCCAAGCCGCCGTTTTTGGCAACGAATTTCACCGAATGAACGCCGAGCGCGCTCGTGTTTTCGGAACGGCTGATATTCACCGCGCCCGAATTTGCCGCAATAACCGTATTGCCCGCTTCGTCCGTCATGGAATATTCGCGGTAAAGCGCGGTATCGGTAGCGGTTACTTCGTCGTCGGGATAGTTGGTGTAAAGAGTGTAAACAAAGGTATTGCCGCTGTACGGGTCGAAGAAGCTGAAACGCACATAACCCGTTTTGGTATAGTTGCGACCCGCGTTGTAATAGCCGGGAACGGACTTAAAGTCCACTTTTGCAGTGAGTCCGCTCGCCAAGTTATACGACTGCATAAACATGTAGCTAACGTCTCCGTTAACAAGATATGCGCCGTTGCCCGCAGTAATCGTGCCGTTGCCCGATATTTTGCAACCGCCGTCGGCAAAGTCTTGAACGTAAACATACAACGGATACAAATCGGAGCCTGCAAGCGCGATAAATTCGGTGGCGCCGTAGTTATCGGCAATTACTTCTTTGCGAACGGTAAGCGTGCCGTTTGCAAAAGCCCATTTGTCTTGCGCGAGAGGGTCGCCGTTGCCGTCGAGAACGCTCGAAACAGTCACTCCCTCAGGGAAAGCAAAGGTAGCGTCGCTCACATTGCCTTTGGTTGCAAAAGCAATACGCGAATCTTTCATCTTAGACGACGTATAAGTAAGACGGAACTGTGTGCCCGTTTTAGCAGTGTCGTTCCAAACGGAGAGCACGCCCTCTTTGCTGAACATAATTCTTTGGAAGTACGCCGCTTTCACCGTAAGCTCGCCCGTTTCGGCGTTAAACGTATAGTCGTCGCCTGCCTTCAAAGTTTCGTCACCCGATTTGAGCTGAATATTATCGGTCTTGGCATAGTTACAAAGCTTAACGGTGAAATCTTTCGCGTCGGCGAGGTCCATAGCGTATTTGCTGTCGTCGTTAGGTCCCTCAATGGCAATAGCGTTTATGTTGGAGTTCACTTTAAGCGGACGCGACGACGATTTGGTATAGCTGCTGAACCAACCGATATAAGCTTTTCCGCCTTCAAAGTCGGATTGTTTTACAGTAGGCTTTCCTATTTCTTCGCCGTTGATTTTCACATATCCGTCTTTCGCCTCAACTCCGAAGTAAAATTCGATTACGTTTCCTTTGTGCGAAGTGGCGTTCCAATTTGCGTTTGTGGAAGAACCCGCCTCAAAACCGATTAACTTCTGTAAGTCGCTGCGCCCTTCGAAGAATATGGCTTGCAACTTCGAATCGGTTTTTTGTCCGTCGGAGAAGTAGTCCATAGAACGCAATGTGTCGGTCACGTTAATCATGAGCCAGCTTCCCGCGTTGTCGTCGAGCACGCCGCCGAATTCCACAAAAATGGGTTTGGTTACGTCAGCCGCTTGGCTGTGATACAACCGCGCCGTAAGTCTCGCGTCGGAAAAGCGCGCAAGCTCGGCATTGGTGTAGTATTCGTCAACTTCCATTTCGCTCACAACGTCGTAAGTGCGGGCAATCCAACCGCTCTTGTTCGGCTTGCAATAAAGCGACGCCGAAAGGCTGTCTTCGTCTATATCGAGACGGAACGCATGCCCGTAGAAATTAGCGAACTTATCCGCCAAATAGCTTTGTTTTACGGTGAAAGTATAGGTATTGTTATCGCCCGCAGTAAGGGTGTAGTCGGTGCCCGCAACCAAAGCATTTTTGGTGTTAAGCAGGTGCGCCGCCGTTCCTCCGTACACTTTAATGCTCTCTGCGGTAAGACCGGGCTTTTGATAAGAGAACGTATACGCCACGTCTTGCGCCGCAGTGATTTCCGTATAATTGCCGCTTGCCGACCATACGGGAGGCGGAGCGTTTTGAACCGAAAGCATAACCACGCCTTTGCCGTTAGCGTCCTCTACCGTGAGGTACGATTCGCGCGAAAGCGACAATGTGTTCCACAATTCTTTTTTGATTGTAACGGTACGCGCCGAAGTGTCGTCCGTTACTTCCGCAAGCGTGTAATATTGAGCGTCGATAGCCGTGCCGTTTATTTTCAACGTAGCGTCGGCGGGATTTTTAAGGTGACGCACGGTGAACGAAACGTCTTTCGAGAGAGGTTGCGCTTTGGTGTAGTCGAGCGTTTGTTTCAATTCGGCGTCTACGGCAGTTACAATAGGAGTGCCGAATTCGCTTAAATGAATTTGCGAAGCGCTGCCGCCCAACAAATTGACATGGATGCCCAAAAAGCAACCGTCGGGGAAATCGCTTGCTTTAATAAACCGAATTGCCGAATCGGTTGTGGTATGCGTGTCGGTTACCTGTTGCGTAAGCATAGTGTTGTTCATTTTGATATACGATACGTCGTCGCCCTCGCCGATGCCGATATGAATTTCAACGCCCACAAGAGCGTCGGAAAGAACGGGAACACCGTCGGCTCCCGTTACGCCCGGCATGCCGTCGGCTGTCAACACGTCACCCTTTGCGCTGAAAATCTGCCCTGCTTTATCTTTAAAAATAATACGAGCGTGTTTGTCGATTTCGGTCTTTTTTGCGCCGTCGTCAAACATAACATTATTCCAACTCTGTCCGTTCTTTTCGAGCGCGTTCAAAAAGTACAGTCCCGACCAATCCGCCCCTTGATTCACTCTCATCTGAAAATATGCGGTTCTGTTGGGGAGAGTAAGAATATCGGTTTCGTTTGCCATTATGGTAGAAGCCGAAATTTTTACGAGTCCGGGCTGCTCTATTGCGGTAAGCGGAGCAGTAGACTTCCATGCCGTTGTTTGCGCAGGCGTTTCGTCGGCGCGGGCGCGAGCGGGCGCAAAAAGGAATCCCATTGCCCCTAACGCCATTGCCAACAATAACGCCAATAAAGCCGTCGGCAAAAGCCGACTTGTCTTGGTTCTAACTTGTTTCATACGTTTTTTCCTCCTAATATGTTAATAGATATTTTCTATCTATCACCGAAAATAATTTTTCGTCTTTGCGCGACGGCTACATTTTTTTGCCGTCCGCATTCCGACGAGCCGAAAACAATTTAATATGCCATGCGGTAAGCGTAGTTGAGTCGCCCCATAGGAGCGCAGTCGCCGCCGCCGTAAAACGCCATAACGTCGCCGAACTCGAACACGCACACGCCGTCGTTGCGAGAAGTTTTTTTGTTCGCAAAGATATTGTCGCACACTTTTATGCCGAGTTCGTCAGCCGCCGTAACGCCGAGCGCGGAAAGCGGAATTTTATAGGCAATCCAATCGTCGCCCGTTGCGATTTGCGCGGTTGCCTCTTGCACCGTTGCCGTAATCTTTCCGTTCGCCGTGCCGAGCGCTTCGATAGTGGTTCCATTTCCTTGCGGGGTGCGGTTTATTAAAAAGTTATAACCCTCCCAACCGCCTTTTTTACCTGTGGAAATATACACGTTCATCCAATCGGTGTCGCCGTCTTCATGCTTGGAAAGCGGCTCTTTCGTTTTTGCGTAAAGATACAGGTTTTCGCTGTCGTTGGCGATTTTAACGCAAGTAATATCGTTGCGGTTCGATTTATCGGTGTAGGTATATACATTGCCCGCGCTACTTTCGTTGCGCTCGGTTGCATCGCCCGCAAAATCGATGTAGGTCGCTTTCACGGCGTTCCACGCTTCTTCGCTTTCAAAATCCACAGTGGTGCGTTGCCACATGGCGGTGTTCGACTTTTTGTCGCTCTTGCCGTATTTGTATTCGCGCACATACTTGCAAAGCAGCATCCAATAGTTGTCGGCATAGCCGCCGCTGTCGCGCATCATTTCTATATCGCGCGAGAAAGGAACGTTGAATGTGTCTACGAACTGCGCGTAATTTCCGCGCGGGTCTTCAACCGTATACTTTTGAGCCACCCATTCGTTCCAACCCGTAACGGTTACCATCCACACGTCGTCGCGTTCCAAAGCGTCTTTCCACTGGTCCACAAAATTGCCGCCGTATAGCGCCATTTCCGCGTCGTCGGTTTGATAAGCGTATTTTTGCGAATACGTCGCGCCACGTCCGCGATACAAATAGTTGGTGTTTTTCTTGCTGTTAGCCAAAAACGCTTCGCTCGACCAACTGCCCGTTAAGTGTTGCGCCACCGATACGTTCATAACGCCGCCATAGCTCTCTTGCGGTTGATTAAAGTCCATCCACGGGAACCCGTTGTTTTTATCCGCAACACCGGTAGCCGTCGGCCAAACCACGTTTCTCACCCAAAAGTCGGAAGCTTCTTCCGAATTCATAACCTCGTTTTTTCCGTCGTTGTATACGGCAATCAACGGCTTGCCCGACGGGTTATGCACAGGGTCGGCGGTGAACCAACACGATTTGTATTTGTAGTTGTCGGCGCGATAGTAGTTGTCGCGCACATACCTTACAACGTTTTTAATCGTGCTTATGCTTTGAGTGTTGTTGCAGCATATAGGCACTATTTTGGGAACGTTGTATCCCTTTTGTTGCAGTTCCAAAATGCTGTCGAGCAATGCGATTGTGGCGTCGTAATAAAGATTCGCGCCGCTGTTTCCCGCGTTGGTAAAGTCCAAATACAAAAAGTCTATGCCCGCCATGCTCAAAAGTTCCAAGTGGCGACGGATTACCCATTTATCCCACGAATTATAGTAACCGTAAAACGGCTCTTCGAAATAGTGGAACGCATGTTGCCGCGACACGCTCGCGTCGTAATACGGCGAACCCGAACAAGCCCAAAGCGGATTTTTCTGAGTGTCGTATTCGAGTCCGGGATTCGCTTCCAAAATCTTGCTTATGTCGTAAATATTGTTCCAACCCGAGCCAAGCCACATAAAGTAGAATATTCCCACATAGCGCTGCGGCTTTGCCTGCGTCACCGTTTTCACGGCGCGCCCTTCGGCGTCCGTCCCCGCTAATTGCGACAGCGTGAATTCGTTCTCTCCCATGTCGAGAAGCGCTTGCGTGAAAGCCTCGTCGTAGCTGTCGGCTTGCGCGCCCGCGTTATAATCGTAACTCTCGGCGGGCGGGCTCGGCGGAACGTCGTCTTTGCCTCCGTCGGGCGAAGGGTTTTCCGTTTTTTTGCAACCGCCGAGCGCAAACAGCATGGCTATTGCGGTTGCGAAACAAACTATTTTTTTCAGCACGTTTGAACCTTCCTCCTTTATGCGTTCGCTTTGGTAGAGTAAGTGTAGGCGATTCTGCCTACGGGCGCGCAATCGCCGTTCGTGTATAAATCGGTTATGTCGAAATCCTTTTGCAAATTGTCGCACACTTTGAACGTAATTGTGAACGCGTCGCCCTCTATGCCGAGCACGCTTTTGGGAATTTTAACGAGCATGTGTTTGCCCGATACCAACGTGGTGCACACTCCCGCCGAAGTAAACTTTGCTCCGTCGATAGAGTCCACCGAAGCTTCGGTTCCGTTGAGCGCGCGGTTAACAACATAATGCAGTCCGTTCCAACCGCCCTCGCGTCCTTTTATTCCCACCATAAGATTCATCCAACGGGTGTCGGCTTCTTCCTTTTGAGTTATGTCGTTCGCAGTAGTTATTAAGAACCAAACGTCCGAATCTGTGGTTGCCACGCGCGTTTCGGCTATGTCGTTGCGCCCCGTGTCATTTTTATAATAATTTCCGCCCGCGCCCGCATGAGCACGCTCGAGCGTTTCGCCCGTAATATCGGAATAAACGGGCATATCTTTCCACGAAGCCAAATCATAAAGATTAACGCCGCCGCTTGTTTGCGAATGATAAGTTGTGGACGCAAAGCCCGACCCCTTATATTTGCGCACGTTCGCCACGAGTTGCAAATAACAGTTATCCAAATATCCGCCGTTCATCATCTCGATATCGCGCGAAAATTCTTTATTGTATGTATCCACAAAATATCCGTAACGCTCGCCCAAAGCGGGGTCTTTGCTTTGGCGTTGCGCCACCCATTCGTTCCAACCCGTAACGAACACCAAATTCACTTGCGAATTGCGGTAAACCGAATCCCACTGCTCTTCGAAGTTCACGTTTTTGTCGGCGGCGGCGGGATTGTTGGCTTTTGTGTTTTGAGAATAGCCGCGTCCCCAGTTGGCGTTATAGTAGTAATCCGCGCCGCGTTTTTCGGCAAAATCTTTGAGAGTGTCGGAAAGAGTGTCGCGGTTGTAAGGAGCCATTAGCCCGCTCAGCGAAAAATTAACCGCGCTTTGCAGTCCTAAATGTTGCGACACCGAAACATTCATAATCGTGTAGTCTTGCGCGCCGTCGGTAAACGTTTCTTGCGGATACTTCCAACTCATCCACGGGAATGCATTGCTGTCGTATCCCCTGTTCGGCCACTGAGCTTTTTTGAAATAGAACGTGTTTTTCACGGCTTCGTTACTGCCCGCATACTGCGCGATAATCCACGGCTTGTCGCCGTTTCCGCGAAACCAAACTTTGTCGTATTTTCCTCTGCGGTAAAACGCATTGTAAATGTTGTCGGTCATGGTGGTGGAATCGGTGTTCGTCATAAACATTGCCTTAGGCACGTCGTAACCCGCTTCGGCATATTCGAGCAACACGTCGAGCACAGCTTGAGCCGCTCCGCGATAATAGTCGTTGTTCGTGCAGTCGAACGCTATAAAATCCAAACCCGCGTTTATAAACAGCTCGACGTGCTTGCGCACCACCCATTCGTCTTCAACTTGATAGTAGCCGTACATAGGCTCGCCCCACCAGGTGAACGACGGCGCGCCGGGCACGGTGTCGCCCGTAACGGTCTGTTCCGCCTTGCCTTCGGCTTCGTACTCCGACACGTTGTGCGTGTCGGCGGCTTGGCTCAACCACAAAAAGTAGAAGATGCCCACCACGTTTTCGTTGTAGTCGGTAACGGCGTCGAAACTTCTGCCGTAATCGTCGGTTGCCGTAGTTTGTTTAAAGCCGTAATTTAAATCCGCCGACGCCGTCAGTTCGCCCGAAATCGAAGTAGGCGCTATTTTATCTCCGCATGCCGCGATGCCGAGCATTAAAAACAAACTCAGCGCAACGGCGCAAAATCGCTTCATAGTAACCATGACCTCCTTGTCACAAACGTATTAAAAAGCATAGCCGCGCGTCGAGGCGGCAAAAGTTGCCGCCCGAACGGCGAGACTGTAACTTTAAGTCGATTTTTATTATCAGGTCGAAGTGTTATACGGCGAGTTTACCAAATTGTTGGTGCTCTCCTTAACTTTGGCGGGGTCGTTATAAATAAATTTGCGCTCGGAAGCATAGTTTGAAAAGCCGCTCTTGATTACTCCGAACAATTCGCTGCCCGACGCGCTCCAATCGCTCGAAGAGCCGCGAAAATACTTCGAAAGTATTTCGCCCACTCTGTCTTTAACGGGAGTGGCGGTGCTGCCTACGGCAATAGTTCTCATATCGCCGCCTTTTCCGAACAGAAGATACGGCGACGAATCGCAGTTTCCGTTCGGCGTAATAACTTTTGTAAAGTCTATTTCGGCGGGAATCTCCACGCCTTTTATAAGCTGGTGCATTGTTATAGGCGCGTTGTTTTCGCCTTTATATTTGGAATAAATTGCCGCTTGCCCCGCAGGCGAATACAAATAACGCAAGAAGTCGAGAGCCAAATCGTTGTCGGACTGTTCTCTTGCGCTTATTATGCCGTATTGCTCTTTCGGTCCGCCGGGCGCGCGAACGTTGTCGGCAACGCCTTCGAGTTCCGAAGTCATGGCGGGCATTAAGAACCATCCGAGTTCCGAACCGATTTGCTCGGCGTCGGGATACACGGTTGCGCCGCTCGCGTTCGTAGTTTTGAAAGCGTCGCGGTAGGTGCGCACATAGCTCAGGTCTTCAACATAGAAGAGCTTCATGTCGGAATAGCTGCCCTTATTGCGGGTATACATAATCGTGGTTTCGTTGAAACGGCTGAAAATGTCGTTATACGAAGCCGTTTGGTCGGCATAGCTCATGAGCTCGTATAAGTTTTTCATCACTTCGACATAACGCGCGGAAGTGGGCGCATAGTTCGCGTCGTTAAAATACAAATCCACCACGCGGTTTATGTTATAAGTATATTTGCCGTAAAGGTCTACCGACGGGTTGGCTTGGTCATAGCTCCATGCGCTGTCTATGCCGTCTATGTAGCTGAAATCGCCCTCTTGCGAATGTGCCGCTTGTATGAAATCGCGGAAATACTGGTCGAGGTACATGCTTACAATGCGGTTAAGCATATTAAAGCTGTCTTCGCCGCAAGACTGCGCGCTTGTGGAAAGTCCGAGCGGGTTTTTGAAATTCTTGCCCGAATTGCGCGCGGTATCGAGCGCGCCGAGCATCCACTCCCAAGTGATTTTCGATGCGTCGAGCGTGCCGTCGGCGCCAACCGCTCCGCCCTCGCCCATAACGTCGAGCATGGCTTGCTTATTGTAAAACACCGTTAAGTAGTCGGACGAATAGCTAATGTTGGGAATAGTGGTTGTGGAACCCGACACACGCGCACGGTAGGCGTCTTCTTCGAGCGCGTCGAGCCACGCCTCGTTCCCTTCTATATAAGGATTGGGCTGTTCGAGAGCCGCCGCCAAATCAACGATTTTATCGGTGCCGTAATATTCGGGCGCAACCGACGTTTGCACAACGGTTGCCGAGTTTACGCCGTTTGCCAAAAGATTGCGCACGTTTTGCGTGTAGGCGTCGGGGTCGGTGTTGTTTCGGATAGTAACCGTCACGTCGTTGCCTTTGTCGTAGTGCATGTCGGCATACGCGTCCGCCACCGCCTGCAACGCCGATTGCTCGATAATGTTCACAGTGGTGTAAAAATCGATATTACCCGAAATTTCCTCTTTTCCGCCGGGCGTATTTCCGCCGGGATTGTTGCCGCCCGGCTTTATACCGCCGTTAGACGACGGCTTTTCGCCGCACGCCGCAAACGAGAACGCGAACAAAACCGCTAAAATACAAACAACCGTTATTCTGAATAGTTTTTTCATCACTTCTCTCCTTTTTAGTGATTTTTCATAATTTATAGCTTCATACCGCTTGCGAAATCACCGTTTACAAAGAACTTAATGCTTATAATGGTGGTGATAATGAGCGGTATGCCTGCTACCAAATACATAGCGTATTGCACGCCCTGAGTAAAAGACGCAACCACGCTCCGCAAATACGGCATGAGCACGCCTTTGGTTAAATCTGCCTGAAACAGAAGTTGCGGCCACAAATAATCGTTATAAATCGCCGCGAATATATTGATTCCCTGCACCATCATAATGGGCACCGAAAGCGGCAAACAAATGTGCATAAACACTCTGAAAGTGCTCGCGCCGTCGAGCTTTGCGGCTTCGTAAAGCGAATCGGGCTGTTGGCTCATAAACGTTCTGAGCAAAAACACGCTCGCAATTTGGTTGCCCGCTATATACGGCAAAATAAGACCCAACCAGTTGTCTTTAAGTTGCAACCACTGAGCCACAACAATATAGGTTGGCGACAGCACAACAACCGACGGAACAAGCATAGGCGCAATAAACACCAAAAACAAAAACTTTCTGCCGGGAAATTTTTTCTTTTCGAAAAGATACGCCACAAAACAGCTCAAAAATAACGTTACAACCGTGCTAATCAAATCGATTATAACCGTGTTGAGCATAGGTTTAATAAGAACGTTAAACGCGTTCGCGTAGTTCGAGAACATCCAACCCGATTTGGGAAACGTCCACATGGGATATTGCGTAATATCCTGCGGCGTTTTTACCGACATAACGAGAGTAACAAGCAGCGGCAACATTGTGAGTAGCAACACTATTGCCAAACACAGCACAAGCACGGCTTGCGCAATGATTCCGTCTATGCCCTTGCGTTTAAACAATGCGGAGCGGCGTTTTGCAAAAATTGCGGACTCTAACATATAATCCCCCTTCTTTAAGATTTATCCGACTGCATTCTGAAATTGAAGAATGTAGCCACGCTCAAAAACAGGAATATGAGCACGCCCATAACGCTCGCCACGCCGTAGTTCGCGTTAATAATTTCGCGGTACATAAGTAGCGCGGGCGTTTGAATTTGTCCGTTTATTCCGTGCAACACATAAATGTTGGTGTAGTTTTGCACAGACGCTATAAACGAAGTGACGAATATATATTTTAACTGCGGCAAAATAAGCGGTATGTCTATTTTTACGATACGCCTAAACCAGCCGCAACCGTCGAGCCTCGACGCTTCGAACACAGAAGCGTTTATGCCGGATATTGCGCCGTAAAATATAAGATACGAGCCTATCCACGGGAAGCCGAACGCAATAAGCGTGCCCATAGAAGTGGAAAGCGACGCGCTGTATACCCAGTTTTTAACGAATCCCGGCATAAACAGACCCAAAAACGCGTTCACCAAACTGTTCGGAGTCGCGCCGAAAATACCCGCGCTCCAAACGAGCGTAGTTGCAACGCCGGGCATGATTCCCGGCACGAACAGCAAAATACGCACCCACAGCGAGAAACGTTTCGAGCGCACCGCCATAATAGCTTCGGCAAGCAGCACAGGCGGAATGAGAGCTTTCAAAATGTCGGCGAGCAAAAACACAAGCATCATTCCCGCCGATTTCCAAAATTGCGCTGAGGTGAGCACCGCAACGAAATTGCGGAATCCCACGAACACCGAACGCGTGCCCGGTATGTAATCGAAGAATGAAAGTCCGAAACCGAATCCTATGGGTATGTAGTAGAACAGTAGCAACAGCAAAAACGGAATCGCCAAACTTAAATAAATAAATTTATACCGCCACAAGGCGCGGAAAAAGGCGCGGGCTTTTTTATGAATACGCTCGCGGAAATCGTCGAACGTTGCAAACCACAAGTATAGCGAGGTAAGCAAAAACACCAACATTAGGGCTACAAAAACCCACCGCAAAACGGCGAACAGCGCAATGCTTTTCGCCAAAGACATAGAATAATAAATAACTTGCGGGTTGGTTATATCCGACTCGTCGCGCAGAACAAAACTGTCGTCAGTCCACATAACGAGGTTGGCGCTGTCCGCCGCGTTCATCGAAAGCGTTACTTTGTGCTTTTGGGTGTCGATTACCGCCACGCCGCCGTTGTTTATTTTGGCGACGAAATTTTTGCCTGTGGAAAAAACGAATCCCGTTGCGAATTCGGTTTTAAGTTCCCACACCGAAGTGTCGGTAACGTCTTGCGTAGAAATGCGGTATAGCTTGTTGCTGCCGCTTACGGCATAAATATTTCCGTCGTATACGGATATTGCTTGCAGAGTTTCGTTGGCGTCCGCATAGGTTTCGCGCGCGTCGCCGCTACGGCGCCAAATCGCGCTTTGAGCCGACCACCAAAGGGTTCCGTCTTCGTCCACAGCCATTCCGCCGAGCGTAGCCGAAGTACCCGTTTCCAAATGCGACCCCCCCCCGCTTAATTCGAACCTGTAAATACGGTTCACACGGCTCGTGTCGTTAAACATGCCGCGCAAAAACAGGCTCTCGCCGTCGGGAGATACCGCGAGTTGAGTGTTTTTTACATTTCCGCCCGAATTGAAAGAATATCCGGCGTAATACTCGCGCACCTGAGCACGAAAAGCGGATTGCGCCTCTTCGGTTGCTCCCGCTTCGGTGAGCGCTTCGGCGGCAGACACGGGAAACCGCACCACGCGACCGTTGGCATAAGCCGCGTAAACTTCGCCGTTGTGTTGTATAATATCGTATACCGCGCGTTCGTAAATTTGCCCCGCGTTCCATTGTATTTCGCCGTGAGTGTCGAACGCGAAAATTTCGCCGTTCTGCGTTCCCGCGATGCGCGTAGTCTCGTTGTCGGTATACATTTTGCTTACGGTGTACTGCCGCAAATCGAATCCCAAATCGGTTTGGCGGTTGGTTTTTGCAACCGACACGCACAACATTGCAATCGACGCAAAAAACAAGCAAGCGGACGCTACGGCGGCTATTAAAAACTTTTTGTTAATCATTCGTCCTCCCGTCCGCGCAAACTTTCGCGCAAATGCAATTCGCAATCAAGCGTGCAAACGCCGCCTTCTATGTCGCCGCCTATGTAGTCTACATACGCTTTCGCTTCCGCCTTTATGTCGGCGGCAATGGTGGTTAGCGGCGGGTCGAAATATTCGGATATTTGCAGATTGTCGAAGCCGACAACCGCCATATCTTGCGGTATACTCAACCCTTTTCCTTTAAAACAGTTCACCGCGCCGAACGCCATCATATCGTTTAAGCAAAAAACGGCGTCTACGTCGGGATGCTCTCTAAGAAGCTCGTCGGCAAGCGTGCGCCCAACCACATAAATCTTTTCGGCGGGATAATTGCCGCGTAGAATGGGCGACGACTCCTCGCCGTAACCGAATTCTTTGCAATACTCTCGAAAGAAGCGTATGCGTGAATCGTGCTCAACTTGATGTTCGCCGAAACCCGCAATAAACGCCACCTTTTTGCGTCCGTCGCGCCTGAACAATTCAAAAGCGCGCTTCATGGCGGGAGCGTAATTCATACGAACCGAAAACTTATCATCGTCATATCCGCCGTGAACCAAACGCATTCCCATAGCCTGCATTTGTTTCACATATTTTATAGGCACTTCGAACAGCGCCATATTCACAACACCGCAAACGCGGTTTGAAATTATATCGTCGAGAACACTGTTTATTTCGCCCTCGTTGGCGCGAAATAACATAACTATTTGACCCCGCCTTTTCGCTTCGGAAATCATTTCTTCCACAAGCTGCATATAATACGGGTTTGTTAAGTCGGGCAAAATAACCGCTATTGCGTTCGATTTTCTGCTCACAAGATTAGCGGCGATTTTATTAGGTATGTAACTCATTTCGTCAACGCACTTTTGCACAAGTTGCCGCGTTTTTTCCGAAACATACCCCTTTCCGGTAACAACTCTCGTTACCGTCATTTCGGATACGCCCGCTCTTGCCGCTATGTCTCTTCTCGAAACCATCTTTTACCCCGCAATTTTTTATGTTCGCGCGAACATGTTCACGAGAACATTTTTAGTATAACACACCTTTTTTGCTTTGTCAATACCTTTTCCGAAAATTCTTTCGATTATTTTATTGTTATTATTTAATTAACGCCCGTTGCGAGTTTTAAATTTCGAGTTGCGACGATTCGCGTTCCCCGTGCCTTATCCGCACGGCGCGAACAACCGAAAGCACCGAAATAATAACAAGGAACGACCATATCGCAACCGACGTAACGGCTCCAAGCACAGGCATGTTGCCGTTTGTTCCGTCGTCGAACGTGACAATTAAAATATATTGCAACGACAACACCGAAACGAACGCGTCTATAAAGCTTATGTTTTTAAGAATTTTTACGCTAAGATTAGAATACTTTCCCGCTTTTATAAAATTTCTTATAGCTATAACCGTTTTGAAAACGGTGTACGCCGCCGTAGCGATTGCGGGAATTACCGAATAATTTATTTCTTTTTTTCGTAACGCCATAAGGATTATGGGCGCAATCAAGGCAAAATCAAGCAAAAACAACATTATGCTTTGCACAAAAAACAGATTCTTTCTTTCCTCTTCCTTCTGCCCTGCCGTAAGCCCCTTTTTTACGAATTGCCTTTCGGAAAGAACTATATACGCCCTCAGTCCTGCAAGCACCGCATAATAGGCGGCGACGCTCACATTCCACGCCGCTTTATACGCTAAACCCAAAAACAAATTGTATGCCGTAAATGCGGCGGTAACAAAAAAGGAAAAAGCGGAAATCGCAAAGGTGCGAAAAACATAATCGCTTCGCACTCGCTTTATGAATTTTCCTGCTCTTTGCTTTCGCTCCATATTTTTCCTTTCTTAAATAAGCGCCGATTTTTTCCGCTCCTCAAATTATTCCCGCAATTTTAAACGCAATACCTCGCAAAAAACACCGCCCGCTTCAATAAACGCAAAAGATTAAAAATCGGTTATTCCAAGTATATAGTCGGACGAAACGCCTATTAAAACGCAAAGCTTGGCAAGCTTATCGAGAGTGGGTAACACGTCGTTGTTCATATATTTAGACACAGTTTGGTAAGAAACCCCTATTCCTTTCGCTATCGCGTTTTGTTTAATTCCGCTCTGCGCAATAGCCTCGCGCAAACGCGCTTGTATATTTCTCAAATTTTCGTTGTTTACGTTAAATTCTCTCATAATGGAAATTATCGCACAATATGTGATTATTTGCTTGACAATCGCATGTTATGCGAGTATAATAATATTTATCGCATAATATGCGATAAATATACCAAAGAGGATGGTTTTATCATGTCACACAAAAACGAAAAATCGGGAAAAATTCAACTGTTTTTCTTTACTTGCGTACCGAGCATATTAGCGTATGTTGCCGCAATTTTATTCGCGCTGTCGCTAAAAATGAATTTGCTCAAATCTGCGGTAACGCCTTTTATAGTTATAGCGGCGCTATGGTCGGTGCTCGGCGGATTTATTATAGCCGCAAACCTGTCGCTTATCAAAAAAGTCGGCGACCCGAGCTCTCCCGTTCTCAAAATTAAAATAAGCGAGAAAAAGTTGGAAGCCTCTCTCGATATGTCGTTCAGTACCGCTCAAATGTTTCAATTCGCCGTAAACGTATTTTTTACCGTGATTTTCACAATTCCCGTCGCTCTGTTCGGGTGGCTTATGTTTATAATGTACGCTCGCGGAAAATTTTTAAAAAAGCTCAGCAAAATGGCGTATGATTGCGACAGAGCGGACGACATTATTGCGGCACAGTCGGGAACCGTAGAAGAAATTGCAAAATATTTTTATTTAATGCTCGATTATGTTGCGCCGTATAAAAAACTCGGCGAAAAGAAAGGTGCAAATCAAATGCTCGGACGCGCCGAAAAACTTTTGAATCTATGGGAAAGGCTTTACGGAGAAGAATAAGCGCTCGGGTAAACAAAATAACATTTCCAAATATAAAAACGGGTTCGACATTATCGCCGAAACCGTTTTTATATTTACGAATAATTGCTCTCTTCCATATTAAACAACTTGACATTATCGCAATAAAATAATAAAATTATATATGCGCCCGCATAGCGGCGCAATTATAGTAAGGGCAATTAACTCAGCCGGGAGAGTGTCTTCTTGACGTGGAGAAAGTCACAGGTTCGAGTCCTGTATTGCCCACCAGGCTGTCGGCAGTAATTGTGTATGAACGTTAGTATCTGTCGGTTGCAAAGATAGCGTAACTCTCATTCATACGAGGGCGATTTTAAAGCAAGTATAAATCTTGCCGCTATACCAAAAATTCGGCATACCGAAAAATAGGTATGCTTTTTATTTTTACGTCAATGTCTTTTAAATGTCTTATTTTGATAATTTATAGAAAAGAAAACTCCACGCGTCTGTTTTTGAGCCCGAATTCTTTACCCTTGAAACCGAAATAATCGTATTTTTCAAGTAGCTCTTTATCCGCCGTTATTTTAATAAGCTCGTCGCAATCTTCAAAATACGGATTGCAAACATACGTTACCGTTTTTGCAATCGTCACGCTTTTAAGATTTGCGCATTGTTTGAATGCGTTGTTGTAAATTTCAATAACGCCGTCGGGAATAACAATGCTTTCGAGTTTTTTGCATTTATCGAAAGAATAATTGTCAAGACGTTTAACACTGCCGTCCGATGGAATAACGCTGTTGTGGCAGCCGCGCAACAGTTTTTTTGTTTCGGTTTCAATAAGACAGTTGCCGGCGCTGTGAAACACGGGGTTATTTTCCGCCACTATTATGCTTTCCAAACTGCCGCAACCTTCGAATACGGATATCAACTTGGTTACGCCCGCAGGAATGTAAATCTCTTTAAGACTTTTGCATTTGTAAAACGCGTAAGCGCCTATTGCCGTAATATTTTCGGAAATGTTGATATGTTCTAACGCGGAACATCCGTGAAATGCGTCTCTTTTTATTTCAGTTATACTTTGGGGCAGGTTAACGCTTTTTAACATCTGGCACGACCAAAACGCGTTGGAGCCTATACATTCGCAAACGCTGTTTTCGGCAAAATCGACGCGCACAATATTCGGTATTCTTTCATTAACCTGCGGCATCGTAAAAGAGTCGGGAATACGTTTTACGTTCGCACCTATATTCAGAACTACGCCCGACGAATCTTTACCCGCGTTGTCAAACGCGCTGTTGCAAGAAAAGTCGTTGCACTCGGCGTTAAAATTTATTTCGGTTAACAACGTGCATTCGGCGAACGACTCCGTGCCGAGCGACGTAACCTTTTGAGGTATCGTTATGCTTTCGAGCGCTTTGCAGTATTTGAACGCGCTTGGTCCGATAGACTTTATACTGTCGGGCAGCGTAAGATTTTTCAAGTTAACACAGCCTTTAAAAGCGTTCGCGCCTATTGTTTTAATGCCGTCGGGAATTATCGCGGAGGTCAGTTCAACTCCCGCAAACGCGTTTGCCGCAATGGCGGTAACGCTGCCGTCGTCGGGTATTACGCTGTTTGCAAAACCGTACACAACCGCTTTTTTCTTAACGTCTATAAGGCAGTTACCTGCACAGCGATATGCCGTGTTTGCGCTGTCTACGTTTATACATTTAAGGTTGGCGCACCCCTCGATTGCCCTGTTCGCAATAGAGGTGACGGATGCGGGAATGGTAATGCTTTCAAGATTTTTCTTTCTTAAAAACGCTTTTGCGGCAATCTTCGTAACGCCGTCGGGTATTACGGCGGTATTGGTAGTTCCTTTAAATTTAATGAGTTCGTTATTCGCTATTTCAAAACCGACCGCGCCCACCTTTTTGGGTGCGGCAACTTTTATAGGGCAGTTTTTAAACACGTTGCTACCCATAAAATCCACGCTTGCGGGTATTTTAACCGAGCGGAGCTTTTCACAGTAAGCGAACGACTCCGCGCCTATGTATTTAACGCTGTCGGGAACTTCGACGCTTTGAAGCAAACGGCAACACTCGAAAGCGCTTTCGCCGAGCGTTTCGAGCCCGTTTTTTAAAGTTACGCTTTTAAGTTTGTCGCAACCGTAAAACGCGCATTTGCCTATTGTTTTAATGCCGTCCGAAAAGTTCACCGTCTCGAGTTCTTTGCAGTAGTGGAACGCGCTGTCGCAAATCTCGTCAGTGCCGCCCGAAAAAGTCAATTCGGTCAACTTTTTGCAGCCGTTAAAGGCGCTTTTGCCTATCGATTTAACGTTCTTCCCTATGGTAACGCTTTGAACGCCGCTGTCGAAAAAGGCGTATGCTCCTATTTTTTTTATGCCGTCGGGCAAATTCAGCGCGCCGCTTAACGAGTGAGCGGAATAGAACGCGCTATCGCCTATTGTTTCGACCCCTTTTCCGAATTGAATGTTTTTGAGCTTGTAGCAACACAAAAAAGCTTCTTTTTCGATAGTTTTTACGCTGTCCGCCATAACAACGGTTTCCAAACCGTAGTTAAAGTCGAAAGCGCGTTTCCCGATTTTTGTTACGCCTTCGGGAATAACGATTTCCGAATTGCCTTTGCTGTGAACGCTGTTTCGGGGGTGTGCGGTGTTGTTGGAAAAGGCTTTTTCGCCTATAACCGTAACGCTGCCGTCTGAGGGTATAACGCTGTTTTTGCAGCCGCGAATTAAAGTTTTTTTCTTTATGTCTATAAGGCAGTTGCCCGCGCTGCGGTATACGGGGTTATTCTCCGCTACGGTTATTTCTTCTATATCGCCGCAGTCGTCAAAAGCTCCCGCGCCTATAAAAGTTACCGTTTGGGAAATATACACTTTTTTAAGGCTGTGGCAATCGCTGAAAGCCCCTTTGTCTATAATTTCGACGCCTGCGGGAAGAGTGATTTCCTGCAACCGTTCGCAGCACGCGAACGCCCTTTCGCCTATTCTCTTTACCGACGGCGGAATAACAACATTTTTTATACCGCAAAACGCGACTTCGTAGGCGCGGTTGCCTATTTCGGTAACGTCGTCGGGAATTATTATATTGCCGTCAAAACCGTTAGGCGCTCTGAACGTGACCACTTTACCGTCTTGTATCAAGCCGCAATTATCATATCTGTGCATACTTTACTCCCGTAAATAAATTTACGTTCGTATTATATCACATATTAAATCTAATTTCAAGCGTTGCAAAAGTATTTACCCGCCGAGTTATTTCTACAAAAAATTTTCCAAGCAAACCGCTCTCATGCGTTTTTAGCGGGAGAACCGCAAAAGGCAGCATAACCGAAATGTAACGCGAAAGCAAATAACCTACGCAAACGCAACAAAATATTCTAAAAAACCCGCTTAACGTTGCGGGCTTTTATTTGCCCGATTCATTCGTTCGTGTTATAATATTAGCGGCTCAAAAAAAACTCGGCCTAATTTAATTTGATGAGGTGAACACAATGAAAACAATTTCCGTAACACAAACGGCAACCGAAAAATTCGCGCCCGACACAACCGTGTTCGAGGTTAAGCTCGTTTCCGAAAGCAAAAAACACGCCGAAGCCGTAAAACTTTTGCACGACAAAACCGAAGCGGTGGCGCAAGCCCTTGCGGGAATACGACTTGAAAAAGGCGAGCTTACGTCGTCGGGAGCCGCAGTTTCGTCGGTTCGGCGCGACGGAAAAATATCGTTTTGCGGTCGTGCCGAAATGAAAATAACCCTTCCCGTAGCCGACGAACGAATAGGCGAAGTAATAGAAGCGCTCGAAAAGAGCGGCGCCGAATGGACTCAAAGCTATATTCTTGCCGACAACTCGCATAAAACCGCGCTCGTTCAAAAAGCCGTTAAGGAGGCGCGCGAAGTAGCTTCGTCAATCGCAACGGCATCGGGCGTAAAGCTCGGAGCGCTTTCGAGCGCAAGTTACGCGTCGCAATACGGCGGCGGAGTGCGCATGCTTAGAGCCGCGTCGGTTGCCGACATAGCCGAGCCCGAGCAAATAGAAGCCGCCGAAACGGTTACATGCGAATGGGAAATCCTCTAACCGAATGGACTATTTGTTTTTCGACATGGAATGTGCCGACGGCAACCGCGCATGCTCGTTCGGCTATGTGCTTGCAAACGAAAAATTCGAAATTCTCGAAAAGCGCGACTTGCTTATAAACCCCGAATGCAAATTCCGACTCGGACGCAGCGGCGAAGAACCGTATATTCGCCTCTCATATAAAGAGGACGAATTTCGCAAAGCGCCGAACTTTGCCAAAGTATACGATAAAATCCGCGCATTGCTTACCGCCGAAAACAGAATACTTTTGGGGCACAGCATTTCTTCGGACATAGGCTTTTTGGAGAAAGCCTGCGCTCGTTACTCGAAAGAATATTTCTCGTTCGAAGTATACGACACTCAAAAAATATACTCGCTTTGCGCGCGCGAACGGCAAATGCGCTCGCTCGAATATATTGTTAGCGAGCTCGGAATAGACGCGTCGCACCTAACGGAACACAAAAGTTGCGATGACGCCGAAATGACAATGCTCGTTGCTAAGGCGCTAACGAAACGCTGCGAATGCGGCATAGAAGAGCTTTTGCAAACAAATTGCGCAAGCACGGTAAGTAGCGCAAGCCTTGCAATAAACCGCGCGGTTAAAGAGCTTAAAGCACGCTATCCCAAAAGCAAAAAAGCGCCCGCAATTTGTATTTCGGACGCAATAAAAGAACTTGACGCAACTAAGCGCATAAACCTGTTGAAAACGATTTTCGCGCGAGGTTTCGGTTATTCGAGCACGGTGCAAAAGTGCGCCTACTATGTTTCGAACGGGCAGTTTGGCGCAAAAGAGCAAGCATACGAAGAGTGTTTTGCAGAAGGGCAAACTATTCGCAAAATAACTCCCGCAGAGCTTGGCGAACTCCTCAAAATATCCGTAAGCGAACTATGCGAAACCGATTTCGAGCCGCTTTCGAACAACGCGGGAAAAACGGCGAAAGCCGCTTTCGGCGCGATTGCCTCAAAACGGAAAACAACCAAACAAGCGCGTTAGTACATTTAGCGTAAAAACCAAACCGCGTTAAAACGCCTCGAAGCGACAAACGTTTCGAGGCGTTCTTTTTATTCTTGGGTTTCTCCTTCGGTTTCGCCGCCGTCCTCTCCCGTGTCGGGCGCGGGTGGCGTAGGGCGTTCGCTTTCGGCGATTTTCACAGTGATTTGCATGTTTTTATAATAAACATTATCCCCAAACTTTGTTCCGAAAACGCCAACTTGTAATTTAGTATCTTTTATGGTGAGCGCTTTCCCCGTAATTTCGCACGCAACTTCCACTTTTTGATATTTTGAAGAGCCCGCAAAATCTTTTGTTTCAAGCAAATTCGATTTATCTTTGTTTTTGCCTATTCCCACAGAATATCGGGCGGAACAGCCTTGCAGTTCCATGCTTGCGATAATCGTGAATTTCATTTTCGGATTTGAGGTAGCAACCGAAAGCAAATATTGCAACTTGACACCGTCGGTATTACACCAACTGATTGTGGGGTCGCCGTAAACATTATACCAAGTGTACTTCGGGTCCTCTTCGTACCACACGGGCGTTTGATAAACGTAATCGTAGTCTATATCTTTGTAATACGGATACAGCACCGTCGAGCCGTCGCCCGAAAAACTACTGCTAATGCACGAGCCGTCCCAATCGAGAAGCTTTGCTCCCTCTCCGTTTTCGGCGGTGTAAAACCCGTCTAAAACGTAGCCCTCTTTATAGCGCGGGTCTATTTTAATCGAATCTTTGCCCGTAAAGGTATACTTATTGAGTTCCTCGTATTGCACCGAAAATTCGTATACCGTTTCTTTTGGTTTGTCGTTGCCGCTCGAAGAGTTTCCCGCGCACGAACCGACACAATCGAAAATAAAACATCCGCTGAGCGTAAACACGCACAAGCACATTGCCGTCAAACACAACAGTCTTAACCATTTTTTCATAATCTTTCCTCTTTAAAATAATTATATATAACAAATATATAACTATTATATATCAAGTCCCCCCCCCGTCAAGCGTATGAAGTAACTTTTACAATAATTGTTTTTTTGAGTTTTCACAGCAAAAAACGGCTTGCAACTTAAATGTTGCAAACCGTTTTTTTAATTATTGCGGCGTCGGTTCGACGCTTTTTTTATTCTTCCGTTGCTTCGCCTTCGTCCGTTAAAACTTCTTCCTCTTCGGGCTGAGCCACAGCCACGCAAACAACGCTTCCCTGCTGTTTCATTTTCATGATGCGAACGCCTTGCGTGTCGCGCCCTATTTTGCTTATTTCTTTGGCGCGCATACGGATAATCGTGCCGTTGTCGGCTATAATCATAACGTCGTCGTCGGGAGTAATCTGTTTTAAGTTCACAAGCCGACCCGTCTTTTTATTGAACACGCCCGCTTTAATTCCCTTGCCTGCGCGGCTCTGCAAGCGGTAGTCGTCGAGGTCGGTGCGTTTGCCGTAGCCGAGTTGCGACACTGTGAGAACTTCGCAACCCGATTTTACAACCGTCATATCCACAACGTAGTCGTCGGGGTTGAGCTTCATCGATTTAACGCCCTGCGTATCGCGCCCCATAAGACGCACGTCTTCCTCGCTGAACCTTATGCACTTGCCTTCGCTCGACGCCACAAGAATTTCGTCGCGTCCGCAAGTGAGCTGCACCGATATAAGCTCGTCGCCGTCCACAAGGTTGATTGCGATTTTGCCGACTTTACGGATAGACGCAAATTCGTCGAGCGCCGTCTTTTTGATTAAGCCGTTCTTTGTAGCCATTATAAGGTTACCGCGCATGTCCTCTTTTATGGGGATTATCGCGTTTACCTTTTCGCCTTCGCCGAGTTGCAACAAATTAACGATTGCCCTTCCTCTCGCCGTCTTTTCGGCTTCGGGCACTTCATACGCTTTAATGGAATAAACTTTGCCCAAATTCGTGAAGAACAGCACGTTGTCGTGCGTGCAAGTTACGAACATGTTCTCCACAAAATCCTCTTCTTTGGGACGGTGCGCCGTAACGCCTTTGCCGCCTCTGTGCTGGGCTTTATATTCCGTTGTGGGCAACCGTTTGATATATCCGAAGTGCGTCATCGATATTACAACGTCTTCGCGTTCGATTAAGTCGCCTATGTCGATTTCGTCGTAGTCTATGCACAGTTCGGTTTTTCTCGGGGTGTCGTATTTTTCTTTGATTTCTCCGAGTTCGTTTTTAACGATTTCTTCCACTCTGTGAGGGTTGGCTATAATGTTTTTAAGGTCGGCAATAGTCTCTTTGAGAGCGGCAAGCTCGGCTTTAAGATGCTCAACCTCGAGGCTTGTGAGGCGTTGCAAACGCATTTCCAAAATGGCGTTAGCTTGCTTATCCGAAAGAATAAACTCGCTCATAAGTTTTTCGCACGCTTCAACCTTATCGCGGCTCGCTTTGATTATAGCCACAACCTTATCGATATTGGCAAGCGCTTTAACCAAACCTTCGAGAATGTGAGCGCGCTCCTCCGCCTTTTCAAGGTCGTAACGCGTTCTTCTGAGCACGATTTCTTTTTGATGCTCCACATAATGATAGAGCATTTCTTTAAGATTGAGAATTTTGGGCTCGCCGTTCACAAGAGCAAGATACGTTATGCCGTTAGACGTTTGCAAATCGGTGTGCTTATACAAAGTGTTTAGCACCACTTGCGCCTGAGCGTCGCGCTTAACCTCTATTACTATGCGCATACCCTGACGGTCGCTTTCCTCTTTAATGTCGGAAATCCCCTCGATGCGCTTATCCTTAACGAGGTCGGCAATGGTTTTTATGAGTTCAGCTTTATTTACTTGATACGGCAGCTCGGTTACTATTATGCGTTGGCGCATTTGAGCGCTGCCGTCGCGCATAGGATATTCTTCGATTTCGGTTTTGGCGCGAATAACAACGCCGCCCTTGCCCGTGCGGTAAGCATGGCGCAAATTGGCGCGACCCATAATTATGCCGCCCGTAGGATAGTCGGGCGCGGGGATATACTGCATTAGCTCGTCCACCGTTATTTCGGGGTTGTCTATAAGGGCGCAAACGCCGTTTATAACCTCGCCCAAATTGTGCGGCGGAATGTTGGTTGCCATACCTACGGCTATACCGTCGGAACCGTTCACCAAAAGATTGGGGAAACGCGCGGGAAGCACTGTGGGCTGTTCGAGCGTGTCGTCGAAGTTGGGGTACCAGTCTACCGTCTCTTTGTCTATGTCGCGGAGCATTTCGCCCGCGATTTTACTAAGGCGCGCTTCGGTGTAACGTTGAGCCGCAGGGGGGTCGCCGTCTACCGAGCCGAAGTTGCCGTGCCCGTCTACGAGCGGGCAACGGATGGAGAAGTCTTGCGCCAAACGCACGAGCGCCATATACACCGCGCTGTCGCCGTGAGGGTGGTATTTGCCGAGCACGTCGCCCACTATACGGGCGCATTTGCGGTAAGGCTTATCCGAGAACAGGTTAAGCTCGCCCATAGAATAGAGTATGCGGCGGTGCACGGGTTTAAGTCCGTCGCGCACGTCGGGAATGGCACGCGACACGTTAACCGCCATAGCGTAGGCAATGAACGAGGTTTTCATTTCCTCTTCAAGCTGCACCTTAACTATTTTGGTGTTGTCAACGTGCTTTATTTCGTCGTCACTGAAATTACGTTTTTTCATAGTTCCTCACTTTTCTTTTTGTTGCATTGCGAGCAACACAAACTATATATCTAATTCTTTAACGAGTTTGGCGTTCTCTTCAATGAACTGTCTGCGAAGTTCGGGCATTTCGCCCATTAAAATGGTGAAAATTTCGTCGGCGGCAAAAGCGTCGTCCATAGTAACCTGCTTTAACGTGCGGAATTCGGGGCTCATGGTTGTGTGCCAAAGCTGTTCCGCGTTCATCTCTCCCAAACCTTTGTAGCGCTGAACTTCGCTGCCCTTTCTTCCCAACCTATCGAGCGTTTCGTTGAGCTCGCGGTCGGTGTAGCAATAATAATCGTTTTTGCCTTTGCTTACTTTATAAAGCGGCGGCATTGCGCTGTAAACGTGTCCTTTTTCTATGAGCGGGCGCATATAGCGGAAGAAGAACGTTAACAACAAAATCCGTATATGACTGCCGTCAACGTCGGCGTCGGTCATACAGATAATTTTATCGTAACGGAGCTTGCTTTCGTCGAACTCCTCGCCCACTCCGCAACCGAACGCGGTAATCATGGCTTTTATTTCGGCGTTTTCGAGCACTTTACCGAGACGCGCTTTTTCAACGTTTAGAATTTTACCTCTAAGCGGCAAAATAGCTTGGAATCTGCGGTCGCGCCCTTGCTTAGCCGTGCCGCCTGCGCTGTCGCCCTCCACGATATAAATCTCGCAATGCGCGGGGTCGCGGTCGGAACAGTCGGCGAGCTTGCCGGGAAGCGTGGTGGTTTCGAGCACTCCTTTGCGGCGGGTGAGCTCGCGAGCGTTTCGCGCCGCGTCGCGCGCGCGTTGCGCCGTGATGCACTTTAACACAAGTTCTTTCGCTTCTTTGGGATTTTCTTCGAGGTAGGTGCCGAGCCCGTCAACGAGCGCTTTTTCCACATAACCGCGCATTTCGCTGTTGCCGAGTTTCGTTTTAGTCTGACCCTCGAACTGCGGCTCGGTGAGTTTTACGCTTATTATGGCGGTTAGTCCCTCGCGCACGTCGTCGCCCGTGAGTTTTTCTTCCTCTTTAATAACCTTTTGCTCGTGAGCATAGTCGTTTATAACCTTTGTGAGCGCGTTTTTAAAGCCCACAAGGTGGGTGCCGCCCTCTTCGGTGTTTATGTTGTTCGCATACGAATACAGCACTTCGTTGTAGCTGTCGTTGTATTGCATTGCGATTTCAACCGTGTTATCTTTATACGTTTTTTCAATGTAAAGCGACTGCGGGAAAAGCGTTTCTTTACTGCGGTTGAGGTAATCCACAAAGTCGAGAATACCGCCCTCATATTTGAAGGTTTCCTGCTTTTCTCTTCCCGGACGGTTGTCTATAAGCTGAATGGAGAGCCCGCGATTAAGATACGCAACCTCGCGCATGCGGGTGCGAATCAAATCGTAGGTAAATTCGATAGTTTCGAAAATTTCGTCATCGGGGAAAAACGTTACTTTTGTGCCCGTGCGGTCGGTTCTGCCGATTTCCGCCAAAGCGCGTTGAGGCACGCCGCGATTGTAACGCTGGCGATACATCTTTCCGTTTTTGTAAACTTCCACTTCAAGCCATTCGCTGAGCGCGTTAACAACGCTGAGACCCACGCCGTGCAAGCCGCCCGACACTTTATATCCCCCGCCGCCGAACTTGCCGCCCGCATGGAGCTTTGTGAGCACCACTTGCACCGAGCTGACTTTTTCTTTGGGGTGGATGTCTACGGGTATGCCGCGGCCGTTGTCGGTTACAGCGACCGCACCTTCGGGAGTGAGCTCGACTATAATCGTGTCGCAATATCCCGCAAGCGCTTCGTCTACGCTGTTGTCCACTATCTCCACTATAAGATGATGAAGTCCGCGTTCGTCGGTACTGCCTATATACATACCGGGACGCTTGCGCACGGGTTCAAGACCTTCGAGCACCTGAATTTCGCTACTGTCGTAATGTGTGTCTACTTTCCTTGCCATTGTGTCCGTTTTCTCCTTTCCTTTCTCGAATGAGCTAAGGCAAACCTTTGCAACGGTTGTATTTTAATTATACCATATTTACGCCGAAAAATAAAGCGTTTTAGCCCTTTTGCCTGTGAAAATTTCGGTCGAATTTTAGACACACGCCGTCTCGCGCCCTTAAAAGGGGCTATAAGGCGCAAAAAAGAACAATTCGGCTCGATTATGCGAACCGAGCCGATATATTTCTTAAAATATTCGATTTATGCGCTTTTTTTAAGATTGCCGCGTCGGGCTTTCGCTCAATACTTCCGGCTTCGCGCTACGCCGTATTTGTTTTCAATATTTACACTTTTCGCAACAAAATTCACAACGTTCCATATTGTAATTTCAACTGAATACATATTTACAACCTTCAAGTATAAAGCTCCGAAATATAAACAACGCACCGAAAACGCAAATCCAAACAATAAAAGCCACGCCTATTGTAACCCAACCGTCGTCTTTACGCCAATCGTCTATCGGCGTGATAAATTCACTACTACCCGCAAACTCAAAAACGTCTATCCCGAAATTAAACAGAATATACGGAATAATTAAGCCCAAGCACAAAATATCGTAACTTATAATCATGCCGACTGTGCTGTCTATGTTTTTTAACAGCCACGCCACAAACGAAAACAGTACCGTAGCGGCAAAAGCTATAAGCTCATGGAACAAGAAAAAGATAATTCCGTTCCAATTCCAACCGTCGTAAAATTTCGAGGGGATAAGCGAAATAATGGGACGCGCCCCGAATAAAATTACAATAATTCCGTTAAAAGCAATAACAAAGCCCAATCTAACGCCCGTGCAGTGCGATATAGTTATCGATAAAAAAGCCGTTCCCGTACATATGCCGCTGCACAATAAGCACAAACAAAGTATATTCAACATGCGTATTACCGTAAGAACTATTTCTTTTTTGCGCGCTATACGGGCATTTTCTTCCTGTTCCGCTTTTTTTCGCTCTTCGTTTCGTAACCGTTCTTCTTCTATACGCACCCGTTCTTTTTCTTCTTCTTGTAATCTGAGAATTTCTTCACGCGCGGCTTCGGTTGCGATTTTTCTTTTATATGCTTTTTCCGCAACTTTCTTAAAACCTTTTATGTCGGTTGCCGATACAAATTTGCGTTTATTCTTACCCGCAAATCTTTTTCTTTTTTGCGCTCGTTTCGCTTTTTTTAAACATTCGGCTACTTCTTTTTCGGAATACGGCAAAATAAATTGTTTGTCGTAACCGTCGACATTATTGCTTTTATTTTCCAAAATAGCAAAGTAATTTTTATAATAAAAAGTACTCGCCTGCGACTTTTCGACATGCTTTCCGAGTTCTTCCGCCGACCATAACAATTCGTCATCTTTCACCACAGTCGTTGCGGTAAAATCGGCATATAATTTAACCTGTTTTTCTGTCATTTGTGTTCCTCGCGTTTTATTGTATCACAAAATCCTGTCTTTGTACATAAAAAAGACAAGCTTTACGGTGTATTTTATAGGGTTAAAAGCGAGGAAAGATAGCACATTCGTTCCTTACAAAAAGATGTCTCGACAAGCTCGACATGACATTGTAGAACGGTAAATTTCGATTTACCGATGCAAATGCGAAAAAAGTATAGCCTGTTATACTTCGCTTGCGAAGATAGCTGGCTATTTGTTTAACCGCAAAAAAGAACAATTCGGCTCGATTATGCGAATTGCTCTTTTTCGATTTTTTAAATTTTTCGCCCCATACGGAAGATTGCCGCGTCGGGCTTCGCCCTCCTCGCAATGACATCGTGATGTAACGCTCGGCTAAGGACAACGTGCTACTGTATTCGTTTTGATTGTCGTTGCGAGCGTTAGCGAAGCAATCTCCTGCATAAAGCAATTAACGCGGCGGCTTTCGCTCAATACTTCCAGCTTCGCGCATCACGAATATAGTGTTTATAGAGAAATACTGTTATTTGTTTTACAAAGATTTACCGAGTTCGTACGCTTTATTTAAATAATCGGTTTTTTGTAAATCTTCTACCGTAGCGCAATCCAAGCCTATAACCGTTCCCGCATTTTTCCATTCCAAAAAATTGCATATTCCTTTAAATGTCTGTAATGCGCCGAGCGCGGATTCGTCGGTATCGTCCGCCATAGTAAGCAATAACACGGCTTTTTTATTGTTATGCAACGCCGCGTCGTTGGCATAGAACCTGTCGATTACCGCTTTTATCTGCGCGCTTATTGTATAGTAGTAGATAGGCGAAACAAAGGCTATAACGTCCGCCGACAAAAGTTCGGGATTGAGTTCTTCCATTGCGTCTTTGAATACGCACCCTTTGTCGGTGTTATGACATCTTTCGCAAGCAATACAAGGATGCACCTGCTTTTCGGCGGCATCGAAACGTATTACTTCGTATCCTTTTTCTTTTGCGCCTTTAATAAACTGTTCGGCAAGATGAGCCGACGTTCCGTTTTTGTGCGGACTTCCCGTAATCACCAATACTTTCATGACAATCTCCTTTTAAATTAAGCATATCTTTCTATAATTCAGTATAAAAATATTCAGAACTGTTGTCAATTATTTCTTCGAAAATTGCGCCGATTTAAAAGCAAAAACTTTTCGACATATCGCCGAAAAGTTTTTTTAATCGCTCGAAAATGCAAAGCGTTTTTGCGAAAATAATTATTCGTATTCCACAACGTCTATCCACGAATGCAGAAGCTCTTTTTCTTCGGGCTTTTGCTTAACCGACTGGCTCGCCGCGACTATGGGCAACCACTTTAAAACGTATTGCTTTGCGGTGTCGCTCTTGTCGCAGAACAGCTTCAAATATTTTTCGGCAACGTCTTTTTTATCCGCAAGACAGAACAAAAGATAGGTGCGAGCAACGTCGGCGGACGCGTTGCCTTGCGTCGCGTGAGCCCAGTCTATAATGTAGGCGTCGCCCGACGACGTGATTATAACGTTCGAGGGGTTAAAGTCGCCGTGACACAACTTTGTGTGCTTGGGCATGCTTTCAAGCCTAACGTTGAGCTCGTAGCGCACGGTAGCCGAAAAGTCGGTTTCGCTTATCTTGCGCATCATTTTATCTTTGAGCTTGTTTAAAAGCGGCACTCTTTTTTCGTGAACGCTTATTTGCAAGTCTACGAATTTTTCAAGATATTCGTCCGCTTTTTTGGGGTTCTCTTCTATGAGCGACGCGAGAGTCTTGCCCTCGACGTAGTCCATAACAATCGCCCAACGCCCGTCTTCGAGGCAGGTAACGTCGCAGATTTTGGGAATTTTAAGCCCCGATTCTTCTACGCGAGCTTGATTGAGCGCTTCGTTGAGAACGTCCGATTTATGTTTATCTTTGGAAAAAACCTTTATAACCTTGTCGCCGTCGCGGTAAACGGTTTTGTCGGGGCGTTGCGCCATAACTTTGTCTAACTTCATAATTTTTCCTCCTTATTTTTTAGCGCCGTAGTAGGCGTTCAAATACATTTGTTTGATTTCGCTCATAAGCGGATAGCGGGGGTTCGCGCCCGTGCATTGGTCGTCGAACGCAAGTTCGGTCATTTCGTCGAGAGTGGCAAGGAACGCTTTTTCGTCTACGCCGTATTCGGCAATCGTCTTTTTAATGCCAACTTTGGCTTTGAGCGCTTCGATAGCCGCGATAAGGCTTTCGAACTTTTCGGAATCGGTTTTGCCTTCGAGCCCCAAGAACGACGCGATTTCGGCATATCTTTTGAGAGTATGCGGGTAGCCGTATTGCGAGAAAGTTCCCATCTTTTTGGGTTGCTCGCTTGCGTTAAACCGCATAACTTCGGTTATGAGCAAAGCGTTCGCTATGCCGTGCGCAATGTGGTGGTACGCGCCGAGTTTGTGCGCCATAGAGTGGCAAACGCCCAAGAACGCGTTTGCAAACGCAATGCCCGCCATAGTGCTCGCGTCAGCCATTTTCTCGCGCGCAACCGCGTCGGCGGCTCCTTTTTCGTAAGCGGTGGGAAGATTTTCGAATATGAGTTTGAGCGCAACAAGAGCCTGACCGTCGGTGTACGGCGTTGCGAGCATACTCGCGTAAGCTTCGAGCGCGTGAGTCATTGCGTCGATACCCGAAGCGGAAGTAAGCCCTTTGGGCATGTTCATCATAAGGTCGGAATCTATAATGGCAACGTTAGGCAAAAGCTCGTAGTCGGCAAGCGGATATTTTATGTTGGTGCTCTCGTCGGTTATAACCGCAAACGGAGTAACCTCGCTGCCCGTGCCCGCCGAAGTGGGAACGGCGATAAACGTGGCTTTTTCGCCCATTTTGGGGAAAGTGTAAACGCGCTTGCGAATATCCACGAAACGCATTGCCATATCCATAAAGTCGGCGTCGGGGTGCTCGTAGAGAACCCACATGATTTTGCCCGCGTCCATAGCGGAGCCGCCGCCGAGCGCTATAATGCAATCGGGCTCGAACGCGCGCATAGCTTCGGCGCCCTCTTTCGCGCAGCCGAGCGTGGGGTCGGGCAACACTTTAAAGAAAGTGGTGTGAACTATTCCCATTTCGTCGAGCTTATCGGTTATGCCTTTTGTGTAGCCGTTCTTATACAAAAATTCGTCGGTAACTATAAAGCAACGTTTTTTGCCCATAACGTGCTTTAATTCGTCGAGCGCCACAGGCAGGCACCCTTTTTTATGGTATACTTTAGCGGGCAACCTGAGCCACAGCATATTTTCTCTCCTTTCCGCAACGGTTTTAATGTTTATTAAATGTTTAACGCCTACGTTCTCCGAAACGGAGTTTCCGCCCCACGAACCGCAGCCCAATGTGAGCGACGGCGCGAGTTTAAAGTTATAAAGGTCGCCTATTCCGCCCTGACTCGACGGAGTGTTCACGAGTATGCGGCAAGTTTTCATTCTTGCGGCAAACGCGGCAATTTTGTCTTTTTCTTGCTGCTCGTTCACATAAAGCGACGAAGTATGTCCGTATCCGCCGTCGGCAACGAGCTGAGCGGCTTTGTCGAGCGCGTCGGCAAAGTCTTTGGCGCGGTACATGGCAAGCACGGGGCTGAGTTTTTCGTGCGCAAATTCCTCTTCGAGCGCAACGCTTTCAACCTCTCCTATTATTATCTTGGTGTCTTGCGGCACTTTAACGCCCGCAAGCGCCGCTATTGTATGAGCGGACTGCCCCACTATTTTGGCGTTTAACGCGCCGTTTATGAGTATCGTTTTGCGCACTTTCTCGCACTCTTCGGCGCTGAGAATGTGGCAACCGCGCGCCTTAAATTCTTTTTTGACGGCGTTGTAAACTTTATCGAGCACAATAACCGACTGCTCGGACGCGCAAATCATGCCGTTGTCGAAAGTCTTACTGTGAATAATCGAGTTCACCGCAATGTTTATGTTCGCCGTGTCGTCGATAATTGCGGGAGTGTTGCCCGCGCCCACGCCAACTGCGGGCTTTCCGGACGAATACGCCGCTTTAACCATGCCCGGTCCGCCCGTAGCAAGAATAATATCCGCACTCTTCATGAGCGTGTTCGTCATGTCGAGCGAGGGAACGTCTATCCACGAAATAATCCCTTCGGGAGCGCCCGCCGCAACAGCCGCGTCGAGCACAACTTTTGCCGCCGCAATAGTGCAGTTTTTGGCACGGGGATGCGGGCTTATGATTATGCCGTTGCGCGTTTTCAAGCAAATGAGCGCTTTGAAAATCGCGGTGCTCGTGGGGTTGGTTGTGGGAATAACCGCCGCCACAACGCCGATAGGCTCGGCAATTTTCTTTGTTCCGAAAGCGGGGTCTTCTTCTATAACGCCGCACGTTTTCGTGTTTTTATAGGCGTTATAAATGTATTCGGCGGCATAGTGGTTTTTAATAACCTTATCTTCCACAACGCCCATGCCCGTTTCTTCCACAGCCATTTTGGCGAGCGGAATGCGCATTTTGTTTGCCGCCGACGCCGCCGCAAGAAAGATTTTGTCAACTTGCTCTTGCGAGAACGTGGCAAACTCTTTTTGCGCAGCCTGCACTTGCTCTATGCGGGCAAGCAGGCTTTCAACGCTGTCTACGATAGCAGTTTTTTCCATTTGTTTATGTCTCCTTAAAATTTAATACTTTTTTGCTGTTCTATGTTTACGATTGCCGCGTCGCCTTTCGGCTATTCGCAATAACGTTATGAAAGCGGCAAATCATTCTTTGCGCAAAGTGTCTTCGAGTTTTTTGCCGAGCACCGCGAGCGACGCCGCAAGGTCTTCGTACTTTACGGCAACTTCTTCGGGCATGCTGAGATGCACGGGCGCAAAATTCCAAATAGCTCTTATTCCGCTTTGCGCCATAGTGTCGGCAACGTTTTGAGCAACGCTTTTGGGCACTGTTATTATTCCCATTTTAATATTCAGTCTTTTAACCGTTTTTGGCAACGCCTCGTATTCAAGCACAGCTATGCCGTTTATTTTTTTACCTATTACGGCGGCGTTAGTGTCGAAAGCCGCAACAATATTCAAACCGTAATTTTTAAAGCCCTCGTATTTTAAGAGCGTGCTCCCCAAGCTCCCTACCCCGCACAAAACGGCGTCGTGCGTGTTGCAAAGCCCCAAAAAGCTCTCTATCCCCTCGATAAGCTCTTTAACGCGGAACCCGAGTTTGGGTTTGCCCGACTCTGCGGAAACAAGCGCGAGGTCTTTGCGCACCTGCACAGGATTGAGTCGCAGTTCGTCGGCTATGGCGGTGCTCGACACGTTTTCGTCGCCCGCTTTTAATTTGTCTCGCAGAAATCGCAGATATACCGGTAACCGCGAAATCGTCGCCTTAGACGCAACCGCGTCCGCCTTAACTTCAATCATAGCTCTCCGCAATCGATAAATTATTATCGATTTATATTATATTCCCTATTCAAAAATTTGTCAACCGTTTTATTCGGCTTTTTGGTTGCAAATAGCCTTGCAATAACGATAAAGGAGCGAGGCACTTTTTTACTGTGCCCCGCCCCTTTTAAAACCCCATACTGCAACGACAAAGGCTGCGCCCTTGACCGCTTTTTTAGGTTAAGATTCATAAATTAGTAGCAAATTGTGAAATTGCAAGCAATCGCACCCATACGCCCATAATGTTCCTTTCGTTAAGCCGAAACATTACGGAAGCGGAGGCGGGGGCGGAGGAGGAGGCGGAAGAGGAATTGAATTTTCCCAAGTATACCGCTCGTCGCCCTCTTGCTCGTCTTTTTGCTCGCCTATCGATATGGTTATAGAACCGTCGGAATTTTCGGTTACGCGAACGTAAATATACACTTCGTTATAGTCGTCGTCGTAAGTATTGAACGCCATTGCGTAAGTTTCGCCCGAATAGTAACTGCAAGAATAATTATATGTGGCTGTGTTCTCGTTTTCAGTAATTTTAAGAGTGATTGTATCGCCCCAATCATAGCTTTTCACGTCGATTACAGCCGTTTTTGTATCCGATTCATACGTTTTGGCGTATTTGGAAATATTTACGGCAGCAACGGGCGTCGCCGTTTTGGGCGCTACCTCCGAAAGCGTGCTATATACAATCAAGTTATCGCCGTCTTTACGAATATACCTTGTTCCAGCAATTACATCGCTCATTGCAATTAAAGTTTCCCCGTTGTCGGCAATGCGGAAACCGCTATGCAACAGCGTGTATTTTTTTACGCCGTTTGCGGTAAATTCCGAAAAACTCAAACGCAATTTCGTTTCGCCGTTGTAATTAGTAAACTTGTCAACGGTGTAAATAGTTTCGCCATTTCGGAAAGTACCTACGGGTTCTTCCAATTCTTCAATTTCTACGGGCGTGAGCGCTAACGTGTCGCTCCCCGTCGTGAACGTTACCGTAATGTTTCCGTCCGCCTTTGCAAAAACGAGCGTCCCCTGAACGGGCGACAGCCAATCGGGATATTCGAGCGAAATAGTCGCGCCGCTTTCGGTGCTTTCTATGTTAGTTACCGAATATCTTACGCCGTTATAGTCAATCGCCGAAGCTCCCGCTATTTGCACCACGCCGCCGTCGGGCGTTTTGTAAGCGTTCGACAAAGCCATATATTCGAAAATATCTTCGTTGAAATATATTATTTCGCCAAACACGGAAAGACCCAAAGGTTGTTTATAATAGTAAACAAACATATTCGTCGCTTCGTCTTGTATCAAAAGCACTAATTGCGTTTTGGTTTTCACCGTGTCGGTAAAAACAATTTGCGGATTCCAATTCCTTTCTTCGTTTTCGTGCTTAACGCCGTTTTTGTCGGTATACGTTTCGGTTATTCTGCCGTCGGCATGAAGCGTTGTGCGAACCAAAAGCCCTTCGCCGAAACCGTTGTTGCTTACATACGTCCCCACAGCCGCCTGAACTGCCGAGTCGGAAACAAAACTGCAAATAACGTCTCCGCTTTCGCCGTCGTATAAAAACATATTGCCCGCGTCGTCGAGAGTGAAAAACCTGTCTATGTTTTCGCCGTCGTACACAACAAGCGAAAAACCGTATCTTTCAAGATAACTCGCGGTAAGCGCGGTAAAAGTTCCTTTGCTTTCGCCCCTGTCGTATATTGCGTATGTTCCCGAAGAAGTTATTTCGAGCATTTGCGTGCCGTTTGTGTGGGTGGAAACGACAAACTCGGATATTATTTCGGAAGTTGTGAAAACCCACTGTTCCGCCGAATACACGTCTACCGCCACAACGGTGGTTTCGTTATAAAAAGCGATTACATAAGTCGTGCCGTTTGCCTCGAAAGAAACGGTAACGAGACCAAGCCCCTCGTTAAAAATTAGGCGCGGCGTTATTTGCCAAACTTCTTCGCCCAACTTATACGAACCCGTGAAATCGGCGTTTATTGTAATTTCCGCTCTCCGCCCGTTCACGAACGACGCGAAAACGCCTTCGTAAAGTTCGAGAGTTTCCTCTTTAACCGCAAACGCGCGCACTCCGCTTTTATATAACAGCGCAACGGAATCGTTGTATTGCACCAAAAAGTATTCCGCGTTGTTCGAATCCACAAACCGCAAAGCAAGCGCGTCGTTATACACAGCGTTTCGCACGCCCGTTGCCGCTTCGCCGTTTACCGTAACGGAGCTTTCGCCAACAGTTATCGAGGTGTCGCCCGAAAGCCAGGTGCCCGCAAGAGCGCCGTCGGCGTAAGACACCGCCACAAACTGCTTAGCCGAATCGGTAGAATAAAGTTTGTAGTCGCCGAAAGCGTTGAGCCCAAGCATAAGATTATAATCGACGCCGCTCGCGCTGAACGAAATACTTCCGTCCTCTTCCGACAACGTGTATTGCACCGCCGCGCCGCCGTCGAGCGCAACGGTTTTATCTTGCGTATTTATAACGTAAGTCTTTTCGCCGTCGAACCAAGTACCCGCCGCCAAAAAGTCGGAATAAACGTAGCTTCCGAAATTCGAATAGGCGTAAGACACAAGTTCGCCGTCAACATAGCGCACAACGTCCAAAGAATTCTCGTTGTTTTCGGCATACACGAGTGCGGGAATATAAGCGTTCGTGTTGGCGGAGCTGCCGTAAAACATTGCCGTTATTCCTCTGCCGTTTACCGTTCTGCTAATTTCGCCGTCTACATACACCGTAAATTTGGTGTAGTAGCAACCCACTTCGGTATTCTCCACCGTGTCTACGGTATAAGCGCCGTCAACCACCAAATACAAGTTTGTAGTTTGCGACGTGGAAACGTAAGAACCCGCGAAAATGTCGGTTTTGGGCGTCCATTCTTTTGCGAGCGCCCATTTGCCGTCTTTTTTCTCGAACATGTAAAGATAGCCTATAAAATCGGGCTCGCCCTCTTTTATCAACTCCTTTTCAATCATAAAAGCGTATTCGGTTGTGCCGTCGGTGTAGGCATGAACATGCGCTGCATAGTCAACATATTCGCCCCACCAACTGTCGTAATATTTTTCGTAGTTCACGCGCGAGCCCGTGTAAGTAAGCGTTTTCGTGCCCGTCGCCCTGCTCTCGGTGTAAAGCGCGCCGTTTGCTGTAAATTCAAGTTCGGAATTTCCGCCCGCAAAAACACCTTGAAGCGCCTCGTTAGAAACTTCTATCGTGCTCAATTCGGCGTTAAAATCGAGTTCGAAAAGAACGGAAAAATGCAAGCCGTCGTCGTCGAACAATTCGCCTTGAACGTGCGAGCCGTAAGGCGCCGAGCTTTCTTCCCCGTTCACGCTTAGCGTTACTTGCGACGGAAGCTCGTCCCGCTCAGCTTTAAGCGCCGGAGTTTCTCCGCCAACGTCCCAAACTGCGGCGGGAAGCCCGAGCGCCGCGAACGCATCGAGGTTGAAAACCCCGTCGCATTCGGTTTCGGACTTGCTGCCCTCTACGGCTACGGAAGTGCCAACCATACATTTGAACACGTCGTCGTATTTCATAAGGTCGAAACCGAGCGCGCCCGCGATGCCGCCCGCAGTTTCGCCTTCTATTTTCGATTTGCCGAACACAAACGCGCGGAAGATTGCCGAGCCCGCTTCTTTATTGCCCGCAACGCCGCCCGCGCTTTCGCCCGCGCGAACATTGCCGCTAAATCCGCAATTTTGAACGAGCGCGTTCTCACCGAGAACGCCCGCAACGCCGCCTGCGCTACGTTCGGCGGAAACGTTCGAGGTAACAACGCTGTTTAAAATAGCGCCGTTACTTTCGCCCGCGATACCGCCCGCTATAAGCCCCGTAACCGAAACGGAAGAATTAACGTATTCCATTCTGCCGCCGAAAACTCCCGCAATGCCGCCCGCAATGCCGCGCGAAGCGGCAACGCTTCCGCTTGCGCTTACGTCGGATATAACGGCACCGTCGGCAATGCTCGCTATAAGCCCCGCGTTTTCCGCGTCGGAAGTAATTTCGCCGCTAACAGTAAGGTTTTTTACTGTTCCGCCAAGCGTTCCGAAAAGCGGAGCAATTAGCGACAGCGTTTTGTTTCCGCCGTCGTATATTCCCGTAAAATTTTTCACAGGTTCTCCAAGCGCTGAAACTATGTTCGCGGTTTGAATATAGTTTGCCGAAACAAATTCGCTCGCGCCCGCCTCTATATACTCGCTCATAAGTTCGAGCTCTTCCGCAGTGTCGATTGTAAACGGACTTGCCGCCGTTCCCTCGCCGCCGAGCACAGACGTGTAGCGCGCGGTTAGAGTTATATCCTGCGTTACTTTTTCGGTAAAGGTATATTCGGCGTCGCCCAAGTACCACCCGTTAAACGTCCAGCCTATTCTTTCGGGGTCGGCGGGCTTTACCGCAGTTTCTCCGTCCTTCACCGTTTGGGGTTCAATGCTTCCCCCCCCCGCGATTTGGAACGTTACCGTATGTTCGCTTGCAGGCTTTTTTTCGCCCGTGCATGCCGCAACTCCTACCGCCGCAAGCGCAATCACCATCGCAATCAACGCTATTCTTAGCTTCTTCATGTAACCTCCGTAAAAAAATCCGCGCGCAAAAGCCTTCGTTTTTTAAGCGCCCTTGCTCGCGGGTTATTTTTATTGTGTGTTATTATATCATATAAAATTTAATATGTCAACAATTTGTTGCGGAGGCGCAACGGAGCTCTTTTCGGTCGCAAAAGACTTTGGGCGAAAACACCTTCGGCTTTTTGGTCGCAAAAAGCCTTGCAAAAACGATAAGAGGGAGGGACACTTTTCGATTGTGTCCCTCCCCTCTTAACACCCCCCCCGCAACGAAAAAGGCTGCGCTTTTTATGGCTTTTTATAGGTTGGAGTTAAAATAACAGTAACAATTTTTTTATTACAAGTTAGTAAAACGAGCGCGGCTACCTTTTACATGAAGCGCTCTTCGCCGCTTATTATTCGGCGGGAACGTATTCGTTTTCGCCTATCGTTATTTTTTGAACGGTTCCGTCGGGGTAAAGGGTGACTACTACCGTCTTAGATGTGCGGAAAGAGAATACAAGCGTATATTCCGTTCCGTCCTGCGTTCCTTTTTTATCGTAAATGTATTCTTCGTTTTCGTCACCGTTTAACTGAATATAAAAATCTTCACCGAAAAGATTACTTCTGATTTCAAACAAAACCGTTTGAGTTTCGTCGTACTCGTCCGTAAACGTTTTGCCGTCTAACATATTTTTGAGTTCGTCTATTGTGGGCAACGCGATAGGCAAATAGTCTTTTCCGTCAACCGTGATTTTTTCTATTCCCGAAGCCGAATATGTCACAATTACCGTTGCGCTTCTCATAGAAGAATATGCAAACTCAAAGGTATACACGCCGTCGGCAAACAAACCGCCTTCATAATCGTAGGTTACGCCGTCTAAACTAAAAGTATAGTAATCGCCCAACCAAGTGCTGTCCATATAGAACATTGCGGTTGTTCCGTCGGCGGCTTTATATCCCGTGTTTAGAAGCATGTTTTTCATTTCGTCAACAGAGGGGAACAACACTGCGGGGCTATATTCTTTCGTAGCCGTTTCAACCGTTTCGCCAACCATAAGTTTGGTTATTCCCGCTTCGTTCAAATGAACAAGCACGCAACGCGAATCAGTCCATGCGTCTCCGAACATCAGCGTGTAAACGCCTACTTCACGCGAGTAGCTGTCTAAAAGGAGTTCGGTTTCTCCGTCTACGATTTGGAACCATGCGCCCATTATTCCCGAACCCGATTCGAACGAAACGACGGAGCCGTCTGCGGCTGTAAACTCTTTTCCGTCAAGCATTTCTTTGAGCTCGTCTATAGACGGCATACCCGCAATAGCGGTGTCTTCGGCGGCAATAGCTTCGCTCGCGTCAAAGCTGTCGCTAATCATCAAACTGCTGCCCTCTTTCCAAACGTATTTATAAGCATAAGAGTTGTTTCTCATGGGCAAAGCTTGTTTTCCGTTCGTCATAATAACTACGCCGTTCGACGTTGTATAGTTGTATTTCCTCGTTGCAGTTCCTTCCACATATTCGAGCGAAATTGTTGTTCCCAACCAACTCGAACTTACTTTAAACGAATAGGTAGTTCCGTTGTTAGTATAATTTCCCGCAAGCTCTTCGTAGTTGAGCATTGCTTCGCCCGTAAATTCTTGCGCCGCGCCGTCCGCAACCGTAAGAGTCGCAACGCTCGCGGCTCCGTTTTTAGAAAGCACCATGCTCGCGCTACGCGGCTCGTCAATTCCCATTCCGCTTTCGGTCATAGTAATGGTAATAATTCCGTTTTCTATGTCGAATGTGTCGAACGAATAAGACGAAGTTGTTTGAGAATAAGTAACCGTAACGGTTCCGTTGTTTTCCTTTTCGGTTCTTTTAAGGAAAGTTAGCTTAATACCGTCGGACAATACTTCGAGCATAGTGTTTTCGGTATTTTTGTAAACCAGCGCCATAAACGGGTCGAACACCGCCTGCACTTCGGGCGTAAAGTACGAATTAAGTCCCCACTTCATTCCCGTAGTAGTAAATTCTATGAGCGTAGTAAATCCTATTCCGTTGTCTCCCGATTCGTAAGTATATGCCGAAAGGCGAGAGGTTTGCGTATTTTTATTGTAGTTTAATATGGGATACCACAACAGTTTTTCGGTTTGCTCTCCGCCGATACTTGCCGTATACACTCTTGTAAGCGTTCCGTCGGCAGCAAAAGTAAGCGTGTCGGGATTCCCGCTGTAAGTACGTCCGTAAACCGAACCGAACACCGATTCGAGCTCGCTTTCGGGCACAAAATTGTTAGCTTGCTGCACAACCTCTTTGCCCGTTTTGGAATCGAGACGGGCACGGAAATAGCGCACGTTTTGCGCGTCCGAGTCGGCATAGAAGAAGAACGTGTCGTCGCCGTCTTTATGGCTGAGCACAAAGCCGCGATTTTCGCCGCCGTAAGCCGCGCGTTCTTCGCGGTACTGTGCCGTAAGCTCGGTATAATCGGCGGCAGCTCCGCCGCGAGCATAACGGGCGAAAGTACCGTTTTCCGTAATTTTAAGCATTTCGCTTCCGTTGGTGTATTCCACAATAAAGCGGTTGAAAAACTCGACTGTGGTAAAAGCAAGCGTTTTGTTTTCGCTTGTAAGCAAAATCGCGTCGTTTTTGCGAAGCGCGGTAAAACTTTCGGCGCCGAGCTCAAATTCTATTCCGTATTCGTTTTCTCCTTCGCCGACTATAACCGTAGGTTTTGCTTTAACGGTTTGAGCCGCTTCGGCTCCCTCTTTAAACGTTACCGAAAGTTCGTCGGTTATAGAAAGAGTTATTTTTGAGCCGCCCGCAACCGAAACGAAGTCGCCCGCAAAACGCTCTTCGAGCATTTGCCCCGAAAAAGCGCTAACCGAAGTATTGCCGCTATATAAAAGCGTAACGCCTTCGTCGCGGTATGCCACCAAATAATATTCCTTGCTTTCAACCTCGAAGTGCACCGCTTGCACGCCGTTGAACACAGCCTCGTGCGCTTGAACTGCGGCGCCGTTAAAAGTTACGTTAGCCGCAGGTTCGCTCGCAACGGTGAGAACGTCGCCGTTTTCGGTAATCCACGTTCCGTTAAACGCGTCGCTTATATAAGTTGCAACGGTGAACTCTTCGCCCGAATCGGCAGACACAAGCTTATAGGCGCCGAACTCGGTGGGCGCAAGCACAAGGTTGTAATTTTTTCCGTCGGCGGCAAACGAAACCGTGTTTCCGTCTATTGTGAAAGAAACGTTTTTATTGCCGTTCGCGCCCGTAATTTCAACGGTGCCGTTTTCGGTATTGAAAGTATATTTATTAACGCCGTCGAACCAGCTTCCGTCCAAAAAGTGGGAAGTTGCGTTGCCTACGGGAGCGCCTGTGGAACTCACAAGTTCGCCTTTTTCGTTATAATATATAAAGTCTACATAACCCTCGTAATTCACGTCGAAATACAATGCCGTTTTGGGCGCGTTATGTTCGTTATCGCCCAAAAACATAACCGTTTGCCCGCGCCCGGCAATAACTTTGCCTTCGTCCAAAAGCTCGCCGTCGTGGCTGAGGTAAACGGGCATATAGCGAGTAAGATAATAGCCTTCGCCGTTCTCCACAACGTATTCGCCGTCTATAATAACAAAATGTTTCATAACCGACACAAGCGAAAAATTTGTTGTGTAGGAATAAGCGCCCTTAAAGTTGTCGGCTTTGGGGAACCAACTGTCGGAATGTTCCCAACCTTCGGAAGTTTGAACATAAGATTCCAAAAACGCCACATAACCCGACTGTATTTGTTCTTTTGTTACCACAAACGCGTAAACGTTTTCGCCGTCGGAATAAATGCTCACGGGAGCGTCGTATTCCACGTCGTAATTTTGCGAGGGGTTCGAAAAGTCGGGAGTATAAGTAAACGTGTCTTTACGGAAATATATTTTTTTATAAATAAGATTTTTAGGCTCCGCGTTTTGAGCGGCGCTGAAAACCGCACCGTTCGAATTAAATTCGATTTCGGCGCTTCCCGAAGTAAATGCGCCCGCATAACCTATATGAACGGGTTCCGCCTTATTCAGTATGTGCGAGGCGTCAAGTTCTATAAGCGTGGAAAAATGCAACGACGGCTCCGAATCGGTAAACAATTCGCCTTGCGTATGCGAGCCGTAAGGCACCGAAATTTCCTCTCCGCCAACAGTGAGTTTTACTTCGGCGGGAGCGTTCTCTATTTCCGCTTTAAGAGCGGGTGTTTCTCCGTCTAAATTCCAAACCGTTTGAGGAAGTCCGAGCGACGTAAAGAAAGGAACCACGCTTTCCCCTTTTGTAACGGTTGCCGCGCTTTCCGAATTCACGGCAACGTCGGAGCCGACCGCGCAATTAACAACGTCTTCGTAAGCATAAAACGAAGCGTCTACCTTACCCGCAATGCCGCCCGCGTTTTTGCCCGCAATTATGCGGTTGCCGAACACGAACGCGCGGAAAATAGCCGAGTTAGCTTCTTTATTGCCGGCAATGCCACCCGCGTTTTCGCCGGAAGTTACGGCGCCGCCGAATCCGCAATTTTGAATAAGTCCGTTCGCCGCAAGAATGCCCGCAATACCGCCCGCGTTCGTTCCCGACGCGGCGACTTCGCCTGTTGAAACGCAGTTTATAACCGAGCCGCCGCTTTTACCCGCGATGCCGCCCGCTATAAGTCCCTTAACGCTCACGGAAGAATTAACGTATTCCATTCTGCCGCTTTTGAGTTCGCCCACTATTCCGCCCGTTACCGCACGTTCCGACTTTATATTTCCGCTAACGGTCAGCCCCGATATTAAGGCGCCGTCCGCAGTGTTCGCCAAAACGCCCGCAGGAATACCCGAAAGTTCCGCGTCGGAAGAAACGACTTCTATTTCACCGCAAAGTTTAAGGTTTTTTACCGTGCCGGAGAGCGTGTCGAAAAGAGTGTCGGAAATCGACAGACTCATTCCGTTGCCGTCGTAAATTCCCGCAAATTCGCTTATGCTCGCATGATTGTTCTTTTCGCCAAGCGCCGAAACTATGTCCGCGGTTTGAATATAGTTTGCCGAAACAAATTCGCTCGCGCCCGCCTCTATATATTCGCTCATAAGTTCGAGCTCTTCCGCAGTGTCGATTGTAAACGGACTTGCCGCCGTTCCCTCGCCGCCGAGCACCGACGTGTAGCGCGCGGTTAAAGTTATATCTTCCGTCACAGCTTCGGTAAAGGTATATTCGGCGTCGCCCAAGTACCACCCGTCAAAAGTCCAGCCTATTCTTTCGGGGTCGGCGGGCTTTACCGCAGTTTCTCCGTCCTTCACCGTTTGGGGTTCAATGCTTCCCCCCCCCGCGATTTGGAACGTTACCGTATGTTCGCTTGCAGGCTTTTTTTCGCCCGTGCATGCCGCAACTCCTACCGCCGCAAGCGCAATCACCATCGCAATCAACGCTATTCTTAGCTTCTTCATGTAACCTCCGTAAAAAAAATCCGCGCGCAAAAGCCTTCGTTTTTTAAGCGCCCTTGCTCGCGGATAACTATTATATGCCATTATAACATAAGAATATGGGTTTGTCAATAGGAATTTTTGTAGAGCAACGCCCAAACTTATATTTTAAACACTGCCAAGCATTCGAGATTCGCCGTTTGAGGAAACATATCGAACGGAGTAAGTCGCGTAAGCGAATAACCTTGTTCCGACAAAATTGCCGCGTCTCTTGCGAGAGTGGCGGGAGCGCACGACACATAGAGAACTTTTTCAGGACGGGCGGCGCACACCGCATCGAGAGCCGCGCGGGAACAACCCGCTCGCGGAGGGTCGAGCACAACTGTGGAATTTTTCGCGTTTACTAAAACTTTGCCGAGTTCAATAGAACAGTCGCCGCAAACCGTTTTCACGTTTTTAATTCCGTTTTGTTCGAGCATAAATCTCGCCGACTCAACTGCTTTGGGCTCGATTTCGATTGCAGTAACCGAATTTGCCGAGCGGGCGAGCATTGCGCTAAGCACTCCCGCGCCGCTGTATGCGTCTATAACGTTCTCCCCTTTCGCCTCTTTCGCTATTTCGCGATAAAGAAGTTCTCGCACGCCGTCGTTCACTTGAAAAAAGCTTTGCGGATGCACTTTCGTTTTCAGGCCGTCTATTATTACGGGCTCAACTCTTCCGCCCACGAAAACGCTGTCCTCGCCCAAAATGCAATTACCGCGCGAACCGTTTATATTTACGTAGTAAGCGTAATTTTCGCCGTACAGCTCTTTCAGCTTTTTTTCGAAAGGCGCGAGCCTTTTAGCAAAGTTGCCGTTTGCCACCGCCGTTACGGTTACGGTATTTCCTAATTTTCGCGCGGCAAGATGCCGCACTTCGCCCGTTCCCGTAGTTTCGTTGTAGCCCTTTATTCCGTTTTCGCGCATAAAGTCAATAAACGCGCCTATAAGCTTGCCATTCCCCTCGAACTGAATAGGACATTCGCTAATCGGAACAACTCTGTGCGTCCCTTCGGCAAAGAATCCGACGCTCGGTTCGTCGCCGCGCACAGGTAAACTCATTTTGTTGCGGTAGTTTTTAATAAGCGGGCTCGGAACAACCTCGTCGGGCAAAATATTTATATGCGCTATTTTGCGAAACGCGTCGGCTACCATTTCGCGCTTATAACGCAGTTGAGCCTCGTATTTAACGTGTTGCAATCCGCATCCGCCGCATTTGCCGAACACCGAACAAAAAGGCTCCGTTCTGTCGGGAGAAGAACGGAGAACCTGTTTCAGTTTTCCCACCGCAAACGTGGGTTTTGCAAGAATTATAACGGCGCGGACTTTTTCGCCCGGCAACGCCGTGCGGATAAACACTGTGTAGCCGCCGACGTGTGCTATTCCCTCGCCGTTGCAACCTATGCCGTCGATTTCAATTTCTATTACGTCGTTTTTTTTAAGCATTTATATGCCTCGTTAAGAACGATTTTTAAAATACTCACGTCATGCGGTAAATTTTTAGGAAGCCGAAGCCGCAACCTTTAAAATCTTAAACGATTTTTTAGCTTTTTTCCGAAAAATTCCGCAATGAAAATTATTTTCTGTCTTTAAGCGGCACATAGTCGCGCACTTCGGAAATACACTCGTAATTCGGGCGTATTATTTTACCTTTGTTGCTGAGTTCCTCTATGCGGTGCGCGCTCCAACCCACTATTCGGCTAACCGCGAAAATGGGAGTGAACAATTCTGTGGGTATGCCGAGCATAGAATTTATAAAGCCCGAATAAAAGTCTACGTTAGCCGACACCCCTTTGTACATTGTGCGGTGCTCCGAAATAACTTCGGGTGCAAGTCTTTCTATTTTTTCGTAAAGTTCGTAATCTTCCGTTCTGTTTTTCGCTTCGGCGAGTTTTGCCACATACGACTTTATTATTTCGGCGCGGGGGTCGCTAACCGAATAAACGGCGTGCCCTATGCCGTAAATAAGACCGGCTTTATCGAAAGCTTCTTTGTTCAGAAGTTTGTTCAAATAGTCGCGCACGGCTCCGTCGGAACGGTTTTTTAAATGCGCTTTCATATCTTCGAACATTTTAACCACTTTAATGTTGGCGCCGCCGTGACGCGGACCTTTAAGAGAACCGAGCGCCGCCGCAATCACCGAATATGTATCCGCGCCCGACGAAGTTACAACATGAGTGGTAAACGTGGAGTTGTTGCCGCCGCCGTGCTCGGCATGAAGCACTAACATCATGTCGAGTATTTTCGCTTCGAGCTCGGTATATTTGCCGTCGGCGCGCAAAAGGTGAAGCATGTTCTCTGCGGTGGAGAGGTCTTTTTCGGGCGTGTTTATTATAAGCCCGCCCTCTTCGTGATAATATTTAAACACTTGATACGAATATACGCTTACAAGCGGGAATTGCGCTATGAGCTGCAAACATTGCCTCAAAACGTTGGAAATCGAAATGTCGTCCGCTTTTTCGTCGTAAGAATAAAGGGTAAGAACGCTTCGGCTCAATCCGTTCATCATATCGACGCTCGGCGCTTTCATAATAACGTCGCGTATGAACGACACGGGCAAACTGCGCATTCCGCTTAAAATTTCTTTAAATTCTTTGAGTTCCTTTTCGCTCGGCAACGTTCCGAACAACAACAAATATGCCGTTTCTTCAAAGCCGAACCTATTTTCGCGCACAAATCCGCCCGCTATATCTTTTATGTCAATTCCTCTGTACCTGAGTATTCCTTTGCACGGAAGTCGGCTTCCGTCGGGTTCGGTGGTTCTGCCTATAATATCCGAAATATCTGTAAGTCCCGCCAAAACTCCGTTTCCGTGTTCGTCGCGCAAGCCGCGCTTAACCTCATACTTGCTGTAAAACGTGTTGTCTATTATTGTGCTTTCACGCGCAAGCTCGCTGAGCTTTTTGATTTTGGGCATTACCTCTTGTAAAAATTCGTTAAATTCCACTATTCTCTCCTTTCTCTTCTATTTCCGTACCCTATACTTTCCATGATATGCGCGTTTTTTCTTTGCGTTTTAGCGATTGCTTTCTTTTATCTGTCGGTCTGTGTCGCGTTTTATAACCTTTTCTCTCGCCGTTTCCCTCTTGTCGTACAGTTTTTTGCCTCTGCCCAAAGCGATTTCAACTTTAACTTTGTTTTTAACAAAATACAATTTTGTGGGCACAAGAGTAAGTCCTTTTTGCCTTACTTTGCCTTCGAGCTTGTCGATTTCGGCGCGGTGCAACAGTAGCTTTCTATTTCGGCGCGGGTCGGGCGCGAACGAATTTCCTTTTTCGTAAGGCGATATAAAAAAATTTTTAAGCCAAAGCTCTCCGTCCGAAAGCTGACAAAAGCTGTCGCGCAGACGGGCGTTGCCTTGTTTTACCGACTTAACCTCGCTCCCTTCGAGAACTATTCCCGCTTCTACGGTATCGGTTATTTCATAGTCGAAATACGCTTTTTTGTTGGTGTCTATTATTTTCATTTCTTTTCGAGAAAATTCTCTCCGTCTTTTTAATTCTTTTTTCTAAAATAACTATTTAAGTTTAAATTACTTTCCTACGCAAAAGCGGGAAAAGATTTCGTTTACAACGGCTTCACCCGTATTTTTGCCCGTTATGCGTCCGAGAGCGTCGAGCGATTTATACAGGTCGGAGCAAACGCAATCAAGCGTTAAGGTTTGAGCGGCTTCGGTTGCCCGTATTAAATCGCTTTCGCATTCTTTCAATGCGGCGTATTGACGCGGATTGTTTATACAGCCGCCGCCCGCGCTCATTTTTTTGCCGCGATTATAAAGTTCTTCTTTTAGCGCGTTTATTCCGTCGCCCGTTTTGGCGTTTAAAACTACGGCGCTATTTCCGTTTTTCAAAACAACCGTTTGCTTCGCTTCTTCAACGGGTTGGAAAGAGTTTATCACTAACAAGGCTGTTTCGTCAAGAAAATCGGGGCATTCTTTTTCGTCGTTTATAACGCGCAATATTAAGTCGGCTTCTTTCATTGCGGTTTTGCTGCGCTCTATTCCCATTTTTTCAACTTTATTTTCGGTTTCGCGTATGCCCGCAGTGTCGGTTAAAACAAAAGCGCAACCTTTATAAATCATCTTTTCTTCTATAGTGTCGCGCGTGGTTCCTTCTTCGTCGGAAACTATCGCTCTTTCCGACTGCAAAAGAGAGTTGAAAAGCGTGCTTTTTCCCGCGTTGGTTTTGCCCGTTATTGCAACTTTTACGCCCTCTCTTTTTATTCTTCCACCGTAATATCCTTTAATTTCTTTTTGAACGTCAGTTTTAACACTGTTTATTCCCTCGATTAGTTCGGCGCGGGTTTGTTCTTCTATATCTTCTTCGGGATAATCTATGCTCACTTCGGCGCGAGCAGCCACTTCCAAAAGTTTATCGTATATTTCGTTTATTGCTTTTTTTGTTTTGCCCTCGCTTTGCTCGAAAGCGTTTTCTACCGCTTCCAAATTGTCGCCGTCTATTAAGTCGCTTATTCCTTCGGCTTGCGTCAAATCTATTTTACCGTTTAAAAAAGCTCTGCGCGTAAACTCTCCCGCTTCCGCAAGACGGGCGCCCGCGTCGAGAACGCTTAACAACGCTTGCTCGGTTAAAAATTTTCCGCCGTGAAAATAAAGTTCCGCGCTCTCCTCGCCTGTGTAACTTTTTCCGTTTTCGAAAATAACCGCCATTATTTTATCTTTAATTCTTCCGTTAAAAATACACGACAACATTTTAGCGTGAACAAATTCTTTTTTTGGTTCGGTAAGCTTTATAACTATTTCTTTGCTTCCCTCTCCCGATATTCTTATACAACTCACGGCTCCGCGCCCTATGGGAGTGGAAATCGCGGCTATAACGTCGTTTTTATTGTTTTTTTCTTCTTTATTATTGTTATACACAATATTCACCTTGTATCCACAGCGATTTATCCACATTGTGGAAAAGTATGTGGATAACTTTTTTTATTTTTACTATATAAACGTATATTTTTTACTATTAACTTTTTTATGTGGATGAAATGTTTATAATTTTATATAAACATTATATTTTTTTCCACATTTTATTCTTTGAGAAATTTCGATATATAGTTGTTTTTTACAGTTTTTTTACTTTATCACACTATATATAAGTTTGTCCACATTTTCACACTTACTACTTTAACTACTACTACCCATATATAATAATATTACTTACATTACAGCGGCTGTTTTCTCGGTTTGTTTTGGTTGCGAGGATATTTTAAAGGAGTTTCTTTCATCTTTTTTATTAAAACGAGTTTTCTCGTTATATCCGAATAAGGAAGCTTAACCGACACTACGTTTTCAAGTTCACCACCCAAAACCGAAATAGCGTTTTTTGCTTCTTTTATTTCGTCGTCGCAATTTTCGGATTTGTAAGCTATGAATTTTCCGCCCGTTTTCACAAAAGGCAAAGTATATTCGCAAAGAGTATTCAGCTTGGAAACCGCTCTTGCCACCACAGTGTTGTATTTAACGGTTTTATCGAGCTCTTCCGCTCGCGCATGTAAAGTTTGAACTTTTTCAAGTTGTAGTTTTAAAATCAAATCGTTTAAAAATTCTATTCTTTTGTTAAGACTGTCTATAAGAGTAAAATCCGAATCGGGCATCATGATTTTAAGGGCAAGTCCGGGAAAACCCGCGCCCGTGCCTATGTCGGCAACGTTTCCTTCAATATAAGGAAGAGCGGCAAGAGAATCGATAAAATGTTTTATTTCTATTTCTTCGGGTTCGGTTATTGCCGTAAGATTGAATTGCTTGTTTTTCTCTATTAAAAAATCACGGTAGACACGAAATTTATCCGCCGCGTCTGCCGCAATTTTTTCAGAGAAAGAATTGTTGATAAGAAATTCCGTAAGTTTTTTCATTTTTTAATTAACTATTTAACCGAATACGGATTTATAAAACCGTCGTTGATATAAAGTATTCCCAACGTATTTTTTCCGCAATGACTTGTAACCGTGCATCCCGCCTTAGTTTCTATTATTTCTTTGAAAGGCGCAAGCTTTTTAATTTCTTGTATAACCGAACTTACGGTTTCGTCGGAAGCGTAAGTATGGGTTACGAATATTCTCGTGTAATCGGGATTATTAAAGGAATTCAACGTGTCGGCAACGTATTTTAAAATAACTTTATCGAAGTTTCCCATGTATTTCTTTCCTACAACCATTCCGCCGTCTTTAACGAGAATAGTGGGCTTTATTTTTAATACCGACGCGGCAAAACTCGCTATTCCGCTGCATCTTCCGCCCTTTCTCAAATATTCCATAGTGTCAACAACGAACGAGGCTTGAACGTATGGAATTCTCGCGTTTACCGATTTTACTATTTCTTCGGCGGACGCGCCCGCTTCCGCCATATCGCAGGCGTGCATTGCGAGAAGTCCCGTTCCCGTAGAAAGATTGTAGCTGTCTATAACGAAAACGTTGTTCAATCGGGAAGCGGCTTTTTTAGCCATTTCGTTGCTTGCCGAGAATTTGCTCGAAATATTAAAATGAATAACGCTGTCGCCGCAATCGACGTATTGCTTGAAAAACGTATAAAAGTCGTCTTCGTTTCGAGCAGCCGTTTTGGGAAGAACGTTGTTTTCTTTAACGAACGTAAAAATATCGGGAGGGGTTACGTCCACTCCGTCGTGATAGCTTTTTTCGCCGAGAGTTACTATAAGCGGTAAAACGTCTATGTTTCTTTTTCGGAAAAGAGCTTCGAGGTCGGCGGTTGAGTCGCAAGTTATTTTAACCATTTTATAAAATAACCTCCCTGTTTAAATTATTTTCGAAAGCTATAATCGATAAAATTTATCCGTTTAATTCCATAATTTTGTTGGCGTTGTTGTTTTCGTGGTATAAGAATTTTAAAAGTTTTTCCAAAATGGAATCTTTTTCTACTGTGAAAACGGATTTGTGATATATGTTGGTTATAAAGTAAGGACCGTCTTTTCTCGAATCTTCGCTTACGTTTCGATTGTCGCCCATAACGAAAAATTCGTTTTCTTTAATGAATATTTCTTTTCCGAAAAAGAATTTTTCTTTGTTTTCCGGACTGTCGGGATTTTTTACGTTTTCGATTTTTTCCCAAGCGGAGTTGTCTTTATTTTTAAATCCCGATTTTTGCATGGGTTCGTTAATGTATCCGCTTTCGTCAATCAAAGAGAAATTTTCTTCGCCGCTTTTTTTCATGTAAAGCAAAATAAAGTTTTCGTCTTCTTCGCTCGGAACAAACATAACGGAATCGCCTCCTACGGCTATAACCCTTTTTATTATGTTTGTTTTGGTTTTCTTATTTTCGTCGTCTTTGGTTATAACCACTATATCGCCGCGTTTGTAAGTTTTAGAAGTTTTTAATAATAAAACGTGGTCGCCGTCGTGAAGAGTGTTTACCATACTTGTGCCTCTCACTTCGCAAAGCTGAAAAAAACAGACGAACACAAGCAAAAAACTGAGCAAAAACACAACAAAATACATTAAAGCCATAACGTAAAGATTGTCGGGCTTGTTGTTTGTAAGGAATCTGTCTTTTAAAACTATTTCCCACGCTTGCTTTTTCTTTTTTTTGGTTTTACTCATTTTTTATATTACCGAAATTTAAACCCAAAGAAGAGAGCTTATTAAAACTTCTTCTTCGGCGTCTATTCTTAAAAGAATAGCCTTATCCCACCCCGAAAGATAACCTTCGTTGGATTTTAAATCCGAAACTTGAAGCATAATTTTTGTCCAATCCGTTTCGGGACTGATAAACTTTTTGCACGAATACGTTGTGAAATGTTCTTCGTCGGTAACAGAAAAAGTTACTTCTTGAGCTACGGGCGAAAACATTAAAAGTTGCAAAACGCTGTCGCGCGAACCGCTGAACGCCACGTCGCCCAATTTATAAGTGCACAAACCTTTTGACGCGCTTATTCCGCCTATTGAGAAAGGACCCTCTTTAACTTCGGGAACGAATTTCTCTTCCGCAGCAAAAAAGTCGTCAACTCCCATGTCGCTGTCGTATATAAGTCGGCGTTTGGTTATTACCGTAGGTTTTATTTTGAGAGAGGACGGAACTTTTTTTAAAACGGGCGTGCTGTAAATAAATCCGTTTTCGGTTGTGAGGCAAGCGAAAGAATAAACTGTTTTATCCGAAGAATAAACTTGAGTATAACCTAAATATTCGTCTTCCCCCGCTTTTTCGAGAGGCACGGCGCGCCAGTTTCTGTATGCGGGGTTGGTTATTCCGTGCGATACGAATAAACTAACCTCTTTTAATTTGTGCGAACATTTAAGCGAAAAATACATTTTGTCTTCGGCGCCGCTTGCGGAAAAATCAAACGACGGAGCAAAGATATTTTTTTCTTCTTCGTTTAAAACCGAATTATCGAGGTATTCGGAGAAAAACAGATTTATGTTCGATTGAATTTCTTTAGTGTAAGATTTAGCTACTCTCGGAGCGATATAGAGCAAACTTTTTCCCGCCGCCTGTTCGTTAAGTTCGCTTATTCTGTCGAGCGAAGAGTCTACGTCGTTGGAACAGCATATTTGAAAAAACGGAATTTTATACATGTGAGCGTAACCGTCTACGCTCACACTCACTCTTTCCGACAATTTATCGACGTCGTCCGACGGCGGAAAGAATCCCGGCGAAAATAAAGAAGCCGCGCAAACGGGAAAATCTGACAAAGCCGCCGCTTTTATAACAGTGGAGCCGCCGAGATTAACTCCGAGCGCCGCAACGCGCGAAAATCCTTCGCTTTCGGCAAAAGTAAACGAACGCAAGCAAACGGTAGTCCAAACGTACCAACAAGTTTTTTGAGGGTGTTCGGCAATGGTGTAAAGCTCGTTTTTATTGTAGTTGGCATAACCGAGAGAGGGCGGATAAATAGTAAATCTTTCTCGCTCGAAAGCGTTTCCGACGTAGTCTACCGCAAGCACTGCCCAACCGTTTTTGATAAATTCCGAAAAGTCGTAGTCGTGAATGTTTTCGTCCGCTCCGAGCATTGCCAAAACAAGTTTATTAGAACTGTTTTCGGGCAATAAAAGACGCGCATAAATACGGGTGCATCCCAAAGAGGTAGCTTCTCCGTTGTAATACACATGTTTTTCGGTGCCGAACGACGTTTTGAAAGAGCGAATAACGCTTGTGTCAAGCGGCATAATTGAGCGGTCGTAATTCTCCCACAGCCTTTTTGGTGACAATATCATATAAGCATTTTACTCTTTTGCCGCAGATTTGTCAAGTAATAAGGTTATAATGGTAAAACGCCTGAAAAGAGGCGTTTTAATGTTGCGTTGAGCTTTTAATTGTGATACAATAAAAAAATGAGAAAAAATAATAACGAACGGCAAAAAGTTGCCGTAATAACGGGCGGAAGTAGCGGAATAGGAAAAGTTATAATTAAAACACTTAACGAATACGGATATAAAACCGTTTGCGTTTCGCGCACTGCCCCGCCCGAAGAAATAGAATGCGACTTTTTTCAATGCGATTTGTCGGTTTCGGAGCAAGCCGAAATCACCGCAAAGCGAATAGCGGATAAATACGAAAAAATACAACTTATAATAAACAACGCGGGGCTCGGAATATCGGGAGCAACCGAACTTTTACCTATGGAGAGCGTTCGTTACGTCATGGAAGTAGACTATTTCGCTCCTTTCATCTTCACGCGAGCGCTTTTAAAAAGCGTTCCTAAGGGCGGAAAGATAATAATGCTGAGTTCCGCTTGCGCGCTTTTCGCTTTGCCTTACCGCAATGTGTATTGCTCGGCGAAAGCCGCTTTAAATATGCTTTCATACGGGCTTAGAATGGAACTTAAAAACAGCGGAATAAGCGTGGTAACGGTTTGTCCGGGCGACGTTAAAAGCGAGTTCACCGCCAACCGTCTCAAATTCGAACAAACGAACGAACGCTACGGCAACAACGTTATTGAGTCGCAACAAAAAATAGACGGCAGACAAAACAAGCGTATGAACGTGAACAAAGTAGGTAAAAAAATCGCAAAAATAGCGGTAAAGAAAAAACGCGCTCTTTATATAGTGGGAGCCAAATATAAACTCCTCTATTTTTGTTCGCGCGTTTTCTCTCTAAACTTTATGCTTAAAGTTACGGGGAAAATGTTTAATTAAAAGAAATTGTTTCATTTATGCCGCAACTTGAATAGCTGAGTGCAACATATTTATAAGTGTGTACACAACTTCGGGATTTCCGTCGAAAATCTCGGTGTATTCAAGATATTTGAACGGTTCGTCGGTTATAAGGTTTTTCGGCTCTATGTCGCCGTTTTCAAGTACGAACGTAACGATATAGTGTAAAAATTCTTCTTGCATTTTGTTAAATTGATACATCGCAAGATATTCGGCAAACAGCTTATTTACGGCTTCGCGGTCAAGTCCCACGATTTTGCGAACAAATACCGCCACGCTCTCGCCGCAAGCTATATGTTCATAGTCGGATTGCGTTCCGAGTTCTTCCCATAGGATTCGTTCAAGTTCTCTCAAATCTCCGCTGTTGAGCGGAATTATATTCCGTATCTTATGTACTACGGGCAAATCGAAATTTTCGTCAAGATAGTCAATAACTCTCTGCTTGTAGTTTTTGAATTGCGGCGTTAAATGTTCCCCGCGCCTGAGTTCCACCTTATCCGAAAAGTCCGTTCTAAGCGACTCTATAACGTCGCGCGGCAAAAATCTCAGCAAGTCGCGCACTTGTTCGCGCAGTTCTTCCAACTTCGATATAGTTATGTCTTGCCAAAATTCGTTTTTGACTACCGACTTCAAATACTCTTTCTTTTTTGCAACTTCGGGTATTGTAGTCATATCGAGCAATATCGAGCAAACTGTCGTTACAACTTGTATCGCTTTCGAGTAGTCTTGTTCGCCCACAAGCTCGGCAAGCTCCATATTGAATATCCACAAGTCGAAAACCTTTGCGGTTTCCCCGTCGTTTGTTGCGTCCGCAAGCGGAACGATTTGCTTTTTAAGTTCTTTCAAATCTAGAACGCCTATATACTCCCAACTTGATTCGGCAAAATATTTATCGACATATTTTAAATTATGGCGCACGTTGATTAAATCACGGTTGAAGTTTTTAACCCTTGCAATCGCTTCCGCTTTTAGTTTATCATAGTATGTTTTGTGTTCGGGATTTTCTTGGTGCGTAAGCCGTTGCAATTCGTAAATCAAATCGAGTTTGAGCGAGAATATGCGTTGCGTTAAGTTCAGCGAGTTTTTGCCATCTTTGCCTTTCGGATTTTTCTTAAAGTACGGAAAATTCTCGCAACAGTCGAATATATAAAAACCTTGCTTATCCGAATAAACCCGTTTCGTATCATCGGTATAGTCGGCGTTTTCAAAAAACTCTTTGCACGTTGAAAACACATTCAATTCTTTGCATACGCGCGTTCCCCTGCCAATCATCTGCCAAAACTTGATAAGCGAGAAAACCTTTTTGAAGAAAACAAGATTCAACACTTCGGGAACGTCCACACCCGTATCGAGCATATCCACCGACACAACTATATGCGGTTCTTTGTTCGCCGTCTTAAAGTCCTCTATTATCGTGTGCGCATAATTCACGCTGTAATCGACAAGTTTAATAAAGCCGTCGCCTTTTTCTCCGTACAGCTTATTAAAGCGTTCAACTATGAGCTTTGCGTGGTCGTGATTATATGCAAATATAATACTCTTGCCTATCCGTTCGCCGTTCTGCACTTTCAAGCCGTCGTTCATAAGCGTTTGCAAAACCGCGTCGATTGTTCCCGTATTCGTTATTCGTTTATAGAAAAGCTCTTTGTCTATCCGTTTGGGAAAATTGCCATCGTCGTCCGAAAATGTTTCTTCGTATTCTTTCTTTTCGTCGTCCGAAAGGTCGTCGTAGCACAGTCCCGTTTTGAGTAGCGTGGGCGTGCTGTCAAAGTTCGCATAGTCTACCAAAAAGCCTTCCGCAACCGCTTTTTCATAGCCGTAGTTGAACGTAGGCTCGCCTTTGGGCAAATCGAAAAGCTCATAGGTGGATGCGTCAACTTTTTCACGCGGTGTTGCCGTAAGCCCCAACACAAGACTGTCGAAATACCGCAAAATAGCTTGATACTTATTGTAAACCGTGCGGTGGCATTCGTCTAATATAATCAAATCGAATTTACCGACGCCGAAAGCGCGTTTTTCGCGCTCTATAAAATTGAGCATTGTTTGGTAGGTGGATATAATTACGCGTGCGTTATAATCGCGGTCGTTCTCCGCTGTTTCGGATATTGCGCACACAGGCGAATTGGGCAAAAACTTAGCAAAAGCGTTTTTTGCCTGATTTACAAGTTCTGTTCGGTCGGCAAGGAATAAAACGTGTTTCGCCCATTCCGCACGTTGCAATACGTCTACGATAGAAATAGCGCAACGGGTTTTGCCCGTTCCCGTAGCCATAACGATTAACGACTTGCGGCTTTTCTTGTTAAAGTTCTCGCAAACAGCGGTCGCCGCTTCCTGTATAAACGGGCGGTCGGATATAGTAGGATTTATGCGCGTGTCGGTTATCTTTCGAATCCCACGTCGCACAATCATAGAGTGCAATTCGTCTTTCGTGTAGTACCCAAACACACGGCGACTCGGATAGCCTGCACCGTCAACAATCATCAATTCGTAGCCGTTTGTGTAGTAAATAACTGGGCGCACTCCCCACTTTTTTTCTATACAGTCGGCGTATAACTTTGCTTGCTGACTGCCCACAACAACGTCTTTGCTCGTGCGTTTGGCTTCCACTACTGCAAGCGGTTTGCCGTCAGAATCAAACAAAACATAGTCCGCATAGCCTATACCTTCGTTGTTAGGCATACCGTCAAGCGGAATCTCTATACAAGCCGTATTGGGAATTATTGCGCCTTTTGCTTTTGATACTTTCCATCCGGCTTCACGCAAGGCGTTGTCAATGTATACGCTTCTCGTTTTCGCTTCGGTAAAGTCCGCCGCCGACCGAAACGCGGCTTTTTCGATTTTGTCAAGTTTCAGTTCCGCGACGTCAGCTTTTGTTACTTCTACCGTCGCTTCGTCAAGCGTTCGCACCGTTTCGGTTGTAGGCTCGGCTTTCTTTGTGTAAATAGTTTTGTCGAATTTTTCGTAACCGCGTATAACGCCGAAACATTTTAACAGTTCGGCACAAAAATAATATAACGCTTCCAAGCCGTTCAACGCTTCCGTTTTGCTCACGCTTTCGCCGTGTGCAGCATTGTTTCCTATTTGCCGCACAAGATGTATGCCCGAAAATATTGTCGTGTCCATATACGCCGAAAACTGCTCGTCGGCTATAAGCGAAAAGAGAGTTTCGCGTTCGTTGTATTCGCCGTATTTTGCCGTATAAAAATACTTTACGCCGCACTCCAACGCTTTGCGTTGCGATATTGCAGACAGTTCCGAACGCGACAAAACAAACTCCTCAGCGTCGGCACAAAACGCATAGAGCTGTTTGAAAAAGCTATTGTTTTTGAGAAAATCAAAATTCATAGCGCACCGTGTATGTTAAATTTTATTGCTTGGCGATTTTTTTCATAAATCTTTTATAGTCTTTTTTTTGCATTGAATATCGCCTGTATATATACGGTTTTATTTAAATCTTCTATCGTGTAAAAAATTAAATAATCTTTATGTATAAGAAATTTATAGTCCATGCTTACAAGCAATCTATCGTCGGGATTAGCTCCTTTATTCGGCATTTCGCTAAGCGTATAACACTCGACTTCTAATTCTTGAACAAACTTTTTTGCAATTTCTCTGTCTTTTGATTGCTCGGCTATATATAAAGCAATATCACGCAAATGACCTTTCGCCGTATCGGTAATATTTATAGAATAGTTCATAAATCCAAATTATCCAAATCTTTATAAATACTCTCGATTGCCGAATGTAAAGTCTGAACTCTGCCGAGTTTAATGTCGTCTTGCGATTGCGCCAACTGTGCGTAAATTGCCAAACGTTCTTGCAATTCGTTTATAGTTCGCTGCTGTTCCAAAAAATCCGTATGACTCAAAAGAACGGTGTCCTCTCTGCCGTTCACGGTAATAGCCACAGGATGCTGATGCGCAAGAGCCGAAATTTCGGCGTAATTCGTTCGTATGTCTTTCGATGGTCTTATTGATATTTCGCCGCTCATATAACACAGTCTCCTTTATGTTGGTAGTAATATTATAACTTAATTTTACTACCGTGTCAATAGTATTATAAAAGATTATCTGAAGTATTCGCTCATTTTGCTGTCAAGTAGTTCTTGCAAGTCGGTTATTTGCTTTTTAACGATTGTTTTTGCTTTGTCTACTTTTTGCACAAATTCGGCGAATTTATTTTGCAGTTCGAGCGGCGGCAATATTGCTATAATTGCTCTTATACCGTCTTGATTGATTGTATATTGACCTGCCGAAGTGCTAATAAATTGTCGCATTTGCGATTTGCCGTAATGACTATTTAATAATACCATTGCAAAAGTTCCGTTTATTATGCTCTCATCAAAATGAACTCTAATTATATGGTCATTATGATATACTTTCTCATCAATAGAATGAAAAACAGCACAACGCCCAACATATTGCGGATTACCATTAACACGAGCAAAAAGAAAATCATTATTTTTAAGTTCAAATTTTAATTTCTCTTTTTCGGATAAAATAATTCTATTTACATTACTATAATCTATAACACCATCTTGTAATTCTACCAAACGTAAAACAATATTCCCATTTGCATCATGTCCGCGTCGGGTCAGTCCATTGTTCACGTTTATTATAATTTTTGATAAAGGTTCTTTTCTCCATTTCAATGAATTTTCAACGGGGTCTCCAAACATTTCAATAAAATGGGACTTGATAAGTTCGTCAAGAGTTTGTAACTGACTTCTTTTGTTTGATAATGCGTTCTGTATTCCGTTTAGCTCAATTACGATTCTTTTTTGCTCGCTTATGGTGGGAAGGTTTATTGAAAGTTCGTCAATATTTTCGGCTTTAATATTTTTTATGGTTGCCCCATAGCTGCTTGCCGAAATGCTTTCCCTATATTTATTTGAACTAAAATAAAGCCCGACGTAATTTTTGTTAATTGTTAAATCGTCTTTTATCCGAATACATTTACAAAAAGCACCGAAAGAATATTCGCCGTCGGTTTCAAACACGGCGGCTTTGCCCACTAAATCTTTACTTCCGCTTGACGCGCAAATAATTATGTCGCCTTTTTTTAATAATTGTTTTTGCTTTACCTTGCAAGGTTTTACATATACAAGGTTATCAAAAGTAAGTTCGTTGTTTTGAATATTATTAGCGCGTAGAATAGGATAGCCGTTTTCTTTTCTCACGATGTCCGACGGTTTATATGATACACCGCGTATTTGTTTCGCAAGCTGACGAATTTTCAAAACAGGCATCATTCTATCCCCTTGCAAATCTCGTCAATAACGGCGGCAAACTCCGTTTCAAGCTCGCGGATAGACTTTATAATCTCGGCAGTCGGGCGATATTCCTTTTTAGCAATCTCAACTTTGTGATACTTGTTAAAGCTCAAAACATAATCATTGTCTACTATATCTTGTTTGCTCACGAAAAACGATTTATCGAACGGCGTGCGCTCGCACTCGACGGCAAGATTTTTCCACCGAGTTATAACGTCGGGCGTGTCGTCCGCGTCCACCTTATCGCGCTTTTGGTCAAGCGAATATCCGTCCGCTTCCATATTGTAAAGCCAAACTTTATCCGTTCCGCCCGAATTTGTTTTTGTAAAAACGAGTATGCCCGTCTGAACACCCGAATACGGTTGAAAAACTCCGTTCGGCATATAAATAACGGCTTCGAGTTTTTGTTCTTCCACAATTTGGCGTCGCAACCGCGCGTATGCCTTTTCGTTAGTACGATTGAGTACGCCAACAGGAATAACGGAAACGCACCTGCCGCCTACTTTCAGGAGTCGCAAGAACAGCGACAAAAACAATAATTCCGTGCTTTTCGTACCGCCGCTTATTTGGTTTAACGATTTAGAAACGGTTGACGGGTCTAAACTGCCCGAAAAAGGCGGATTGGCAAGAATAAGCGAATATTTGTCGCTGTCTGTAAATTCTTCGGCAAGCGAATTGTTGTAACGTATGGTCGGATTATCCACGCCGTGCAACGTCATATTCATACAGCCTATGCGGAGCATATCGGTGTCGGTGTCGTAACCCGTAAACATAGTATTGTTAAAGTGTCGGTTGTTTTCCTTGTTCATAAGCTCGCGCGAATAGTGCGCTTGAATATATCTCGCGCTTGAAGTCAAGAATCCTGCCGTTCCCATAGCGGGGTCTATAATATTATCCGCAAGCGTAGGTTGCGCAAGTTCCACCATCATATTTATTATGTGGCGCGGCGTTCTGAATTGTCCGTTATCGCCGCTTGTAGACATTTTCGACAAAAGATATTCATAGCAATCGCCCATCATATCTTTATCGCCCAAGCCGAGCGATTCGTCGCTTAAACTTGCAACCATTTTATCAAGTATGTACGGATTGCTAACGGCAAACTGCGCGTCTTTCATAAAATTGGCAAAAGCCGTCTGTTTTTCGCCGTGCAGTTGTTTTATAAAAGGAAACACATTGTCGCGTATGTTAGCGTACATTCGCGTCGGCTCAAACTCTTTGAACACAGACCAACGCAAATCTCTATACGGCACGTCGATTTTATTATCTTTGTCGATATAGTTTTCGTCCTTAAAAGTCGGGTTAAAGTCCGCGATATTTGCGGCTAATCCGTGCGCAAGCATATCGTTCACCTTGCGTTCAATCTTTATTTGATTATCGTCGAGCATTTTTATAAATATAAAGTAAGTAATCTGCTGTATGTCGATTAACGGGTTTGTCATTTGGTTAGACCACATTGCGTCCCATAATCTGTCTAATTTGTTTTTCACTTCGCCCGTAATCATAAAAAACTCCTTGCGTGGATAATTTCAGTGCCATTATACCATATTTCGACAAAATCACAAAGTAAAACAGCCCCGAATTTTCGGGGCTGTTTTAAGTAGTTTATTATTCCGTTCTCAGTGCCGTAACGGGGTCTTTTTTTGCCGCTATGCGCGATGGAATAAATCCGCTGATAAGAGTTAAAACAACCGACACGGTTATTAAAAGTAGTGCGTGCAACGGATTTAGCACCGCAAGATTGCCTATTCCCAAGCTTCCGCCGCCGTTCGCGTTTATAACAACTTGCAAAATGGCGTTTATGGGGAAATTGAGAATTGCGGCTATTAAAACGCCCATAACTCCCGCTATTAAACCTATTAGCACCGTTTCGGCATTGAACACGCGTGAAATGTCTTTTTTGCGCGCACCTATGCTTCGGAGCACGCCTATTTCCTTCGTGCGCTCTATAACCGACACATAAGTTATTATTGCAATCATTATGCTCGAAACAACAAGACTGACTGCCGCGAAAGCTATAAGCACATAAGAAATTATGTCTACCATATTTCCCATAGTGGAGGCAAGAAGTTCGCTCGCGTCGGTGTACATTATTTTGGCGTTGGGGTGAGAGTTGTTCCAACCGTTTAAATAATCGTTTATTTTCTTTTTTGTTTCGAAATCTTTCGGGTAAATATAAATACTCGACGGACGGGCGGCGTAATTCAAATCTTCGAGAGCCGCCGTTTTCTCGGCTTCGAGCATATTTTTAATTAAATCGCGGTTGGGCGCAAGTTCTTTGAATTGAGTTTTGTAAGGTTCGTAAGAAGTGCCGTTTAAGCAATTTAATTCTGGGTCGTCGCGCAGAATGTCGCTAAAAGGTTTGTTTTGAGTTTGTTCGAGGTTGGCAATCGCGGCTTCGAGCATAGCGTAACCCATAGCCTGAGCTTGCGAAAATCCCGCGAGTTCGTAAAAAGTTTTGCTTTGCGCCAAATTGTATCCCGAATATGAAGGCTTATCGAACTCCTCTTTTTGTTTTGCAATAATTAAGGAATTTGCGTTAAGCGAAATGATTTCCTGCGTCAGTTCGGGTGAATAAACTATTCCGCTGTTAAAGAGTTCCAAAGGAACGCCCTTTTCTGTTCTTAAAATTCCGACAAGTTTAAGAGGGACGTTCTTTTTTCCCTCTTCGCCGTCCGTTTTGTAAATTTCGGGAAGCTTTTCCTTTCCTTCCAAAGAATCGTAGTCAACGAATTTGCCGTCGGGGAAAGCGTTGTCGTTCGACACAGCCAAAAAATGCTCTTTTTCGCCTAAATTCAAAATATCGTTAAAAGATAACTTATTAGCGTCGTCCGTTTCGTAGGTTATGCCGAGCGCTTCGAGCACTTCCGCGTCTATGCGATTATATTTATCTACTATTAAAGCGAGCTCGTTTTTATTTTCGGGCATTTTGCCCGCCAAAACGGAATATTGCTCTTTCATAAACGAATTGTTAGGAAGCATTTCTTGCCAAATTTGCTGGGAACCCATCATTGTGCGTTTTGAAAGAGAAACTTTCTTCACTTCTTCGCCGTCTTTTCGGAGAACAAGCATATCGAGCGAGTTGGTGTACGACACCGCTTTGTAATACTCTTCGGGCATTGCTTTAACGTAATTAACGTATTCGTCGGTTATGTCGTTGTAATACACCATTGTGCTTATGTCGCGCGTGTAAATTTCAACTTTGTCGCCCGACGGAAATTCTTCGCGTTCTTCTTTGTTGCCGCCGATAGACGACGTGACGCTTTCAATATCCATAGCTTGAGGCGCTATCGTTATAGGAAAACCCGCGAGGGTGTCGGTTTGCAATTTGTTTATGTAATGAGTGAAGCCGTTCGATATGCTGAGAACAAGAGCTATTCCTATAATTCCTATGCTACCCGCAAACGAAACGAGAATAGTGCGTCCCTTTTTGGTGGCAAGGTTTCGCCCCGAAAGTCCGAGCGCCGTAAAAAAATTCATCGACGTTCGTTTCATTTCTTTTTTGCGCTGTTTCTCTTGCTTTTTCTTTTCGTCTTTGCGAGCTTTTTCCGCAGCTTTGATTGCCGCTTTTTCTTGTTTGGACAGAACTTTCTTTTGCGTTGCCGCCGCTTTTTCGAGCTTGGGAGCGGTTTCGTTCTCCTCTTTTAAAACGGAGATTTCGCTCTGTTGCGGGCGGTTTATATCCTTTTCCGATTTTCCTTTTTTCGTAAGCGGCGCGTAAGGGTCGGGATATGCGTCGGGAGCGTATTCTTCCGCCGAAAACGCTTCGCCGCGTTTCTCGCGTTCGTATTTTATTTCTTGCAGCCTCTCCTCTTGCGTGGGTTCGTAAGGGTTCGAGTCGTCAACCTTTTCGCCGTCGAGGAATTTTATTATACGGGTGGAATATTCTTCCGCCAAAGCGTCGTTGTGCGTAACCATAATAATAAGTCGGTCGCGGCTGATTTCTTTTAATAGGTCGGCTATCTGAACGCTGTTTTTGCTGTCGAGCGCGCCCGTAGGCTCGTCGGCGAGAATGATTTCGGGGTCGTTCACTATTGCGCGCGCAATGGCTACGCGTTGCATTTGTCCGCCCGAAAGTTGGTTGGGGCGTTTGTTCATCTGCTCGCCGAGCCCCACTTTTTCGAGCGCGGCGGCGGCTTTCGCGCGCCGTTCGGATTTGCTCTTTCCGCTTAAAGTGAGGGCAAGCTCAACATTTCCGAGCACCGATAAGTGCGGAATAAGATTGTAATTTTGAAAAACGAATCCTATGCAGTTATTTCTGTACGCGTCCCAGTCGTATGCTTTAAAGTCGCGCGTGCTTCTGCCGTTTATAATAAGGTCGCCGCAAGTGTAGCTGTCGAGTCCGCCCACAATATTCAAAAGAGTGGTTTTTCCGCAACCGCTCGGCCCCAAAACCGATACGAATTCGCTGCGTCTGAACGTAACGTCTACGCCTTTTAAAGCGCGGACGGTTGTGTCGCCCGTAACGTAGTCTTTAACAATGTTTTTAAGTTCGAGCATAATAAAAGTCTCCTATTTTGTTTTTTAATTATATACTCGAAGACATACCTTGTCAAACGGAAAACAATTAAAAAAAGGTTAAAAATAATGAGACTTAAAATTCAGTTCGGTTATTTTGCCGCGCGGTAAAGCTCTAACAGCGCGTTCGTGTCGGTTTTGCTCATGTTGGTAACGGGGAAACTTTTAACTAAAAAAACTTCGCTCGGTTCGGCATATATCGATATTTTTTCGCGTATAAGTTTTTTCAGCCGCTCTTTTAGAGTTTCGTCCGTTCCCTCTATAAACAACACTATGCTTTCGGGTTTATCTGTAAGAGGCACGGCGCACGCCGCCCCCACTCCCTCTACCGTAATTGCAAGCTGTTCTATTTCCATAGGATAAACGGGAATTCCTTTAACTTTTACAATGCGTTTAAAGCGCGACACAAAATGTATAAAGCCCTCTTCGTCGGTATATCCGCAGTCGCCCGTTCGAACGTAGTTTTTTCCGTTGTAAGAGAAAAACACTTCCGCCGTGCTTTTTTCGTCCGACAGGTATTCCTGCATAAGTGTGTCGCCCGTTATTCCAAGCTCGCCTTTTTCGTTGGGCGGCAGTTCGCGCGGGGTGTCGCCCGAAAAGTCGAACGCGCGGATTTCCATGCCTGCGAGAGGCTTGCCCACAGTTTCGTCTTTGTTCGCCGAATCGGTGTTCACGCTGCAAACCGTAACCGTTTCGGTTAGCCCGTAGCCTTCGTACAGTCTGCTTGTTCCTCCAAATTTTTTAATATGCGCGTCGTACTCTTTTAATAGAGTGCGGGGAACGAAATCGCCGCCCACATAAGCCACCGCGAGCGAGCGAAGGGCTTTTCCCGCGAATTTCGGGTGCGACAATAGAGCTTCGTAAAGACGCGGAACGCCTATAACGAATTGCACGTTGCCTTTGCGAATTTCGCGCACTGCCGAAGCGCGGTGGAATTTCGGAAAGAGCACGTTTTTGCCGCCGTGACACAGCATTGCGTGAACTCCCATTGCAAGCCCGAAGCCGTGAAACACAGGCAAAACGCTTAACATTCCGCAGCGGGTCACGTCGTTTTTGCCGAGTATGCCCATTCCTCTTGCGGCAAGGTTGTTCACCGAATCGGCGCTTAGCCCTATAACTTTCGGAGTTCCCGTTGTGCCGCCCGATTGAAGCAAAACCGAAGTTTTTTGGTGCGCGGGGCAAATTTTAACGGGAGAAACAAGAGGAGTGTTTTGCGGGTTTTTAAGAAAATCGCTCAACCTGATTAAATTGTCGCTTTTTTTCGGAAGAGGCGAGCGCAAAGAAAACAGTAATTTTTTTATTCCGAGAGAGTTTGCGGGGCTTACCGCCACAACTGTGGCGTCCGCGCACCGCTCGGCTATTTTCCGCGCCGCGTCGCCGAGAGCGAAAACTATGCGGCTACCTGTTTTTTCTATTGCCGAGCTTACGGCTTCCGGCGTGGAAAGCGGATGAAGCGGAGAGGTGCGCAGTTCGGCTTTTTGCGTGGCATACAGCAAATATACGCTTTCGGGAATATTCGGCAAAGCGAACGTTACCGCCTCGCCCTTTTTAAGTCCGGCTTTGAGCAAACACGAAGAATATTCCGACACTTTTTCGGCAAGCGTTTTATAGCTTATGTTTTTTCCGAGAAAACGGAGCGCGGTATTTTTCGGAAAAAAGTTCGCGGCTTTTTCTACGGGAAAATAGAGCGAGTCGGCTCCGTCGAATTGTTTGCCTTCCGCTATATAAGCAAGACCTTTTTCGTTTTTCTTTGTGCGCATTGTTTGCTGTCTCCTAAACGAATTTTAAACCGAGCGCCGTTCCTATTATAACCGTAAGCACGAAAATAACGGGTTGGTGCAAAAGATAGAACCACACAGCCTTTCTTCCCACAAAACATACGGGGCGAAACGGAGCTTTTTTGAAAAGCGGCAAATACGGCTTTTTGTTTTTGTATAATTCGGCGCCGCCGTAAGCCCCTATTAAAAATATTCCCGCAAACGGCAAAAGTCCGAAACAGTCCGCTCCATAGTAGCGCGTTCCCACCGCAATGCGCAAATAGTCGAGCGCGGATATTTGCTGCCCCGAAATATCGAACTGCGAACCTTGAAGATTATAAAAATCGAGAAGCAATCCCCACACAAAGAACAAAATTCCCAAACCGAGACAAGCGTATTTCGCTTTGTTTTTGAGAAGTTTTTGCAAAACGGTGCAAATAATTATAGAAACGGTCAGGCAATGCAAAACGCCGAACAATATCGTTATGCCTAAGTCGAACAGCTTGTCCGCCGTAATTGTGAACAGGCTAAGCGTTACCGAAGCTACCGCGAGTTTTGCGCTTCGCAAAGCGTTGTTGTGCGAAAACGCCGAACATATTCCGCTTATGCAAAAGAAAACGCATATAACCGTTAGGCGCAAAACAAGTCGAGCGGCGCTGTCCCACCAATCGTAATACACCCAATAGGCAAGCTTAGTTAAGAAGTTGTCCACATAATAAAAGTTTGGGCACCAGTCTATTAACATCATAATATCGAACGAAGTGTGGTCGAGAATCATGAGCAAAACGCAAAGCCCGCGCAAAAAATCCAAGCCGTGAATTCGCGCGGTTTTGCGTTCGGAGAATATAGCTCCGTTCCGCCGCTTGTTGTCGGCGGCGGCCGATAGAATGTTACAATCGTTTTTCAATAAACGTAACCGCCTTGTTAAGAGCAATGTCGGCTTCGGTTGTGCCTACAAGGAATTGATACTCGTGACCCAATTTTTTCCCTTTAACTTTGGGTAAATACGCGTCGGCGGTAATATTCGCCGCTTCTAAGTCAGCGATAAATTCTTTCGCCTGTTCTAAAAACGGGTCGGCGTCGCCGCACGTTATAAAAACGTCGCAATAACCGTTTTCAAGATTTTTCGCAGTGCTCAACTCGTTTTTTCGCGCAAAGGTTTTGAGCTTTTTATTGTTTGTGTACGCCCACATAAAAGTTTTAATCGCGGGGAAACGCGATTTAAGCACGTTATCCATGTTGTAAAATCCGCAACAAAGAATTACCCCTCTAAGTTGTTCGCCGCTTACGGGAGGAAATATTTTCATTGTTTTTTTAAGTGAATCGTTGTGAACCAAAGCCGCGTATTGCGACGCGATTTGCGCGCCCGCGCTATCCCCTCCCAAAAATATTCTAGTTGGGTCAAGATTAAAACGGGTTGCGTTGTCAGTTAAAAAGCGGAGTGCTTCTCCCACTTGAACTATGGGTCCGGGATAGTGTTGGTCGGGCGCAAGGCAGTAGTTCACGCTTGCAACGGCTATTTTCAATTCCGCCGCAATAACGTGAGCCCACGATTTAATACACGATTTGTCGCCGCCCACATATCCGCCGCCGTGCACCCACAGCAAAACGGGCTGAGGGGCTATTGCGTCGTTCGCCGTGTAAATGTCTAAAAATCCGTTTGATAGAACGCTCATGTAGTCTACGTCGGTTATAACGCTTGTGAGTTCGAGGTAATTTTCGGGAGCGGTGCCTTTGTTTTTAAAGAAACGCCGCATAACTTTAACTTGAGTGTGGTAGTTGCTTCCGAATTGAGCGAACAACACAATTAAAGCTATAAGAAGCACTATAATAAGCACAAACAATTCGGCGCACCTCCTTTCAAAAGTTTAGAGTTATACGTTTTTTTCTTTGCTCGCGCGGCAAAAAACGGCGCCGCGCGGCTCGCCGAAAAACCTCTCTTTTGGGAATGTATTCATCGAACGATAACAAAGTTCCCGAAACGAGAGAAATTTGTAAACATTGCGGCTTTATATCTTGTAAAAACAGGTTTTTATAAGCGTTATATAACTAATTTAAACAACAGCCGCTTGTTTAAACACGAAGCGAAAAAGTTATAAAGCAAACTTTTTCATTCGTATTATAGCATGCTTTGCGGCAAAAAACAACCGTAACGGCATAAAAATGGCGTTACGGTTAAGTGAAAAACAATAAAATTAAAAACGTTTTAATGGTTGCTGTACATAATAAGTTTGTCTTTTGCGGTGAGTTCAACGCGTATTTTATTTTGGTTGCCCGAAAACAGCACCATTTCGCCTGACGGTCGAACGTAGCCGAGAATAATTGTGTGGTTGCGTTTTTCGGGCGGAAGCGACGGGTTTGCGAAAGCGTTGTAAACCGCTCGCACGAGTTCGGCAGCGGAGCAAGGCGCGGGAACTTCGGTGAAGAAACGGCTAACTTTTTTAACGTAAATTTCTTTGCTTTCGTATTCTTCGGTGTTGGCGGAATCGTAGGTTAAAATGTCGTTGTAAAAGTCGTAAAGGGTGTCTTTTTCGCCGAGCTGAGTAATCATTTTGCTTATATAGCGGTTGCTTATAACCACGTTGTTCACGCTGTAACTTTTAACAATGTCGTGGTGTTTGGGATTGAGTATTTCAACAACGACGTCGATTTTGCCTTCGTCAAAATCAGGTTCTTCCGCTTTTTTTCTGTGAATAATATTGCTGACGTATATAAGATTAGCTATGGCGTTGGAATCGATTTGTTCGTTTAAAACGGTGTCGTCCGAAAGAATGAGCACGCTTGTGTCAGTCTCGTTGGAATCGACGAATTTTTCTATTGTGTTGCAAATAGCTTCACGGTCGTAAATATCGGCTTCCACTACCTGAGTAACATACGGATAGTCTTTGTAGCGTCCCATTTTTTCGAGGTGCTTTGAGTCGTCTATAACAACGATATTCATAATTTCGCTGCCGTCGGGCGAATTCCATTCGTCGCGGAAGCTGTTGAATCCGTCCATTATGTCTTTAACTTTGCTGTTATGCCCCAAAATAATAACGTTTTTGCGTTCTATCCAATAGTCGTAGTTCACGCTCACTTTGTAGTCGGTAGCGGGAACTTCCGAAAGTTTTAAGTCGTCTTTTTTTGATTCGGCGGCAAAATAGGCTATGTTGTCGCCGTCTTTTTGCATGACCGAAAGAGGAATAGAATGGAGGTGAGTAGAAAAATATTCGCTTGTAAACGCGGCTTCGTTCGAGTTGCGGTAAGGTTTGGAATAAAAGGTGGCGCCTTTGTTTGAAAACAACTCTCTGTAAGCGAGGTTGAGTTCGGGCATAAGCGAAAATTGCGATAAAAGCCGACCTAAAACTTTATTTACGCAAACGGGAATAATGTTGCATTTGCCGTCAACTTGTTTTTGCTCGATAACTTTGTTCACAAGTTCGAGCGTCCAATCGTCCTCTACTTCTACTACTATTTTTTGGTCGTCGTCGCTTGTTTCGGCGCCCGTAATGTCGGCTACTTGAACAAGCGCCTTTATGCTTTGCGGATTGCCTTTTTCCTGTTCGTTGAGCCGCGTTTGGTAATCGAACTTGCACATTGTATTGTTTATGTCGTTGCCCAATATAAGAATGGATTTTGCCCGTTCGAGCGATATGTCGTGGAGCTGTTTGTTAGAAAACGTGTCGCCCTCGCGCACAATTACCACAAGATTGTTTTTGAATTTGTTCTTACTGCGGTAAACGAGCCGCGACAATCCTTTTTTTGCGTTGGAAAGTTTTTTTACGGCGGCGTTTTCTTGCGCTATCGTGTCGGCAATGCGTTCTGAGAGTTCTTTTTCAATATCGTCTTTGCCCGAGTTTACCAAAATAACAACGTATTGCTTGCCGTCGCAATATAAAAAGTCGTTCACTATTTCGGATGCGCGCGAATTCCAATTTAAAATCACGGTGTGCTTAGACAGGTGTAACTTATGAGAGCCTAAATTTGCGTTTTCAATGAATTTCGATATGTAGTTGGTTAAGTAACCTATTACCGCGCCGGTGAACAGCACCATGCCTATAATGATTACCGCCAAACAAACTATTACGAGAGCGACACCCGATTTACCTATGTCGGTTATAACGTTGTCTATGCAACCGGCGTCTAAAACCATAGTAACGGTATAAAACGCCGATTTCCAGAACCCCATTGTTTCGGTGCCCGGCAACGCGAGAACGTTTATAATTGCCGCCGATATAAGCAAAAAAGCGACGTTTAACAGCAAAATTGCAATTAGCACAACTCTTCCGGGTCGTTTCGAGAGCTGCACGCTGAACCATCTTCTGAACTTTTTGAACATTTTTCTTTCCTCGAATTGTCGTTTTTTGCTTTTCAAACCGTCGGGGATTAGCAATATGCTTTTTTAAGAAAAAGCGTTTTTGTCAATTCCATGTGAGCATATGAACAAAATTCTTTTACTATTTTAACACAAACGGTTGCAAAAAGCAATTCTTAGCAAATGTATAATTGCGGACGAAATAAAAAACGGTTTGCACGTTATTCGTTTAATTCAGACGAACAAGCTAACGATTAAGAACAGAGCAAACAACCCCTCAAAAAATTTTATGTGCATAACTTTTGATTAAAACGCCGAAATTACGTTGTTTTTGTTGAAAAAACAGAGTTTTACACAAAGTTATCCACATTTGAACCGACTTATCCACCGAAAAACGCCGAGTTATCCACATTTCAAATATTTAGGCGCGTAAATTTGTTGACAAAATGTAACGTCTTATTACAACGCAAATGTTAGATAAATCGTTTTTGTACCAAGCAATATACCGTAAATCGATTAAAAAACGGTTGCCTTAATCAAATAGCCGCCTAAAAAATAGGCGCTACAAAAATGACAAAAATTGCGATATGGCAAATATTTAAATTGCCTCTTTCGAGATGTAAAAAAATTGCGACACAAATAAATATTTTAAGCAAAATAATAATTGTGATATTGCGGTTCGGAGTTTGAAAAACCGTAAATTTACCTATTATTTTTAATATTAAAATATTAGAATTTTAAAGTATTATTTATGTAAAAAATTTTAGCGTTATCGTATTGACTTTTAACCATAGTTATGCCGAAAGCTCGATATGTATTCTTCGTTCGGTGCCGGACTGTTTGGGTTCGGCAAAATGGCAATTAGTTAAAATTTTCGTTATTTATTTGCGTTTCTTAACTTACTAATATTATCATGAAAATTTAAACGGCTATCGTCGTAAAAGTGGATTTTTGCTTTTGGCTCGTCCTATTAGCTTTTTTAATGTGGCTTTAAAGTGTAAAATAAAGACTTATGAAGCTGAAAATTATCTAAATAACTTAAAAAGCGCCTTAGTTCCTTCTTAAAGACGCTGTTTTTGGAGCATTTCCGATATTATTATAGACGTTTTAAAAGTCTCTTTTTTATTGTGTTATAATTCAGAACAGGCTAAATTTATATTAAACAGTTTCGGCAACTTATAAAGCTGAAAAACCTATTATAACGAGTAAAAACTGTTCAAATAACGGAATTTAGCGTCAAAAATTTAAGAATAAATCTTTAAAAATTTAGGTTTAGAGATAGTGTTTAAAATATTTGAAAAACAAAGATTTTGTGTTGTGAAAAATAAAGCAAATAAGGCTGAGAATTAAACCGAAAGTTAGATGATTTTTTGGTGGCGTGAACTTAAAAAATATACTAATAATTTAATAATATTTATGTAAAATATTAGTTGAATTTTTTGCCGTTTATTGCTATTAGAAAAATTCAATTTCAAAAAAATCGTTTTTCAAAATATTAAATTATTTTGCGTGTTTTTAAGATTTGCAAAAAATCAAGTTGCAAAATTTTTTGTATTATAACGTTGCACGGTTTTGCCTAAACTTGTTTTTGTGTTGCTGTTATAATGGTATTTCGCTAAACGTAAATAAACTTCCGTAAGTTAAAATATACCGTGAAAAAGTTCTTGCGAACAATCTTTTTTTTGCTTTAATTTTTTGTTTTTAGATTTTTATGCGCTATAAAAAATCGCTTTTTTTGGGGGGGGGATAAATACTGCGAGCGCAAAATTTGTGCGGAAATAAAATTTGCGGTTTTTTGTTGAAAAAATATGATGATTTAAAAGAAAGTTATTAAAAAATCATGAAATAAAATAGTTCCGATGGCTTTAAATTTGATTTATTTGTTTTATTGCTGTTTTAAAATAAGATTGCGTGGGTATTGTGCGGCGCGACCAAGCTCTTTATTGAAAGTGTAATAGATTTGCGGGCGTGTTCCGGTGGAGCTGTAGTTTTTAAAAATAAACAGAAAACACCGTAAATTTTCTTTGTAAAAATTATAGGGGATAATAAAAAACATTGTTTTTCATGGTTGAATTGTATTATATTGTCTATATTGTTGAAAAATTGTGAATTTAATGCAATAATTTGTTATTAGACTCCAAAATGAAGCAAATTGCCTCTAAAAACAAGTGAATGGTTATTAAATCATATAATTTTTTTGTTTTTTTAAGCTTTTGAGCGGAAAATATGTGTTCTTCTATAAAATACTTCCTATTTTAGCAATTTAGAACATTGTTTTTGTTTATTGCCGTTAAGACGTAAGAGAAACTTGGTCTTATAAATTGCTTAACTTAGTTTTCCTGTTCGGTTGGTTTAAACCGTATGTAAGGGTTGGATGAAATTTTGTGTAATAATGGCATGGAATGTTTGCCATAAGCGTCCCCTTGTCCTAAAATGGCGTTTTTATTGAAAATTGATATAATTTTGTCCGCAAATAATTACATAAATATTGTATTGTTTTAAATTTAGTTATTATTTAATATATGGTATTTTAGCCCGAGTTATATAAAATTTGTTAAAATGAGAAAATTTGAAAACTAATCCTCCTATTTAAGAGCAACAATCTCAATAAGCGATGATTGCTGCTTAAAGTTGGAGCTGCGGCATTTTAAATAATTATGGGTTAAATAAAAAGTTCAAGGGGACGATTTTTTGTAGTTCTTAAACTGCTTTTGTGTATTTAATTGCAAATCAGCGTAAGTTAAGTTTTTTAGTTTACATTTGGTTTTAAGTATTTTGATTTTCTATGTTCGCCGTTTGAAGCGTGTTTAGCGAGCGGTTAGTTATTTAAAACGTTTTCCAAAAGCGTAAGTTAAAAATATTTTTCATGGGCGGAAAGAGGAACAAAAAGTTTATAAAAATTCGCATCTAAAAGGGGACGCAGATGTGAAACCTGCGGAAGCGACGTTTAATGGGATTATTTAATAACTAAATTAAAAGTTCTGTATAAAATTATCGGAAAAATTACCACAAAGCACAAATATTGTTATTAAAATATAACTATAATCTTATAAGAGCTTTATGTTTGGCTACAATTATTATAAAATTCTGATTTTGTTTCACATAAAACAAAAAGAATTTTGTAGCAACATTTTTTGATTATTTTTTAAAATTTAAGTCCAAATTTTTATATTTAAAGTCCGTATTTTGCATTTGGTCAATTAAGGTCAAAGAATATTAAAACTTATATAATTATTGTAGTAACCAAAAGTAAAACGTTCGTTCCCTTGTTCTAAGTGTTTGCTATATTTTTAATTTGGTGTTAGTTAGTCGGTGATGGGGCTCTCAACTATATTTACGGATTACGGTTTAAGCTAATTTGCCGATTGTAAGTTTTGCTTCACATGTAACAAAAGTCATTCTGTTTTAATTTAGCCGTTATTTGTTCGGAAAAGGCTTTTTTATATAGGCCTATTGCTGAACTTGATTTTGGTTCAGAGTTTGAAAGTGTTACTAATAAAATGATAAAATTGTTATAACAAAGCAAATATATTTTGAGTTTCCTTATTTTTTGCTATTAGCTAAGCTGATTAAAATTATTCTCTAATAAATTGCGGCGTTTTTAAAGTTCAAAAGTTTTAGTTTTATAAAAAGACTAATTGTATCGCGCGTTAGGTAGTTAAATGTTTTTATTTTGAAATTAGCGCAACCATTTTATATTTGCTTAAAAAGCGAATTATAAATTTGTATCTTATGAGTGCGGGCATAATATTACTTTCTTTAAGGGATTGCAAGTATTCATATATAAAAGTGTTAAGCGGCATTGTAATGTGTGCGTATGGCTCTAATGCATTTGTTGTGTGGAAAAATATTGTACTATATATTTTGAATTTGAGGTAACCCATATGGAGTTCGCATTTTGCTTAATTATATAAAGTTTACAGTTTATAGTCTTGCGCAATTATTCTTTGCGTGATAAGGAATCGTAAAGTTACTATTGGCTTTTTATGATGCGGAGTTTTAACAATTTTTAAACCGCATTGGATAAAATTATAAGCGTGTTTTATAAGGGCAATAATATGACTATTTGCAAGTTTAGTCCCTCTTGCCAAACTAAAAACTAGTTGCTTTTAAAAATTTTAAGCTCTGTAATTTTAGCGTGAATATAAAAATTGCGGATTAAATAGAAAAGCCATGTCCGTTTTAAAGAACATTTATAGACGCTTGAAAAATGTTTCACGGAATTTGGTAATGTTTCACATGTTTAACGTGAAACAATTCAAAACATTTATAAAACAGTATTTTTACCCTAATATAAGGATGCGCATGCGACATTTTTGCCGTTTTTATGGCGATTTATTGAAAAGGCACTATTAAAATAAGATTAGGAATAACAAAACTACTATATCCTTAGGGCTTTTAATGTTTTAAATTAAATGTTAAAGAGTACTTGTTTCAAACAGCTCTTATAACGGTCTTTTGGCAAAGTTTAGAATAGCACCGCTCATAGCTTGCAAATAAAATGCTTCCTTAACCTGCTGCTTATAAAATTGTCAAACACCTTACATCACAGAAAAAGGGCATATTGCAAAAGAGCAAGCTATTGTAAAATTATATAAGCTAAACTTGTTATACAGAATAAGAAAACGCAAATATAAAAAGTGAAAGTTTCAAAAGGCATTTATTTAAACAGTATAAAATTTTTATAACAATGACTTGCAAGCTCAAATAGCAACTTTTATCTTTTAACAAGAAATACGATATATTTTTTGTTAAAAGAAATGCATATAAAATTATTAAGAACAGTAAAAGCCAAGATAAAACAAAAATAGAGTTGCGCGTTAAAAGGTATAAAAAAAGTTCCACGCCGATGTTTAACGTGGAACATTTTTTATTTACAGTTTTAAAATCAATCTTGCTTTTTCGTTCTTTCTAAGAGTTCTACTAATTCAACTATTCTGTCAAGGTCGTCGCGGTTATAATAGTCTATATATATTCTGCCTCTGCGGTCGTTCCCGAGAGCCGAGACCTTTGTGGCAAAGGTGCGTTGCATTCTACCTATTAAATCTTTAAGCTCAATACTTTGTTCCTGCTTCGGCTTTTCGGTTTTGGGAGTGAGAAAGGCTTTAACCATTTTTTCAAATTCGCGTACCGACACTTTGTTATCGATTCCGTTTTTTGCAAGCGTGAGTTGTGCTTCCGCATCTTCAACCACAACTAAGCATCTTGCATGTCCCGGACTAAGTCGCCCTTCGGCAACAAGGTCTATAACGGGCTGACTCAATGTAAGGAGACGCAGCGTGTTGGCAATCGCGGGGCGGCTTTTGCCTATGCGGTCGGCAACTTCTTCTTGAGTATATTTGTATTCTTCCATGAGTTGCTTTATTGCGTTCGCCGTTTCTATAGGGTTTAAGTCCTCGCGTTGCAAGTTTTCGATTAAAGATATTTCTTTAACTTGTTGTTGCGTGTAGTTGCGAACAATTCCGGGTATGGTAAGTAGTCCGGCTTTTTTAGCGGCTCGGAATCTGCGTTCGCCCGCAATAATCATATACCGTTCGCCGTTAGGAACGAGAATGATGGGGGAAATAACTCCGTGAATCCGTATCGAATTTGCAAGCTCGTTCATTGCCGTTTCGTCGAACGTCTTACGCGGTTGGTTTACGTTGGGGTCGATTAAATTTAAGCTGATTTCCACAGGAGAACCGTCTGTCTCCGATTTTGCGTTTGTGTCCTGTTCGCTCAACGAATTTTCGTATTCTTCTTCGGCGCCCGATAATAGAGCGCTCAAACCGCGACCTAAGCCGCCTTTCTTAACTGCCATTGTTGTTCTCCTTGTTTATGATAACTCTATTATACATTATTTTCATTTGGCGGTCAATGGAATTAAAGCAATAATAGATAAAAGAGAATAATTTTATAAATATTTTGCTTATCAAAAGCGAGCGAGCATTCTCTTTAATTGTAAATTTTTGTCGGTTCGGAATGAAATTTAATAATATTTTAATTGACACATTCTTGACAAATCTGTGTCACGAATATAAAATATAGTTAGAGGTTAAAATTATTGCTATAAAACTTATATATAAGATAAGCCTCGTCGAGCAAATCGGAAAGCGAAAAAATAGAAAACGAAAAGAATTTCGCTTGACACGCGGGGGGGGGGTTATATCTTATAATATAAATGAATTGCTTTGTTTTGCAGTTTTAAATGCGCGCTAATTAAATTGAAACGCTTGCAACCAAAAGAATGAAACGGTGGAATTATCGGAAAGAACATATATATTAGTCGCGGTAGTTATTATTCTATAACAAAATTCGCGTATTCCATAAAAACGGAGCGCGCAAAAAGGAGATAATTAAGATAAAAAAATTTTTAGGAAGATTACTTGTGTTGGCGTTGGCATTCGCAATGATTTTTTCGTTAGCGGCGTGCGGCAACGAAGAAACCGGGAAACCGTCGCCAAACCCGCCCGACGTTGAAAAACCGGGCGACGACGACAACAAGCCGAATACGCCGGGCGACGACAAAGGCGAACCCGTTGTTGCAAGCAAGGTAATCGGCGAAGCCGTTACCGCAATGCTTGCGCAAGAAGGGTTTTCTGTTGGCGGAAAGTTGGAGATAAATTCGTTTGTTATAAAGTTGAACGCCGACGTGGCGAGCACCGAAAGCGGTTACGATTTTGAATTAAAAGCGAAATCCGGCACGCGCACGTTAGCTAACGTTATTAAAAAGGGCGATATAAATTTCAGTTATAGTCCCGAGCAAAATGTTTGGAAAACGGAATATTCTTACGGCGCTCTTCCCACAGACGCAATTACCGAACAACTTACCTCTATGCTCGACGGAGTTTCGTTTGGCGAAGCGATAAAGAAAGACGGAATAACCACTATCAAATTCGAAGAGAACTACGGCGAACCGTTAAGAAACTTACAAAAGTTTGTTGCCGAAAATAAAAACGTTGTTCTCGGAGATTATATTGCGGTAACGCTCGGCGGCAAGGAATATACCCGCGCTCAACTTATTGCCGACATAACCGCTATTTTTGCCGACGGCAACAGTTTGTCGGACGCGGTTGCCGCAATAGACGTAGCGCTTTCGCACATGATTATTTTATCCGACGAATCGCCCGTTCAAATCACCGTTAAAACTCTTGTTGACGCGGCTACGCTCGCTAACGGATTGACCGCCGACGACGTATACGAGAAACTTAACGAACTTTTGCCCGGAATCGACCGCCCCGCGCAAGGAGCTACTCCTTACGATTATATAATGAGCGTATTCGGAAACGAGATTCTCGACGATTATCTTTCCGAGTTCCAAATTCAAGGGCAGCCGCTTTCTTGCGAAATTATTCGCGGCTTGGTGCAAAGCATTCTGAACGACGAGAATACTACTGTGGGAACGGTTTACAACATGTTGGCGGAACTTGTTGACCAATATTTTGAAATGCTGTTGCCTTTAATCGGAGCCGACGAGCAAATATATTATGAACTTGTGGGCGACAATCCCGAAAATTCGAGAGCGCTCTTCTGTGCCGATAATCTTGAAAAACTGATTTTCGGCGAAAACGGAATAGCTCTTTCGGTTACGTTCGACGAAAAGTCGTTGCCTAAAACGTTAGAACTTAAACTCAACAATAATATAGGATATAAGGCAACCGCCGACGCGCAGGAAAAAGAATTTGTGGCATCCGAGCTTTTGTTGGAACTCGCGTTCGATTATTCCGCTGTTCCCGAAATCAAAGTTCCTTCGTTCGGAACTATTTATCCGCTTATATTGAGCGAAAGCACTTATCTTGATATATGCGAAGTTGAAAGCGGAGCTTTGGAATTCGAAGTGTTCGCAGGCACATGCGAGATGGGCGAACTTAGCGTTGTAACGAAAACGGGAAAGGAAATAAGCGGCATAACGTATGCGAACGGTAAAATAACGTTCAGCGAAGAGGCTATGGAAGCGGTTCGCAATGAAATTTACACGTTTGGCGGCTATGTATCGGTTGTCTTGCCGTGTAGCGTTAACGGAACGTCCGAGTATCCGTTGGGAATTTATTTTCACTGCGAACATTTGAGAGTGCCCGACCTTGTCGGAGTGTACGAATTTACCGACGCCGACACTCAAGCTAAGAAAACAGTTATATTGACCGAAGCGAATGCGGCTTTTTGGATAGAAGGAGAAACCGTTAAAATAGGCGAATATTCCGAAAACAATATCGGTTTCTATATGGTTTTTGAAGGAGAGACTTCAGAGAAAATCGATTTTTCGATTGAAAGAGGCTCGCTTATTCTTGCCGACGGAAGCGAATTTGTGCAGACCAAACATTATTCGGAAAACTATTACTGTTCCGAAACGGGCGACAGCATAACTCTTTTTACGGAATATACGGTTTTACTTTTTGAAAACGGTGTAGTCAGCGTTGTAAAACTTACGCCCGACGACGTCGGCGATTACAGCGGAGTAATCGGAAACAGAACTTTAAGTTTTGTTTTCGAAGCTTACAGTATTACCGTTATTGAAAATGAAAATATAAAAGTGTTTACGGCAAACATTTTATAATTTTTGCCTATATTCCAAAAGGTTCACCGCGAGCGTTTAAAACATAATAAAAAGCGCGGCGCGTTTTATACCGAGTTTCTGTTATAAAAAAGTGAAATCAAACATGAAAAGTCAACGCGTTTTGTGTTGACTTTTTTGCTTTCGCCCGATATAATATAGGAACATACAGTGTAGCTCACCGCAAGCGTGCCGATTTTGTTTACCATAAAAACATAATCGGCACGGCGAGGAACGCTTTGCGTGTATAGAACGGGATTTGCCCGCTAAAATGAAGCTATTGAGGTTAGCTATACGCATGATTAAACTCATTGCCACCGATTTGGACGGAACGCTACTTGGCGACGATAAAGTTGTTCCCGAAGAGATTTTCGGACTTGCGCAAGCGCTTAAAAAGCTCGGAATATTGTTCGTGCCCGCGTCGGGTAGGTCGCCGTATACGTTGCGCGAAAATTTTCGCCCGATAGCCGACGAAATAGATTATATTTGCGACAACGGAGCTGTGGCGTTCGCGGGCGGCAAAACGGTGCTTTCCAATCCTGTGCCGCGCGACGTTGTGCTCGACGTGTTGGAGTTCTGCAAATCCGAAGACGTGCATGTTTTGCTTTGCGGCACAAAAACCACTTATTTGGCGCCCGTTGAGGGAACAAAATACGAACCCCATGTGCGCCCGTACTATTTCAGAAGAATGGCGTTCGACGAGCTCGGCGAAGTGCCCGACGACGTGAATAAAATAGCTATATGCGATATGCGCAATCCGAAAGCGGGTTCTTTCGAGCGTCTTGTTAAAATGCTTTCGGGGCGGGCGGTTGCAACCGTGAGCGGCGAAATCTGGATGGACGTTATGCAAAACGGCGTGAATAAAGGGAACGCGCTCGAAGCGATTCAAAAATATTACGGCATAACCGGAGAAGAAACGGTTGCTTTCGGCGATTTTTACAACGACATACCGCTTTTAAAACGCGCCGCTTACGCTTATGTAATGAAAAACGCAAACGAAGATATGTTCCCGCACGGCAATTTAGTGGCGGACAGTAACAACGACGGCGGCGTGCTTAAAGTTTTGCGTGAAATCGCCGCTTGCGGAGCGGAATGGAAGCCTAATATTTAAAGGTGCGACGGCAAATTACAAAAAATAAAAAAGCGGGATTCCGCAGCTCTGAGGAGGGCAAAAAATATGAGCAATGAAAAGATACTCGACGCGAACGGACTGACGGAAGAAGAATTTCTCCAAAAGTACGACCGCACGCAATACGACCGCCCCGCTTTTACGGTGGATAACTTGCTGTTTGCCGACTGCGGAGACGGGCTTGCCGTGCTCATGATTAAGCGCGGTTCACACCCCGACTTAGGGCAATGGGCTCTTCCGGGCGGCTTCGTGAAACCGAACGAGTGCGCCGAATGCGCCGCTTCCCGCGAGTTGAAAGAAGAAACGGGAATAGAGGTGGCTACCGAACAGCTTATCACTGTGTCTACGCCCATGCGCGACCCTCGCGGTTGGACTGTTAGCACTTGCTTTTTGGGACTTTTGCCCGAGCCTGCGCAACCTGAGGCGGGCGACGACGCTACCGAAGCGCGTTGGTTTAATGTGGATTACATAGCGTCGGGCGACGTATATAAGCTTATTCTCAAATCGGACGACATAACAATCGCGTCGGAGTTTAAAGTTGTTCGCAACGAAGCGGGCAAAATCGATTTAAACCGCACCGAAATTCTTGCGCCCGACGGGATAGCTTTCGACCATGCCAAAATCATTCTTTACGCTGTGGAGTCGCTGTAAATTTTCTTGACATTTTTATTTTAATAAAGTATAATAACTTTGAACCTGAACCGAAAGCGAACGCTGACGGCAAAGGGGAGAGAATACACGGAATTCACGCACGGCGGGCGAAAGCCGCTTGTGCGGTCGGCTTTGCTACGGCGAAGTCGGCTGAATTATATATACCGCTCTTCCTTTTGATTTCGGAAGGGCGGTTTTCGGTTTTGTTAAAAAGTAAGCGATATAAAAGGAGACAAAAAAATTGTGATTGCGCTTTTGGGAATTATGGTGCACAATGCAGACGCGGTAGAAAAAGTGAACGGACTTTTGCACGATTTCAGAGGCTCGGTTTTGGGGCGTATGGGACTTCCGCTTAAAGAACAGGGCGTTAACGTGATAAGCGTTGTGTTAAACGCGGATTCGGGCGAAATCAACGCGCTTGCGGGTAAGCTCGGCGGAGTAAGCGGCGTGCGCGCGAAAGCGCTTTACGGCGGCGTTTGAGTTTGGAATAAATCCGATTAAAAATTATTTTTACCGAGTAAGGAGAAAATAGAAGTATGAAGAAAATAATGTTGTTTGCGTTGTCGGTTATTTTCGCGTTTGCGATGTTTGCAGGCTGTTCGGAAAAGGGAACCGACGTGGTAACGGTTAGAGTTTATGCGCCCGACGGTGCGCCCGCCATAGGAATGGCGCGGCTCATAGAGAAAAATTTCGGCAATGCCGAATATAAAATAGTTCCGCCCGCGAACATAGGCGGAGCGGTGCTCGGCGGCGACGCCGACATTGCGATTATGCCCACCAACGCCGCCGCGTCGCTTTATAAACGCGGAGCCGACATTGCAATGCTCGGAATAACGAATTTCGGAAGCCTTTACCTTATAGGCAACGGAAACGGCGAAGAAAGTTTATCCGACCTTGCGGGCAAGGTGGTGTATAGCATAGGGCAAGGAAACGTGCCAGACCTCGTGTTTAGGTATCTGCTTAAAGAATCGGGAATAGAATATCGCTTCGCCTCAACTCCGCAGGAAGGGGTGGTTAGCCTTGCTTACGTTGCGGAAGGCACCGAATTGATAGGCGGGCTCGCCGCCGGCAAAATGAATTACGGCGTTATCAGCGAGCCTGCGGCTACCGTCGCGCTCGGCAAAGTGCAAACCGCAAGCCGTCTGTTCGATATTCAAGCGCTTTATTCAAGCGTTACCGGAGCGGAAAACGGCTACCCTCAAGCGGCGCTTGTTGTTAAAAAGTCTTTTTATTACCGCAAGCCCGAATATGTGCGCGACTTTGTGAGAGAATACGCGGCGTCCGTTGCCGAAAAGTGGGCTGAAAACAACTCGGAACAGGCTTTAAGCGCAATAAAATCGAAAGGAAGCACAACGGTTGCAATATTAAACTCCGATATAGTTAAAGGTTGCAACATAAGTTTTATGCCGTCGGCGGATTGCAAGCGACAAGTTCTTGATTTTTGCGCGGCTCTCGAAGCGGTGAAAGAAGAATCGGAATCGCCCGACAGTTCTACTCCGAATGATAATTTTTTTGTTTCGGTATCGCTTTAAAACGATTAAACGGATTTTGGAAATATGAAAAAAGTAATGCGACGGAAAAACCGCGTTCCCTTAGAGGGAGCGAAAGGCGCGCTCTATACTTTTGCGGGAGCGGCGCTTTTTGTTGCGGCTTGGTGGATTGCCGCCGCCGCTTACGGAAAAAAGTTGGTTTTTCCCACTCCGTTAAACGCTTTTGCCGAGCTCGGACGCGAGCTTTCAAACGGATATTTTTGGAAAAGCTTTTCGCTCAGCGTTTTGCGCAGCGTTGCGGGTTTTTGCGCCGCTTGCGTGTTGGCAGTGCTGTGCGCTTACGGCGGCAAAGCTTGGAATCCGTTAAAGCGCATACTTTCGCCCGTTATAGGGATTGTGCGCAGTTTGCCCACAATGAGCGTTATTTTGCTGTTGGTGCTCTGGACGGGCGACGCGCTTACGCCGCTAATAGTTTCGGGGCTTGTAATTTTTCCTGTGTTGTACAGCGGGCTTGACGCCGCTTTGGCGGCTGTGCCCGCAGAACTCGAAGAAACGGCGCGGCTTTATGCCGATAGCGGCGCGTATAAATTTGCGAAAGTATATTTGCCTCTTTCTGCGCCCGCGTTTTTGCGTGTGGCGGGCGGCGCGGCGAGTTTGTCGCTTAAACTGACTGTTGCCGCCGAAGTCCTTGCGCAAACGCGCGACAGCTTGGGGCTTATTATGCAGCAAACGAGGGTGTACTTTCAAATAGGTAGGTTACTTGCCGTAACCGTAGTTGTGGTGGCGGCGGCGCTGTTGCTCGAATTTTCGGTGTATCTTATTCGCAAGGCGGTGGAATATTGAATTTTGCGGAAAAATTATTTAACCGCATAAAAATATTTGCGATTTTTTTGCCGTAGTGGTATACTCTGTTTGATTTAAAAAATAAAGCGGTTTTGCGGTAATAAACAAAATGAAAAAAATAACGCTAATCAACAGCGGCGGAACAATTTCGAGCGAATACGACGGCAATATAATGCGACCGGGCAAAGTTACGAGTTTCGGAGAACTCAACGGCAGAATAGAACGGGTGCGCACTCCGTTTTGTATGCTTAGCGAAAATATGACATGGCAGTCTTTGCACGAATTAAGCGACTGCTTAGAGAGCGAACTTTCCACGTCGGAAGCAATAATTATAACGCACGGAACCGACACTCTCGCCTATACGGCGGCTTATCTCGGGCTTACCAACGTGGGAATAAATATTCCCGTAATGCTCGTTTCGGCTGACTTTCCTCTAAGCAACCCTATGAGCAACGGAAGCGCAAATCTTATGTGCGCGCTTGCGGCAATCGATTCGGGGCTTGTTAGCGGCGTGTTCGTGCCTTACCGCAACCCGTACGACCGCCCTGTTTTGCATGCGTCCACGCGTTTGCTGAGCAGCAGGGATTTTGACGGCGGACTTAATTCCGCGCTCGGCAAAATTTGCGGCTATACCGACCGCACGGGCAAATTTATGCTAAGCGAAAGCATTGAGCCGCACAAATTCGAACTTAAAAGAAGAGGCGCTAAAAAAGCTGTTCAGCTCATTTTCGCAAATCCGGGAATAGACTATGCCGCTCTTGCTCGTTCGGCTCGCGCCGATAACGCCGCGTTGGTTTTTGCGGGCTACCACACGGGTTCGATAAACACGGGCTCGCAGGGAATAGGACTTTTGGAAGGGCTCGAAGTGTATCTTGCGGGCGGAATGAGCGGCGAAAAATACCAGTCGTTCGAGCAAATGCCGAGTTTTGTGCAGGTTATAGACAATATCGCGCCCATAACGCTCTACACCAAAGTAAGAATAGCTCACGAAAATTTTGAAACCGAAGCGGAGCGCGCCGCCTACATTCGCGCCAACACTTTCGGCGAATTTTTTATGTGAAGGATACATTTAAAATAATAATTAAAATTACCTCGTTTTAGCGTAACGGGGTAATTTTTTTAAAGGATATTGACAAAAAGTGTATTTTGTGGTATAATAAAAAACAAAAGTATTTAAACTGCAAAGAGGAGGAAAAAGGACATGCCGACACAATTTTATTTCAGTCATCCTATGGAGAAAAAAACGCCTCGAAGATTACGCGGTAAAAAGGAGATAGAAGATTATATGTATTATTTGGGCGATAACGAACTTCCCGAATATGCGCACGGCATAATAAAGTTTTACGATGAAAAAGATATAACGCACGAAAATTACTATAAATATTTGCAGTCGATAAAGCATTTATTGCCGCCGAATTTGGTGAAATATTATCTAGAAGAATATACTAAACCTTCTCCTGATAGATATTCGCCCAATCGTTTTCACGATTGCGTCATAGTTGAAATTCGGTTTAAAGGCAATTCGAACGTTTACAGACATACTTATGATGAGGTAATTCTCGATTTAAGTTTGGGTAGAATGTTTGATTATCATATCGAGTTCAGCGACATTGTGTCTTGCCGAACGGCGTTTTCGGAGTTGGAAAAATACACATGCGAACCTTATGATTGTTTCGGCGAAATTATCGATTGCGAATTGAGCTTGTCGAAAGACGGATTTCCCGTTATGCAGTTCGACACTTCTACGGGGTTCGAATTTTATATCGAGTTCGATAGGGTTAAAATAACCAAAAAGAAACGGAAGCATAGGAATAGACAGTAGACGTAATCGCATAAAGTCTTGTCTTTCTTTTTAGTATTTATAACGGGCGACTTGAGTTCAATTTTTGTTTAAGGAGTAAACTGAAAATATGTATTGTTGGGGCGATAATGAACTTCCCGAATATGCGCACGGCATAATAAAGTTTTACGATGAAAAAGATATAACGCACGAAAATTATGATAAATATTTGCAGTCGATAAAGCATTTATTGCCGCCGAAACTTGTGCAGTATTACCAAGAAGAATATACAAATAAAAAGCATAACATTTGGTTGCTTAATCGATTTCACGATTTCAAAATTACGGAAATTCGATTTAAAGGCAACTCCAATTTGTATAGGAACACTAACGATGAAATTCACCTTGATTTATGCTCGGGCGGAATGTTCGATTATCATTTCGAGTTTTCCGACATAATTTCATGCCGAACTGCATTTAGCGATTTGCAAAAATATGCATGGAGTCAATTCGAATGCTTCGGGGCGATTGTAGATTGCGAGTTGAGTTTGTCGAAAGACGGATTTCCCGTTATGCAGTTCGATACCTCTACGGGGTTTGAATTTTATATCGAGTTCGATAGGGTTAAAATAACCAAAAAGAAACGGCGAGGCAATTGGTAAAGTGCCGCAATAAAGAGTTTTCGTTTTTCTTGCAAACGGATAAAATTGTCGCGTAATTTCTTGAAAAAGTCGGGGGTTCGTGATATAATAATCGTATGAAAGCAAACGAAAGCAAATATGTGCTTGCGCTCGACCAGGGCACAACGGGCACGCGAGCTATAATTTTTAACGAAGACGGAGAAATTGTAGGGGCGGCTTATAAAGAGTTTAAGCAAATTTATCCGCAACCGGGTTGGGTAGAACACGACCCTGTTGAAATTTTACATACTGTGTATTATACTGCGGCGGAAGCTCTCAAAAACGGCGGCATATCCGCCGAACAGATAGAGGCTATGGGAATTGCCAACCAACGTGAAACGGTTGTGGCGTGGGATTCGAAAACGGGCGCGCCGCTTTATAACGCGGTTGTTTGGCAATGCCGCCGCTCCGCCGACGAGTGTCGCCGTTTAATAGAAGCGGGGTGCGAGCAACTTATTTACGAAAAAACTGGGCTTATGCCCGACGCGTATTTTTCCGCCACTAAAATGAAGTGGCTTTTGGAAAACGTGCCGCAAGTGCGCGAGGCTGCGGACGCGGGAAGATTGAGATTCGGCACCGTTGACACGTTTTTAATGTTTAAGCTGTCGGGCGGTAAAATTTACGCCACCGATTATACTAACGCCGCCCGCACAATGCTTTTTAACATACATAAGCGCGAATGGGACGCCGACTTATTGCAACTTTTTTCAATTAGGCGCGATATGTTGCCTAACGTATTTCCGTCGGGGCATACTTACGGTTATGCGTCGAAAGAACTTACCGGTAAAGAAATTCCGATTTGCGCCGTTGCGGGCGACCAACAGGCGGCGCTTTTCGGGCAACACTGTTTTGCTCCCGGCGCGGCAAAATGCACGTTCGGCACGGGGCTGTTTTTGCTGTGCAACACGGGCGGCGAGAACGTGAATTCAAAGCAAGGACTAATAACCACGCTTGCGTCCGACGCCGACGGCTTGCCGTGTTATGCGCTTGAAGGAAGCGTGTTCACGGGCGGCGCGGCAATTCAGTGGCTGCGCGACGAAATGAAGCTGATTGCCACCGCCGAAGAAAGCGAGCAAGCGGCGATTTCGGTGCCGGACGGCGGCGGGGTTTATGTGGTGCCCGCGTTTGTGGGGCTTGGTGCTCCGTATTGGGATAGCGACGCGCGCGGCATAGTTTGCGGCATAACGCGGGGCACAAAGCGCGAACACATTGTGCGCGCCACTCTCGAATCGATAGCGTTTCAATGCTTCGACGTTTTGCACGCTATGGAACGCGACACTTCGCTTTCGTTCACCCGTTTGGCGGTTGACGGCGGCGCGAGCGCGAATAATTTTTTGATGCAGTTTCTTGCCGACATAACGGGCGCCGAAATAGTGCGGCCGCGCGTTGTGGAAACTACCGCGCTCGGCGTGGCAATGCTCGCCGCTCATGTTTTCGGCGGCAAAACGTCGGCAATGTTGCAAAAAGGCGATTTTGCCGAAAAAATATTTAAACCGCGTTTGCCTAAAGAAAAGCGCGACGAATTGATTTTGGGTTGGAAAGTAGCCGTTGCGCGAGCGCGCCACAAGCCGTGATTAGCGTGTTGAGCGCACTGCGGCGATTTTTTTTACGGGAGGCACGGAAAACAGATGAAAGACGAAAAGTTAGACGTTTTTTCGTATATTGACGCCGCTTGCGGAGTTTTGGACAAAAAAAGGGAAAGCTACACAAAGAGCGCCGCAAAGATTTCGGCGTATCTTGAAAAGACGCTCGAAGATTTCGACGCGCTCGTAGGCGTTACTTACCGAATTAAAACGTCGGCGTCGCTCCGCGAAAAAATTATACGCAACAATTTATATAAGCAATATTCGGCGCTCGACGTTGTGGGCGAGTGTTCCGACATTGCGGGCATACGGCTTGAGTGCAGGTTTTTGGAAGACGAAAAAGCGCTGTACGAAAAACTGAAAGAGTTGTTTTGCAACGATGCGGGCGGCGGCTATTTTTATCCCGAAGGGCGCAAGCATTTGCGGTTAAAGTTAGGCGCGCCCCAACCCGAACGGCAAAAAAACGGGCTTGAAATTTACCGCATAGACGGGTTTGTTGTGCTCGGCGGCGAAAAATATAATTACGAATTGCAAATAAAGTCGCTTGTAAACAGCTTTTGGTCGGAAATAGAGCATAAAATTATTTACAAAAACAAACGGTTCATGTTAATCGACGATTTCGTGAACGAGCTTATGAGCAGTTTAAACGACAGCTTGAAAAATATAGACCGACAGCTTAACATGCTTTTTCACCGTTGCCTCGATTCGTCGCAAAAAGGGCAGCTTGCTGCGGCGGAAAATATGCTTTTGGGGCTTATTAACGAACTTTTTTCCCGCCTTGTGGAAGAGCGCGTGGGAATATCCGTCAATATAAAGCCGTATAGTCAGGCGCTTGTGAAATACTTGTTGGGTTACTCGACGTTTGCGCGCCGTTCCGACGGTTCGCCTCTCGGCGACGACGCGTTGCCTTTTAACGAAACGCTCGTTAGGTTTATGCGTTGGCTTAAAGACGTGGATTTCGACGGCATAGGAGTGGGGCAAGCTATAAATTTCGACCACCCGTTTGTATACGAAAACGAAATGCAGGAAATCATAGGGAAGAAGCTTACCGCCGAAATGAACGACGATTTTTTCTGCAACACGTTCTTTCACATACTTTTTTCGCTTGAAGTGGGCAACGACATGCAGGACTTTTCAACTTACGTTCGCTATTACGAGCACCGCATAGGAGCGCATAATAAATCGGACGCGGGCAAAGTGCGGCTTAAATTCGAAATAGAAAAAGCCGACGTCGGCAAAATGGTGCTCGAAAAAGAAATTTTGCGCCTCGCGGCAATAAAGTGACACGATTTGGAGCAAGCTATTCGCTTTTAAACGGTGGCACTTTTAAGAAAAAGAATAAATGCGAACGGTTGCGGCACATCGCAACAAAGGAGTTTTTATGAGAATAGGCATTTTAACTTCGGGCGGGGATTGCCCCGCGCTTAACGCGGTTATTCGCGGCTTTGCTAAATACGCGTACAGAAATATTCGCGGGGTGGAAATATACGGCATTGCCGACGGTTACGGCGGACTTATAGCGGGAGAGTACAAAAAAATGTACCCCGAAGATTTTTCGGGCATTTTGAACGTTGGGGGAACAATACTCGGAACAAGCCGCCAACCGTTTAAAAAAATGACGGTTGAGGAAAACAATTCCACCAAAGTGGAAAAAATGAAAGCCAACTATAAAAAAATGGGGCTTGACGCGCTCGTTACTCTCGGCGGCGCCGGCACTCATAAGTCGGCGGCTTTGCTTATAGAAGAGGGGCTCAACGTTGTCGGGCTTCCGAAAACCATAGATAACGATATTTTCGGCACCGACGTAACGTTCGGATTTTATTCGGCGGTTGACGTTGCCACCGAATGTATCGACCGCGTTCACACTACGGCGGCGAGTCATGGGCGCACTATGCTTGTTGAAATTATGGGCAATAAAGTGGGGTGGCTTACGTTATATGCGGGGCTTGCGGGCGGAGCGGATATAATACTTTTGCCCGAAATACCGTTCGACACCGATATTGTGTGCAAAAAGGTTTTACAAAGGGCGGAAGCGGGAAAAGCGTTTAGCATTATAGCCGTTGCCGAAGGCGCAATAGAAAAGAGCGAAGCGGGGCTCAAAAAAAAGGAACGGGCGCAAAAACGGAGCGAAACGGGCGACGTTACCGCAACCAACCGTTTGGCGCGCGATATAAACGCCCGCACGGGAGTGGAAACGCGCGTTGTGATTCCCGGACACATTCAACGCGGCGGCAGTCCGAGCGCGCTCGACCGCGCAATATCCACACAGGTGGGCGCTTACGCGGGGTATCTTTGCAAAGAAGGACTTTTCGGCACTACGGTTGCTATACGCGGCGAAAAAATTACGCATAATAAAATAGCGGATATTGCGGGAAAAACCAAATGGGTGCCGCTCGAACACCCCATGATTGAAAGCGGCAGAAGCGTGGGAATATCTTTCGGCGACAGGTAACGCACCGCAAAATTTTTTCATATACTGAACTACCGCCATAAGAAAGGATACGGAAAATGTTTATTAAAAACGAATATATAAACCGCGAATACAGCTGGCTGCTTTTCAACAAAAGAGTGCTCGAACAGGCGGCGGATAAAAGCGTGCCGCTTTTCGAACGTTGTAAATTTTTCTCGATTTTTTGCAGTAACCTCGACGAGTTTTACATGGTTAGAGTGGGAAGTTTGTTCAATCAAGATTCCGTCAGCCCCAAAACGCGCGAAAACAAAACCAAACTTACTGCGGAAGAACAGCTTTGCGGCATATTTTCGGAAACAAAAAAACTTACCGCGCTTGCGGGCAAAATTTTTGCCGAACTGAAAAAAGACTTGAAAGAGAACGGCGTGCGCCAAGAACGCGGCAAGCTTTCGGATAAACAAAAGGCGGAACTTAAAAAATATTTCACTTCTTCGGTGTTGCCGTTTTTGTCGCCTATGGTGCTCGACGCGAAACACCCGCTAATGAGGTTCGAGAACGCGCACGTCTATCTTGTTATGAGGCTTGAGCGCGGCGAACGCAAAATGCTCGGAGTTATGCCGTTGCCCGCAAAGGTTAAGCCGTTCTATGTTTTTTCGGGAAAGAAAACGTCTTTTATAACGCTCGAAGATATGGTTAAAGAACTCGGGCATTTGGCTTTTTCGGGATATAAGTGCCTGTCGCGCGCGCTTGTGCGCGTTACCCGCAACGCCGATTTCGAAACTGACGAAGCGGATTGCGACAGCGAGTACGATTACGACTTTGCAAAATATTTAAAAGAAAAAATAGAAATGCGTTCGTCTTTCGGCGCGGTGCGGCTTGAAACCGACGGTATAGGCGACGACGAAATGGATTTTCTTACCGAAAACCTTAATATAAAAAACAAACAATGTTTTACGCTGTCGTATCCGCTCGATTGCAAATATCTTTCTAAAATAGATACGGTGTTGCCCGAGTCGGAAGCGGAAAAATTCAAATATACGCCGTTCCGCCCCAAAGGAGCGAAAGAAACTGACGGCAGTTTAATAGCTCGCGTTATGCGCGGCGATATGTTTTTATCGTATCCTTACGACAGTTTCGGCACCCTTGTGCGCCTTTTGGAAGAGTGCGCCGAAAGCAAAGAAGTTGCAAGCATAAAAATAACCATTTATAGGCTGGATAGCCATTCCCGAATAGTGGAAGCGTTAAAGCGCGCGAGCGAAAACGGCATAGAAGTAACGGTTGTAATCGAGCTTTGCGCGCGGTTCGACGAAGAAAACAATTTGTATTACGCGCACGTTCTCAAAGAAGCGGGTTGCACTATTTTCTACGGCGTCGGCAACTATAAAGTTCATTCCAAAATAATAAGCATAGTTTTGAACCGCAACGGCGAGGCGAAATATATAACGCACTTGGGCACGGGGAATTATAACGAAAACACGAGTAAGCTGTACACCGATTTAAACGTTATAACTTCTAACGACGCAATAGGGCGTGACGGCGCGGCGTTTTTCCGCAATCTTGCTATCGGCAATATAGAGCAAGACTACGAAAAACTTTTAATTGCGCCTCATTCGCTTAAAAGCGGACTGATGAAATACGTTGAACGCGAAACCGAAAAAGCGGAAAGAGGGGAACCCGCCGCGATTTTTGCGAAAATGAACAGTTTAACCGACCTTGATATGATAAACAAATTCGTTAAGGCGAGCTCGGCGGGCGTTAAAATAAATCTTGTGGTTAGAGGAATATGTTGCCTGTTGCCCGGCTTGGAGGGAAAAACGGAGAATATTCGCGTGCGGAGCATAGTGGGCAGATTTTTGGAACATTCCCGCATATACTGTTTCGGCGCTAACGGCGAAGACGTTTTTATATCGTCGGCAGACCTCATGACCCGAAACACCGATAAACGCGTTGAAATAGCCACGCCTATATTGTCGGACGACATAAAGAAAGAAGTTTTCGGAAAAATGAAACTTATGCTTGCCGACAACGTAAAAGCGCGAGAACTCACAAGCGAGGGGACGTATGTTCCCGTAATGCGCGCCGACGGCGAAAAGAAAGTAAACAGTCAAGAGGATTTGCTTTAAAAAACCTTTGCGCTCTTGCGGCGCGGATAAAACGGATAAAAAAAGAAGCTCGATTTTTATTTCGGCTTCTTTTTGATTTTTTCAGTCGGCGGGTTTTTCTTCGGTGGGGATTTTGAACGAAACTTTATCTACCGCGAGTATGCCGTTGCAGTTTTCGCAACGCGCCACAGTGGCGCACCCTTCGTGCATAAAGCCTAAATTTCCGTCGTCGGCAAGGGTGAGTTTTGCCGAACAGTCGTCGCACGAGTTGCGAGCAACGAAAGTTTTCATATTGCCTTTATCGTCTTTCCAGTGAAGCGACAAATGAAGCCCTTGTTTGGGGTGGTGCGACTTGGGGCAAATGTACACCGCTTCGAACGCGGTTATTCCGTCTTTTTTGAAAGACTCCGCCCATTTTGCCTGACTTGCGTCGGCGCTTTCCATAACTTTCTCGCTGAAAATAGCGTCCGCCGTTTCGTCGGGAATTTCGTCTACGAGTTTAACGGTTTCTTCTCCGCACAACGCGTATTGCACGTTATTGAGCGCGTCCGCCGCGTTAATCGAAAATTCGGTTGCCGCAGGCTTAGTCTTATTTTCTATAACTTTGGTGTATGCGTCTTGAAGCCGTTCGACCTCTTTTTTGTCGCTTATTTTCGCCAAAGCGTCGTACCAGTTTTTAAGTTTGGAATCCGCGCCTATGTTAAAATCGTAAGTGTTGCCGCAACCGGGACAACGTAATGTAATAACTTTAAGCATAAAATATCCGCTCCCTGATTATTTTACCTTATTATACTCCTAAGCAACATAAAAATCAAGTGTTGCAAGCGGTTTTCGTAACTCTTTTAATTTTTCGCTTCTTGCGTGTTTTCGTCGTTTTTGTCGGTTTCGCCGTTTGCGTCGAGGTTTTGCTCGGGTTGCTCGCTTTCCGTTTCGCACGTTTGGGGGAATATTTCGGTTGCGGGCGTTTCGCCGCCGATAGAACAAAGCGTTTCAATTACGAGTTCGGGCGGATTGAACATTCGCGGCACCCAACTGCTTTTGCCGAGCCCTTTGCTTATAACCATGATTTTTCCGCAATGGGTGTGCACGCCTTCGGTGTATTTGGGCATAAGCCCTTGATTCGGCGCGTAAAACGCGCCTATAAACGGCAACCGCACATGCCCGCCGTGAGCGTGCCCCGTAAGCGAAAGGTCTATTCCCGCCTCAACATAGCGCGCGAACATTTCGGGACGGTGCGAAAGCAAAACCGAAAAAGCAACGCCTTCTTCTTCGACGCAAGCGTGCAGACGGTTAAGTTCGGCTACAAAATCGGTTTTTCCTTTTTGAAAAAACGTCGGGTCGTTCATTCCTATAACCGCTATCTTTTCGCCGTCCCGCTCTATTGTTTTGTATTCGTTTTTAAGCACGTTCACGCCTATGTCGGAAAGATATGCGGCGAACGCGGGATAGCACGAGAGCACTTTTTCGTGATTGCCCGCAACGTAATATACGGGCGCGACTTGCACCGCTCCGAGCGCAAACTTTTCGGCGGCGGCTGATTCGTTTTCGCGGTGGATTATGTCGCCCGTAATGGCGATAATGTTCGGTTTTTCTTCCGCGACGGCGCGAATAAGCTCGTTGCCGAACTCGCGGTTATGGAGGTCGGAAACGTGTGCGATTTTAAAACCGTCGAACGCTGTCGGCAGTTTTCTCGAAATTATTTTATAGCGAGTAGTTACCATTTTCATATTATACGCCCGCTGTTGAACAACTATAACTTTTTTTGCGAAAAAGCTCGTAATTTGTCGGTGTTTACATATATTATCATGTATTTGCGGGTTTGTCTACTCTTTGGAGTTGCGCGTTCGCCGAGCCGTTGCATAAATTTTGCGCGGCGGCGGCAAAATAGCAATATGAAGCAAAGAGTTGTGTTTATAATAGGAGCGAGCAGCGGCATAGGACTTGCCACAGCGCAAAAACTTGCGGACGCGGGCAACGTGGTGTATTGCGGCGCGCGCACTCCGTGCCCCGACGAGCGAATAACTTCGCTCGAAGTGGACGTTACCAAACCGCAAACGATTGTAGACGCGTCGGAAAAAATTTTAGACGAAACGGGACGCATAGACCAGCTTGTGTATTGCGCGGGCTACTCTATGGCGGCGCCGGTGGAATTTGCCGAAGAAAAAGATTACCGTTATCTTTTCGAAGTAAACTTTTTCGGAGCGCTCGCCGCAATTCGCGCGGTGCTCGTTCACATGCGCGAATCGGGCTACGGCAGAATAGTGTTAATCGGTTCTATGGGCGGAGTGCTTCCCATTGCCTACGACGCTTTTTATTCGTCGAGCAAAGCCGCGCTCTTAATGCTCGGCAAAGAATTGAATATGGAAGTTAAGCCGTTCGGCATTAAAGCCACCACTGTGCTTCCCGGCGGCACCGCCACGCGTTTCACCTTTAAGCGCAACGTTTATTCAGCCGAGCAAGTGGGCGTATACGGCTCCGACCTCGATAAATCTGTGGGTTCGCTCGCGGGAATAGAGCAGGGCGGCATGGAAGCGGAAAAGGTTGCCGATACCGTAATTAAAGCGCTCGAAGCCGATAACCCTCCGAGTGTAATCGCATCCGGCTTTGTGAACAAAACGTATTATCTTTCTCAAAAGATTTTCCCCGATAAACTCACGCAATATCTTGTGAGCAATCAATACAATTTGAATTAAAATCATTTTAATTTGTAAACGGTTGTATGTGAAATCATACGACCGTTTTTTATATTAAGCGGCAGGCGATAAAATACAATATACTGAAATTTGCGATAATATGTTGTAAACTTAGACAAACCGTACTAAATCCTTACGGTTGAATTAGTCTTGACTATCAAATGGAAAATTAGTATAATATAATGGATTTATACCTTATGACTTTCAATATAAGAACGCCCCGAATAACAGAAATTTATATATTGCAAAAAAACGCTTGACAGCTCGGGATATTCACGCCGTGAACAGGCTCAGTTTTTGCGTGAAGAAAGGAGAACTGTTCGCTTTTTTGGGAGTGAACGGCGCGGGGAAGAGCACCTTTTGAGAAAACATGCGCTTGCGGGCGTTTTTGCCGAAATGGAAACGCTCGGTTGGACTAAGGGGGTTCTTGCCGAAATAAAAGACGCGGTTGACGCAAATTTTTACTTTTTCGGGCATTCGGTTTCGGCGGGCGTAATGTATGCCGTTTTGCTCGGCTCTGTGGCGGCTTTGCTCGGCGCATATATTTTGTTGCAATTTTTCAGCGCGAGAAAGCGGGCTAAACAATAAGCCTCGCATAATATAAAATCCGAAAAACGCTTGTTATTAAGAGTTTAAATTCAAGTCTAATAAGACTTGTTAAGTCCTTTACGACTTAAAACGGCTATAATAATAACAGTATGAATTTCGGTGAAAGACTCAAAGAGTTGCGAACGGAAAAGAAATTGAGCCAAATGGAACTTTCTGTGGCTACGGGAATAAGTCAGTCGGCAATCGCCAAATGGGAACTCGGCAAAACCGACCCGACGGCGTATGCGCTTATAACGTTGTCGAACTATTTCAACGAGTCGGTGGATTATTTGCTGGGGCTTACCGAATAATTAAAAAATTGATTTTGCAATAAAAAAAAAGCGTCGCACTGTTGCGACGCTTTTTAGTTAGGTATAATCTAAATGTTTAAAAGGCGTAAAATATGACCGCTAAAAATCATGATAATCAAGTCGATGAGCCAGATAATCCAAGCACCGAAGAATATGCGAAGGATAGCCGCCACGATTTTTCCGTCGGCAAATCTTGTAACGATTCCGCAAATCCATGCAGTAATGGGTATAATCGCAAGGATAATACTTACAAGTCTGTTGAGCCCGAAATAATCTTTTCCTTTAGCCATGTTTCTTACCTCCTGTATATAAATTATATGTATATAGTAGCACAACTTTTTATATCCGTATTAGTCAAGTCTTATTTGACTTAAAGCGTTTATCGACAATATTTTCGCAATTTTTTTAGCCGAATTAAATTGACAAAATACGTCAATTAGCTGTATAATGGAAAACAAATCTTTTAACGAAATTTTAAAATGGAATTTATTTTCGGAGGACATATAATGGCTAAAATTTATTATCAAAACGATTGCAAACTCGACAATCTTAAAAAGAAGACGGTTGCTATTATCGGCTACGGTTCGCAAGGACATGCCCATGCGCTGAATTTGCACGAAAGCGGAGTTAAAGTTATAGTAGGGCTTTACGACGGTTCGAAAAGCAAAGAAAAAGCCGAAAAGGCGGGACTCACCGTTTTGCCCGTTGGCGAGGCGGCGAAAAAAGCCGACATTATAATGCTCTTGATTCCCGACGAGAAGCAAGCCTCCGTATATAAAAAAGATATTGAGCCAAACCTTGCCGAAGGAAAAGCGCTTGCGTTTGCTCACGGTTTTAACATTCATTTCAAGCAAATCGTTCCGCCCGAAAACGTCGACGTTTTTATGATTGCGCCCAAAGGACCCGGACATACCGTTCGCAGCGAGTATCTTGAAGGCAAAGGAGTGCCCTGCCTTGTGGCGATAGAGCAAAACCACACGGGGAAAGCTCTTGATATTGCGCTTGCTTACGCTGCGGGAATAGGCGGAGCCCGCGCCGGTGTGCTCGAAACAACTTTTAAATGCGAAACCGAAACCGACTTGTTCGGCGAGCAGGCTGTGCTTTGCGGCGGCGTTACCGCTCTTATGAAAGCGGGATTCGAAACTTTGGTTGAAGCGGGTTACGACCCTCAAAACGCATATTTCGAATGTATACACGAAATGAAACTTATTGTAGACCTTATTTATCGCGGCGGTTTCGGATTTATGCGCTATTCGGTGTCGGACACTGCGGAATACGGCGATTATCAAATAGGCAAGCGCATTATAACGGAAGAGACCAAAAAGGAAATGAAAAAGGTGCTTTCGGAAATTCAAGACGGCACTTTTGCGTCGGCGTGGATTGCCGAAAACAACAACGGCAGAGCGCACTTTAACGCAACCCGCAGATTAGAGGCCGAGCATCCGCTCGAAAAGGTTGGCGCCGAACTCCGCAAAATGTATTCTTGGAGCGACGAGGATAAATATAGCAAGTAACGCGGCTTTTTTGCGCTGAAAAAAGACGGGTAATAAAATTGTGCTTTTAGGGCACAATTTTTTATTATGAAAAACGATTTGAGCGAATATAAACGCAAGCGAAATTTTTCCGCCACAAAAGAACCGAGCGGCGACGCGGCTAAAAAACGGAGCGACGGCGTCGGCAAAAAATTCGTTGTGCAATTTCATGCGGCAAGGCGAGAACATTACGACTTTCGGCTTGAATACAACGGCGCGCTTTTGAGTTGGGCTGTGCCAAAAGGTCCGTCGTTTAATCCGCAAGACAAACGGCTTGCCGTTATGGTGGAAGAGCACCCGCTCGAATATTCCGAATTCGAGGGAACGATTCCGAAAGGCGAATACGGCGGCGGTACTGTTATGCTGTGGGACGAAGGGGCATACGAGCCGCTTGAAGATTTTGAAAGCGGACTGAAAGAGGGTTCGCTCAAATTTACTCTTTACGGAAAAAGGCTTTGCGGAAGTTGGGCGCTTGTGCGCATGAAAACCGAAGATTCGCAAAATAACTGGCTGCTTATCAAAGAAAACGACAGTTTTAAAAAAAGGGAAGCGGGAATAGAACAATACTCCCGCAGCGTGCGAACAAACCGAACTATGCGGGAAATAGTCGAAGAAGAGAAACCCGCGCGCAAAAAAAATCCCGAAATCAAACGCGAAGTCGAGCTGTGCAAGTCGGTAGACGTTCTGCCCGACGGCGACGAATGGCTTTTCGAAGTAAAATACGACGGTTACCGCATGCTCGCTTTTTGCGAAAACGGCAACGCTAAACTTTTTTCACGTAGCGGACGCGACTATACCGAAAAGTTTGCCGCCGTATCACGCGAGTTGGAGCGGTGGTCAGGCGGCGGAGCTTATATTTTCGACGGCGAAATTGTTTCGCCCGACGAAAACGGACGAACGGATTTTCAAGCTTTGCAGGCTTACGAAAAAAATCCGAAAGGCAATATAGTTTACGTTATTTTCGATTTGCTTGCGGCCGACGGAAAAGATTTGCGCGAGTTGCCTCTGATTGAACGCAAATGCAAATTGAGCGAAATTTTAAAGAATGCGCCCGATATTCTTAGGGAAAGCGGATATATTCGCGGGCGCGGGCGGGAAAGCGCCGAAGCCGCCAAAAAACTCGGACTTGAAGGCATCGTGGGCAAAAAAGCAGATTCGCCGTATAGGGGCGGCAGAAATTCCGACTGGGTGAAATACAAGTGTTATTTAAGGCAGGAGTTTGTGCTCGGCGGATATACGCGCACCGAAAAGAAGACGTCGGGAATAAGCGCTTTGCTACTCGGAGTGTACGGCGAACAAACCGAACCGGATAAGAAAAAGTCGAAAACCGCGAGAACGCATAAAAAGTTGCAATACGCGGGCAGAGCGGGAACGGGGCTTAACCGACGCAGCGAAGCCGAGCTTATGAATTTATTTTCCGAATATGCCGCCGACAGTTCGCCGTTTTCGGAGCCGCCGAAAGCGTCGGGAGGGGAAGAAATCTTTTGGCTGTCGCCCGAACTCGTGGGAGAAGTGCAATTTGCCGAGTGGACGAACGAAAACAGACTGCGGCAAGCAAGCTTTAAAGGGTTACGCGCCGATAAGTCGGCGTCCGAAGTAGTAGCCGAAGTTCCCGAAAGAGAAAAAGCGGTGAAACGCTCTTTGAAAAAATCCGAAAAGAGCGAAACAAAGAAAAAAGAGAGCGAAAAAAATAGCGCCGACGAAATAATCGTTTGCGGCGTTAAAATATCGAGCCCCGATAAAATTGTGTTTCCCGATTGCGGCATAACCAAAGCGGAAGTCGCGCGGTATTATGAAGCCGCCGCGTCGCTTATGCTCGAATATGCGGGGAACAGAGTTCTCAGCGTTGTGCGCTGTCACGAAGGAGTGGGCGGCGGTTGCTTTTTCAATAAGCACCCCGTTTCGGGAAGTCGAGCTCAATCGATAGATGTAAAAAGCGGCGACGGCGAGACGCACGCATATTTTTATGTGAATAACAAAGAGGAGCTAATTGCCGAAGCGCAACTCGGCGGGCTTGAATATCACGTTTGGGGAAGCCGAGCCGACTTGCTTGAAACGCCCGATACTATGGTGTTCGACCTCGACCCCGACGAGGGGTTGCCGCTTTCGGTGTTGCGCGACGGCGTTTCGGAGCTTAAAAGCACTCTTATGGAACTCAAACTCCGCCCTCTTTTAAAAACGAGCGGAGGCAAGGGGTATCATATAGTTGTTCCGTTCCCCGTAAAATCAACGTGGGAAGAGTTTCGCGCTTTCTCAAAAAAAACGGCGAAACTGCTTTCGGAAAAACATCCCGAACTTTTCACCGACAATTTGCGCAAAGAGAAAAGAAAAAACAAAATTTTTATAGACTGGGGACGAAATACTCGCGGAGCGACTTGGGTTGCGCCGTATTCTTTGCGAGCCCGTCCGGGAGCTAAGGTTTCTATGCCGATTGCGTGGAGCGAGCTTAATAATGTTACGCCCAACGGAATAGATATGTTCGAGGCGCTCGAAAGATTAAAGGGCAAAGACGTTTGGAAATAAAAATTTGGCGCCTGCAACGCAAGCGCCAAACAATATTTTATTCGTCTGAATCTGATTCGTTATATTCGGGTTCGAAAAAGTCGCCGTGCGAGTGCAATTTTTCTTTAAGCGCGGCGTTTTCTTCTTTTAGCCTAATAACTTCGCGGCTGAGTCGCACTTTGTCGGCGTCCGAATATTTGCGGGCTTCGCGTTCAACCGTTATTTTGCTCTCCAACGATTCTTTAAGCGCCTCGCGTTCGGCAATCACGTCGGCTGCGGTTTTTTTTGCGATTTCCGCCGCTCCGAGCTGAACCCGCAGTTCGGTTTCGGCGCGGCGGGTGGCGGCTTCGGCGTCGGTCGCTCTTTGGCGCGTGCGTTCGAGCGCCGCTTTAAGAGTGTCTACGTCGCGGCTGTAACCTTCCGCCTCGCGTTTTTGGCGTTCGGCTTCGCGTTTCCATTTTTCGGTTTCGGCTTTTTGTTTTTCCGCTTCGGCTTTCCAGTTTTCGGCAGATTTTTTCCAAGTTTCCATTGCGGCGTTTTTTTGCTGCTGAGCTATTGCCGTAGCTTCGTTGTACCCTCTGCGGTACGCGTCGTTAATAACCGTTGCGGCGCCTTGCGCAGTTCCCATATACATAGAAGTGCCAGCGCTCGAAACGGTGCGCGCCGAAGCTCTCGCGGCAGCCGCAGCTCTTGCCGCGTTCGCAGCCGCAGCTCTCGCTGCCGTAGCCTCCGCCTGTTTTTTTTCGGCGTTTCGTTTGGCGTCGTATTCTTTTCGTTTTGCGGGCGTTCCCAAAACTTCCATAGCCTCGTTTACAAGCGCGAATTTTTTCGCGGTGTCGGCGTCGTTGGGGTGTAGGTCGGGATGGTAACGCTTTGCCAAAGAGCGATACGCCTGTTTGATTTGTTCGTCGGTAGCCGTTTCCGACAGTTCCAAAATCGTGTAGTAATTGTTCATAACGCCACTATTGTAACATTTTATTTCAATGTATGCAAGTCTTAGACATAAAAAATTTAATTTGCGCGCATATAAATAAAATAACCGCCGTAGGCGCGAAAGCAAGTAAAAAAAAGTAAAATGCCGCAATTTGCTTGATATAGCGGCGGCAACTGTGCTATACTATACTATGTACATGCGCATTTTGCTTCGGCGGGGCATGTTTCGGAGGTATCTTTATTTGAAGTCGAGTACGAAAGGAATAATAACCGTAATATCGGTGCTTGCGGTGTTCGCAATCGTTACAACAATAGTTATGACGGTTATGAGCAACGCTTCCAAAACCACGTTCACCGAAATTTCGGACGCGCTCATGAAAGGCAAAATCGCCGAAATGAGCATAAACAACGATAAAGTTACGGTTGAGTACAAAGAGGACACTGCCGAGCGGAAAAAGAATCCGCGCGGACAGTATGCTTACGCGCGCGACACCATTATGTGGGACGTTATAAAGCAATACCAAGCTATGCGCGCCGAAAAACTCGAAGCGGCGGCGGGCAACGCCGACGAAATAGCCAAAATCAACAAAGAGTTTCCCGACGTTATTATAAGTTTTAACGACCGCAATTCGGGAAATATTTGGAATATTCTTTACCCTATAATAGGCATTGTGCTAATAGCCGTTATGGCGTTTTTCCTGTTCAGAAGCATGGGCGGGCAAAACAAACAGGCTATGAATTTCGGAAAGAGCAAAGCGAACGTTCAAGGCAATCTTAAAGTGCGCTTTACCGACGTTGCGGGCGCCGACGAAGAAAAGCAAGAGCTTCAAGAAATCGTCGAGTTTTTAAAGTCGCCGCAAAAGTTTACCGCCGTAGGCGCGAGAATACCCAAAGGCGTGCTTTTGGTGGGTCCTCCGGGCACAGGTAAAACGCTTTTTGCCAAAGCCGTTGCGGGCGAGGCTAACGTTCCGTTCTTCTCGATTTCGGGTTCCGACTTTGTTGAAATGTTCGTAGGCGTAGGCGCAAGTCGCGTGCGCGACCTTTTTGACCAAGCGAAAAAGAACATGCCTTGCATAATCTTTATAGACGAAATCGACGCGGTTGGGCGCCAACGCGGAGCGGGGCTCGGCGGCGGACACGACGAACGCGAGCAAACGCTAAACCAGCTTTTGGTGCAAATGGACGGTTTCGAAACGAACGACGGCGTTATAGTTATGGCGGCAACCAACCGTGCCGACATTCTCGACCCCGCGCTTTTGCGTCCGGGCAGATTCGACCGCCAAATATACGTGAACATTCCCGACGTTCGCGGCAGAGAAGCTATTTTCAAAGTTCACGCGCGCAATAAGCCTATATCGCCCGACGTAGACTTTCAGGTGCTCGCCCGCATAACGAGCGGATTTTCGGGCGCGGAAATCGCCAACTTATTAAACGAAGCTGCTATTTTGTGCGCGCGCGACAACCGCAGTCAAATCAGCATGGAAGACCTTTACGAGGGAATAAACAAGGTTGTTATGGGACCTCAGAAAAAATCGCGTCTCGTTACCGAAGTTGATAAGCGAATCACGGCTTATCACGAAGCGGGGCATGCTATTGTGGCGCGGCTCGAACCTATGTGCGACCCCGTGCACGAGGTGTCTATAATTCCTCGCGGGCAGGCGGCGGGCTACACCATGACCCGTCCCGACACCGACGACGACCATATTACCATAGGAAAGCTGAAAGCGAATCTTGCCATGAGCATGGGCGGACGCGCCGCCGAAGAACTCGTTATTCAAGACATAACTACCGGCGCGGTGGGCGACATTAAGAGCGCTACCGACATTGCCCGCAAGATGGTTATGGAATGGGGTATGTCGGAACTCGGTCCCGTTTATTACGGCTCTAATCAAGAAGTGTTTTTAGGGCGCGATTATCAATCCACGCACACATACAGCGAGTCGATTGCAACGAAAATAGACGCCGCCGTAGCCAAACTTGTGGAAACCGCGCATAAAGAGGCTGTTAAAATGCTTACCGAGCACCGCGAGGTTATGGATTGCATGGTTAGGCTTTTAATAGAGCGCGAAACCATTTATTCCGAAGAAGTGGATATGATTATGGAAGGCAAGCCTTACGAAGAAGTGCGCGACGCGCTCGACGCACGTCTTAACAAAAAATACAACAACAAAACGGCGTAAAATTTGCATAAGAGGAATTCAAAAGGAATTTAGGAGAAAGTATGAAGAAAAAAGTAAAAATACCCGTTATAGTTCTTTCGTCGGTTTTGGGTGCCGTGCTTATTACTGTTATAGTTCTTTGCTCGGTGATAATGCGCCCCATGAAAAGTTTTTCCGATTATTCTGCGGTGCGGGTAACAACCGCGTCGGCGTCGCTTCCGAACGGCAACCTTACGGGAAACGCCGAATACAAATCGAAAATAGATAAAAACCTTATTAAAAAGACGGGGTTCAGCATAATGCACGCCACTCTCGAATTTGTGGGCAACTACGGTCCCGAATTTGAGAAAACAAAAAACGCCGACGATGAAACGGTGAACAAAGAAGTTACGGTGAACGAGGCTCGCGCGGTTTGCGCGGCAACCGACGATTCGTATATGCTCGAACTCGAATTTTCACAGCCTAAAACGTTTAAAGTAAAAAAGAGCACTGTGGAATACGACCGTCTTATTATGAACGTTAAGAGCACCGACGGAGAACTTCGTTGGGTTACGGTGTATTTGTATCTTAATTCCAAAGTAGGGCTTGAGAACAACCCCGAAAGCCAGGATTACAGAATAGTTCCCATTCGTATGAGAATGAACACTTCGCCTTTATATATCGCTCTCGGCGAAATTGCGGCGGATTTTAAAACTGCATAACGTTTGCAAAGGTAAGCGGCGAATTATTTCGTCGCTTACGGCATATATAGAAAGGTATGCGCGCTTTGTAAACGAGCTTTTATTACAACGGAGGTTTTTGTAAGTGAATATTTTGTTAGGTTCCAAAATTGCCGATTTATTGAAAAAGGCAAACGACGCTATCGCAAAGTTTTGGTGGCTCATTTTGGCGGTTGCCGTGCTTTTGTGCATAATACTGTTTATTGTTATTGCGTGCAAAAACAAGCGCATACGCAAGCTTAAAGACGAACTTAAAAAGACCCGCACAAAACTCGAAATAGAAAGAACGCGGGCTAAAAACGAACAGATTTTCGCTCCCGTAACGGGCGGTAACGCATCGGAGCAACAATCCGCTTCCGCCTCGTCGGCGCCCGAACCCGAAGAGCCGTCGTTTATGACGCGCGAGCTTGAACCCGCGCCCGAAGACGACACCGTAACCGAAGAAATCGACAACGCGCCCGAACCCGAAGGGCCTTTTAAAAAGAAAAAAGCGGCATCTTCTATCGACGAGGAAATCGAGCGCGCCGCAAGCAGAGTAAGCTATTACAACAAAACTTCGGTAGTAAGCCAAAAAGACGGCGCAGTTAAATTCACTGTTAAATACGACCGCGTTAAAGACACATGGGTAATTAAAAAAGACGGCGTAGACAGAGTTGTTCGCAGAGTTGACACCAAAGAAGAAGCTATGAACGTTGCGCGCGCGCTGTGCAAAAAATACAACGCGAGCCTTGTTGTGCACAAAAAAGACGGCAAATTCCAACGGCAATAACGTACATGCGGTTGGTGAGCGGTAAAAAACTGTAGAATATAAAAAACCGAGCGGCGTTCGCTCGGTTTTTATTGCTATATTTTAACCGTTTTTGTGGCTACCGCGTTTTGAAAAGCTATATCGTGTTCAACGAACAGCATAGCGGGGCGGTATTCTAAGATTAGTTTTTCTATTTGCATGCGCGAATAAATATCGAGGTAATTAAGAGGCTCGTCCCAAACGTAAATATGAGCCTTTTCGCATAGACTTTTGGCGAGAGCGACTTTTTTCTTTTGCCCTTCGGAATAAGTTGAAATATCGCCGTCGCAGTCCGTTTTCGAAAAGCCCATTTTGTTCAAAATCGCTCTGAACAGCGATTCGTCAATTTTGTGCTCTTTTGCAAAGTGCGAAACGGTGCCTTTTAAATTTTCGTTCGTTTGCGGCACATAAGAAATAATCAAGCCCGACGGCAAGTATACCGTGCCGGTGTGCGGAACGTTTTCGCCGAGCGCAAGTTTTAACACGCTGCTTTTTCCGCATCCGTTCTTCCCCTGCAAAGCGATTCGTTCGCCTTGCCCGAGCGCGAAGCTTACGGGCGGGCAAATTTTTTTATTTCCGTAGTTTATTTCGAGGTTTGAAAATTCGAGCAGTTTGTTGTGTCGGAAAACGAGAGGGGAGAGTTTCAAGTTGTCGGCGGTTTCGGCGTTTTGCAATAATTCTGACTTTTGCTCTATGGCGGCAAGTTGCCGCGCTTCCGTATTTTTAGCTTGTTTCATTAGTTTGGCGGCTTTGTGCCCGACGTAGCCTCTGTCAGGCTTTAAACCCGAACTCGCAACACCGTATTTCGAAGCTTCGGTTTGAGCCGCCCATGACGCGGTGCGCTTAGCCGCTTCTTTAAGTTTTGCAATTTCGTTTTTCAGCTTTTTGTTTTGAGCCGTTTCGTTTTTTTGTTTGTTTTCGAAGTTTTCGAACCAAGACGAAAAATTGCCTGCCTGAACTTCTATATTCGTTTTGTTAATCGAAAGAATGTGGTCTACGCAACCGTCTAAAAAAAGGCGGTCGTGCGAAACCAAAATAAATCCTTTTTTCTTTTTAAGGTAGTTCGAAACGGTTTGCCGAGCGTCGGCATCCAAATGGTTGGTCGGTTCGTCGATTAGAAGAAAATTGTTAGGTTTCAAAAAAAGACCCGCAAGCAAGATTTTGGTTTGTTCTCCGCTCGACAGCTCGCTAAACGGACGGTAAAGAATTTCGGGCGAAGTTTGCAAATACGACAGTTCGCGTATAAACTCCCATTCTTCGGCTGCGGGGCACAGCTCTTGCAGTATTTGCGAAACTTTGCGCTTTTTGTTGCGTACCTCGAAAGGAAAGTAGGTAAATTCGACGTTCGCCGCAATTTTTCCCGCGTATTCGTATTTGCCGAAAAGCAAATTGAGAAATGTGGTTTTTCCTCTGCCGTTTCGCCCCACAAAGCCCAACTTCCATTCTGTGTCTATTTGAAAGCTCACATTCTCGAAAACGTTTTTATATCCGCCGTCGTAAGAAAATGTTAAATTTCGAACGCTTATTAAAGACATATTGTAATCCTCCTTGAAATATAAAAAGAGCCGTAAGAAAGTTTAAATCTTACGGCTCGAATAATCGTATATAGCTAAAAAAAACTTTCTTGCGAACAAATAAGCTCGCAAGTTTTAATTCGCAAGCTTATTTTATTAAATTTTGCAAGAAAAATTCTTCAACGGCGCATACCTATTCCTTTTAAATTCAAAATAATTATAGCACACTTATTTTTAAAGCGCAAGAAAAAAATGCGTCTTAAACAATTAAAACTACATGTTAAATTCGGCGATAAAACGTATTTAATAGAAAAACTTACGGTATAACGGTAAAAAAATTGAAAAAAATTACAAAAATTTTTCAAAAAGGTATTGACAAGTCCGAAATGTTGTGGTATTATGTAATCAATAGAAACGATTCCAAATTTTTTGTAAAAACGATTTCGAATAAATCCGATTCCAAATTTTTATGAAAAAGCGAAACGATTCTATATTTTTTAACAGAATTTTGGAAACGTTTCCAACGTGATGAGGACAAGGACTTCGTTTTCAAGTAAAAGCGGTTTTATTAAAAATTTATATTAGGTAAATTTTTTTTAAAAAATAAAATTCCGTTTAGGAGGAATAAAAAATGATGAAAAAAAGACTTACGAACCTGTTGCTTGCTTGTGTTCTTGCGCTCAGCCTGTTCGGCTTTGCCGCGTGCAGCAAAAACGGCGACGAACTCGAAGACACAGCCGACGTAAAAGTGGTTAAGGTTTGGCTTCATAAGTCGGAAGCGGAGCCCGAAGGAAGAATATACCGCACCATTGCCGATATGTTCAACGAAAAGAAGCTGCATACAAAAGACGGACGCACTATAATGATGAGTTTGGAGTTCAAAAACTCGTCGGATGCGCTCGACAGCTCTATAAACGGCGAATTACTCGGGGGGGGGTTGCCTGATATTGTTGCCGTAGACAGCCCCAACATTACGGCATACGCCGCTCAGGAAATTATTTTGCCGCTTGACGAACACCTTACCGACGACGTTAAGAACAGCTATGTTGACAGCGTTATAACGCAGTCTACCTATAACGGCAAATTGTTCGCGCTTTCGGGCATGGACGCGCCCGGCGGATTATACTACAATAAAGAGCTTTTAAAATCGGTGGGCTACACCGATGCGGATTTCGGCACAATAGAAAATCCCTGGTCTTGGAAAGACGTTGAAGAGGCTATGGATAAGCTGAAAGCCGCAAATAAAACGTATAAAATCAAACTCAATCTCGGCTTCGGCGGCGCCGAAGGCTGCATGTATTTGTATTCGCCGCTCATTTACAGCGCGGGCGGTCAGTTCACCGATACCAACGAGAAAGCGGTGGGTGCTTTAAATTCCGAAGCGTCGCTCGGCGGACTTTCAATGCTTGAAAGTATTTACGAGCAAGACAGCGCAAAGTCGTGGATATACAACGGCACTAACGTGAACGCGTTTCCCGGCGGCGAAGTTGCTTTCGAAATATACGGACCTTGGCTTATAGACACCATTCGCAAAGATTACAAAGACTTTCAAAATAAATACGACATTATGCCTTTCCCCGTCTACGAATCCGCCGACGGAACAAAAGGAAAAGTGCAATCGCCTTGCGGCTCGTGGGGCTTTGCGGTAACGCGCGACACCCGCGACGCTTATGCGGCTTCGCAAGCGGTGGCGTTCCTTACGGGCACGGAGGCAAGCCAGCTTATGTACGACAGCATAGGCACTTTCCCCACGCACAAATCGCTTCTCGATAACGAAGAGAATTTCGGAAGCGGAGCGAGTAAATCGCTTAGCGAGCTGTTGTTGCAAACGGGCGCTCCCCGTCCGCGAATTGAAAAATATCCTCAGCTTACAACCGCGTTTTCGGACATAGTGAACTATATTAAAACGGCTGCGGGAACGTCCGACTATAATCTGGCTAAATACGCGTTGCAAAAAGCTCAATCGGTAGACCGCTAAATTAAAGGCGGTGCCGTTATGGAAAAAGCGAAAAAAACAAAGTCGATATATTATAAGTTTTTAGGAAAGACTTATATTAAAAGCGACTCGGTTGTGGGCGCGGTGTTTATTTTGCCCGCCGTAGTGCTCGGTGCGATTTTCGTAATCGCGCCTATGGTGGTTAGCCTTTCTTATGCGTTTACCGACGCCAACCTTTTAAAACTGAACGAAGTGGGTTGGGCGGGATTGCGTCAGTTCAAAAAAGCGTTTACCGACAGGTTTATGTGGAACGCCTTTAAAAACACAATGATTTTCGTCGTGAAAGTTGTTCCGTTGCAACTTTTGGCGGCGCTCGGGTTGGCGCTTATCCTGAACACCAAAATAAGGGGAAACACGTTCTTTCGGTGGGCGTTTTTCTGCCCCGTTATGCTTTCGCTTGCGGTTACGTCGTTTTTGTGGATGAATTTGCTCAATCCCGAAGAGGGGCTCATTAACGCTTTGTTAAAAGTGTTCCACATTCCGCCTCAACCGTTTTTGGAAAGCCCCAAGCAGGCGATGAACGTAATAGTTGTTATATCGGCGTGGCAAGGCGCGGGCTATCAAATGCTTATATTCCTTTCGGGACTTAAAAATATTCCGCCCGAACTGTACGAGGCTGCGGGGGTAGACGGCGCGGGAAGCGGCACAAAGTTTTTCCGCATAACTCTTCCGAGCATTCTCCCCACGTTTTCGTTCGTGCTCGTTACTATGCTTATAGGCGCTTTCCGCCTTATGACGCAACCCATGATTATGACGCAGGGCGGACCTACCGACAGCACAATGACCATGTCTTACTACATTTATCAGCAAGGCATTAAATACAGAGACGTGGGATATTCGAGCGCAATCGCTTTGCTGTATACGCTTTTCATGTCTACCGTAGCGCTTACGTTGCGCAAAGTTACCGACCAAAAGGATTGAGGAGGGACAAAATATGCAAACGCAAGTGCTTCCTAATTTCGTAAAGGTAAAGCGCAAAATATCTCCCGCGCACGTCGTTCTTAAAACGGCGGCAATTTTGGGGCTTGCTTTACTGTGCGTAATCTTTTTGTTCCCCGTGCTGTGGATGATAGTTTCGTCGCTCAAAACGCAAGACCAAATTTACGCTCAACTTTCGTCGTGGCGAACGTTTTTGCCCGCAACGTGGAACGTTGGCAAATGGTTTGTCGCGTATAAAAATCTGTTCGATTCGTTCGACTATTTCGGGCGTAGTATTTTAAACAGCGTAATTTATTGTTCGATAACGATTTTGGGCGTGCTTCTTTTAAACTCGTTTGCGGGCTACGCATTGGCAAGATTGGAGTTTCCCGGTTCGCGGGTTATAGGCACAATAGTGCTTTTGCTCATTATAGTGCCCGTTGAAACGAGCATTGTGCCGCTTTACGTTATTTTGAAAAATCTCGGCTTGCTCACAAAAGAGTTGCGCGTTGTCGGATACCTTATACCCAACTTTGTCAGCGCGTTCTATATTTTCATGTTCAGGCAGTTTTTCATCGGCATGCCCAAAGAGCTCGAAGAAGCGGCGCGAATAGACGGCTCGGGAAGGCTGAGCACTTATTTCCGCATAATAATGCCGCTCAGCAAAGCTATTTTCGCAACGGTGGCAATCTTCACGTTTATGGGCGCATGGAACGAATACGTTTTCGCGCAACTTATGTTTAGCAAACCCGAACAACAACCGTTGCAAGTATTCTTGCAACTCGTAAACTCTTTTAATCCCAAAGATTTATCAATGGTAATGGCGGCGCTTACGTTTTCCACAATACCCATTGCAATCGTATATATTTTCTGCCAACGCTATATTATAGAGGGCGTGTCTTTTTCGGGACTTAAATAGAAAAGGAGAAAATTATGAAACGGAGAACTCGAATATTTTTGTTGTGCGCGGCGCTCGCGCTTGCTCTCGGAACGTTCGCGCTTGCCGGGTGCGGTATTAAGAACAGCGACCCTCATCAAAAAGATTTGTTGCTATATTTATCGTTCGACGAAGGAAGCGGCACCGTTGTGCACGACGGAGCCAAACGCGTGCCCGACGCGAACTTGAACTATATATTCAATTCGCCCGCGTATCAGGAAAAAGCGCAAGACCCTCAATGGCGCGCTCGCGGCGTTAAAGGCGGAAGCCTTTTAATGGACGGCTACTCGAACTTTGTGCGCTATGCCGAAGACGATATAACCGTTAAGGGCGGAGCGCTTACCGTCAGCGCGTGGATTGCTCCGCGCATGTTCGAATGGGACGACCCTAACGGCGCCGAAGCGGGAACCGAGCGTTTAACGGCGGTTGTCAGCCAGTTCAACGAAGAAGCGAATCAAGGATTTATTTTAGGATACCAACGTCATGGGGCGTGGAGCTTTCAGGTGGGAATAGGCGACCGTTTCTTTAAACTTTGGGACAACGGGCACCCTCTGAAAAAGTACGAATGGAACCACATTGTCGCGGTGTTCGACGGCGGCGCGGGCAATATGCGCATGTATCTTAACGGCGAACTTGCCAACGAACGCACGTTCTACGAAGGAGCTCAAATATCGGGTTGCGCCGATTGGCTTTATATAGGCAGAAACAATCACGGCACTTCGAACGCAACGGCAGCGTGCAATATGCACAGCGGACTTATAGACGAAGTTAAGCTTTATAAAACCGCGCTTACTGCCGACGAAGTTCGCGCGCAATACTCGGGCGGACTTTCCGACGGCAAGCTTCCCGAAATTACTTTCGAAGATATATGGCTTCAAAACGTTTTAACCGAAGACTATCATAAACCGCAATATCACGGCGGACCGTATCAACACTGGATGAACGAGCCTCACGCGCCGTTCTACTACAACGGAAAATACCACCTTTTCTTTCAGTTCAATTTGAACGGCCCGTATTTCCGCAACATTTGTTGGGGACACCTTGTGTCGGACGACATGGTGAACTGGAAGCCGCTTAAAGAAATTATCACTCCTACGGCGGGCACCGTAGCGCCCGACGGAATATGGTCGGGCGGCGTAAACTTCGATTCTAAGGGCAATCCCGTTATATTCTTCACTGCGGGCAACGACAGCTTTGCTTCGGCGGGGCAGGGGCTCATTTCCAACCAAAACATAGGAATTGCGCGTCCCAAAGATTTAACCGACCCCAACCTTACCGAATGGGAAGTGTCGAGCACTTTGGCTGTTAAGCAAAAGTCGGGCGAGGGTAAGACGGGCGAATTCCGCGACCCGTTTGTGTTTAAAGACGGAAACACTTGGTATATGCTTGTTTGCTCTTCGTCGTCGGCGAATAAGGGGACGGCGCTTATATACACCACAACCGACGATTCGTTCACGAATTGGACTTATCGCGGGCAACTTTACGAAGATGCGTCGCTTTCGTCCGACTACGGCAGAACTTGGGAACTTCCCGTGCTAATACCGGTTAAAACGCGCGACGGTTCGGCGCAAAAATATATGTTCGTATTTTCTCCCGCGCCCGCCGATTCCGCCGATAACGACGTGTTCTATTTGCTCGGCAACTTTAATAAAAGCACTTGCCGTTTCGAGCCCGACGACAAAACTCCCAAGCGTTTCGATTACGGCGACAACGTGTTCACGGGTCCGAGCGCATTCACCGACCCCAAAACGGGCAAGGTCGTAATGTTCAGCATAATGCAAGACCAACGCAAGCCGCGCGACCAATATCTTTCGGGTTGGGCACATTCGGTTGGGCTTGCGCGCGAAATATATTTGAGCGCCGACGGAAAAACCGCCGAAATCGCGCCGCTTACAACAATAGAATCTTACGAGCGTGAAACGCTTGCCGAAGGGAGTTCGCTTTCGCTCGCCGCAGCCAACGAAAAACTCGGGTCTGCTAAGGGCGACATGCTTCACGTTAAAGTTACGTTCGAATTTTCGGGAAGCGGAGTTTTCGGGCTGAAAGTGCGCGCCAACGACGCCGGCACCGAATACACCGACTTTTATTACGACACGGCGAACGGTAACGCGGGCGTAAAAACGGGAATGAGCGGAGCTCAAAACATTTCGGGAACGTTCTTCGATAAGTACGCGGCGGAGGGCAACCGCCTTACAATGGAACTCTACTTAGACCGTTCGTTAATCGAAGCTTTTTACGACGGCAAAATAGCGGTGTCGGCGCGAGTGTATCCCAAAGACAGAACTTCTATGGGGCTCAAGCTTTATGCCGACGACAGCGTAACCGTTAGCATAGCTCAGCTTAAAGTTGCGTCTATGAAATCGATTTATAAGCAATAGGGGTACGGCGGCAATGAATAAAACCAAAGGAATAACGTCGGTAATGCTTGCGCTCTCGCTCGCTTTGGGCGGTTGCGCAACCGACAAACCGATAGGCGAAAAAAGGTTTGAAAATTCGGGGTTCGAGCGCGGAACTTTGCGCGGATGGACTGCCGAAGGCGCGGCTTTCGGCGACGAATGCGTTTCGGTTGACAATAAAGACGCCGACGGAAATTATTATTACAAAGAAGGCGAATTCTTCTTTTCGGGCGGAAAAGCTCCGAAAGGAACTCGCGGAACTCTAACGAGCGAAACCTTTACGATAGAGGGCGATAAAATAGGCTTTCTGATAGGAGCGGGTTCCGACCCCGACAAGTGCTATGTGAGCATTGTGGACGAAAAAGGCAACGAACTTGCAAGGCGCGGAAACGACGAATTCGGAATGGCGGGCTATTATAATTCCATGCACAGGGTTGTTATAGACGTAAGCGCCCATAAAGGCAAAAAAGCGGCGGTAAAAATCGTTGATAACGACGCGGGGAACGACAACTTTAATTATTTGAATGTGGACGATTTTATTTTAAACTATCAAGGAGAGACCGAAGAGGTGAGCAAGACCAAAGCAGCCGACAAATATATATCGGAAAATTCGTCTAAAATAAACGCGCAGTATAGGCACACATACCATGCGATGCCTCCCGTAGGGTGGATGAACGACCCCAACGGTTTCGGTTACGCGTTCGGCAAATACCAACTGTTTTACCAGTTTCATCCGTATAGCTCGGCATGGGGTCCTATGCATTGGGGGCACTACCAAAGCTCCGACCTTGTTAAATGGGAACTTATGCCCACAGCTTTGGCGCCCGATACGGCGTTCGACGCAAACGGCTGTTTTTCGGGCACGTCTATCGTGCACAACGACAAAATGTATTTGATGTACACCGCCGTGCTCGACCCGTTCCAAACGCAAGCGCTTGCAGTGTCGGACGACGGAATAAAGTTTACTAAGCGCGGGCGGGTTATAAGCTCGGACGCCACGCCGCCCGACAGTAGTAAAAACGATTTTCGCGACCCCAAAGTGTTCCGCAGAGGCGACAGCTTCTACGCGCTTATAGGTTCGAAATCGAACGCGGGCGAAGGGCAAATACTATTGTATAAATCCGCAGACCTCATGCAATGGCAGTATGTGGGAGTGGCGCACCGCGACCGCCGCACAAACGGAATATACGAGTGCCCCGACCTTGCCACATTCGGCGACAAAGACGTTTTAATTACCAGCCCGCAAGGGTTTGCCACTAACGAATGGCGGCACGAAAATTTGCATTCCAACCTTTATATGGTGGGAAATTTAAACACCGAAACGGGCAAGTTTACCATTGAAAGCGAAGACGAAATAGACAGCGGACTCGATTTTTACGCGCCGCAAACAATGAGTTCGCCTGACGGCAGAACGATTATGATTGCATGGATGCAAATGTGGTCGCGTTCTCTGCCCACGCAGGCGCACGGTTGGGCGGGCGCTATGATACTGCCGCGCGAGCTGTCGCTTGTAAACGGCAAGTTATATCAAAAGCCTATCCGCGAGATAGAGGCGTACAGACAGAACAAGGTGGAAAAAGATTCGCTTACGGTAAACGGCGAAGCGTCGGTAGAGGGCGTGGAAGGAACAACGGTTGAACTTTCGTTCACTCTCGATATGGGCACGGCTTCGCGCGCGGGCGTTAAAATTTTCGCGGGGCTCGACCACGAAACGCTTGTGTATTACGATAAAGCGACCGACCTTGTGGTTATAGACCGCTCGGAATGCGGCGTGCGTATTACGGGCGACGGCAAAGAAAAAGACGCGGCAATACGCCACGCTAAGGTAGACGTTAAAAATAATAGCGTTACGTTTAGAATTTTTCTCGATAAATCGTCGGCGGAAGTGTTTATAAACGACGGAGAGCGCACGCTCACTTCGAACGTGTATTCGTCGCCGTCCGATACGGGAATAAAGTTCTTTTCGCAGGGCGGCGCCGCCACAGTGCGCAACCTTACCAAATACGACATTGTTGTTGACTGACGCGTAAAGCGAACGGGAGAAAATAATTGCGTTATGTTAAACACATTATAATATTTGCGGTGCTCGCTTCGGTTTTGTGTTTTGCGGCGGGGTGCGCGTTCGGCGAAAAAGACGAACAAATCCCGGCGCCCCCTTCGGGCGCCGCGCCTTACCGTGACAGCTACGAAGACGAAACAATATTGTATTTTCCGTTCGACGAAGAGAGCGGCAGAGTGGTTTTCGACGCGTCTCCCGAAAAACGCGGCGCTTTTACGGTGAACGGCAGTTTGCTTTCGTCGCCCGCTTACCAAACTGCAGCTATAATGCCTCAGCGCACTACTCGTTCGGCGGTTAGCGGAAGAGCGCTTCATTTCGACGGTTACAGCGAAAACATATCGGTGCCCGCGCAAAAATTTTCGCTCGGAGGAGACGCGTTCACAATAGACGTGTGCGTTGCGCCGCGTTCGTTTCTTTGGGCGGCTCCGCAATCTTCGCGCGAAGATTGGCCTATTCAGGTTATTTTGGGGCAATTCAGCCGCAAAAATAAAACGGGCTTTATGCTCGGAATAACAAAATTCGGTTATTGGGTGTTCGGCTTCGGCACGGGGACGGAGTGGACAAACGTGTATAACCCCGCAAAATCGACGTGCTTATCAACCTACGAATGGAATCATTTAACTGCGGTTTTCAACGGCGACGAGGGGTATGCCGAAATTTACTTGAACGGCGTAAGCGTGGCAAGCGTTTCGGTTCCGTCAGGCAGTTCGGTGGCGGCGGCGGACGCGCCGCTTTTGGTGGGGAGCAGTAACGAGCCCGAATATTCGGGGCAAAGCGAAATAACCCGTTTTAACGGAGTTATGGACGAGTTGAAAATTTACAAAGTGGCAAAGCCGCGCGGCGCGGTGCGCACTCATCAAGAGGGACTGTATAGCTACAACGGTATGCGCGCCGAATACGAGGATATCGCCCCGCTTTACGGTAGGTTGGAGCACGATAAGTTCCGCCCCGAATACCATGCCGTTCCGCCCGCGAATTGGATGAACGAGCCTCACGCTTTGTTCCGTTATAACGACAAATGGCATCTGTTTTATCAATACAACGTTACGGGACCGTATTGGCGGCAGATAAGTTGGGGGCACTGGGTGTCGGACGACGGCATGGCTACATGGCGCTCGGTAAAAGAAGCGATTGTGCCCACCGAAGGAACGCCCGCGCCCGACGGAATTTGGACTGGCGGAATGGCTTACGACCAAAGCGGCTTGCCCGTGCTGTTCTTCACTGCGGGCGACGACAGCAGACCTTATAACAACTCTAACCAACACATAGGCATTGCGCGCGCGGCGGATTACTCCGACCCCGACTTAACGGAGTGGATTATAGACCCTACGCTTGCAGTTGTGCAAACCGCCGAAATGGGAGTTGCGGGCGAGTTCCGCGACCCGCAGGTTCAAAAAATAGGTTCGGTTTATTATATGCTCGTGGGCGGCGCGAAAAACGAAAACGGCAGTCAGCGCGGCGCGGCGCACGTTTTAACGTCGGACGGCGACTTTCACAAATGGGAGTATCGCGGCGAGCTGTTTGTTCCCGAATCTTACAAAAAAGAATACGGCACCGTTTGGGAAATGCCTAACATTGCGCGTTTGCCCGACGAAAACGGAAAACTTACCGATAAATATATTTTCCTGTTTTCGCCTCAACACGGCGACAACGACGTTTGGTATTATATAGGCGACTTCGATTTCGCCTCTTGCCGTTTTATTCCCGATTTTCCCGACGCCAAACTTCTCGACTACGGAAATAACGTTTTCACAGGTCCCACGCTGTTCACCGACCCGCAAACGCATAAGGTGTATATCACGGGAATAACGCAGGACGCGCGCGGCGACGAAGAACACTGCGCGGCGGGGTGGGCGCACTCGGCTTCTTGCGTTCGGGAACTCAAATTGCTTTCGGGCAACGTTTTGGGAGTTACTCCCGCAGGGCTCGAAGGGCTTTCGGGCGAGAGCGTTGCGGGATTTAACGGGCTTGACGCCGCTCGCGCGGCTCAAAGATTGCAAGAGGTGCAAAGCGACTTTTTGCGGATTACTTACCGCATAAAGTTGAACGGCGCGACTCGCGCGGGATTCCGCCTTAAAACGGTAGGGAACGAATATGCCGAACTGAGTTTCACTCGTTCCGAAATGCGCATGAACACAACACGGTTTTCGTCGGGAGCGCGCGCCGACGTGGGCGGAGAACTTTATAACGACGGCACCGTGCAAGGCGTTATATATATAGATAAAGCGAGTATAGAAGCGTTTGCTTGCGAACGCGCTGTAATTACGGCTTTTGCATACGGCACAGGCACAGGGATAGTGCCTTTCAGCGAGGGCGGGCAAGCGGCCTTCGATATTACGGTAGACGTTCTTTCGCCGCCGAATAGGCAGGCGTACTAACGTAAATAGAAAAAATTTTTTTCAGGAGGGACAAAATGAAAAAGAAACTTATGGCAATAGTAGCCGTTTTGGCGCTGTTCGTTTTGGCGTTCACGTTTGCGGCGTGTTCGAAAAAAGACGGCGGCAAAAACGGCGTAGGCGAAGAAATCGTGAACGGCGGTTTCGAGCAAGAAGTGGGAGCGCTTCCCGGTTGGACTACCGAAGGGCAGGCGTTCGGCAAATACGGAGTTGTGAACACGTCGAGCGTGAACGGCGTAACGGTGGGGAAAGTCGGCGACAACTTTTTCAGCGGTTACGACGCGGGCAGCGTCGCGTTTGTGGGCACGCTCACAAGCAGTCCGTTTAAACTTGCGGGAACGGGAAAAATAGCTTACCGCATAGGCGGCGGGCAAGACCCCGAAAAGTGCTATATAGAATTTATAGACAACGGTTCGGACGAAGTTCTTCTCAAAAAAGGCAACGAAGATTTCGAAGTTCCTTACATTACCGACCATCTTGTGCCGAACGTTGTGGACCTTTCGGCGCACATAGGCAAAACGTTGGTTGTTAAAGTTACCGACAACGACAAGAGCCGCGACGGTTGGGGATACCTTAACCTCGACGATTTCAAAGTTCTTAAAACCGAAGAAGAAGTTGCTGCCGTAAACGCCGAACGCGACGCGATTTTGGCTGAAATCGGCGCGCCGTCGTTCGAAGAGGTTGAAACCGAAACCGCTATTCGCAACGGCAGCTTCGAAGACGGTCTCACTAACTGGAAAGTTTTAGAGGGCGATGCGTTCAGCAAAAACACAATAAGCCCGTCCACGAAAACGTTCTTCGGCGACCGTGTGTATAACGCTGTGGGCGACAAATTCTTAGACGGCTACGGCGTTGCCGAAAAAAATACAGGTTCGATTCGTTCTGCAAAATTCACCCTTTCGGGCGACGGCTTTATAACTCTTCTTATAGGCGGCGCGAAAGAGACTAAGAATTACGTTGCGATTTGCGACGGCAACACCGACGAAGAACTTATAAAAATAACGTGCGACCACTTTAAAGACCCCGAAATGTCGCTCAACCTCATGCGTAAATTCGTTGACGCGAGCGAGCACAAGGGCAAAGTTCTGTACGTTAAAATCGTTGACGGCGATAAGCGCGAAAGCGACTACGCCGCAATATCGGTAGACGATATTCGCGTGAGCATGACCGCCGACGAAACTAAGGCGCTTATCAACGAAACGTATATTTGGGCGCAAGGTCTTGAAGAAAACGCGAACAACGCGGTGATTCGCAACTACTACGAAACCTACGAATATCCGTTCGAGCCCGACGTGTTGCGCGTTAAAACGCCTATTGCATCGAAAGCGATTCATGCGAATAACGCGGTGAACGTGGCGGCTTATCTTGCGGAAGCGGAAGGTAGCTACGGCTCCGTTGCGGCGAACGAAATCACCGTGCAGCTTGATAAAATCGCATGCGGCGACATGCCCGAAATAACGAGCGGCTTCGAAAGCGTGGATTTGAGCGTTCCCGGCATTTATACCGTGCATTACAGCGTTCACTATCAAGCGCTTTCCGCTCCCGCTACTTTCGTGCTTGCGGTTTCGGCAGAAAACGACGTGCTCAACGGCGGCTTCGAAACGGGTGACCTTACGGGTTGGACGGTTAGCGGCGCGGGCGGCAGCGCTTCTATGGCTGATACGTTCTGGGAAGGAGACAACAACTTTAAAGACCAAAACGGCGTAACTGTTCAAAACACCCATAAAGACGGCAAATACTTCTTTGTGAGCACCGAAGGCGGCGACAACGGAAAGGTAACGCTTACGAGCAACGATTTTGTTTTGGGCGGACACGGACTGATTTCGTTAAAGTTCGGCGCGGCTAAAAATCCCGAATGTTATGTTGTGCTGTGCGACGAGGACGACAACGAGTTACTTCGCGTAACCAACGCACAATTCAACGACCCGCTTATGGCTCTCAGTATGCAACGCTTATTCATAGACGCGAGCGCGCATATCGGAAAGAGCGTTCACATTAAAATTGTAGACAACGCTTTAAGCGATTTCGGCTTTATGCACGTTGACTCGGTGAAAGCAAGCCTTACCTACAACGAAGCGATAGCTATTTTGAACGCCGACAAAGAGTGGGCGCAAACTTACCGCAACGACGTGCTCGAAAGCGAAGAAGCTATGGGCGCGAGAGCGAAAGAAATTGTGCAGGCGCAACACGACTACTATGCAAATCTTACTGTTTCCGACCCGCGCGTGCTCTCGGTAACTAAACCCATTCCCAACCAAACGGGCAAGGTGAATCAAACAATCGATTTAACCGCGCACACCGCTCTGTTGGAATGGAACAAAATAGACGCTTCTCCTGAGGATGTAACCGTTGAAATTACGGGCGCCAAGAAAGGCGAGCAGGCAGTTGAAAACTTTAACGCACAAGCGTTCTCCGTATCCGACGCGGGAACGTATACGATTTCGTATACCGTAACTGACGGAACAAAAACGATAGAGCTTACCTATGCTTTGCTTATAACGAATAACAACACGATTGCAAACGGCGACTTTGAAACGGGCGACCTTACGGGCTGGACTGTTGTGTCTGGCAACATAGACGTTACAAAAGCGGTAAGCAACGAAATTCATAACGATTGGGTGGAAAAATTACCGTACAATAAGTCGGGTAACTATTTCTTGAAAAATGCAGGATTAGGCGAACATGTTGCATGGGAATTAAAATCCGAAACGTTTGTTCTTGGCGGTAGCGGACATATTTCCTTTAAAATGGCGTCTAATAACGCAATTATAAAAGTGTATAAAGCGGACGGAACGCAGGTTTATTCTTACACATGCCATACCTTTAAAGACGACGGCTTCCCGCATGTGGAAAACGGCGGCAACTGGTGCACGCTTCGCACTCATTATGCGGATTTGAGCGCGTATTTGGGAGAAGAGCTTTATATCGTAATCGGCAATAACGGCGCCGCCGCCGGTTGGGGCTTTGGACACTTCGACGATATTATAGCCTATTACGCCGAAGGAACGGACCTTACCGCAATGCAAGACGACGTGCTTCTTACCTGCATTAAAGACGGCGTAGGGCATGCGGAAGGCGAAACCGTGAAAATGGACTGGATTGCGGCATCCAACGAATACGTTGAGCCCGCTCCCGAAGCATAAGAAAGCGCATTGACAAAAATTTTCGGCTGTGCTATACTGACAGTACAAAACTCGCGGGCACGGTGCTTTGCGCGGTTTGTAGGAGATGGTGCGTATGGCTACTATTAAAGACGTGGCGAAGGAAGCGGGTGTCGGCGTTGGCACCGCTTCCCGCGCCCTCAGCGGCAACGGCAGCGTAAGCGACGACGCTCGAAAGCGGATAGACGCCGCCGTTAAAAAACTGAACTTTGTGCCGAATCAGTCGGCGCGCAACTTAAAAAATCAAACTTGCGCCACTATGGCAATATCGGTTCCCACAATAAGGCATCCGTTCTTTGCTAAAATAATTTACTACGTTGAAGAGTGCCTAAGCCGACGCGGCGTGAGAATGCTTGTTGTGAATTCTCAGGATAAAAAGTCGAAAGAAAGCGAAATGCTCGAAATGATTAGGCAGGCGCGGGTAGACGGCATTATATTTATTACTCACCACGCGCACGACAGCATAGACGAGAATTTGCCCATTGTTTCGGTAGACCGCCATATAGGCGGCAAAGTTCCTTTCGTTACGAGCAACAACTACGAAGCGTCGCGCGAGGCTGTGGAATATCTTTTGTCGCGTGGGGCGAAACGCGTAGGGTGCGTGTGCGGCAAAACCGCCGTTGAAAGCGAAGTGCAGCTTCGATATAAAGCGTACGACGACTGCATGCGCGAGCACGGCTTGCCGTCTCGCTTGGAGGTTGCGGATTTTAAGCATGGCGACGAAATGGAAGTTATGCGCGAATACTTGCAAAACAATCCCGATATAGACGGGTTGTTCGCGGGCAGCGATATGCTTGCTAACGCCGCCTATTACAACGCGCTTTTGCTCGGCAAACGCGTGCCCGAAGATTTGCAGATTGCGGGGTTCGACGGAGTTATGGACGAATGGTGTCCGCACCCCAAGCTTACCACCGTTCAGCAAGACATAGAGGCTTTGGCGGCTACGGCGGTAGACGTATTGTTCGCAAGAGTGCGCGGCGAAGAGTATGAGCACAAAACGGTGATAAAAGCCAAACTTAAAATAGGCGAAACAACGAAATAAATTTTAAAACGGGGACGCTTCCATAATAGGCATTGCGTTCCCGTTATTATTTAACTGCGGAGGTATAGCTGTTATATGATACTTTGCATAGGTGAAATTTTGGCGGATATGTTCGGCAAGAAAAACGCCGACGGAGAAAGTTTTTCTTTTCATGCGGGCGGAGCGCCTTTTAACGTGGCGTGCTGCATTGCGCGTCTCGGCGGCGACGCGGGCTTTGCGGGAAGAGTGGGCGCCGACCTTATAGGCGACAAACTTGTGGAATTTGCGAACGTTCGCGGTTTAAAAAAATTGCGGCTTCAACGCGACGGGGCGCGCAACACGACGCTTGCGTTCGTAAGTTTAGACGAAATGGGGGAGCGCAACTTTTGCTTTTACCGAAAAAACACCGCCGACAGTTTTATAGACTTTGCCGACGTTCTGCCTCTTATAAGCGAAGCGGACGTAGTGCATATAGGTTCGCTTATGCTAAGCGAGGCGCACGGCAGAGAGTTTGCAAACCTTGTTGCCGACGCTGTGCATAAGTCGGGAAAGCTTTTGGGGTTCGACGTGAACTACCGCGAAGATATTTATTCCGACGCGGAAGAAGCGGCGCGAATAAGCCGCGAATATATAGCTAAGGCGGATATAGTAAAACTCTCGGAAAGCGAAGTGACTCTATTATACGGAAACATGGAAAATTTGCGCTCGGCAGCGGGAAAAGACAAAACGGTTTGCATAACTATGGGAGAAAAAGGAAGCGTTTGTTTGCACGGCGGCGAAATTTTTAAAGCTCCCACAATTTCGGTTGATACGGTAGACACTACGGGTGCGGGCGACGCTTTTTACGGCGCGTTTTTGCTCGCGCGGGAAGAAGGGCTTTCGCTTGAAAAGGCGCTTGCGTTTGCAAACGTTTGCGGCGCTCTTACCACAACCGAAAAAGGCGCTATCGAGGCGCTTCCCACACGCGAGCAGATTTTCTTAAAACTGAGTTGCGCTAAGTAAAAAAACTTGTTATTGTACAAACAAAAAAACCGCAGAAATTTTTCTGCGGTTTTTTTTGTTTTACGGCGGCGGGAAGAGTGTTAAGCCGCCATTTTATTTGCCACTTTGTATTTCCAAATCATTTCGGCGTGGTTTTGTTCGTCGGTCATAATCGCGTTCAACACATTGCGAACGTCGGTAGACACAAAGTAGAACAAGTCGTTGTTATACGTTGTGGCAACGTATTTTTCGGTTGCTATAACGTCGGTGCAAAGGAATTTATCAAACTCTTTGCTCTTTTGGTCGCCCGCATGAGTAGCTTTGGGCTCGTACTTAACCGCTTCGGGAGTCTTGTTTTTAATTTGCGGCACGGTGCCGTTTAGCAAGTTTTCAAGCATGTCGAAGTGGTTTTGTTCGCGCTTTAAGAGCTTTTTAAACAAATTTTTGAGCTCGGGGTCTTTGGCTTGCGCGGCATAAAAATCGTATTTTTGCACGCAAAGCTGCTCTTGGTTTTTCAATTCGGTAATTAGTTGCACTTCTTTTTGATTCAGTTTCATTTCTTGATTAAACGTATGCGCGGCGGTTTTCGGAGACGTGCTCCGCGCAATCCTCCCGTAATTTATTTTGTCTCCGAAAAGATTATTGCCGAAAGTTTTTTTATTATTCTCTCGATTTGCGTTTTTTAGTATTTTTATATACGGGACTTTTTTTGCGAGCCCGTAATTGCGCCGCGTTAAAAACAATTCACGGCTTGACAGTGCGCCGAAAATTTAATATAATATAGTTATGAATACAACGGAAATCAAACAAGAAGAAAATGTTGAGGTAAACAGAATTTACAAGCACTTTAAGGGCGATTTGTATTTGGTTACGGACATAGCCACGCACAGCGAAACGCTTGAAAAATACGTTGTGTATCGCGCGCTTTACGGCGACAACAAGCTTTGGGTACGTCCGCTGAGCATGTTTGTGCAAGAGGTGGAGAATAAGCCGCAAAAACACAGGTTCGAACCCGTTACAATCAATAGCGTTAAGGAGAAATAGTGGGGAATGATTGGTGTTATAACTTCCGCTTTAATAATCGGTACGGTAAGCATTGTTGTTCCGCTCGTACTTTCGTTTGCGTATCGCGCGCGAATCAAAGAAGAGAAAAAGAATAATACGGAATTTAAAGGCGAAGCTCGCACGCGCATGGCAAAGTGGCAAAACGTTGTGATTATCGTTGTTATTGCGTTTATTGCCGTAGGCATGCTTGCAATAGCGCTGTTTGCCGCATTCGACCGCGAATATGAAATAGCGGCGGGCGTTACGTTCGTAAACGTATTATATACGGGACTGCTGACCACAGTATATATTTGGTGCAATTTGCGTTATGAAATAGCTACCGACGACCGCTTGATTTTAGTGCGCAAGTTCGGAAAAAAGCGAATAGAGTATTTTTTCGGCAAAGACATATTGTATTACGGCGCTATGATGCAAGGTTATATGAGTTCGCTTACCATGTATGACGCCTACGGCGTCCCGCTTGCCCAAATATCGAGTTTGCGCGTGGGGGTGTCGGCAATCGCTCGAAAACTGCAAAATTCAACCGCGCGGGCGGTGATGCCCAATTTTCCTCCGCCGCAAGCGAGAACTACGCCGCATTACAAACAATACAAGACGAAAAACACTCGAAAAACTGCGTTGGTTTTATGCTTTACAATAGGAATTTGCATGGCGCTGATATCGTTCATTATGTTCTTTGCGAACCAAAAAGTTCCCGTTTATCAAAACGAGAAAATTGCGGGAACGGTGGAAAGCGTGGAATATTCGGGCGACACTGTTAAAATAAAATTAGCGGGCGACGAGAGCAAATATTATGTGAACAACATTGTTTACGAAAAATTCGACGTCGAAATGTTTAAACGTTGGTTCCCCGAAAAAGATTCGCTTGTTGCCGACGGCGAAATAACTTTGTGGGTTGCCTACACCGACGACAGCGAGCGAAAGAATTTGAGCCAAATAGAATTTAACGGGCAAAGGGTGCTGAGCGCGTCGGCGGCCGAACAAGCGGAACGCGACAACTACTTTTTGGGCAAGGTCACTAACATAGTGTTTGCCGTTTTGGGCGGCGGCGGACTATTGGCGGGAGTTGCGCTTGTTGCAATATTCCGAAAAAAGCGACTTATGCCGTTGCCCGACGAACAACCGTCGCCCGTTTTGGAAAGCTATGTGATTCGCTCCGCTCCTATGAATCCGTTCGAAGACGTTTCAAAGGTGAGCGAACCTAACAAAGTCGAATTCGCAAATCCGTTTGGCGACGATTATATTTCGGTTGCGAGCGAACCGAGCGAAAACAACTCTGACGAGCCAGCCGAACCCGAGCCAGCCGAACCCGAGCCCGAAGACGGGGAATAGATAGGGAAGTAAAATATTTTATGGCTAAGCACTTTATGAATTTGAATTCAGAGCCTTTTGATAAAATTAAAAACGGCTCGAAAAAATACGAACTTCGTTTATATGACGAAAAACGCCAAAGCATTCGTATCGGGGATACAATAAAATTCACGAAGCGAGACAGCGACGAAAATTGTACCGTGCAAGTAACCGACTTGCGTCGATTTGCTTGTTTTGCAGACGTATATGCGGCGCTTCCTTTGGCGCAATGCGGCTATGACATAAGCGAACTTAACAATGCAAGCCCGAACGATATGGAAGCTTATTATTCAAAAGAAGAACAAAGATTGCACGGAGTTCTTGCAATCAAAATAAAATTACTATAAAAAAGTCCGAACCGAAAAAGTTCGAACTTTAACGAAAGTGGTGGAGATAAGGGGATTCGAACCCCTGACCTATACGTTGCGAACGTATCGCGCTACCAACTGTGCTATATCCCCGCGCAACTTACGGATTTTATTATACCATAAATTGTCGCAAAAGCAAATGATTTTAGGGTGTTTTTTTGACGAAAAAAATTTTTTTCTCGGGGTAATCTTGACAAATTCGCCTAACTGTGTTATAACTGTTTTCTACGGGGGTGTACCGGCTTCGACGGGTCGGCGCGAACCGGGAAAAGCAAGCGGCAGGGTCGGCTGCCTTAAAAACGCAAATTAAATTAAACGCTAACAATCAAAAAGCGGCGAGCGCTCCTGCGCTTGCCCTTGCAGCTTAACCTATAAGCTGTCGTCGAACGCGGTCGGCTCGCTTGGTCGCGCGAGGCGTCAACAAAAAGGCGAGGTAGTTTGCGCGGTTTGTTTTTGCCCGCGCGAGCGAAATTTAAAAAACTCGCGGTTGCGAATTTTGCTTCTTGCGTTCGCGCCGTTAAATAAAAGCAAAAAGCTAAGCTTGTAGAAAGCCCGTTTTATTCCGATTCGGAAAGGGGTTCAACTCCCCTCACCTCCACCAAAAACCTACTGACAGTGGGTTTTTATCTTATTTATAGTTCAAGATGCGTTTTTATGTAGGAAAATTAAAGGAGAAAGGGAATAATGTCGGTTTTTGAAACTATGTTCGAGGAAATGAAAAATACCGAAGAGTTTAAGTATAAGGCGCGAATGCTTGCAATTATTTTGCGCTCGTTGAGCAAGTCTAAAAAAAAGATTGCCGCCGACGACTTAAACGCAATAGAATCGTTTACGGTGTCGGAACTCGAAAAGCTTGTGAACGAAATTCCCAAAGCGGGGACGTATGCCGAAAAGAGCAAAATATTCGAATACGAAGATATGTTGCTCGGGCTTGTAACGTTTTTAGTCGGAGAACAGCGCCGAGAAATCGGGGCTTCCGATATGGAAATTATAAAAACGGTTGTGCATATGGTAGACAGGGAAATGTGGCTTGAAAAAGAGCTCGAAGAAATGTTTGCCGCTTCGCGCGTTGAAAAATCCGCAGTGAGCGCGCTCATAGAAAAAGTGAAGCCGCTTTCCGACGAAACGCACCGCTCGGTGTTTTTTCAAGGGCTTCTCCATTTTTCCGACGACATAGGAAAAATGAGCGACGAGGCGAATCGCGAGACAGGAAGCTTTTTGCTTTCGGAACTGAAAAGATATTTTGCCAAAAAAGACGGTTTGAGCGAGGATGAAACAAATAACGTCGAATTACTCGCCGACGTTTGCAAGCATTTTAAGAGCGAGGAAATGCTTAACGTAATAAACGAATTGCTTTCTCTCGGGCACAACAACGTTAATTATTACGCGGCGGAAACGCTGTTGAGCGCGGGGCGAGAGCCGAATGCCGAAGTTGTGGCGGCGCTTGCCAACGATTTGTCGTATGCCGAGCTTACATACAGAGCGCTTGCGCGTTATAAAAAACAGGCGTTGTTTCCCTCCGAACTTGCCAACGCGGAATATCTTGCCAAAAGCGATTTGTCGCACTGGCTTGTTTATCCTACCGAACTCGGCAAGCTTCCCGACGAAATCGAATTGCTTGGCAGCGTTAAAGCGCATCGTTCAGTTTATTATGTGTTTCGTTTTAAGTCGGATAGCGACAATCTTTCGGACGAGTGTAAAAACGAATGGCTTATAGGGTGGTCGAACGCCGACGGCGGCACGTTCAGCAACTTTGACAGACTTTCGCTTTTCGAGCAAAAGACGCCCGAAAAAACTTTAAAATATATAAAGAAAAAATTACTTTAACGAATAAAAATTTGCGTTCGCGGCAAAAGTTTTTATAAAAGCGTGTACAAAAGCGGGACGGTATGTTATACTATTTGTAAGGTTGAGGAGGCAGAGTAATTATGTCGGAATGTAATCACGATTGCGGAAGTTGTTCGAGTAATTGCGGCGAAAGAAAAATAGAGCACGATAAGCCGCACGAGGGCAGCAATATAGGTAAAGTAATAGCGGTGGTAAGCGGAAAGGGCGGAGTGGGAAAGTCGCTTGTAACAGCACTCGGAGCGGTTGCGAGCGAACGCGCGGGCTACCGCACCGCCGTGCTGGACGCGGATATAACGGGTCCGTCGGTTCCCAAAATGTTCGGCATTAAAGATAAAGCTATGGGAAGCGAGCTCGGACTATTTCCCGTAGAGAGTAAAAACGGCGTGCGCGTAATGTCGCTGAACTTATTGCTTGACGACGAAACGAGCCCCGTAGTGTGGCGCGGACCGGTGATTTCCGGAGCCGTTAAACAGTTTTGGACAGACGTTGTGTGGGGAGACGTAGATTTTATGTTTGTGGACATGCCTCCCGGAACGGGCGACGTGCCGCTTACCGTTTTTCAGAGCTTGCCGGTAGACGGAATTATTATAGTTACGTCGCCGCAGGAACTTGTTTCCATGATTGTGGAAAAAGCGGTTAACATGGCGAAAATGATGAAAATCCCCGTGCTCGGCCTTGTGGAAAACATGAGCTATTTCGAGTGCCCCGATTGCGGAAAGAGAATAGAAATTTTCGGCGAAAGCAAATTCGAGGAAACAGCGGCGAAATTCGGAATAGAGCCGCTTATGCGGATTCCCGTTTTGCCCGCGCTCGCGCAATATGCCGACAACGGCAAAATAGAGGACGTTGCGGGCGTTGAACTTAGCGGGCTTTCCCGTTTGCTTGAAAAGCTCGGCAATAAGAAAAAGCGCAAATAAAATAGTGTGCGCATAGCTTACGGCGAAAAACGGAAGAATGGAGAGTTTGCAATGAAATGTCTGTTTGTTTACAATCCCGTGAGCGGAAAAGGAAAAGCCGCCAAAAAGAAAAAGTTTATCGTTAAAAAACTTAGGGAGCGTTTCGGAGAAGTCGATGTTTACGCCACTCGCAGAGCGGGCGAACTCGTGGAAAAGGCTGCCGAAAGTTGCGGAAATTACGACGTGCTCGTGTTCGCGGGCGGCGACGGTTCTTTTAACGAAGTTGTTATGGGGCTCGGCGAGCGCGAAAACAGACCTGTGCTCGGCTACATTCCCACAGGGACGGTGAACGACATTGCCCGAAGCACGGGAATTCCGCGCGATGTGCGCGGCGCCGTGAAAAACATAGTTAAGGGCGGAGCGTATCCTCTGGACGTTATGAAAGTGAACGACAGCTACGTTATGTACGTTGCTTGCAGCGGCGGGCTTACGGGTTGTTCGTATAAAGCGAAACAGAGCGCGAAAAAGGTTTTCGGGAAAATAGCCTACGTTTTCGAGGTGCTTAAAAACGACCTCGTGTTCGACGAATACCCTGTAACGTTTTCGGGCGCGGAAGGCGAAGAAAAAACGAGCGCCGTTATGATAATGATTATGAACGGCAGAAGCGTTGCGAGTTTGCCTGTGAACGGCGGCGCGTTTATGGACGACGGCGAAGCCGAAGTTATAATTGTCAGCGAGAAACCGCGCGGAAACGAAACCAAAGTGCATAGGCATTTCAGATATTTTTTCAGCGCAATCAAGGTTTTTACTCGCGGATTTAAACGCCTTTTGAAAAACAAAAAAATGTACACTTATAAAATTAAAGATTTTTCCGTAGGTGTGGCGGAAAACGTGGTGTGGAATTTCGACGGCGAGCGGGGAACTACTGGCAATATCGCGGTTAAGGTTTTAAACAAACACGTCAGCCTTATTATTCCGCGCCCGAAAAAGGGCAAACGTTCTTGCCTTAAAGACGGATTTAAAAGCGAGGAAACTAAAATATAGTTTTTGGCATTTGCAAGTTTCGCAATAAAAAAGTTCACCTAAATTTATTTGCGCCATATCATGGAAATATGAAAGTTATAGATATTGGCGCGGCGAAAATCGGCGTTGCGGAAAAAGGCGACAAGCCGCTTAAAAACGGCGTTGCCGACGCGGTGCTTGTTGCGGAAACGCTGAAAAACGAAGTGTCGCTCGGAAGCGAAATTGCGGGCGCGTCGGATTTTGCCCGCAAATGGGCGGCGGTGTCTAATGAGTGCGGTTGCCCCGTTTTGTGCGGGTGCACAACGCGCTTCGGGAGTTTGCGCCACATTTCGGTTATGACTTTTTCGGGCGGCGCGCTTGCCGACATAGCCGACCGCACCCTAAATCTTTGCGGCGGCGGATACGGCGAGGGCGATACGATTAAGGTGCTGCGATTCAAGAATTTCGATTTCGGATTGCTTGTTGACACCGACATATTGCTTGCGAAAAACTGGAAGAAAATTGCGCCCGTGTGCGACGTTATTGTGGGAATCGCGTTTTCGGGCGGCGATGCCGATTTCGGGTTTATTCCTACATACGCGTCTCTTTTCGGCAAGCCGTATGCGGTCGCTTTTGCAAGCGGCGAAGTTTTGTGGGGCAATCCATTAGAGGGTTTAAACAAATAGCGTAAGCTCGGCTGAGTTTGCGGCGCCGTAAAAAAAGTTGCGGGTTTCTTTTAAATATGGTATACTTTATCCGTGAGTAGAGAGGTGCTCGGATGAATTTAGAAGAAGCCGAAAAAATTATATTTACCGCCGTGGGGCTGTATACGTCTCAGCGCGTGCCGCCCAAAAAACGGCGGGAAAAATTTGAGAATCCCCTTCCGCAAGTTTTGCGAACGGCGGCGGAGGTTAAAGTCCGCCCGTCTTTTCGTGTTCCCGAAGAACTCGAAGCAAACGCGGCTCGGCTAACCGCGCTCGACGCCAAATTTTCGCAACCGTATAAAGTGTCCGAAAAAACAAAAGGATTTTTACCGCAAGAGGAAAAGATTACAGAGCGCGCCGCGTATAAAGGCGTTCGGCAAGAAGAAAAGAACGATTTCGACGCTTTGCTTAAAATCCGCAAGCCCGAAATTTTTATCGAACGGGTTTTTGAGCTGTTCGGCGGCGGTAATATTGCGGGAAAATTATCCGACGCTCTCAGTCGAAGAGTGCAAAAACTTCCTACCCGCGAAGCCGAAGAACAAGCGCGCAAGGCGTCGGAGTTGGCGAAACGACGCAGACAGGAAGAACAGGCGGTGCGCATAGCGCAGGCTAAGGCTAAGGAAAAAGCGGACAAGTTTTTTAACGCGTATGTTTCTTTTGCCGTGCTTTCGGTTGTGTTTGCGGTTATTGCCGTAACGGTTTCTTTCGCGCAAACTCCGATAGTATTCGGAGAACGGTCGGGCAACGCCGTGATTTTTATGTTTTGCCTTGCGGGAGCTTTCTTTGTTGCCGCGAGCTTTTGCGCCGTGTCGGCTCGCAAAGGCAAACGCAAAACCGTTTTAAACGGGCTGTCGTTTGTGACGCTCGCACTCGTAATATTTGCAATAGCTACTTTTTATCCCGCGTATACATACGGAAAAAAAGCAGTATGGCTCGGCGTGTTTATTCCGCTCGGAGTTATATGGTGTGTGATAAAGTCGGAAATCGCGCGAAGAAAAGGACACAAAGACAAGACGCAGTTTATTGAGTTTATATTGTATGCGGTTTGCGCGTTTACTTGCGTTGCTTTTGCAATAAACACTTTTTCGGCGGCGGGATTCGACGGGCACTACGGAATTTATTATTATAAGGAACTGCCCGACGGCACTCTTTCGGTTACGCTTTCGACGTGCTACGAAAGCGTTGTTGTGCCCGAAAGCATAAAAGGCAAAACGGTGTCCGAATTTGATTTTTCGCCGCGCACGGCAAACGAGAAAAAGTTGAAAGAGCTTGTATTACCGAAAACTCTTTTAAGGGTGAGCAGTCCGGATATTTTTTCGGGTTTCAAAAACCTAAAAGCGTTGAGCGCTCACGCAAGCGTTATAGAGTATACGGGAGTCGGCAAATTAAAAGAGCTGACTATTTACGGAAACACCGTTCCAAAAGCGCTTTGCAAGCAAGCTTACGAGCTTAGGCGGGTGGCAATTCCGGATGCCGAAACGGTGGAGGCGCAAGCGTTTTTGAGTTGTTCGGGACTTGAAAAAATAGAGGCTACAACTCGGTTGCGCGTTATAGAGGAGTTGGCTTTTGCAAATTGCGCAAGTTTGCAAAGCATAAAGTTACCCGAGTCGGCGCAAGTGGGGGAAGCGGCGTTTATGCGTTGCACGGAGCTCAAATCGGTTACCGTTCCCAACAGCGTCGAGCTTGAAACAAACGTTTTCGCGGAATGTTCGGCAATAGAATACGCGTCTTTGTCGGCTGAACATATATCCCAAATTCCCAAAGACAGTTTGAAAACGGTGGAAATAACGGGCGGCGCCGAAATTCCCGAACGCGCTTTTTACACTTGCCGTACGCTTTCTGCGGTTTCGGTTGCCGAAAGCGTCACCGCAATAGGCGAAAGAGCGTTTCAGGGGTGCCGCAGTTTGGAAAACGTGCGTCTGCCCGACACGGTAGAATCGTTGGGCAAATATTCTTTCGCGGGCTGTTCCGCGCTTGAAAGTTTTGACGTGCCCGAGTCGGTAACAGAGTTGCCCGGTTGGTTGTTCGAATGGAACGGAAATCTTAAAACTGTGGAAATTCCCGGCGGACTAACTCGCGTTGGCGATGCGGCGTTTTGGGGCTGCGAAAGTTTGCAAATGTCGGGGCTTCATAACAACGTTACGCAAATAGGACACGGGGCGTTCGCGCATTGCAAAGCGCTAACAAGTTTTAGCTTGCCGCTTTTTATAACCGAAATCGACGAGCTTACGTTCGCCTATTGTAATAATCTTAAAAGCGTGTGGATGTGCGCGAATATAAAAAGAGTGGAAGGAAAAGCGTTTTTAGGGTGCGATTCGCTTAATAAAGTGACGTTTTCGGGAACGGAATCGGAATGGAACGAAATTATTATGGGAACCGAAAACGAGCCTTTCGCGTCGGCGCAAGTCGTGTTTTTAAAATAATAGGCGCGCTCTGATTGCGGCGGGCTAAACGGTTGCCATTTTTCCGCGCGTGTGCTATACTCTATAACGATGGAAAACGAAAGAATAAACGCTATGAATCCCGTAACGCTCGCGTATATAGGAGACGCCGTATTTTCGCTTTTCGTTCGCACGAGAATGCTCGAAAAAGCGGAATACCGTTCGCGCGAGCTAAACGCCAAAGTGAACGCTTGCGTTAAAGCGACCGCGCAATCGGCAATGCTCGAAGCGGTTTTGCCCGTTCTGTCCGACGAGGAGAAAGACGTTGCAAGGCGCGCGAGGAATTGCCATACCCCCGCGAAAGCGAAAAACGCGGGGCTTATGGACTACAAGCGGGCTACCGCTCTCGAAGCGTTGTTCGGTTGGCTCTATTTGCGCGGCGAAATCGCGCGGCTCGAAGAACTCGAAACGCTGTGTTTATGCGGGATATAGAAATGCTTTGCTCAGACCGAAGGCAAACGTTTTTAAAATCGACTTTCGCGGGCGTGTACCGCGAAAGGACGCCGTTGAACGCTCGCCCAACACGGATTAAGCAAGCGAAGTGAAACGTAGCGTAGCGCCGTGTTGCATTCGGGCGAAAGTAAAGTAAAAGAAACTCATAAGGAGAAATTATTTTGAAAGTTGAAGGAAAAGCGCGGCTTATCCGTTATACCGCCGACCCCGAACAAACAATCGCTCTTGCGGCAAAACTTTGCTATTCGGGCGACGAAATAGACGATTTAATAGAAAAAATAGGCGAAAAAGACAATGCTAAGTTTATATCGTTGCTAACCAAAATGAACCACTATTCGCCGTTCGAGCACGCAAGCTTTACCTTTGCGCTCGAAGGCGTGTCGCGCGCGTTGCTCGCGCAAATTACCCGCCACCGAATAGCGAGCTTTTCGGTTCGCAGTCAGCGGTATGTGTCGGAGGGCGAGTTTAATTATATTGTGCCGCCCGCGATAGAAGCGCTCGGCAAAGACGCCGTTAATAAGTACGAAGCTCAAATGGCTCAAATGCTCGAATGGTACCGCGAGTGGCAACAAGTTTTGGGCGGAAACAACGAAAAAAGCAACGAGGACGCGCGTTTTGTGTTGCCTAACGCTTGCGAAACGAAAATGATACTTTCTATGAACGCGCGCGAGCTTCTGCACTTTTTTTCTTTGCGTTGTTGCAACCGCGCCCAGTGGGAAATTCGCAACATAGCTTGGCAAATGCTCGAAGAAGTTTTGCGGGTGGCGCCGTCGGTGTTCTCTAACGCCGGTCCGGGTTGTTTGCGCGGCGTTTGCCCCGAAGGAAAAAAGAGTTGCGGAAAGGCGGCGGAAGTTAAGGCGGTGTTCGAAGCCGTTAAAAATAAAGCGAATTAAAAGGAAATAAGGAAAAGAACATGAAAATAGAAGGGCGTAACGCCGTAGGCGAAGCCGTGCGTTCGGGCAAGACGATAGACCGTTTGCTTGTGCAGAAAGGACTTAAAGACGCGGCGGCAAACAAAATAATAGATGACGCGAAGAGCAGGGGAATAAAAATATTTTTCCGCGAAAAAGAAGCGCTCGACCGCGAAAGCGCGCAAAAGCGGCATCAAGGCTTTATCGCCGAAATAACCGATTTTGTGTATTGCGAACTTGCAGATATTCTCGAGCTTGCCGAGAAAAAAGGCGAAAAGCCGTTCGTTCTTGTTTTAGACGGCGTTGAGGACCCGCACAATTTGGGAAGCATTTTGCGAGTGGCTGAGTGCGCGGGAGTGCACGGAGTTGTTATACCCCGCCATCGCAGCGTGTCGGTGAACGAAACCGTTATAAAAGTTTCGGCGGGAGCGGCGAGCCATGTGCTCGTGGCAAAAGTAACCAACATAAACGACGCAATCGACGAACTGAAAGAAAACAACGTATGGGTGTACGCCGCCGACATGAGCGGCAAAAGCGTGTACGAAACCGACGTTAAAGGCGCGGTCGCGTTTGTAGTGGGCGGCGAGGGACAAGGCGTTAAACGCTTAACTTTGAGCAAATGCGACGGCGTTGTGTCTATTCCTATGCGCGGCAAGGTAAATTCCTTGAACGCGTCCGTTGCGGCGGGAGTAGTCGTATTCGAAAAGCTCCGCCAAGATTACGGCGGTTAAAACGAGCGCATATAGCGGCGCGTCTTTCCGCTCTATGTAAGTGATTGCCGCTTATTTTAATGCAACAACTAAAAAGTAATTTATTTTAAGGAGTTATATAAACTATGAGAAAACCCGTTATTGCAGGAAACTGGAAAATGAACAACACTATTGCGGCGGCTACGTCGCTTATAAACGAGCTTAAACCGCTTGTTGCCGACGCGGAAGCCGAAGTTGTTATTTGCGTGCCGTATACCGCTATTCAAAAAGCCGCCGAGCTTACTCGCGGAACGAATATAGCCGTTGGCGCCGAGAACGTGGCTTGGGCGGATAAAGGCGCTTTCACGGGCGAAATCAGCGCCGAAATGCTCAAAGAGGTGGGCGCGGAATACGTTATAATAGGGCACAGCGAGCGCCGCCAAATGTTCGGAGAAACTGACGAAACCGTGAATATGCGCACGGTTCAAGCGCTTAAATATTCGCTTAAACCCATTGTTTGCGTGGGCGAAACTCTCGAAGAGCGCGAGGGCGGAAAAACCGAAACGGTTGTTAAACGCCAAACCGAAGGCGCGTTTAAAGGAATAAGCGCCGCCGAGCTTGACAACGTTATAATTGCTTACGAACCCGTTTGGGCAATAGGTACAGGCAAAACGGCAACATCCGAACAAGCCAACGAAACTATAAAATATATCCGTTCGGTTGTTGCGGGTCTTTACGGCAAGGCTACCGCCGACAAACTCCGTATTCAATACGGCGGAAGCATGAACCCTTCGAACGCTGCCGCTCTCATGGCTCAACCCGACATAGACGGAGGTCTTATAGGCGGCGCGAGTTTGAAAGCGGCGGATTTCTCCAAAGTGGTAAAATATTAAAAACGTTTTGTGCGTTTGGGCAAAGTTTAAAAAAGGTGGCAAGAGGTATAAATTATGAAAACCGACGCAATTATTATTATGGACGGATTCGGTTTGCGCGACGCGTTGCGCGGCAACGCGATTGCCGAAGAAGGCACGCCTAACCTTAAAGCGCTTATGAAAAAGTATCCGCACACTCAAATCGAGGCAAGCGGCAAAGCGGTTGGGTTGCCCGCCGGTCAGATGGGCAACAGCGAGGTGGGGCACCTCAACTTAGGCGCGGGACGGGTTGTGTATCAAGACATTTCTTTAATAGACCACGCAATCGAAACCGGCGAATTTTTTAAGAACGAAGCTTTTAAAGCGGCTATCGGAAACGCGAAAAAGAATAAAACCGCTCTTCACCTTGTTGGGCTTACGAGCGACGGCGGCGTGCACAGCCATGTTAACCATCTTTATGCTTTGCTTGAAATGTGCAAGGCTGAAAAGCTCGAAAACGTGTTTGTTCATTGCGTAACCGACGGCAGAGACGTGCCGCCCGACAGCGCGCGCGAATATGTGAAAAAGGTAGAGCAAAAAGCCGCCGAAATAGGAGTGGGCAAAGTTGCCACCGTTGTGGGGCGTTACTATTATATGGACCGCGACAACCGTTGGGACAGAGTAAAGCGGGGTTACGACTGCGTTTTTGCGGGAGTGGGCGCCAACTATACCAACGCCGACGCGGGAATTGCGGCGTCTTATGCGGCGGGAAAGCTCGACGAATTTATTGAGCCCGTTGTTGTAGACGGTTACAGAGGCGTGCAAAACAACGACAGTGTTATTTTCTACAATTTCCGTTCCGACCGCGCCCGTGAAATTACGCGCGCGGCTATAGAACCCGATTTTAATAACTTCGAGCGAGCGGGCGGCTACAAAAAGACGGTGTACGTCGGTATGACGCAATACGACGCCACGTTCAAAGGACTTTACACAGCGTTCGCTCCCAAAAAAATAGTGAACACGCTCGGAGAATATTTGGGCAAACTCGGAAAAACGCAAGCGCGCGTAGCCGAAACCGAAAAATACGCGCATGTAACGTTTTTCTTTAACGGCGGCGTTGAAGAACCCAACAAAGGCGAAGAGCGCGTGCTCGTGCCGTCGCCCAAAGTTGCAACCTACGACCTTAAGCCCGAAATGAGCGCTCCCGAAGTTACCGAAAAGGCGCTCGACGTTGTGGGCAAAACCGACGTGCTTATTATGAATTTTGCGAATTGCGACATGGTGGGGCATACGGGAGTGTTCGGTGCCGCAGTTAAAGCGGTTAAAGCGGTAGACGAAGGAGTGGGCAAAGTGGTTGATAAAATACTTTCCACAGGCGGAACCGCGCTTATTTGCGCCGACCACGGCAACGCCGAACTTATGAGTTTCGACGACGGTGCGCCGTGCACCGCCCACACCACAAACCCCGTGCCGTTTATCGTTGCGGGTAAGAGGTATGAAAACGCCACTCTTCGCTCGGGCGGCGCGCTTTGCGACGTTGCGCCCACGTTGTTGCACGTTATGGGAGTGGAAAAGCCTAAGGAAATGGAAGGCAAGTCGCTTATAAACGACAACATATAGCTATTTGTATGCTTTTGCCGCTCTTGTCAGCGCTCTGCGCCATCTAAAAGAAAAGTGTAACTCTTTTAACTAAAAGATTGTTTCTTGGCGCAAGCTATTTATGTTGCAAGGAACCTATAAACTGCGCGGCAATTTTAAATAAGGAGCGTATAAAGTGCCCGAAATAGTTGAATTGAAAATATTCGCAAAATCGATTAAAGAGCGGTTTTTCGATAGAGAGGTAATTCGCGCCGATTATAAAAAGGGCGGGTTCGATTTGAACGCCGCCGTTGCAAAAAAGACGCTTACCGACGTGCGCGGGCACGGCAAAGAAATGTTTTTTTGGTTTAACGGTTTGCCCGCGTTTTCGGTTCATTTAATGCTAAACGGCGGTTTTGCGGTGCTCAACGAAAACACCCGACCTGCGGCTGCCGACGTTGTTGCCGAACTGTGTTTCGAGGGCGGCGAATACCTTATGGTGTTCGACCCCGACGGCTATGCCAAAATGGCGCCGTTCGACGCTTTGCCGCAAGTTCCCGAAGCCACGCGGATTACCGAAACGGAGTTTTATTCGCTACTTGCTCAAAAGAGCAAAGCTGCGGTTAAAAACGTGCTTTGCGACCAAAATTGTGTTCGCGGAATAGGCAACGCCTACGCCGACGAAATACTTTACGCGGCAAAAATATCGCCCGCGTCGAAATGCGGAAAATTGCCCGCCGAAGTTAAAAAAGAACTTTATGCCGCTATGCGCGCGGTGCTTGAAAATGCAATCGAGAAATACGCCGAAATGTATAAGGGAGTAACGTGCGGAGAGATGCGCGACCTTGTGCAAGTGCATACCCGCGCCCGTATGACTCCGCTCGGTGAACTCATTAAAGTTACCGAAATCGGCGGCAGAAAAACATATTACACCGAATCGCAACGCGTATTTTAAAATGCGAATAGGAGAGTGTAATGGCAAACGTTATTTATAAACACGAACATTGCAGGTTGGTTAAAAAGCTAATAAAACTATTAAATGCGTATTCTGCCGACGGGTATATATTAAAGTCGGTGTCGATGGGCGATTTAATGACAAGATACGAATTACTTTTCGAGAAAGATTTAGACGCTCCAGCGAACGTTACATATGAGCATAAGTGTTGCAGGCGAAGTAAAAAATTAAATTCGATTTTAGAAGAGTATAGTAGAAACGGTTGGAAAGCGGCGTTTCAGTTTATGAGCGATATGGGTTCGAGATATGATGTGATATTTGTTAAAGACAAAGTTTCGAATTAAAACAAAAAGGCAAGCGTGCTCGCTTGCCTTTTTTTGTGTTGTTTAAATGTTGTTTAGAAATCCACTTCGGTGTCGTAGTAGCAGCATTTAAGAAGTTTTTCCATTTCCTCAACCGACGGTTGGCGAGGGTTGGAGCCTGTGCAAGCGTCGCCGAGCGCGTTCACCGCAATGTCGTGCAGTTTTTCAAGGAACACGTTTTCGGGCACAAAGCCTTGCTCGCAAGGGTAGCTGTCGGCGCCGTAGTTTTTAATGCAATGAGGAATTTTAAGCTCGTCGTTCATCTTGCGGAGCATTGCGATTAAAAGTTCCACTTTCTCGTCGTCGTCTTTTCCGCCTAAGTTGATAAAGTCGGCAATTTCGCCGTAGCGCTTTTTGGCTTCGGGATTTTGGGCGTTGAATTTTATAACTTTGGGCAAATACATGGCGTTAGCCGCACCGTGAATTATGTGCGCGCCGTATTCGTCGAACGCCGCGCCCGTTTTGTGCGCCATAGAGTGAACTATGCCGAGAAGAGCGTTTGAAAACGCCATGCCCGCAAGGCACTGAGCGTTGTGCATGCTGTCGCGCTTGACTGTGTCGCCGTTGTAAGATGCCACAAGGTCGTTCTTTATCATTTTAACGGCGTGCAAAGCGAGCGGGTCGGTGTAATCGCAATGAGCGGTAGAAACGTAAGCTTCGATTGCGTGCGTTATCGCGTCCATACCTGTGTGAGCAACAAGTTTTTGCGGCATGGTTTCGGCAAGGTCGGGGTCTACTATCGCAACGTCGGGCGTAATTTCAAAGTCGGCGATAGGGTATTTAATGCCTTTTTTGTAGTCGGTTATAATAGAAAACGCGGTAACTTCGGTGGCTGTGCCGGATGTAGACGAAATCGCGCAAAAACGCGCTTTTTTTCTGAGCGCGGGAATGCCGAACACTTTGCACATTTCTTCGAAAGTAATATGCGGGTATTCGTATTTAATCCACATCGCCTTTGCCGCGTCTATGGGAGAACCGCCGCCCATAGCTATAATCCAGTCGGGCTTGAATTTAAGCATCGCGTCGGCGCCTTTCATAACGGTTTCAACCGAAGGGTCGGGCTCTATTCCTTCGAAGAGCTCAACTTTCATTCCCGCTTCTTTCAGGTAGCTTACCGCTCTGTCGAGAAAACCGAACTTTTTCATCGAGCCGCCGCCCACGCAAATTATGGCTTTTTTGCCGCTGAAACTTTTAAGCGCTTCAAGCGAGCCCTTTCCGTGATACAAATCTCTGGGTAAAGTAAATCTTGCCATTTCAAACATATCCTCCGCTTTTTATAAATATTTTTTTCGGATTCGGTTTTTCCGAATCTTTGTTTGCATTATAACACAATAAACAATATATGTCAACTCTAATCGCTAATTTTTTATCGATAAAATTATAACGACAAAACTTTCGGCGAGTCTTTTTAAGCGTTTAATTTCTTTTGCTTGACAATCGTGTGTTATAAATGTATATTTATATGGAAGAACTTATATAACCCCCAACCAAAGGGAGAAGAGGAATGACAAGGGAAGAAGCGCAAAAACTTATTGAGAATACTGCTCTTTTCGAATGCGAAAGAACGGAGCCGAAAAATAAAGATTACGCTTGCGAAAAACTTACTTTCGCGCGAATGGAAACGAAGGTTGAGTTTAAGACCCGCCCCGATTTTGTTGTTCGCAAGGGGTTTGAGAACGACTTTAAAATAACGGCTAAATTGCCCAAAAAAACGTTTGCGCACGATAGGCTTTTTTATTCTTCGGGAACTTTTAACATAATCGAAAAGAAATTTTCTTGCGCCGCTGAACGCGAATGGCTGAAATCGGAAAGAAACGAATATAAAAGCCTTATAGAAACGGAAGACGATAGAACGTTTTTCCGCGAAGTGGGAACACGGTTCGCGGCTCAAAATATTTCGGGCAAGCTACTTAAAAAAGTTAATAAAATGCTTGCAAAGTTTAAAACCGACGCCGAATTGCAAGAGGAACGAAAACGGGTCGAAGCGGCGGAACGCGCAAAGCGCGAGGAAAAAGCTCGCCGAGAGAAAGAGGCTGAGGAGCGTAGGGTTAAAGCTGAAGCGCAAGCCGCGCGAACTGCGAAACAGAAGAAAACGTTCAAATTAAAAAAGACGTTAAAAATAGTTGCCTATTTTCTACCCGTAATTTTGTCGGTTATAATAGGGTGCGACGTTTTTAATCCCGTGAACGGGTATCAATACAGAGTGCGAACAATGCCGCGCTTATCGTGGGGGGGGTAATAACTTTATATGTGTTTCTTTGCATAATTACCGTTTTTTGCGCGGTGTTTTTAACGGCGCGCATGTGCGTGAAAGAATACGTTCGCCGCGATTACGTTTGCACACACACGCGTTACAGCGTGTTTGCATACGTTATGTTGGGGCTTACCGTTTTTGTGTGCGCGTTTAATTTGAGTAAAATACTGCCGCATTTGGGGCAAAACAAAATAATATACGAGGGCGGCGGCTACCGCGCGTGGGAATACGTCAAAAAAGGCGAAAGCGTAACGCTTGCCGAATGTAACGCCGAAGATTACGAAACCGAAAAGTACGGAATGGACTATACGTTCTACGGTTGGGAAATAAACGGCGAACGGTATGCGGCGGGCGACGAATACACGCCCAAAGGTTGGGATACCGCTACGGCGATTATAGATAAGTACAAATATTGCAATATAAGCGTTAAATCGTATTGCGCGTCGGTTAAAATTTATGCGGGGAACGAATTGCTCGGAACATTCACCGAAGGTACTATAAGGGTGCCTTACGGAAAACAAATAATGTTGAAAGCGAGCTATACATACGATTACAGAAGAGCTCTTACGGTAAACGGCACTCCTACCGCAAGCGGGGAACCGTTTGAAATAGAAGAACATTCTCAAATTCAAGTGTCGAGTCAAGACCCTACGGGGTGTTTTGTGGGCGGCACGCTTATAACGCTTGCAGACGGAAGCGTAAAAGCGGTGGAGGATTTGAAAATAGGCGACCGACTGCTTGTGTTCAACCACGAAACGGGCAAACTCGATTCGGCGCCGCTTCTTTGCAACATTCACGCAAACCGCAGCGCCGAATTGCATAAAGTTATCGAGTTGCGTTTTTCGAACGGAACAACGCTTAAAATCGCCGACGAACACTTCTTGTTTGACAAAACTTTAAATTCTTACGTTAGAATTACCGAAGCTAACGCAAGCGAATTTAAGGGGCATTCTTTCGTTACGGCAGACTTAAAGGACGGCACGGGAGCGGTTACGCTTTCGAGCGTAACGGTTAGAGAAGAACTCACGAAAATATACAATCCCGTAACCGTATGGCATGTGAACGCTGTGGCGAACGGCATGCTGACTTATTCGGCGCACATGGCGGATTTGTTCGAATACGACGACGATATGAAAATAGACGAAAAGGCTTTGAGCGCCGACGTTGAAAAATACGGGCTTTTCACTTACGAAGATTTTAAGGAATACGTTTCGAAAGAGGAGTACGAACTGTTCCCGTTCGCTTACTACAAACCCGCAATATTAAAAGGGGAATACACGTTCGAAGAATTATTGCACATACTCGAATTGTATTACGGCTCCGAATCGATACAGTTAACTCAACGTGGCTGAAACGATAAAAAAACACCGCCTGCATAGCGGTGTTTTTTATTTTAACGTCAGCGTTCGCGTAATTGTGCGTTGTTTCCGTTAGTTTGTTTGCCGTTTTATTATATTCCGAAAGGCATAAGCACGTCTTTAACGCTCACGGGCAACACGTTGGGGAAGAACATGAATATTACCGCTGCGGCAACCAAAAGCGCGTAGGGAATAAATAAGAAAAGATGTTTAAGCGAGAATTGCAAGCCCGCAAGACCCACAACCAACAGTATTGCTATTTCGCGCACCGTTTTAAGTACCTGAGTAGCTTTCGCGGGAATAAATCCCACTCCGTCGGCGGCTCTGCCCGCCACATAACTGTTCACATACAACAGCACGATAAGAGCCACTGTAAAGAATGCGAGGATTTCGGTAATTATGTCAACTACTTTTTCCATGCCTTCGTTCATTTTCATTGTCGATTTCACTCCTTTTGTTTTTGATATAATCATTATACACCTTTAACTGCGCAAGAGCAATATATAGAAAGTAAAAAATACATTAAACTTAAATTAGAAAAGCGGCATTTGTTTTTTCGAGCGTGACAAAATCTTACATTTTAGGCAGACTTAATATAAAAAAATTATTTGCTTAAAATATTAAAACATGTTAGAATATATACAAAAGAACAGTAGGAGGATTTTATATTTATGCAAAATACCGTAAAAATAGAAATTGTTATGGAAGACGGCGGCGTTATGAATTTTGAGCTATATCCCGACGCGGCGCCTATATCGGTTGCGAATTTCGCGGCGCTTGCCGATTCCGGATTTTTCGACGGGCTGTGCTTTCACCGAGTTATAGACGGTTTTATGATTCAGGGCGGCGGCTTCGTGCATAAAAACGGCGCGCTTATTCCCAAAGAAGGGGCAAAAACGATTCGCGGAGAATTTGCGTCTAACGGCGTTCAAAATCCTTTAAAGCATACGGCGGGGACAATTTCTATGGCGCGCACAAATGTTAAAGATTCGGCTTCGAGTCAGTTTTTTATTTGCGTTGCCGACACTCCTTTTCTCGACGGCGAATATGCGGCTTTCGGCAGAGTAACCGACAAAGCGAGCCTTGATAAAGCAATTTCAATAGGCAAGGTGCGTACGGGAAGCGTCGGATATTACGACGACGTTCCCCTTTCGCCCGTAGTTATAAAAAGCGTGAGAACGGTGAAATAGCCGTATGCAACTTTCGAGAGAGCAGAGAAAGGTATTGCTTGGAGCGTTAAACGGCAGCGGGCTTTTTATATCGTGCGGCAAAGAAACTCCGAACCTAATGTCTACCCACTGGGGAGCGCTCGGCACGTTTTGGAACAGACAAGTTTTTGTTTTGCCCGTGCGCGAGGGAAAACTCAGCCACGAGGTTATAGATAAAGTTAAGAGCTTCGCGGTGAGCGTCCCCACAGCGGATATGCGCAACGAAATCGCAAGGTGCGACCATCTGAGCGGCTATTCGGTTAATAAGTTCGAAGAACTTCATTTGCATCCAAGACGCGCTCGGCATATTCCCGCCTACGTTTTGGGCGAATGCGGGCTTATACTCGAATGTAAAGTAATTTTCGCGGCTACGCCCGAATGCGGATTTGTTGACGCCGCGCTTAAAGCGGATATGTATGCGGGCAAAGATTTTCACACAATGTATTTCGGCGAAATTGTGGATTGTTACGAAAACAGGTAACTTAAAACATATAACAAACGGCATCGAATAAAGTATTTTGACGCTGTAAAACGGGAATAACAACTACGGTGACAGAAAAGACGAACAAGGTTAAAATAACTCAATTTATTCCGTTTTTCATTATGCTTATAGCGGCGGGTATAACGGCGGTTATTTATTTTTTACGGAACGGGGAACCTGTTCCCGCTCTTTATTTTTTGGCGGCTCTCGCAACTTCGCTTGCGCCGCTTTTATTTCCGCTGTATTATTTGCTTACGGGTAAAAAAATTCCGCTTGCTATTTGCGTAACAGTTTGCGTGCACCTCGCGTGCGCCGCGCATTTGGGTACCGTTTTAAAGTTTTACGACACTTTTAAATGGTGGGATTTGCTGTGTCACGGTTACTTCGGATTTAACGCCGCGCTTATAGTGTTTTGGTTTATGGCGGACAGCGGCAAAATACGTTTAAATCCCGTTTGGCTGGTATTTTTGGCTTTAAGCGTGGCGCTTGCTTTGGGCGCGCTGTGGGAAATTGTGGAATATATCACCGACCGTCTGTTCGACGGCGACGCCCAACGCGTTCAAGAGTCGTTAGCCTTAGGCAAATCGCCCATGAAAGACACTATGGAAGATTTAATGATTACCGTTGCGGGAGTGGCGGTATTCGCGGCTGTTGTGTTCGCCGACTTTTTGAGCAAAGGCAAGTTGTTTTCCCGTCTCGGGTTGAGCGCTGAAAAGGCTGCCGCTCAAACGGAAGATTTTGCTTTTGAACATGAAAAAGGGGAGAGCGAACCTTGCGAAAAAAATTCGTTCGCTCCGCCGCGCGAACCCCCTTTGCAATAACGTTCGCCATATAGCATATTTTCGTTTTTAAAAGATAAATAGAATTGACTTTCGTCAGCGAATAAGTTATACTTATATAGCCTCTTATGTGGCGACAATACGGAGCGGTCTTCAGCCGAGCAACGAAGTTGCGAACGCCGACCCAAACGCGTAGCCTATAAACGCGAAACATGAAAACAAAACAAACAAAATACGGAGGCGTATCGAAGCGGTCCTCAGCCGAGCAACGAAGTTG